>NZ_LJTD01000012.1:0-127803 GCF_001306765.1 Cobetia sp. UCD-24C | reverse complement strand
ACGCGGCGGTGCAGGCGCTGGCCGAAGGCGAGGTGATCACCGAGACCTTCACCTACGAGATCTCTGATGGCCAGGGCGGCACCGACATGGCGCTGCTCACCGTCACCATCAACGGCACCAATGATGCGCCGGTGCTGGTGGATGGGGCGCAGCCGGTGGACCAAAACGGTAACGATGGTGACCCCATCACGCCCTTCAGCGTCGCTGATGCCTTCACCGACGTCGACAACGGCGCAGGGCTGAGCTTCTCAGCTGACAACCTGCCGGAAGGCCTGGTGATTGACCCGACCACCGGCGAGATCAGCGGCACGCTGTCACCGGATGCCTCCACCGGCGGTGACAACAATGACGGCATCTACACCGTCACGCTGACTGGTACTGACGAGAATGGCTTGGATGTCACCACGACCTTCACCTGGACGGTGGCCAACGTCGCGCCGGAAGCCTTCGACAACACTGCCGAGCTGGATGAGGGTGTCGCCACCGGCGACACCAGCACCACGACCGGCAACGTGCTCAGCGATGCGCAGCCCGATACCGACACCGATGGTGGCAACGACAGCGATGCGCTGATCGTCAGTGGCATCGGTGCAGGCGCCAATGCTGGGACTGACACCGCCGCAGGTACGCCGGTCACCGGCACCTACGGCAGCGTCACCATTGCCGAAGACGGCAGCTACACCTACGCGCTGGACAACAGCAACGCGGCGGTGCAGGCGCTGGCCGAAGGCGAGGTGATCACCGAGACCTTCACCTACGAGATCTCCGACGGTCAGGGCGGCACGGACACGGCACTGCTCACCGTTACCATTAACGGCACCAATGATGCGCCAATCGCGACTCTTCGGGCTCCGCAGGTGGAGACGGGAAGTGACGGGGAAGAGATTGCACCGATCAGCCTCCAGGATGCCTTCCAGGACGTCGATAGCGGCGCTCAGCTGAGCTATACGGCCGAGAACCTGCCAGGTGGTCTGGTCATTGATCCGGTGACGGGCGTCATCAGCGGCACACTTGCCGACGATGCCTCTCAGTCAGGTAACACCACGACGGACGGTCGCTACACCGTGACCGTGACAGCCACGGATGAACAAGGCCAATCGGCTGACGTCACGTTGAACTTCTTTGTCGCCAACGTCGCACCCGAGGCCTTCGACAACACTGCCGAGTTGGATGAGGGCATCGCCACCAGCGATACCAGCACCACGACTGGCAACGTGCTCAGTGATGCGCAGCCCGATACCGACACCGATGGCGGCAACGACACGGATGCGCTGATCGTCAGTGGCATCGGTGCTGGCGCCAATGCCGGGACTGACACAGCCGCGGGTACGCCGGTCACCGGCACCTACGGCAGCGTCACCATTGCCGAAGACGGCAGCTACACCTACGCGCTGGACAACAGCAACGCAGCGGTACAGGCGCTGGCTGAAGGCGAGGTGGTCACCGAGACCTTCACCTACGAGATCTCCGATGGTCAGGGCGGCACCGACACGGCACTACTCACCGTTACCATCAACGGTACCAATGATGCGCCGGTGCTGGTCGATGGGGCGCAGCCGGCCGATCAGACTGCCAATGACGGCGACGCGATCACACCGTTCACCATTGCCGATGCCTTCACTGATGTCGACGAGGGTGCGGAGCTGACCTACAGCGTCGACAATCTGCCGGACGGCCTGGTGATTGACCCGACCACCGGCGAGATCAGCGGCACGCTGTCCCCGGATGCCTCCACCGGCGGTGACAACAACGACGGCATCTACACCGTCACGCTGACGGGCACCGATGAGAATGGCTTGGATGTCACCACGACCTTCACCTTCGAGGTAGGGAATCCGGCGCCGCAGGCACTGGATCAGAGCGCGGACGTCTCCGAGGACGGAGTGACGACAGCTGAGGGCAGCCTGCTGGTCGATGCTGATGGCGAACCAGTGACTGTCGATGGCGATGGCGATTCACTGCTCATTGCGAGCGTCAATGGTCAGGCCGTCGCTGACAGCGACACCGTGATCCAGGGCACTTACGGTCAGTTGATCATCGCTGCTGATGGCACCTGGAACTATGTGCTGGACAACGGCAGTGATGCCGTCCAGTCCCTAGACGATGGTCAGCAGGTGACGGATGACTTCAGCTTCGTGGTCAGTGATGGAGAAGGGGGCACGGCAGTCGGTGAGTTGACGATCCGGGTGGCTGGTCTCAGCGACAACGTTGTTCCGGAACCCGTGGTGCCGGTGACGCCAGTCGAAGGCTCCTCTGGTAATGGTTCCCCGGCGGGCGGAGCAAATGCTGGATCTGATGAGGGCGAAGCAGGCTTCCTCCCGGAAGGTGATGAGGAGCTTTTCCAACCGCTCAGCGATTCCACCTTGCTGGATATCCCGAGCATTCAGCCGGTTCAGTTGACCATCATCCTGCGAGACGTGGTGGCAAACGAGGCTGTCTATGAATTCTCACTGCCGGCGGGCGCATTTGAAAGCACCAACAATGAAGAGATCAAGGTTGAGTCGACCCGTACCGATGGCAGCCCGCTGCCGGATTATGTGGTCTTCGACAGCGATTCGCTCACCTATCGCGTCAATCGTGCACTGGCCTTGTCCCTGGGCGTCGAGCGCATCGACGTCAAGGTGATCGGTCGTGACGAATCCGGAAACGAAGCGAGCACCACTTTCGTCATCTACCTCACCCCTGAACAGGAAGATGAACAGGAAAGCGAAGTCTTCTTCGATGGCAACGAAACGGCGCCGTCATCTGATGCGGCTCCCGCAATTGAAGGCGAGGGAGGCGAACAGGGCGAAGGCGATGAGCAGGGCGAGGCCACCGAGCAAGAGCAGGCGGCTGAAGAAGAGACCGCGGCACTCGGTGCTGTGCCACTCTCCGAGATGCTCAAGGTGGCCGGACGTGACGGGTTCAGTCACGACCATGCCGATGTGCTTGCCGATTTGATGGCGTTGTTGAGCGATGATTCAGAAATCTCTTGATTATCGTTAACAGAATAAACCGCAACGAGCTCTCGATAGCGCGAAAGTGAGCTTATTCAATTCAAGGTGTCCGCCTGCCCCATACCAAGGGGCGGGTGAACAAGAGCAAGGGAACGAGGCGATATCATGACGGGAAACGAAAAAACGGAAACCGCCCGGGCGTTGCCTGAATCACGCGGGCGGGGTCGTCTCAAGACTCTGGCGACGATGGTTGCCATCAGCGCCGCGGGCATTGCCTTGTCGGCATGCGGCACCGTGCAACCTGAGCCTCTGGATCGTCAGGATATCGCGACCGCCATCCAGAGCGATGAGGTGCTCTTCGAGCAGATGACGCCGGCCATCACCGAGCCGCTGGATCTGAACCATGCAATGGCGCGCGCGCTGAAGTACAACCTCGACAATCGTGTCAAGCTGATGGAGCAGGCGTTGGCCGAGCAGAGCTTCAATCTGGCCAAGATGGACATGCTGCCGGTATTGGCGGCAAATGCCGGTTTCACCAGCCGTAACAATGAAGATGCCTCCTCGAGCGAGAACGTGCGTACCGGCGTGCAGAGCCTTGCCCAGTCGACCTCTGTCGACAAGGACCGCACCGATGCCGATCTGCGTCTTTCCTGGAACGTGCTGGATTTCGGTGTCAGCTACCTGAAGGCCAAGCAGGAGGCGGACCGCTTCCTGATCGTCAAGAACGCCCGGCGTGACATCATGGCCAAGCTGCTTCAGCAGACGCGCAGCGCCTATTGGAAGGCTGCGGTGACGCAGAAGTTGAAGCCGCGCATCGATGCCTTGCTGATAGACACCGAAAAGGCGCTCGCGCAGCTGGATCAGATCCAGCGCGAACGACTGCGGGCACCGTTGGATGTCCTGCAGGAGCAGCGACAGCTGCTCTCCATCATGCGCAATCTCAAGAGCTTGCAGCGTTCCGTCGAGACCTCCCAGATCGAACTGGCGAGCCTGATCAATCAGGCCCCCAATGTCGAGATCCCCTTGCAGGCGCCGAGTGAGTTGCCGGAACTTCCTCCGTTACCTTCCAATGATCTGGATGTGCTGGAGCGCGTCGCGCTGGCCAACAGCGGGGAATACGTCGGTCAGCTCTACAATGCGCGCATCGCGCAACGTGAAGCGCGCAAGAGCATGGTGCGACTGTTGCCGGGGCTGGAATTTTCCTACAGCGCCAATTACGACAGCAACAGCTACCTCTACAATGACACCTGGGCACAGGCGGGTGTGCGAGTCAGCTGGAATATCTTCCGTCTGTTCGCGATCGATGAGATCAAGGCTCAGAACGAGGCGCGTGACCAGATGGTCGAAGCGCGTCGTCTCGCCAGCAACATGGCGACGCTGGCACGAGTGAATCTGGGCTGGCAGCAGTACCACAACTCATTGGATAGCCTGGCGATCGCACAGCGCTTCCAGGCATTGGATGAGCAGATCGCGGACTTCAGCAAGCAGGCGCGGGCAAGCCGTGCGATCTCGGGGACGCAATCCCTGCTCAACCAGGCCAAGGCATTGAACTCCGTGCTGAGCAATTCATTGGCCTACGCCGATGCACAGGACGCCTATGGTGGCTTCCTGTTCAGCCTGGGCTTCAATCCGGTCCCCGAGGATTATCAGCGTTACGACGTCGATACGCTGGCCAGCAACCTGGATGCCTCCTTCCGTCAGTGGTCTGGCGGCAGCCTGCCATTGCAGGACCCGGCACTCTGGCTGGAAGCCCAGTCCGAGACAACCCAAGCACAGGACGGTCAGGCCAGTCTGTAAGCTAGCCTCCCGCCATATTTCAACAGGGATGCTGACGATGATGATCGCTGGTAAAGGTATCAATCGCCGCATGGCGAGGTTGGGGGGGACCCTGCTGGTAGCCATGCTGCCCGGGCTGATGAATGTCGCGCACGGGGCGGATCAACCGACCGTTCGCGGTCAGGTCAGTGCTGTCAATTCCACCATTCTGGCGGCGCCCCTGTCGGGGCGCCTGCTGGAAGTCAATCGGCGTGTCGGGGAAGAGGTCAACAAGGGCGATGTGCTGGTGCGCTTCGATTGCCGTTCGCTGAAGGCGGAGCGGGCAGTCGCGAGTGCGCGTCTGTCCGGTGCAAGCTCCCAGTACAAGGTCAACAAGCAGCTGGCGCGCTATGACAATGTCAGCCAGCTGGACGTGGATCTGTCGCGAGCGGCGGTCAATGAGGCCAGTTCCTCGGTCAAGCTGTCGGATGTCTATCTCAGCGATTGCACCATCACGGCGCCCTTCGATGCGGAAGTGGTCTCGCGTGCGGTCAATCCTCATCAGTTCGTCTCCAATGGCGAGCCGATGCTGGAGCTGGTGAGTTCCGACGAGCTCGAGATCGAGGCCGTCATTCCCGCCATGTGGCTGGGGCAGGTCGGCGCGGACACCCCGATGACCTTCACCGCAGATGCCACGGGGGCGGAACTTGCCGGCAAGATCGTGCGCGTCGTCGACAACATCGACCCGGTCAGCCAGACCCTCAAGGTGATCGCGCGGCCGGATGCAAAGCCGGATGGCGGCATCAAGCCCGGCATGAGTGGCGAGGTCCGTTTCCCCTCTCTGAGTCCTTCCACCCTCGAGGATGTGGATAGTGGAGAGGCGGCACAATGAATCGGCGGGTCGAAATGCCAGGCAATGTCACGACAGATCGCCTGGCGGGCCTCATCACCTTGCAGAAGCGTTTGATGAGCGCCAAGGGGCGCAAGGAAGCCGAGTATGTGCTGGTCAATGACACAGGCTACCTCTTTCCCGCGCGTCAGATGTTGCTGGTCAGCAATGGCAAGCTCTCGTCACATTCCGGCGCCACCGATGTCGAGCAGCAGAGCCCCTATCTGCACTGGGCAAGGCGTGTCATCAAGGCGTTTGATCTCGATCGTCAGGTCGTTTCCGACAAGGCAGGTGACTCCCGGGCGGCCAAGCCCGAGCAGGTCATGTCACTGACGCCGGAGCGTCTCAAGGAACTTGATGCGTCTCTTGCCGAAGACTGGAGTGAGTATTGGCCACGTGAAGGACTCTGGGTGCCCATGGTATGGCGAGGCCGTATCGAGGGTGGCTTGCTGTTGTTGCGCGAAAAACCCTGGAATGAAGCCGAACAACGCCTGCTGACCCATTGGGTGCAAGGTGCCGAGAATGTGCTGGCACGTCATTCGGGTCGCAGGCGCCAGCCGGTGGGCAAGCGCCTGCTGTGGGGCGCGGCCTTGGTGGTGATCGGTCTGCTGATGTTGGTGCCGGTACGCCTTTCCGTGCTGGGGCAGGCGGAAGTGGTGCCGGAGGTCAGCAGTATCATCCGCTCGCCCCTGGATGGCGTGCTCAAGGACTTGTCCGTGGCGCCCAATCAGGTGGTGGAGAAGGGCCAGTTGCTGGCGAGTCTCGATGATGCCGAGCTCAAGGGGCGGCTGGCCGAAGCCAACCAAGCTCTGGCGGTGGCACAGGCGGAATATGCGCGTGCCCGGCAGCGCTCCTTTACCGAGCGTGAGGCCAGTGCCGAGGTGCCGCTGTTGAGGGCGCTGGTGGACCAGGCGCGCGCCGACGTCGATTTCCTTGAAACACAGCTGACGCGTGTGCGCGTCGAAGCACCGCGTGAGGGTGTCGCGATCCTCGGCGATACCAGCGATTGGGCAGGCCGACCGGTCAGGCTTGGCGAGCGTCTGCTGGAAGTGGCCGACACTCGGGGCGCCGAGGTGGAAATCTGGCTGCCGAGTGCCGACAACATCCCGCTGCCGGAAGGCGCCGAGGTCTCGTTGTTCTTGAATGTGGACCCTTCCCAGGTTCGTGAAGCACGGCTGACGCACGTCAATTATCGGGCCGAGCTGGCGCCGGATGGCGAGCTCGCCTACCGCGCGCACGCCGTGTTGAGCGATACCGAGAACCTGCCGCGCGTCGGCTGGCGGGGTACGGCCAAGGTAGAGGGGGAACAGGTCACGCTGGGTTATTACCTGTTCCGTCGCCCGTGGGCCACGCTGCGCAGCTGGACCGGGTGGTAAGGCATGATCTCACAGACTCCCCCGTTGGCCGTGCTGCGCGAAGACCTCAAGTTGCACCCCGTCGAGCAGGATCGCGATGGCAAGCGGCGCTGGTTGCTGCATGACCCGGTCGCCCAGCGCTTCTATCGACTGGGCGAGGCCGCCATCGAGTTGCTGCCCTTCATTCGCGGTGGTCAGGAAGCGGCAGCCGCCAAACAGGCGAGTGCCAGTCTCGGTCGTGAAGTGCCTGGTGAGCAGTTGCGCGCCTTGTCGGAATTTCTGCGTCAGCATGATCTGGTGCGCGGGGATCCCGGTCAGCAGGAGCGCTACCAACGCCGTCTTGAGTCGCGCCCCACCGGGCTCAAGTGGTTGATGCATCACTATCTCTTCGTGCGCATTCCGCTGGCCAATCCGGATCGCTGGCTGAGCCGGCACGTCAACAAGGTACGCTGGCTGGGTAGCCGGGGCTTCTTCTGGAGCCTGGCGGTCATGTTTCTGGTGGGCCTTTGGCTGACGGTACGCCAGCTGGATACCTTCATCGCGAGCTTCGCGGCACTGGGCGCTGTCGGCGGCTGGCTGACGCTGGGGCTGGCGCTGGTCTTTGTCAAGATACTGCATGAGCTGGGGCACGCCTTCGTTGCCAAGGCCAAGGGCGCGCGCGTCCCGACCATCGGGGTGGCCTTCATCGTCGGCTGGCCGGTGCTCTACACCGATACCAGTGATGCCTGGCGACTCACCGAGGCCCGGGACAGAGTTGGCGTCGATATCGCGGGTGTCGCGGTCGAGCTCTCGATCGCGGTACTGGCCTTGCTGTGCTGGCATCTGTTGCCGGAAGGTCTGCCGCGCACCCTGTGTTTCTGGCTGGCGACGACGACCTGGATCATGTCGGCGCTGGTCAACTTCAACCCTCTGATGCGTTTCGATGGCTATTACCTGCTGTCGGATGCCTGGCGGCAGCCCAACCTTGAACCGCGTTCCCAGGCGCTGGCGCGTTGGCAGCTGCGTGAATGGCTGTTCGCCTTCAAGGAAGCGCCGCCTGAGCGTCCGCAGCGTGCCCTTGTGCTGTTCGCGGTCGGCGTCTGGGTGTATCGCCTGTTGCTGTTTCTCGGGATCGCCCTGGCGGTCTATCACTTCTTCTTCAAGCTTCTCGGCATCGTGCTGTTCGCCGTCGAGATCTGGTACTTCATCATGCGGCCAATCGTGAATGAAATTCGGCGCTGGTTCAGTGAAGGTCGCAAGCCGCGCGCCAATCTGGCTCTGTTGCGTACCGGGATGATCATCGTGGCGCTGGGGGCCTTGCTGGTCTGGCCCTGGCAGAGCGAGCTGCGCCTGCCGGGGTGGTTGGAGCAACCCTCGGCTCGTCTCGAAGCGCCCTTCGGTGGCCGACTGAGTCTCGATGTCGCCCAAGGTGACGAGGTGAGCGCCGGTCAAGCGCTGGCGACCATCAGTGACCCGGAAGTCGCCCAGCGGCTTGCCAGTGCCGAGCGTCGCGTGGAGCAGCTTGACTGGCGTCGCTCCGCCAGTGGTCTGGATCGCAGGTTGTTGCAGGATAGCCCAGTGGTGCAGGCCGATCTTGACGTGCAGCGCCAACGGGTCAGCGCGCTGCAAGCCGAGCAGGCGACCGGTCAGCTGGAGGCGGCATTCGCCGGCAAGGTGCACTCGCTCAACCCTGCCTTGCGAGAAGGAGGCTGGGTCGGTGAAGGGGAGTGGGTGATGACGCTGCGCAATCCCCGGCAGGTGACCCTGACGGCCTGGGTGGAAGAGGAAGAGGTGCTGCGCGTCGATGAAGGTGCCACTGCCTGGTTCTATCCGCTGGCGCCGGTAGGTAAGCCGCTGGAAATGCGTGTGGTCAGCGTCGAGCCTCAGGCAGTTGCGGTGCTTGAACAGCCGGAAATGGCCTCGCCCTACGGTGGGGAGTTAAAGGTTCGCGAGGGCGAGGAAGGGCAGCTGGAACTGATGCGCAGCCTTTATCGGGTCACGCTTGAGCCAGTGGACTTCTCACAGGCCCTGGCACTCTCGATGCCTGGCCGGCGCGGCATGGTCAATGTCGAGACTGAGCCGCGCAGCCTGTTGAGCCGAACCTGGCGTGAAGTGGTCGGGGTCTGGCGTCGCGAATCCGGTTTCTGACACCGCTACTCTTCTTGCATCTTGCACCCTGAAAGGGAAAAGAAGCCCAGCCCCCGAGTGGCGTTCGCCGCTCAGAGGCTGGGCTTCTCTGGTCTGGTTCTGGAGAAAGGGTAGTGTGTGGTTTTGAGAAATGCCGCTTCTCTGCTCTATGGCGTGCTCCGCCTTGACTCAGCAAGCCCGAGCCTCTGATTCAGCAAGCCCTTGTCTCAGTAAACTTTAGGAGAAGGCTCCACCACGCGAGTGTCATTGCCCCGTGAGATTGTGCTGGAGACTTTGCCTTCAGTATGCCCCTTGCTGTGGGCATCATCGGTATTGGGTAGTATGGCGATTGTCTCGAGTGGCTCCGGCATGCCAAGCGCGTAGCCCTGTACATAGTCGGCACCGATACTGGTGACGGAGGCGAGCACTTGTGCACTCCCCACGAATTCCGCCACGGTTTTCATACCCATTTCACGTGCGACTTCGGCAATGGCGCGGGCGATGGAGTAGGAGACGCGGTTGGTGTCCATGTCGCGAATGAAGGCGCCATCGATCTTCAGGAAGTCGACGGGCAGGTTTTTCAGGTAGCCGAAGGACGACACGCCACTCCCGAAGTCATCCAGCGCGAAGGAACAGCCGAGTGCGCCGAGTGCCTCGAAGAAGGCGCGAGCGTCGCCCAGCCGCGTGATGGCGACGGATTCGGTGATCTCGAAACACAGCTTGTCACCCGGGATGCCACTATCGCGGACCAGCGTGACCAGCAGGTCGCGGAAGCTCGGACTGCTGATGGAGTGCCCGGAGAGATTGAGCGACACCATGGTAAGTCGCTGGGCATGCGCAGGGTGCGCTGCGAGCCAGCTCAGGTACTGGCGAATGACATGTTCATCGATGGCGGCCGACAGGCCATAACGCTCCGCCGCAGGCAGGAAGGCGCCCGGCGCAATGATGGTGCCGTCTCGGCCTTTCAAGCGCACCAGCACTTCGTAATGTAGCTCGCTGAGCGGCTCGCAGTGCGGGTCGTTGCCAGGCTCTGCGTTGTCAGCTTGTGCAGTGGCGAGGGTGCTGACAATCGGCTGTTGGTAAAGCACCAGGCGCTGTTCTTCGATGGCCGCGGTGATTTCTGTCAGCCAGTGCATTTCCTGCATGCGCCGAGCTACCTCGTCACCGGATTCACTGTGGCGATGAATGCGGTTGCGCCCGGCATCCTTGGCTTCATAGCAGGCAGCGTCGGCAGCACTCAGCAGCTGGTGCGGGTCATTGTGATTGCTGTCGATGCTCACCAGGCCAATGCTGGTACTGATGGTAAACAGCTTGTCTTCCCACATGAATCGGAAGTTGGTGACGGACTGGCGCATCTCTTCGAGCAGCGCCTCGGCGGCGTCCAGCGACATGTCGGGCATCAGCAAGCCGAATTCATCCCCTCCCAGGCGTGCGAGACGATCCTGCTTGCGCAAGCCGGCGGCAATCACGTCGACCAGCTGGATCAATAGCGCATCGCCGGCCGAGTGGCCGCAGGTGTCATTGACCACCTTGAACTGGTCCAGATCGATGTAGGCGAGACAATGCAGTGCGCCGGTGGCGCGCGCATCATCGCAAAGTGTCGTCAGTTCACGCTTGAAGGCGCCGCGATTGAGCAAGCCCGTCAGGCTGTCGTGATTGGCCTCGTGAGCCATGCGCTGCGACATGGTGTGATTGAGCGTATTGTCGATCAGCGCCAGCAGGGTATAGCCATCCTGGTCTGGCGTCGCCTCGACCGCAGAGACACTGATCTCTGCATGCACCGAGTTGCCGGAGGCGTGAATGAAGCGACATTGCTGGGTAAAAAAATCCTTGCGCTGCTCGATCAGCGCCTGATGTTGCTGCAGGAAACTTTCCAGGTCTTCCGGCTCGATCAGTTCGCGTATCACACTCTGCGACAAGGTGGCGGCGGTGTAGCCCAGGATGCTCTCGAGTCGTTGATTGACGCGCAACAGCTGGCCACTGGTGCTCAGGTGCGCCATGCCGACAGCGGAGTGCTCGAAGGTGGCGCGGTAGCGTCGCTCGCTGGCACGCAGGCGTTTCTGAGAGGCCTGTTGCTCGAATTCGGTCATGAGCTGTGAGACGTGATCCGCCACCGAAGCCAGAAACGCCTGCTCATCATCTGCCCACTCGCGCGGGGCATTGCTTTCCGTACAGCAGATGACGGCCACCACCTGGCCCGCCACACGGATCGGGCTGTCGATGATGGCCTTCACGCTGCAGCGGAAGGTGCCATCAAACAGCAATTCCTGATTGGCCTTGGTCACATCGGCCAGGGCGAGCGCATGCCCGGCATCCAGAGCCTCGAAATAGACCCGGTTCTGGGTGCGGGTAAGGCGAGTGGGAACAGTGCCATGCGTGGCATCGTGCGGCGGGGGGACCCACGCATCATGGACATGGGCCAGCGACAGGCAGTCGCGGTCTTCATTCATGTACCAGAAGCTTACCTTGCGTATCTGCAGGCCCTTGGCGACTTGCTCACATAACCACGGCAGCAGGCTGTCGAGCTGTGCGTTCTCATCGTGGCGGGTGTTGCCGAGCTCGATCAAGGCCGCTTGCTGACGTTCATAGCGGCGCAGCTTGTCGGCCTGGGCATCCTTGGCCAGATGCTGCTGATGGATATCCAGCAATGAGCCGATGAAGCGGTAGGGCGCGCCGTTTCTGACCTCGAATTGAGCGCGCAGCTCAAACCAGCGATGATCTCCCTGCTGGGTGCGGATCAGCAACTCGCAATTGAAAGGTGTCCCGCTCAGTCGCTTGGCGTTGATCAAGGCCTTGAAGTCGTCACGCATGTCGGGCGCGACTCTCTCATGCAACGCCTCGAGTGCGGTGTCGAGTGTGCCGGCTTCATACCCCAACTGGTTTTCCAGACGGGTAGAGATGGTCAATCTCTCGTTGCCTGTTTTCCATTCGATGATGCCATCGGAAATGCTGCGCAATATCCAGCTGGCGCGCGACTGACTGTCTGCGAACTCTGCATTGAGGTAGCTTTGATTGACCTGGCGTTTCAGCGCCTCGGTTGCCAGGCTCGCGAGCTTGTCCAGCCGGACGAGGACGTCCGGGCTGGGCAATTGTTGCCGCGGCTCAGCGTCCGCCAGGCTCATGCAGCCGATTATCTCGCCATTGTCTGCCTTGAGGGGCAGGCCGATGTAATAACGAATGCCGTCGGCAAGAACCGAACTGCAACCGGCGAGTTCCGGTTGTCGACGGGCGTCACACGTGATGAGGGGACTGGCTTGCAGTACCGCTGCGCCACACAGCGCATCGTTGATGGGGACGGACTCGTGCACGTTGTCGTCCAGACTCAACCAGCGCTTGAGCTGCTCGCCATCACGCAGGTTGATCATCGCAATGGGAGCGCCAGCCAGGTCGGCAGCCAGTTCAAGGATCATCAGGGCCTGATGATCCTCTTCATGCCGCAATGTCTTGATCCAATTGGGAATAATGGATGTATCAAGCCCGAGAGAATCTGGCATCGTGTCGCAGCCTTCCCTGTCTGTAACGGTGATGGGGGATCATGATCGCAGACTATCACAGTAAAGCGTTGCCTCACCGTTGTTGGGAGTTGAGAGCACTGAGAGCAGCAAGGGCGCCGGGGGTCATGAGGATGCCGGAAGGGAGAGGCAAGGGCGTCAGGGATGGCTGTGACATAATTGTCAGCATGGCGGCCTGACGGGCTGACACGGTCAAGAGGAGTCTGTAAGGAAATGGCGTTGATCAAGGGGTTCTGCATCCTGCTGCTTTGCCAGTTTCTCGGCGAGGTGACGGGGCGTGCATTGCTGCTTCCGGTGCCGGGGCCGGTACTGGGAATGTTGTTCCTGCTGCTGGGGTTGATGTTGCGAGGGCGGCTGCGCAAACGGTTGCTGCCTGCCCCGGACAGAGAGGGGGAAGGAGTGCTGCGTGTTGACGAGAATGCGGGTCGAGACCTCGGTCAACGTCAGCTGGCCCGTGCGCTGCTGAGGGAACGTGTGCCTGCCAGTCTCAGGCTTGCCAGCAATGGCCTGCTCTCGCATCTGTCGCTGCTGTTCGTGCCTGCGGGCGTTGGCGTGATGGTCCATTTCGAGCTCATCGCACGCGATCTCACCGCCATCGCCATCACGCTGGTCGCGTCGATCGCGGCTACCCAGTTCGTCACGGCGTGGCTGTTGCAGCGCTTGATCGATCGAGGTTCTACGACACCGAGTGGAGCAGGGGGCAAGTCACCCAGCGCCGATGAGGTGTCCTCATGAATCTGGCCCCGCTGGACGCCCTGTGGGTGTACCTGAGCGCTTCTCCGTTGCTGCATCTGCTGTTGACGCTGGTGGCCTTTCTGCTGGCGACGGCGATCAATCGTCTGGCCCGGGGCGCATCGCTGGCGCATCCGGTACTGGTCTCCATCGCGCTGATCATCGGGTTTCTGTGGCTGACGGACACCGACTATCCCACCTACTTCGAAGGGGCCCAGTTCATCCACTTCCTGCTCGGGCCAGCCACCGTCGCGCTGGCGGTACCGCTGTTTGATCATCTCGATCGGGTCAAGCAGATGCTGTGGCCACTGCTGACAGCCTGTTGCGTCGGCATCGTCACTGCCGTGACCACCACCCTGGGTCTGGCGCTGGCACTGGGGGCACATACCCAGGTGGCCTTGAGCCTGGCGCCTAAATCCGTCACATCGCCGATCGCGATGGGGATCGCCGAAAAACTGGGCGGTATTCCCTCGCTGACGGCAGGGCTGGTACTGCTGACCGGCACCCTGGGTTGTGTGGTAGGCCCCGTTGTCATGCGACTGGCAGGGGCGCGAGACGATACCGTCAAGGGCTTCACCATGGGCTTGTCAGCGCATGGTATCGGTACTGCCTTCTGCTTCTCGTCGGTGAGCACGCTGGCGGGCGCCTTCGCTGGCATGTCGATGGGGCTGACCGGTCTGCTGACCGCCTTCATCGTGCCGCCTATCGTCAGGCTGTTCGGCTTCTGAGCATGAGGTGCATTGGTGGAGAGTCGAGCTGGAGGTGAGCAAGCGGCGAGCAAGAAGCAGGAAGGCCAGCGTTATCGTGGCATCGTCTTGTGAGAGCTTAAGTTTGCGTTAAGCGCAGCCATTCATGCTGGTGATCACTCCATGGTTCAGCTCAGCGCTTGCGTGTTGGCCATGGCAATCGCCAGCACGTCTTGTGGAGATGTCACCTCGTTGCCACATGTCTGTCAGTGAGCTGATCGATCATGCTCCTATGCAGGTCCACAAGGCGTGGCATCCACTCGCGCCTCTGTGTCTGGCAATGCCTCGACCCAAGGAAAGCCCTCATGTTCACTTCTCTTGCACGCACAGTTCTTGAACGCACTGGTCTTGCCCGCATTGGTCTTACCCACACCGCTGCAAAGCTCAAGCCCGCTGGCCTTGCCGGGCATCGTGTACTGGTCGAGGCGCCGATGGCCTCCAGTTGTCGAGAACTCTGTTGGCAGCTGGCGGCGGCAGGGGCTGCATTGATTCTGGTCGAGCGAGAGGGGGATGACCTTGCCTTGCTGTGCAGGTTGTTGCCCACCCCGAGTGGCCAGCAACACCGCCGCCTGTCACTGACGCACGCAGATGTGAGGGGTGACGCGCTATGCACGCAGCTGCGCAACATCCCGACTTCGGAGCGCCCCGATACCTTGCTGAGCCTGCCGGGCGATGGCCGCTGGCATCTGGAGAGTGGCCGCGCCTGGCATGTGCTCGAGCTTGGGGGGTGGCCGGCCGAGGTGCGCGCGAAGGTACTGGAGTGTCTTGGGCTGCATGGCTCGGCGGATGGCCGACGCCCGCTGCTGGAGCTGATCGTGCAGGCAGACGGCGACTTTTTCGTTCCGCTGCCGACAACCAAACACTCACGTATCCGTTTGCATACCCCGGCGCTGATCACCGGTGAAGAGGACCCTCTGTTGATGCGCCTGGCGCGTCATCAGGGCAATCATCCTGTCAGTGTGGCGCGTCAGGCGCGCAAGCTGATCTTCCGACTGCGGCTGGCGCGAGCCAGGCACCCGCTCGCGTATGGCTGGCTGATGGCGGGTGAGGCGCTGCGGCGTGTCATCGGCGGGCCGCGCCGCATGCTGGAGCGTGGCGCGCTCGGGCTGCGCGAGCAGAGGATGCTGCTGACGGCGCGTCTGGCCAGGTGGCGCCATGCTCGGCACCAGGGGCGTCGCGCACGCAGTGGTGTGTGATGGCTGGCTGATCTGTCGACACCGCCCGCAGTATGCTTCCGACGTCCGTCACCTTTCGGTGGCGGACGTCTTGTCTCATGTCCTGATATGACATGGCAGAATCAGAACGATTTCAAGGAGTCCAGATGCGAGTTCTGCTCGTCGAAGATGATCCGTTGTTGGGCGAGGGGGTCAGCCATACCCTGCGCCGCGAAGGCATGAGCACTGAATGGTTGAAGGAGGGCGCCAACGTTGCCGCCACGCTCAAGCATTCGCCCTTTGATGTGCTGGTGCTGGACCTTGGCCTGCCGGATCTCGACGGTCTGCAGGTCTTGAGTCACTTGCGCCGTCAGGGCCAGACGTTGCCGGTATTGATCCTGACGGCGCGTGACGACATCAGCGACCGGGTACGTGGTCTGGACGGCGGCGCGGATGACTATCTGGTCAAGCCGTTCGACATTGCCGAGCTGGTAGCGCGTCTGCGTGCGTTGGTGAGGCGCCATGCCGGGCAGGCCAGCGGTTGCCTGCAGCTGGGGCCGTTGCGCATTGATCAGTCTGGCCGCACTGTCACGCTCTCCGGTAGTGAGGTCGGCCTGGGGCGGCGCGAGTTTGATCTGCTGGAGTTCCTGCTGCTGCACCCCAGTCGTGTCTTCAGCCGGGATCAGCTCGTCGAGCAGCTCTATGGCTGGGATGGCGATGTCGAAAGCAATGTCATCGAGGTACATGTGCACCATCTGCGCCGCAAGTTCGGCACCGGGGTGGTCAAGACTGTGCGCGGTGTGGGCTATCGGCTGGGGGAACTCACGTGAAATCCATCCGCAGTTTCCTGCGGCGCAACCTCATCGGTGGCGTCGTGGTCGTGCTGGGGACGGCCGCTGCCTGGAGTTACTTCGATTCCCGCGAGCAGATTGATGAGCTGTTCGATGCTGAGCTGGCCCAGAATGCACGCATGCTGGGGCGACTCTATCAGTCCCGACTCGCCTCGTTGACACCGGTCGAGCGTCAGGAAACGTTGCAGCAGATGACATCGGGCCAGTTCAGCCTGCGTCCGCCCTCCTTGAGCTTTGCCGATGGCCATGAGAAATCCCCGCTGGGACATGTCTATGAAGACAAGCTGATCTTCCAGATGTGGGATGCGCTGGGCCAGCCGTTGCTTGGCCTCTCTTCACGCTCCGTGGTGCTCGATTACCTGCCGGTGCCCGGCTATGGCAGGCAGCACGACAATCACCATGACTGGTTCACCTTCACGCTGTATTTCCCCGAGAGTGGCATCTGGGTCACGGCGGCCCAGCGTGAAGATGTGCGCGATGAACTGACCGGCCAGATTGCATTGCACAACGTGTTGGCGCTGGTGGTCGGGCTGCTCGTGATCGCCTTGCTGATCGGTGTGGCGGTCTCGCGGGGGTTTCGTCCCGTCTTGCGCATCAGTCATCAGATCACGGCCCGTCAACCCGGGTACCTCGAGCCGCTGGATGCCAGCGAGGCGCCGGACGAGATACGCGGCATGGTGGATGCCCTCAATGGGCTGCTGGCGCGCCTGGCGGACACCCTGGACAAGGAGCGGCGCTTCACGGCCAATGCCGCCCACGAATTGCGGACTCCCCTGGCGGGCATCAAGGTGCATGCCCAGAACCTGGAGGCCGATGCCAGGGATGAGGCCTCGCGGCGCTCGGCACGCATGATCGTGGATGGCGTCAATCGCATGACGCGGGTAGTGGAGCAGCTGTTGACCCTGTCACGACTGGAAAGCGGGGCAGAGGCACCGCGTCGTCCGGTCGATCTCGCCCAGCTGACCCATGAGCTGGCGCGGGACCTGGGCCCCATGGCACGCCAGCGAGGCATCAAGCTGCATGTCGAGGTTGCACCCGGCGCGCAGCTGGTCAGTCATGAGAACGGCCTCTACGTGCTGCTGCGCAATCTGCTCGACAATGCGCTGCGCTATACGCCAGAAGGCGGAGAGGTGCATCTGGATATCCGCCGCGACGACGCTGGATGGCGCATGGAAGTGGCCGATACGGGCCCCGGAATCCCGCTGCGTGAACGCGAGCGCGTCTTTGAACGCTTCGTGCGTCTGGCCGGCCAGAAGACTCAAGGTTCCGGGCTGGGCCTTTCCATCGTGCGCGAGCTCGCCGAACGTCTAGGCGCAGCGCTGGCGCTGAAGGAGAGCCCCTTGGGAACGCCGCAGGCCCCGGGGCTGCTGGTGCAGGTTCGCTTCCCGTCGTAGCAGGTTCGCTTCTCGTCGTGAATAGTGCGTGTCCGCCGGGTTGCGTCAGTGGAGGCCAATGATTGCGCCGAATGCATCATGCGGCTGTGATGCTGGCTGGCGCCCGATAATGCCAGCGGGGAGTGCAACTCGGCGATGGTCGGGTGGCAAAGACGGCTAGATTAGCGCTATCTTCATTATATGTTGCAGAGCAGCATGACATTCCCCTCTGTCAGGAGATTCGCATGAGTGAACAACAGTCTTCCCCTGTCCGTGTTGCACTGGTGACCGGCACCGCCAGTGGTATCGGCGCCGCCATCATGCAGGCGATGTGCGATGCCGGGCATCAGGTGCTGGCGGTCGATTTCAGTGATGAGGGGGCAGAAGTCGCCGACAAGGCAGGGGCTGCCTTCTTCAAGGCCGACCTGACGGATGCCGAGCAGTGTCGCGCGGCGGTGGATGAAGCCGTGTCCCGTTTCGGGCGTCTCGATATTCTGGTCAACAATGCCGGCATCCAGCATGTCGAGCGCATCAAGGACTTCCCCGAAGCCAAGTGGAATCAGATCATCGCCTTGATGCTGAGTGCGCCATTCACGCTGATCCAGGCGGCCTGGCCGCACATGGAGAAGAATGGGTATGGCCGTATCGTCAACATGGCGTCCATCCATGCCCATGTCGCGTCGCCGGGCAAGGCGGCCTACGTCAGCGCCAAGCACGGCTTGATGGGGCTGACCAGAACCGCTGCGCTGGAAGGGGGCGAAAGCGGCATTACCGCCAATGCCATCTGCCCGGCCTATGTGCGCACGCCGCTGGTCGACAAGCAGATCGCCGAGCAGGCCAAGCTCAATGACATGCCCGAAGATGAAGTGATCGAGAAGATCATGCTCAAGGGCGCGGCGATCAAGCACATGATCGATCCCTCCGAAGTGGCGGACATGGCGGTGTGGCTGGCCTCCGACAAGGCAGGCTCGGTGACCGGCTCCAGCTTCAACATGGACCTGGGGTGGACGGCGCAGTAACGGCGTACCCTTGAGCAACGGCTCATTCCAGACAGTGCAGAGACACCAAGCCCTCACCATCGATTCGCGCTTGCGAGCGAGGATGGTGAGGGCTTTTGCTTGGCCGACAGCAAAGTGTCGCCTTGGCGCAGACTAGGCCAGCGGCACGGTCTCAGCGCTTGACCGGGCGCTTCTGTAGCTTGCGTTGCAGGGTACGGCGGTGCATGCCCAGGGCGCGGGCGGTGGAGGAGATGTTGCCATCGTGCTCGTTGAGCACCTTCTGAATGTGCTCCCAAGTCAGGCGGTTGACCGACGGCGGGTTGTCGGAGATCTCGGCGGCAGGGTCGCCGCCCTCGCGGTTGAAGGCGTTGAGAATCTCGTCGGCGTCGGCGGGCTTGCACAGGTAGTTGACCGCGCCGAGCTTGATGGCTTCCACCGCGGTGGCGATGCTGGAATACCCGGTCAGCACCACGATACGCGTGTCAGGCAGCAGGGCGATCAGCTCGGGCAGCAGCTTGAGGCCGGAGCTCTGCTCCAGCTTCAGGTCCAAGGTGATCAGCTCCGGGCGGTGGCTGCGTGCCACACTGAGTGCCTGGGCTTCATCACGGGCCACTTCCACTTCATAGCCGCGGCGCGTCATGGCGCGCGCCGTGACCTGGCAGAAGAATTCATCATCGTCGATGATCAGCAGTCGGGTTGCATCGCTCATCAGGGTTCTCGCTTGGGCGGTCTTTGCCGCCATCATGTCAGATGAAGGGGGAGGCGCACTTCCGTCAAGGTGCCGCCATCTTCGTGGTTGTACAGACTGACGCCGCCACCGAACCGATTGATGGTGGCATGCGTGAGGAACAGGCCGATGCCCATGCCCTTGGATTTGGTGGAGATGAAGGTCTCACCGAGCTGGTCCGCCACCGCCATGGGCACGCCATCGCCATGATCGCGGATGTCGATCAGCACTTCCTGATCGCGTTGCTCCAGGGTGATCTCGATATCATCCGGGCAGGCGTCAGCAGCATTGTTGAGCAGGTTCATCAGCGCCTGCTCAAGCGTGGTGTCCACCAGCATGGAGGCCTGTTCAGCGCCGGGCGTCACCTCGACGCTATGCTGCACGTCCGGGCGTACCACCAGCCAGCGCTGCACGATTTCCTCCAGCCACTGGGCAGCATTGATGGGTTGGGGCTGCTCCATGCGGCGGCGGTCGGCTGCGGCCACCATCGCCTGCAGGCGTTGCTTGCAGGTGTCGACCTGGCTGCGCAGCAGGGCAAGATCCTCCTCCAGCTGAGGGTCATTCCTGTCCTTGGCATCCTCGCGCATCTCGCTCAGCAGCACCGCCATGGTGGAGAGCGGGGTGCCCAGCTCATGCGCGGTGCCGGCGGCCTGGCTGGCCACCGCCAATACCTGCTCGCTGCGCAGGGCGGCCTCACGCGTGGTGGACAGCGCCTGATCCCGGGTGCGCAGGGCATGGGCCATCTTGTAGATGAAGTAGGTCACCAGCGACGCCGACAGGCCGAAGTTCAGCCACATGCCGATGACATGCAGGCTGATGCGTCCACCCAGCTCATAGGTCGCCAGCTGCGGCACCGGCTCATAGAACACCATCAGGAAGCTGTAACAGCCCATGCCAACCGCGGCAATCACCCAGGCATAACGCCACGGGAGCGTTGCGGCCGCCATGGTCACCGGCACCAGATAATAGGGCACGAAGGGATTGGTGGAGCCACCGGTATGGAAGAACAGCATCGTCAGACCGGCGATATCCACCAGCAGGTGAATCAGGTTCTCGGTGTCGGTGACGGGATGCGACTGCCCGAGGCGCCACCAGGTCGCGACATTGACTAGCCCCATCGCGATGATGATCGAGATGACGGGCAGCACATTGAGCTGAAAGCCGATGATCTCGAGCCCGAAGATGATCAGGATGAGAAAGCCGGTCCAGGTGATACCGCGCGCGATGGTCAGACGAATGAGATTGCGGTGCGGCGTGGACAGTGGTGGCGGTAGCGGCTGATTCATGACGACTCCTGCGAGGAATGCGGCCATGATAGTGAATAAGGCCCATAAAGTGCAGCCCTGACGGTCAGTTAGCGCCAAGGCGCCATGCAATCCCCTGCCTTGCTTTCTCTTCTTTGTGCCCGCTTTGTGGCGCTCTCTTCGTGGTTCAAAGTTATCAGCCTCGCTCGAAGGAGCCACTCAGCCAGGGCGTCACGCGTGTCGGTGTGATGTCGGCCAGATGGACCTCCCAACTCTCGTCATGCGTGAGAGGCTGGCGCGGGTAGCTTCCCGCTGATCTGTTGCGGCCAGTGCTGCTTGACCAGGCGAGCCAGGGCGCATGGCGCTGCATGCCGGCGGGCAGTGTCGCAAGCTCCGGTATCCAGCGGCTGACGTAATGGCCGAGAGGGTCGTGCTGGCGTGCCTGCTTCATCATGTTGAAGTGCCGATCCCCGCGCGGATCACGTCCGATACCCGCCAGATAGCGCCAGTTGCCCCAGTTGGAGGCGACGTCGTGATCCAGTAACTGATGCTCGAACCAGGCCGCTCCCTGTCGCCAGTCCACGCCAAGGTCCTTGACCAGAAAGCTCGCCACGTTCTGGCGCATGCGGTTGCTCAGCCAGCCGGTAGCCGCCAGTTCGCGCATGCCGGCATCGACCCACGGTATCCCGGTCATTCCGGCCTGCCAGCGTTCAAGTGCTTCCGACTCCCGCGCATGACTGCGCGGCTGAGCCGCGTCGTGGCTTTGGGGCTCGCCCGTGAAGGTGTGCCTGCCCAGCCGCCGTGCATCCCAGTGGAAGTATTCGCGCCATAAAAGCTCGACGCGGATCCAGTCGCTGTCCTTGAAGGCAGCCTGCGGATGCGCGCAGTGCTCGGGCAGCGTGGCCTGAAAGCGGTGCAGCGCGTCCAGTATCCGCCGCGGCGACAGACAGCCCAGTGCCAGCCACACGGAGAAGCGGGTCGAGAAATCCGCGCCGTTGAGGCGATTGCGGGTGGTCTTGTACTGACCGGCGAAGGCGGGGTTCAGGTAATCCTGCAGGCGCTGCAAGCCGGCGGGCTCACTGGGGGCAAAGGTGTATTCGCCGCGGGTGTCGGCCTGCCAGTGGCGAGCCTTGAGCAGGTACCTGGCCGTGCCCTGAAAGCCACGAGGGGCGGCCTCTGGCCAACCGGGGAGCGTGGATGGCGCGTTCAGCGGGGCAGGCATGTCAGTGAGGCTCGGGCGGGCCTTCTCCAGCTTGCGCCGGAAGGCACTGAAGCTCTCGGGGAGTGCGACGAGTGGTTCCGGCAGCTCGTCTTCGTCCAGCAGCAAACCGCTGTTCAATTGCCGCAGGCGACACTGGCTTGCCACCGCGCGTTGTTGGCGTTGTTCCACCACGCCCGTGGCGCGGCGCGTGATGACGCCCCGGCAGCCATATTGCCTTGCCAGTTGCCCAATCAGCTGTGCCGCGTCGCCATGGAGGATCAGCAGGTCACTGCCTAGTGCCTGAAGTCGTGTGCGCAGCGATTCCAGGCTCCCGAGCAGGGCATGTTGCCGTCCCGTGCTGAGCGGCTGCAGGCGTGGCTCCCCGGGGCTGACGCTGCCGAAGGGCTGAAAGGTCGTCTCCGCCACCACATGCACGACCAGCAGGTGCGAGGCTCGCTCCTCGAGCGCGGCTTGCCACAACGGGTTGTCATCCAGGCGCAGGTCCTTGTTCAACCATACCAGCCAGGGGTCAGTGGACGTCATCGCGCGCCTCCCGTGCCAGCTGGCGTGCGTTGCGACGACAGCGCTGACTGCAATGGCGTACGTCGTCCCAACAGTCCTGCCACTTCTTTCGCCACGTGAAGGGGCGCTGGCAGGTCTGACATGGCTTGCTGGGCAGGTACGGTTTGCGATGCATGCTGGCAAGGCTCCTTAAAAACAGTACATAACCTATACCATAATTGTACGTCACACGAAATGGCGGCCAGGCAATCCCCTGTCATTCAGTTGATGAGCGCCTTGTGTGGCTGCCTCAGTCGCTGCCCGGCAGTTGATCCAGTTGTCGCTCCAGAGTCTGCATGGTGAGCAGCAGATCACGGTATTGGCGTGCATTGACGGCGCCGAGCAGCTCATCCTCGAAACGCCGCGCTTCGGGAATCAGCTCGGCGAGCATGGCCTCTCCCTCGGCGGTGAGAACGAGTAGCTGCGCACGCTGGTCCTGCTCGCTCGGACGACGCAGGATCAGTTCACGGCTCTCCAGTGATTTGACGGCGCGCGAGACGCGTACCTTGTCCATGTGGGTGCGCAGGCTGATTTCCCGCGCGGTCATCGGCACGCCGCGGCTCAACCAGGCCAGCAGACGCCACTCGGCGACATTGATGGCGAAGCGCTCGCCATAGCGGGCGAACATCGCCTCACTGGTGCGCTCGGCCAGTCGGTTGAGGCGATAGGGCAGGAACTGGTCAAGATCCAGCTCGCAGCGGGGCGTGTCCTGTGAGGCTTCCCCATCAAGGGCATCGCGCGCTTCGGGAGTGTCATCAGTGCGTTGCATCGAGAGTTACCTGTCTCGGTGAGAGGGCTGACCAGCGTTGTCACGACAGTGCATGGTGGTGGGATCAGGTTACCGATGTTACCACTTTCGACAGCGAGCAAGACAAAAGTCGAGCACTCGAGCGATTGCCAAGGTATGAATCTGTCTATATGGTTTCATATGTAACTATTTAAGGGCGATGGCGGCATGTCGTGCCGTGGATGCCCCAGGTCATCAGGAGCCGCGAGCCCACAAGGAGATTAATCGTCATGCGCGAGCGCAATGCTGAGTGTCATTATCACGCCGGTTTTCGAAATCATGTCTCCAGCGAGGCGTTGCCTGGCGCCTTGCCGCAGGGCCAGAACTCTCCCCAGCGTTGCCCCTATGGCCTGTACGCGGAGCAGTTGAGCGGCTCGGCCTTCACCGCGCCGCGTAGCCACAATCTGCGCAGCTGGCTTTACCGCATTCGGCCCTCGGTGGTGCAGGGCGCCTATCAGCCCATGGAGATGCCGCAGGTCGCCACCGCACCGCTGGCCGAGGGAATGCCGGATCCCAACCCGATGCGCTGGGACCCCATCGAGTTCTGCGCTGGCGATTTTCTCGAAGGCCTGATCACGCTGGCGGTCAATGGGGATGCCCAGGCGCAGCAGGGCTGTGCCACGCATCTCTACGCCTTCTCTCGCGGCATGCAGCAGCGCTTTTTCTACAATGCTGATGGCGAATTGCTGATCGTGCCGCAGCAGGGTGCCATTGAGGTGCGCAGCGAGCTGGGCCTGCTGGAAGTCGCCAGCGGCGAGATCGTCGTGATTCCGCGTGGTATCAAGTTCCAGATCAATCCGCTGGCGGGGCACACGGAGGGCTGTCGAGGCTATGTGGCCGAGAACTATGGCGCGCCTCTCGAGCTACCCTCGCTGGGGCCCATCGGCAGCAATGGACTGGCCAATCCGCGTGACTTCCTCGCGCCATCGGCACGTTTCGAGGACGAAGCCGGTGACTTCACGCTGGTGGCCAAATTCGGCGGGCGTTTCTGGCGCGCGAGCCTGGATCATTCACCGCTGGATGTCGTGGCCTGGCACGGCAACTACGCGCCCTACAAATATGATCTGGCGACCTTCAATACGATCAATACGGTCAGCTTCGATCATCCTGACCCCTCGATCTTCACCGTGCTGACATCACCGTCGGACACCGCCGGGGTCGCCAATCTCGACTTCGTGATCTTCCCGCCGCGCTGGATGGTCGCCGAGAACACCTTCCGACCGCCGTATTTCCATCGCAATCTGATGAGCGAGTTGATGGGGCTGATCCATGGCGAATATGACGCCAAGCGCGAAGGATTCTGTCCGGGCGGCGCGAGTCTGCACAACGCCATGACCCCGCATGGCCCTGACGCTGCCACCTTCGAGGCCGCCAGTCAGGCAGAGCTCGCCCCTCGCTATCAGGGCAATACGCTCGCCTTCATGTTCGAGAGTCGCTATCTGTTCCAGCCCACCCCGCAGGCCCTATCGTCGAGCGCTCGTCAGCGCGACTACGGCTCGGTATGGCAGGGGCTCGCGTCGCACTTCACGCCTCACACCACTCCTCAATTCACCCCTTAATTCACCCTGCATAAGTGATGACCTTTGACTGTTCATCGTCATCCGACCCCAGGCAATTCCTGCATTATTGCTCACGTTGCTCTTCAAGGAGGCACCCATGAAATTCGCTACCTACCAGGATGGTTCCCGTGATGGAACGCTGCTGCTGGTCTCCCGTGACCTGACCCGCGCCGTCAAGGTCGCGGATGTCGCCACGACGCTGCAGGCGCTGCTGGAAGACTGGACGTCGCTGGCGCCCAGGCTCGAGCAACGCTACGAGGCGCTCAATGATGGCACGCTGACGGACGCCTTTGCGCTGGAAAGTCAGGCGTTGCATTCCCCGCTGCCGCGCAGTTACCAGTGGGCAGACGGCTCGGCGTATCTGAACCATGTCCAGCTGGTGCGTCAGGCGCGTGGCGCCGAGATGCCCGAGACCTTCTGGCACGATCCGCTGATGTATCAGGGTGGCAGCGACAGCTTCCTGGCCCCCAGCGCCGATATCGTATGTGTCAGTGAGGAGCATGGCATCGATTTCGAAGGCGAGATCGCCGTCATCACCGATGATGTGCCGATGCACGTCAGTCCGGAGCAGGCCGAGGACCACATTCGCCTGTTGATGCTGGTCAACGACGTCAGTCTGCGTGGGCTGATCCCCGGCGAGCTGGCCAAGGGCTTCGGCTTCTTCCAGGCCAAGCCGTCGTCAAGCTTCTCGCCCATCGCCGTGACGCCGGATGAGCTGGGGGATGCCTGGCAGCAGGGGCGCGTACATCTGCCGCTGAGCGTGCATCTCAATGGTGAGAAGTTCGGTGAGCCAGAGTCCGGGCCAGACATGATCTTCAGCTTCCCGCAGCTGGTGGCGCATGCCGCGAAGACTCGCCCCCTGGGCGCCGGTGCGATCATCGGCTCAGGTACCGTGTCCAATCCCGGCAAGGATGGCGGCCCCGGCAAACCGATCAGCGAAGGGGGCGTGGGCTACAGCTGTCTGGCCGAAGTGCGCATGGTCGAGAAGATCCTGTTCGATGAGATTCGCACGCCCTTCATGCGTTTTGGTGATCGCATCCGCATCGAGATGTTCGATCGCGATGGCCAGAGCATCTTCGGCGCTATTGATCAGCAAGTGACGCAGTTGGACGCCTGATGGCGGCGTCGAGAGGCAGAGCTTCTCAGAGACATGTCTCGGGAAGGCGTCGTGTGCCGGTAAGCCTCAAGCCAACTGGATGCGAGGTAGTGCGAAGGGGCGGCCGGCATCCAACCGCGTCACAGGGGAGTGCAGCATGAGTTCAATGAGTCTGTATGGCTATTACCGTTCATCTACCAGCTATCGGGTAAGAATCGCGCTGGCGCTCAAGGGGATAGAGGTCGCTCAGGTGCCGGTCAATCTGCTCAAGGGCGAACAGCGCTGCGAGGACTATCTGGCCATCAACCCCCAGGGACTGGTGCCGACCCTGATGGTGGGAGATACCCCAACATCTGTGGCCCTGACCCAGTCACTCGCGATCATGGAATATCTGGAGGAGCGCTGGCCCACCCCGGCGCTGTTGCCCTCAGTGCCGGAAGCGCGTGCGAAGGTGCGCTCGCTGTGCCAGTTCATGGCCTGTGAGATGCATCCGCTCAACAATCCGCGCGTGCTCAATTATCTGACCGATCGGCTTGAGGTCACCCAGCAGCAGCGCCTTGAGTGGTACCGACACTGGGTCGCCGAGGGCTTCGCGCGTCTGGAAGTGATGCTGGCGGAAAGTGCAGGGCGTTTCTGCCATGGAGATAGCCCAGGCATGGCGGATGCCTGCCTGATGCCTCAGCTCTACAATGCGCGCCGCTTCGAGTGTGAACTCAAGGACTACCCGAGGATTCTGGCCATCGAGGCGGCCTGTCAGTCACTGGAAGCTTTCCAGCAGGCCCACCCCGAGCGTCAGCCAGATTGCCCGGCGGCCTGACGCGCATGGCTTCAAGGCAGCAAGCAGCGCCCCACCCGGAACGGTGGGGCGCTTTCGTCTTGCTCATGCGCAGCTTGCACGCTTTCGGCCTGCTTGGCTTCGCGCAGCTCAAATCGCGCATCGCGAATCACCTGCCAGGCGGACTGCAGGAAGAGGGCGGCAATCGCCGCCCCCAGCAGCACATCCGGCCAGCGGGAGCCTGTCCAGCCGACCAGTAGTGCGGCGCCGAAGACCGAGGCATTGGCGATGATGTCATTGCGTGAACATAGCCAGGTGGAGCGCATGTTCAGATCATCCGACTTGAAGCGCCACAGCAGGCCGAAGCAGACCAGATTGACGGCCAGCGCCAGCAGGGCGAAGGCACCCATGCCGTGTGCGGCTGGGGCGACGCCATGGAGGGCCTGATAGCCCGCCTCGCCAAGGACGATCACGCCCAGTGCCAGCATCACGATACCTTTCACCAGCGCGCTCAACGCACGTTCACGCACGCTGCGGTGCAGGACGTAGAGGGTCAGGGCGTAGACGCTGGCATCGCCGAACATGTCGAGGGAATCCCCCAGCAGCGCGGTGGAGCCCAGCCACCAGGCCGCGGTGAATTCGATGAAGAACATGCTGGCATTCAGTGCCAAAAGGATCTTGAGCACCTTGCCCTGAGAGGCTCTGAGCTCTGCCAGCTCGCCGGACTTGCTTTCGCAACAGCTTTTCATAAGGGGTCTTGGCCTCCTGTCGTATTGCTGACAGCATGGAGGTTATAGTCACTATAAGGTCAAGCCTCATGACACAAGGATCCGAGCGCGAGCCGGGAACAGCAGCGCAAGACCCGCAAAGCTCAGAGGCTGTCACAGGGGCGATGAGCATCGGTCAGCTGGCCAAGGCCTCAGACGTCCAGGCGGTGACGATCCGCTACTACGAGAAGCAGGGTCTGTTGGCCCCGCAGCGGCGTGCGGCCAACGGCTATCGCGAATATGGCAATGCACAACTGCGCCGGTTGACCTTTATCCGCCGTTGTCGGCGTCTGGGGTTCTCGCTGGATGATATTCGCGCCTTGCTGGGACTGGCGGATCAGCTTGCCTTGCCGTGCAATCAGATCGACGCGCGTATCGAGGCGCAGCTGGCCGAGGTGCGCAAGCGCCAGCGCGATCTCGCCGTCATGGAGGAGGAGTTGCAGCGCCTGACACACTGCTGCGCCGGCGGGGTGGTGGCGCAGTGCCGTATCGTCGAGACACTGACCGAGGTCTAGGAGTAAGGCCCTGGCATTTTCGCGCGCGCAAGGATGACTGAAGGCCGCTGATCGCGCTCGCCTCTGTTGCCGCGCCGCGCCAGCCGCTACAATGCGCGCCATTCGTCTTGTTCTGCTATTCACCCAACAGTGCGCGCGGCGTGCCTCACGTCGGGCCGGATGCCTTTCAGCTCATGTCAGATTCCCAGATTGCCAAGGCGGCGGATGTGCGCCGTACATTCGCCATCATCTCTCACCCGGATGCCGGTAAGACCACCATCACCGAGAAGCTGCTGCTGTTCGGGAATGCCATCCAGATGGCCGGCTCGGTCAAGAGCAAGCGGGCCGATCGCCACGCAACCTCTGACTGGATGAAGATGGAGCAGGAGCGTGGCATCTCCGTGACCACCTCCGTGATGCAGTTCCCCTACAAGGACCGCATGGTCAACCTGCTGGATACTCCCGGGCACGAGGACTTCTCCGAAGATACCTACCGGACGCTGACCGCCGTCGACTCGGCGCTGATGGTCATCGATGGTGCCAAGGGTGTCGAGGACCGCACCATCAAGCTGATGGAAGTCTGCCGCCTGCGCACCACGCCGATCCTGACCTTCGTCAATAAGATGGACCGCGAGACGCGTGACCCCATCGAGGTGATGGACGAAGTCGAGACGGTGCTCAACATCCAGTGTGCGCCGATGACCTGGCCGATCGGTGTCGGCAAGGGCTTCAAGGGCGTCTATCACCTGCTCAATGACGAGATCCATCTCTACAAGCAGGGCCAGGGCAACCGCATTCCCGATGACGTGCGCATCAAGGGCCTCGATAGCTCCGAAGCCATCGAAGTGCTGGGCGAAGACCTGATCGAAGAGTTGAGCATGGAAGTCGAGCTGGTGCGCGGCGCCTCCCACGAGTTCGATCTCGAGGCCTATCGTCGCGGTGAGCTGACGCCGGTCTACTTCGGTACTGCCATGGGCAACTTCGGCGTGCGCGAGATGCTCGACGGCTTCGTCGAATATGCCCCGCCGCCCCAGCCGCGCGATACCGATACCCGCGAAGTCACCGCCCACGATGAGCGCTTCACCGGCTTCGTGTTCAAGATCCAGGCCAACATGGACCCGAAACACCGTGACCGTGTCGCCTTCCTGCGTGTCTGCTCCGGCAAGTACGAGAAGAACATGAAGATGCGCCACGTGCGCATCAACAAGGACGTCAAGATTCCTGATGCCCTGACCTTCATGGCGGCGGACCGCTCCCACGTGGAAGAGGCCTGGCCGGGCGATATCATCGGCCTGCACAACCACGGCACCATCCAGATCGGTGACACCTTCACCATCGGCGAGGACATGCGCTTCACCGGCATTCCGCACTTCGCGCCGGAACTGTTCAAGCGCGTGCGCCTGAAGGACCCGCTGAAGATGAAGGCGCTGCAGAAAGGTCTGCAGCAGCTCTCCGAAGAGGGCGCGACCCAGGTCTTCCAGCCGTTCGACAACAACGACCTGATCGTCGGTGCCGTCGGTACGCTGCAGTTTGACGTGGTCGCTCACCGCCTGAAGGAAGAGTACAAGGTCGAGTGCATCTATGAGGCGATCAACGTGCAGACCGCACGCTGGATCTACTGCGATGACAGCAAGATGCTGGAAGACTTCAAGCGCAAGGCCAGTGCCAACCTGGCCTACGACGGCGGTGGCTGGCTGACCTACATCGCGCCGACCCGCGTCAACCTGCAGCTGACCCAGGAACGCTGGCCGGACATCACCTTCCGCGCGACCCGTGAGCACTGAGACAGTTGCCACAACGGCGTTGCCACAGCGGCGCTGCCGTAACGGCGTTGCCCTAGCGGCGATGTCGTAATGGCGCTGCCACAGCGACGCTGCGATAGCGAGACCGTCGATCACGGCATGAAGAACGCCACCCCTCGGGGTGGCGTTTTTTTATGCCCGGATAAAGGTGGCACTTTTTGTGGCCAGACATGCGTGTAACCCTACGTTTACACAGCCAACCCATGGCGCGGCATCAGCACGGCATAATGTTCGGGTCATGTTGTCTTGCTGGCATCCGTGTGATGAAGCTTGCTGGGGCGAAGGTCGGTAGGGCGCAGACAATGACAACAACAATGGCGTGGGATGTGTCTCAGTGCGGGCCATGCATGATGCGTGGCAATCCACCGGATGGTTAGCGAGTGACAGGAGATGACAGATGTCCGGATTCATGCAGGAATTTCGTGATTTTGCCGTCAAGGGAAGCGTCGTCGACATGGCGGTCGGCATCATCATCGGCGGGGCATTCACACTGATCGTCAAGAGTCTGGTCGGTGACATGCTCAACCCGTTGATCGGGCTGCTGATCGGCGGAGTCGATTTCGCCAACTTCTTTGTCGTCCTCAAGGAAGGCGCTCAGGCCGCGCCCTACGCCAGTCTCGAGGCCGCCAAGGAAGCGGGAGCCGTCACGCTGAACTATGGCTTGTTCATCAATGCCATCATCAGTTTCGCGCTGGTGGCGCTGGCGGTATTCGTGTTGATCCGCCAGATCAACAAGCTCAAGAAGGAAGCCGAGGAAGCGCCGGAAGAGGTCACCGACAAGGATTGCCCGTATTGCCTTTCCAAGGTGCCGCTGGCGGCGACCCGTTGTGGTCATTGCACCTCCGAGCTGGCGCCGGCAGCGCCGGTGGAGGCGGCCTAGGCCATCTGCGTCAGTCACGACGACAGACAAGCAATATCGACACTCGTCCTCAAGGGGCCGGCCACCAGGCCGGTCCCTTCGTTTGTCTGTCACACGCAGATATAGCACGATGGCTGTACGACCATCACCGGGAGATTCCATGCTGATCGACAGCCATTGCCATCTGGATTTCGCTGACTTCACGCCGGATCGTGAGGCGGTCATCGCGCGTGCCGAGCAGGAAGACGTCTCGGCCTTCGTGGTGCCCGCCACCACGGTGGCAAGCTTTTCGGCAGTGCTGGCGCTGGCGGATTCAACGGCGCGTATCTTCGGTGCTCTGGGACTGCATCCCTATTTTCTGTCCGAGCATGGCGATGACGCGCTGGCGGCGCTTCATCAGGCTCTCGATCAGCATGCTGATCATGTCGTCGCGTTGGGCGAATGTGGCTTCGATGCGCGACTGGCCGATCATGACGCCCAATGGCAGCTGTTCGAGGCCCAGCTGAGCATGGCACGCGAATTCTCCCTGCCTGTCATCGTGCACTGCGTACGCGCCAATGACGAAGTCGCCAAGCGTATCAAGCAGGCACGACTCACCCGTGGCGGCATCATTCATGCCTTCGCGGGTAGTCAGGTGCAGGCGGAGCGCTTTCTCGAGCTTGGCTTCGTGCTGGGGCTGGGCGGCAGCGTGACCTACCCGCGTGCCAACAAGCTGCGCGGAATGGTGGCGTCACTGCCCGACGATGGCTTCGTGCTGGAAACCGATAGCCCCGACATGCCGCTGTGCGGGTTCCAGGGCCAGCGCAATGAGCCATCGCGAGTGGCCAAGGTCGCGGACGTGGTGGCGGAACTCCGCTCGAGCAGTCGCCACGATATCGCGTTATCCACCACGACGAATGTGCAGCGTATTCTTCAACTGAACGTCTGATCTAGACTGACCTCAAAGGCCAGGCGACAGCCTGCCGACCCGGTTCAGGAGGTCGCCTCATCATCGGTAAATCAATGTCAGATTCTTCAGCATCGCGTTCCTCCTCTCGTGTGCCGGCACACGAGTCTTCTGCTGTCTTCGCGCACGCCTCCCTGCCTGCTGGCCCCCGCTATCGGATTTACCTGCTGCCGCTGCTGTTGCTGGCGGCATTGCTGGCCACCGCCTGGTTGACGGCCAGCCAGATCACGCAATCCCGCGAGGCGGATCGTGAGTCCGACAGGCAGCGCCTGGCCTTGTGGGTCCAGAGTGAACAGCGCCTGCTCGCGGGACAGTTGCAGGAGAATGGCTACTGGGAAGAAGTCGTGACCAGGTTTCTGCGCGAGCCCGAGCTCGACACGACCTGGCTCGAGTACATGTATGGCCCCGAGTTCGCCATCAATACCGGCATACATCTGATCTCTGCGGTGCGTGGCGATGGACAGGTGGCCGCCTGGGTGCAGCACAACGCCGGGTCGCCGGGGGCCGACTGGCTGGGCAAGCAGCCGGTGAGCTGGCGACGTGCGCTCGCCCCCGTCATGCAGGCGGCCCGCCAGTCACCGACACAACCTCAGCTGGCCTGGTTGATCGTCGACAACCAGCCATGGCTGATCGGCATGCAGGGGCTCTACGAGGATGAGGAGGCCTTGCCACCGCGTGACGAGCAGGGGCTGTTGATTCTGGGCATGCCGCTCACGGCAGACCTGCTGGACGAGCAGGCGGCCGTGCTGGGCTTGAAGGGTCTGCAGGTGGTCAGCAACGCCATGCCACAGCCCATCGCGACGCAGCAGGTCTGCGTGGCCTTGCCCGCTTCTGGTCGGGCCGATCGCTACAACCATGCCAAGGCCTGCTGGCAGGATGAAAATCGCGTCGCTCAGTTGCTGCAGGAGATGGGCACTCCGCTGGCGGTGCTGCTGTTGATCATTGTGCTGGCGGGCATGGGCACCATCGGCATGCTGGTGCGCGACAGTCGGCGCCGCAGGGCGAGTCGGGCCTATGGCGCCTATCTCGAGCATCAATACCAGCGCCACAGCATTCTCAACCAGCAATTCCTGAGCGTCCCCTATGAAACCCACACGCCGCAGAATGCGCGTGCGTCTCTCACCCGCTACCTGCAGCGCGTGCGCGAGATGCTGGGGGCAGAGATCATCATCTATCGGCGTGAGGTGGGAAATCCCAACGCCGGCTACCTGATTCTGCAGAGTCACGATGAGCGTGAGTGGTTGAGTGAGGCATCGTTGCGGCGTGATCCTCTCTGGCGCCTGCCGGTGGGGCGCGTGTGCGTGTCAGCCGGCGATCGCTCGCGACGCGATGGCGATGGGAGCGTCGACAAAAATGTCGATGAGCAGGAAGATCGCGCGCTGCTGCTGTGCCAGCGACTGGGCGCCAGCCAGCTGATGGGCTATTCGGTCTCGCCGCATCCCGGGCGCAGCGAATTGCTGCTGGTGGCCAGTCGCGGCCATCGACTCAACGCCACCGAGATGATGCCGTTGCTGGACATGACCCTCGATACTCTGGTGGTAAGAGGACTGGAGCAGGAGCGCGTGCTGCTCCAGCACCAGTTGCTCGAGGAGCGCGAGACGGATCTCGATACCGGCCTGCTCAGCCGTGAAGGCATGCTGCGCCTGATCAAGGTGCGGATTGACCAGCTGGGCGAGGTCGCGCCGATGGAGGGCTTCGTGCTGATGGCGCTTAGGATCGGCGGCTTGCAGGTGCTCTACGATCATGCCGGCGCCGAACCGGGCAATCACCAGCTGGAGCAGGTCCAGAAGCGCATCGCTCCCTTGCTGGGAAATTCCGGCGATGTGGCGCGCCTCGAGACCGACAGGCTGCTGATCATGGTCCAGCGCCGGCTGCTGGAAGCGACGCGAGGCGGTATCAGCGGCTGGCTGGACAACCTGCTGAATGCCGTGCGCGACAAGGTCACGCTCAATGATGAGGTGATCTATCTGCAGCCGAGCCTGGGCATCACGCGCTATCCCGAGGATGGCCATCAGGTGGATGCGCTGGTCTATCGCGCCGAACGTGCCCTGCACGATACCCAGCAATGCCAACGCGAGTGGCATTTCTTCGATGAAGAGGCGGAGCGTGAGTTGCGTCGCCTCAAGCAGCTGGAGGCCGAGTTCACCGTCGCGCTGCGCGAGAATCAGCTCAGGCTCTTCGTGCAGCCGATCGTCGACGGGCGTACCGGCCGCTTGCAGCTGTCTGAGGCGTTGATTCGCTGGCAGCACCCGGAACATGGCTTGATGGGCTCGGCGGACTTCATGGCCATCGTCGAGTCCGCCCGCCTGGATGTCGCGCTGGGGCGCTGGGTGCTCAAGGAGAGCATCGCGACCCTGATGCGCGTCCACGAGAGCGGCCATGAGCTGCATCTGAGCGTCAACGTGACCGTGCGCCACATGATGGACAAGCGCTTCCTGGCAGACCTGGAAATGTTGTTCCGGCATCCGGAGCTGTGTGAGCGCCTGACGCTTGAACTGGTCGAGAGCCAGCTGCCGGATGATATCCAGACCCTGGCCGTGCTGTTCCAGACCATCCGGGCTCACGGCGTGGCGTTGGCACTGGACGATTTCGGTACGGGCTACTCCTCGCTGTCACAGTTGCAGCGGCTACCGTTCGACAAGCTCAAGATCGATCGGCAGTTCGTGACGGCGCTGGGCTCCAGCAAGGGGCAGGCCATGATCGAAGCGATGCTGGGGCTGGCGGAGGCCTTCCATCTTGCGGTGGTGGCCGAGGGCATCGAGACGCCAGAGCAGCGAGCCGAATTGCTCGCGCATGGCTGCTCGCTGCATCAGGGCTATCTCTATGCACGACCGATGCCGGTGCAGGAGCTGATCGAGCACCTGATCGCAGGGGATGGCTGGCTGCCGGAAGGGCTGTAAGGGCTGGGAGCCCCAGCAGGCGCCTGATATCAGCAATCCGTGGCAGACAAAAGCCCCGCACGTTGGCACGTGCGGGGCTTTCCTGTGGCGGCTTTGCAGCGCTCAGTCCTTCAAGCCGTATCCTTCAGCCCTTGAGCTGCTCCGGGTCGCGACGCTCGACGGCATAGGGCAGTGCGCTGCGCTCAAGCTGGGTGCCATCTTCCAATGCCAATGCGATCTCTTCATCGCGCAGGCTGATCACGGCCAGCAGCTCCAGGCGACCCTGCTCATCATGGGCTGCCTGCAGCACTTCGCCGAGAGACTTGCCGTCGGGGCTTGTGACCTTGCTGCCCACCGCCGGCAAGTCGGCCGGCTGCGCCGTCGTCAGGCGTTGCAGGCGCTTCTTGACCCGGCCGCGGAAGTGGGCGCGTGCCACGACTTCCTGACCGGTGTAGCAGCCCTTCTTGAAGCTGATCGCGGCGAGGGCTTCCAGATTGAGCATCTGCGGCAGCCAGCTGTCAGTCTGCGCGGAGGTGACCCATTGCAGACCGGCGCGGATATCTTCCAGGCACCAGCGGGTGTCATCGCTGGCGGCCACATCGCGTGCGAAAAGCGCCGTCGCGAGGTCTGACAGGACGGCATGCGGGCCGACCAGTATCGCGCGCGGGGTATTGCCTGACGGCTGGCGTGCCAGCGCGCAGGTCTGCGGTTCTTCGTCCTCGCTCGACTGCAGGGGCGACGGGAGGACCGAGCGCATGGCCAGGTCATGCTCGGCCAGCGCAGGTGCCGCAAGGGCGTCGGCACAGGCCGCCAGAGCCTGCTCACCGAGCAGGCCGAGCACGCTCAGCTCACTCGACACCTCCAGCGTCACCTTGTAGAAGGGCGCGAACTTGGCCAGATGGGCACGCAGCGGTTCGGCGGTGCCAGCCGGCATCACCAGCCACAGGCGCTCTTCGCTGACGCGCAGCAGCTGGGCCATGGCCAGAATGCGTCCCTTCGGGGTGCAGAAGGTCGTCAGCGGCGCCAGCTCGCCATCGACCAGACTCAGCTGCTGTGAGGTCTGTCCCTGCAGAAAGCGTTCGCCATCCTTGCCGCAGACCTCGAGTACCTCGAAATTGCCCAGCGGGGTCAGTGCATTCTCGGCCAAGGCACGGCCGGCTACGCCAGCGTGAGGCATGTCAGCGGGGGGCATGGAGGCGTCGGCTGGCTCACCCAGCGTCAGGCGGCCGTCCTCGCCGAGCTGGTAGCCGTGGTCTTGCATCAGGGTCTTCAAGGGATTCATCTACCACCATCCTGTTGCGAAGGAGTGAACTGCCGGTGGCGCACTGGCAACCATGCGGCATGTCGGATGCCCGCATTGTCACGCGCCAGCTGGCGGCTGTCAGCCCCTTGTGCCTCAAGTGGCAGTAAAAGAGCGGGCAAATCAGTGTTCCCGTCCTGCCAGGCGTTTCTCGGGCCTTGCTCGCGACGAGCCTGATGGGCGCTGACCGCCAGGCAACCGTGCTATTCTTGACGGCTGCAATGCGCTGCGGCGCCCCTTTTTTACTGCATGACAGGAATGACACGATGGCCAGCTTTTCTCTTACTCTGATCGGCGTCGAGAGCGTCAAGGATGTCAACAAGGTCACCACGGCGCTGATGATGATGGATGGCGTCAAGGAAGCCGAGGTCGGACGTGGCTTTGCCGAAGTCGACGGTCAGGTGCGTTATGACGCGCTGGTCAAGACGGTCGAGAAGGCCGGTTACAAGGTCAAGTGACCGCAGTGCGGTGACGCTGGACAGGCGGCAAGCAGGCAACGTCTCACGAGCGGGATCACGGATAGATCAGCGACAGGGAGGTGACGAATGAGCATCGAGGTAATCAGCCGTCGGTCAGGCAGCTTCGTGCAACGGGTACAGGTCGCAAGCTTTGATGAGTTGCTGGTCGATGTGCCGGCGGTGGTCGGTGGCGACGAGAGCGCCCCGGACCCGCATGACTACTTCGACCTGTCGCTGGGGGCCTGCAAGTCGATCACCGTGCAGATGTACGCCCGGCGCAAGGGCTTGCCGCTGGCGGGGATCATCACCACGGTGGACCGGGACGACAGCGACGAGCGCCGTGGCAGCAACAGCGAATATCGCCTCACGGTCAGCATGCAGTTCCTGGCCGAGGAGGGTCATGAGCTGGATGCCGAGACCCGCGCGCGCCTGATTGAGATCTCCGAGCGTTGCCCCATCCATCGCCTGATGACCAGCACCCGGGTCTCGGTGACCAGTCGAGAAGCGCCCGCGAGCGAATGATGCCGCTGGGCAATCATCTGCCTGTCGTCAGTTGAAGACCCGACTGACTGCCACCATTGAGAGCGCATGAGCAAACCATTTCGCATCAATTCCAAGTTTCAGCCGGCCGGTGACCAACCGGCGGCCATCGAGAAGCTGATCACCGGCCTGGACGCGGGTCTGGCGCATCAGACCCTTCTGGGCGTGACCGGTTCCGGCAAGACCTTCACGGTGGCCAACATCGTGGAGCGCCTGCAGCGTCCGGCCATCGTCATGGCCCCCAACAAGACGCTGGCGGCGCAGCTGTACGGCGAGTTCAAGTCGTTCTTCCCCGACAACGCCGTCGAATATTTCGTCTCCTATTACGATTACTACCAGCCCGAAGCCTACGTTGCCTCCTCGGACACCTTCATCGAGAAGGATGCCTCGATCAACGACCACATCGAGCAGATGCGCCTGTCGGCGACCAAGGCGCTGCTGGAACGCCGCGATGCGATCATCGTGGTCTCCGTCTCGGCCATCTACGGCCTGGGTGATCCGGACCAATACCTGAAGATGCGCCTGCACTTCAATCGTGGCGAGCAGATCGATCAGCGCGGCTTCCTCAGGCGTCTGGCGGAGCTGCAGTACACCCGCAACGACATGGATTTCCGGCGCGGTACCTATCGGGTGCGCGGCGACGTGATCGACATCTTCCCGGCCGATTCCGAAGAGCAGGCGGTGCGTGTCGAGCTGTTCGATGACGAGATCGATTCCATCCGGCTGTTCGATCCGCTGACCGGTGAAGTGGCCGAGTCGGTGCCGCGCATGACCATCTATCCCAAGAGTCACTATGTGACGCCGCGCGAGACCATCGTCGCTGCGGTCGATCACATCAAGGAAGAGCTGGTCGAGCGCCTCGATTACCTGCGCAAGCACGACAAGCTGGTCGAGGCCCAGCGCCTGGAGCAGCGCACCCTCTATGACATCGAGATGATGATGGAGCTGGGTTACTGCAACGGCATCGAGAACTACTCGCGCTATCTTTCGGGGCGTGATCCCGGCAATGCGCCGCCGACCTTCTTCGATTATCTGCCCAAGGACGCGCTGGTCTTCATCGACGAGTCCCACGTCAGCGTGCCCCAGGTCGGCGGCATGTATCGCGGTGACCGCTCGCGCAAGGAAACGCTTGTGGAGTACGGCTTCCGCCTGCCGTCGGCCCTCGACAATCGCCCGATGAAATTCGAGGAGTGGGAAAGCATTCTGCCGCAGACCGTATTCGTCTCGGCGACGCCTGGTCCCTACGAGGAAGAGCATGCTGGCCAGGTGGTGGAGCAGGTGGTACGTCCCACCGGGCTGCTCGATCCGGTCATCGAGGTGCGTTCGGCCTCTACCCAGGTGGATGACGTACTCTCGGAGATTCGCGCGCGCACCAAGGTCGGCGAGCGCGTGCTGATCACCACGCTGACCAAGCGCATGTCGGAAGACCTGACCGAGTATCTGGGCGAGCACGACGTGCGGGTGCGCTATCTGCACTCCGATATCGATACCGTCGAGCGCGTCGAGATCATTCGTGACCTGCGTCTGGGCAAGTTCGATGTGCTGGTCGGTATCAACCTGCTGCGTGAGGGCCTCGATATTCCGGAGGTCTCGCTGGTGGCGATTCTGGATGCCGACAAGGAGGGCTTCCTGCGCTCGGAACGCTCCCTGATACAGACCATCGGTCGCGCGGCGCGTAACGCCAACGGCAAGGCCATCCTGTACGGGGACCGCATCACCGATTCCATGCAGCGGGCCATCGCCGAGACCGAACGCCGTCGCGAGAAGCAGATGGCCTTCAATGACGAGCACGGCATCACGCCGCGCACCATCACCAAGTCGGTGGCGGATATCATGGAAGGTGCCCAGGCGCCGGGCCGCAAGAGCAGCCGTCGCAAGGGCAGCGAGCGTCAGGTGGCGGAAGAGACGCCGGACTACGCTGCGCTGGCGGCCGAAGGCCCTCAGGCGCTCGAGAAGGAAATCAGTCGTCTCGAAGATGCCATGTTTGCCGCTGCCAAGAATCTCGAGTTCGAGGAAGCCGGTCGACTGCGCGATCAGATCAACGATGTCCGCAATCGCCTGATCGCGCTGGGCTGACGCTATCCTCCATCCCCAGCACCCGAGTCACTCAAGGCATGACCCTGCGCGCCCGACGATGTCACCCATCGTCGGGCGCGTGGCGTTCAGGGCTGGCGGATATCTGACGGGGGAGTGCCATCAACAAGTTATCCCGTTATCTTACCTGTTGCCTTGCAGATCATCACATTGCAGCTCAGTGCATGCCTCAGGAGCAGCCGGCTGCTCGGGGAGGGCGGCAGGATTGCTTCTCTTACAACCTTGGGCGTAGCCGGGCAGGGGACTGCGGTGCGTCCTGATGGTGCGAGAGGAGAGGGAAATCCTGTTATCCGCGTGTTGGCATGTGCCAATGACTAGCTTTGATCGGGATTTCCGAGGAATGTCTGGCCATATTGGAAAGCGTGGTGCTTTTCGCTATTGGCAGGCTGCCGAGCCGCATTCATGAGCGCCCAAACGGTCACTTTACATGCGTATTCGCTGCTGCCAATAATGCTTTCAAGGCATTCCTGACGCGTCGACCCCCTGCCTGTAGGCTGGCAGCGGCGCACAAGGTCAGCGAATGACAGACACTGTCGCCACCCTTTTTCGGTCAGCCCAGCGCTGCCACCAAGCGTCAGTCAGGTCTGCCCGGCCGTAGTACAACAATAATCGGGAACAGGAATTCTCATCATGATGCGCAGGTCTCTTCTCGCTCTCGGTATCGCCGCGGCGATGTCCACCCAGGCTCAGGCCGATATCACCATCGCCATGGCAGGCCCGGTCACGGGGCCGGTCGCCCAGTACGGTGACATGCAGTTCATCGGTGCCGAGATGGCCATCGAGCGGATCAATGCCGCCGGTGGCGTCGACGGCGAGATGCTCAAGGGCGTCAAATACGACGACGCCTGTGATCCCAAGCAGGCGGTGGCGGTGGCCAACCAGATCGTCAATGACGATGTCCAGTACGTGATCGGGCACCTGTGCTCCAGCGCGACCCAGCCGGCCTCGGACATCTACGCCGAGGAAGGCGTGATGATGATCACGGCGGCGTCCACCAGCCCGACCATCACCGAGCAGGGCTATGAGCTGGTTTTCCGCACCATCGGTCTGGATTCCCTGCAGGGGCCGGTCGCCGGGCGCTATATCGCCGAGACGATCAAGCCCAAGCACATGGCCGTGATCCACGACAAGCAGCAGTACGGGGAAGGCATCGCCACCGGCGTGCGCGACACCGTCGAGGAAGCAGGCATCGATGTGGTGCTGTTCGAGGGCATCACGGCGGGCGACAAGGATTTCTCGGCGTTGATCTCCAAGCTCAAGAAGGAGAACGTCGACTTCGTCTATTACGGCGGCTATCACCCGGAGCTGGGCCTCTTGCTGCGTCAGTCGCGTGAGCTGGGCTTCGATGCCCCCTTCATGGGCCCGGAAGGGGTCGGCAACCCGGACATTTCCAAGATCGCCGGTCAGGCCTCCGAAGGGCTTTACGTGACGCTGCCGCCGGCCTTCGAGACAGACCCGAAGAACGCCGATCTGGTCGCGGCCTTCAAGGACAAGGATCAGGACCCCTCCGGCCCGTTCGTCATGCCGGCCTACACCGCAGTGGAACTGATCGCCGATGGCATCAAGGGCGCCGACTCCACCGATCCGTATGACGTTGCCGAATATCTGCGCGCCAACAGCTTCGACACGCCCATCGGCAAGGTCGAATACGACGAGAAGGGCGATCTGAAGGACTTCAACTTCGTCGTCTACAACTGGCACGCCGACGGAACCAAGAGCGAAGCGGCACATTGATCATCGGCTGGCCTCTGCTCGTCTGAGCCCAGCCTTCGCCACGGCCATGTGACATCTCATCTGGCACCTCATTTGAGCGATCATTTGAGACCTTATTCGAGACCTCATGTGGCCGTGGTGGATCAACCCCGAGACGCTTCCCGTCATGCCAGCTGGCATGGCGGGCTTCTCCGTTCGGTCGAGTCCACGGTGATGCAATATCGCCGTGCCTTCCCGTTGTCGCCGCGCATGCGGCATTTCCCTGACGGTCACCGGCCACAAGCCGAAGACAGTCGCGGCCAAGGGTCGTTTCAATGGAAGACATCCTCTACTTCCTGCAACAGGTCATCAATGGCCTGACCATCGGCAGTACCTATGCCTTGATCGCCATCGGCTACACGATGGTTTACGGCATCATCGGCATGATCAATTTCGCCCACGGCGAGATCTACATGATCGGCACCTACGTGACCTTCATCGTCATCGCGGCGCTGGGCATGCTGGGCATCGCCAACCCCTTCTTTCTGATGGCGGCCGCCTTGCTGGTGGCGGTACTGGTGTCCTGCGCCTACGGCTTTGCCGTGGAGCGGGTGGCCTATCGCCCGGTACGTGGCTCCAAGCGTCTGATCGCACTGATTTCGGCGATCGGCATGTCGATTTTCCTGCAGAACTACATGCGTCTGGCCCAGGGCTCGCGTGACATGGCGATCTCCAGCCTGATCCCGGGCGGTTGGGAGTTCGGGCTGGAAAGCTTCGCGGTCAATCTCTCCTACATGCAGGTGATCATCTTCAGCGTCACCCTGGTGTGCATGCTGCTGCTGTCGTCCTTCATCTCGCGCTCCCGCCTGGGACGTGCCTGTCGTGCCTGCTCGCAGGATGCCGGCATGGCGCGTCTGCTGGGCATCAATACCGACATGATCATCTCGATGACCTTCGTGATCGGGGCGGCGCTTGCCGCCGTGGCGGGCCTGCTGCTCGGCATGTATTACGGCGTGGTCAATCCCTACATCGGATTCCTCGCCGGCCTCAAGGCGTTCACGGCGGCGGTGCTGGGCGGTATCGGCAGCATCCCCGGCGCGATGCTGGGCGGGCTGCTGTTGGGAGTCGCGGAGGCACTGACCGGCGGTTACCTGTCCACGGAATACAAGGATGTGGTGGCCTTCGGACTGCTGATCCTGATTCTGCTGTTCCGTCCCTCCGGGATTCTCGGCAAGCCCGAAGTGGAGAAGATCTGATGCCCAAGCTTGCGAAACAGACTCTGAAGAAGGCGGGCACCTCGCCTGCCGAGACGTTGCCGCCCCAGCCTGCCTATCGGCGCCCCTGGTGGTCGGCGCTCGCGGCCGCCGTGCTGACCCTCGTGCTGGGCGGCTCGGTGCTGGGGGTACAGCTCGAATCCACCGGCATCACCACCACGGTGCGCTTGATGGGCATGGATACCTGGGGCTGGTTGCTGGCTGCGGCGCTGGCCGTCTTCCTGCATCAGCTGGTACGCCCGCAGATCGAGGAGTGGCGGGCGCGCACCCGCAAACCTTCGCGTTTCAGCGTCCCTGATGTGATGAGCGGTCAGAAGCGTCAACTGTGGATCATGCTGGCCATCGGTGCACTGCTGATCTTCCCGTTTCTCTCCAACCGCTCGGCGGTGGATCTCGCCACCCTGACGCTGATCTACATCATGCTGGGCCTGGGGCTCAACGTGGTAGTGGGGCTCGCCGGACTGCTGGATCTCGGCTACGTGGGCTTCTACGCCGTCGGGGCCTATACCTATGCGCTGCTCAACAGCTATCTGGGCTTCAGCTTCTGGGAGGCATTGCCCATCGCCGGGTTGATGACGGCGCTGTTCGGCTATCTGCTCGGCTTCCCGGTACTGCGATTGCGCGGGGATTACTTGGCCATCGTGACGCTGGGCTTCGGCGAGATCATCCGCATCCTGCTCAACAATTGGACCGAGTTGACCGGCGGCCCGAATGGCATCGCGCGCATTCCCAAGCCGACCTTGTTCAACCTCGAGTTCTCGCGGCGGGCCGACGAGGGCAATATCGCCTTCCATGAGTACTTCGGCATCGACTACGACCCGGCCCTCAAGGTGATCTACCTGTATCTGCTGGCCTTGATCCTGGTGCTGATCACGCTGTTCGTGATCTACCGCTTGCTGCGCATGCCCATCGGGCGCGCGTGGGAGGCACTGCGCGAGGATGATATCGCCTGTCGCTCGCTGGGCATGAACCCTACCGGCATCAAGCTCTCGGCCTTCACGATCGGTGCGAGCTTCGCGGGCTTCGCCGGCGCCTTCTTCGCCGCGCGTCAGGGCTTCATCAGCCCCGAGTCCTTCACCTTCATCGAGTCGGCGATCATTCTGGCCATCGTGGTGCTGGGCGGAATGGGCTCGCAGCTGGGCGTGATTCTGGCGGCGATCGCCATGACGCTGTTGCCGGAGCTGGCACGCGAATTCAATGAATATCGCATGCTGCTGTTCGGGCTGATGATGGTGTTGATGATGGTCTGGCGTCCTCAGGGACTGGTGCCGCTCAAACGACCGCAGATGGAGCTCGATCGTGGCTGACACACATGACAAACAGGTCCATGACAAGCAGGCCCGCGACAGGCAAGACCTCGACAATTCGACACCGGTCGCCTCCTCGCGTCGTCAGGCGCGCGCCGAGGGCGGAGCGCCATTGCTGGATGTGCGCGATCTCACCATGCAGTTCGGTGGCCTCAAGGCCGTGGACGGCGTGACGTTGCAGGTGCATCCGGGCGAGGTGGTGTCGGTCATCGGGCCGAACGGTGCGGGCAAGACCACCGTCTTCAACTGCATCTCCGGCTTCTATCAGCCCACCGGTGGCGAGGTGTATTTCCAGAACCGCGCCATGCATCGTCTGCCGGGCTATCGCATCGCCCAGGCCGGCATGGTGCGCACCTTCCAGAACGTGCGGCTGTTCAAGGAGATGACCGTCATCGAGAATCTGCTGGTGGCGCAGCACATGCACGCCGAACGCAATCTTCTCAAGGGACTGTTCAAGACGCCGGGCTATCGACGCAGTGAAAAGGCGCTGATGCAGCATGCCGGCGACTGGCTGGAGCGAGTCGGTCTGCTCGAATTCGCCAACCGCGAGGCCGGCAATCTGGCCTATGGCCAGCAGCGCCGACTCGAGATCGCGCGCTGCATGGTCGCCAGGCCGCGGCTGCTGATGCTGGATGAGCCGGCGGCGGGCCTCAATCCCAACGAGACACGTGATCTGGATGATCTGATCGTCAGCCTGACCCGCGATGAGGGCATCTCGGTGCTGTTGATCGAGCATGACATGAGTCTGGTGATGGGCATCTCGGACCACATCTACGTGGTCAATCAGGGCCAGCCGCTGGCGGATGGCAGTCCGGAAGACATACGGCGCAACGATGCCGTGATCAAGGCCTATCTGGGGGAAGAGTGATCATGAGTGAGCATGTCGAAGACGTGACACCCGAGGCCACGCTTGCCGGTGAGGAACTCGCGCCCCGGGAGGCCATGCTGGCCCTCGAGCATCTGACCACCCACTACGGGCCGGTGCAGGCGCTCAATGATGTCTCGCTGGCCGTCGGCCAGGGCGAGATCGTGACGCTGATAGGTGCCAACGGCGCCGGCAAGACGACGCTTCTGATGTCGATCTGTGGCGATCCGCGTCCAACCAGCGGGCGGGTGTGGTTCGAGGGCGAGGAGATCACCGGCACGCCCACGGCGCGCGTGATGCGTGGCGGGCTGTCGGTGGTGCCGGAAGGTCGCCGCATCTTCACCGGCATGACGGTGGAGGAAAACCTGGCCATGGGCGGCTATTACCAGAGCAAGGAGGAGAACGAGCGCAGCATCGAGCACGTGCTGGGGCTTTTCCCGCGTCTCAAGGAGCGCTTCCAGCAGCGCGGCGGCACCATGTCCGGTGGGGAGCAGCAGATGCTGGCCATTGGGCGCGCCCTGATGAGTCGGCCGCGGCTGTTGTTGCTCGATGAGCCATCGCTGGGGCTGGCGCCCATCGTGATCGGGCAGATCTTCGAGATCGTCGAGCAGCTGCGCGAGCAGGGCACCACCATCTTCCTGGTGGAGCAGAACGCCCATCGTGCCTTGTCGATCGCCGATCGCGGTTATGTACTGGAGCATGGTCGAGTGGTATTGGCGGATAGCGGCAAGGCGCTGCTGGCCAACGACGACGTGCGCCGCGCCTATCTCGGAGGCTGATCGCTGGCAGTGATCGGATTCACCAAGGCAGGACGCCGCCCCCGGCACTGAATCGTCAGTGTCGGGGGCGGCGTCTTCTTTCGCTCTCGAGATGGGGATGAGGTGGAAGTGTGGGAAGGTGGGGGGGGGGAGAGGACAAAGGCTGGCTCGGTCAGTGGTGTGCTGCTCGTGCCAGTCCCTTTATCAGTACCAGTGACCTGCGTGAACAGAGGTCAGGCTGATAGCGATTCGGGAAACTCTTCGGGCATGTAGGCGACGCCGTCATGAATGCGGTACTGATCGGTGGGGCCCGAGGCCTGGCAGCTGTTGACGCATGCCTGGCTGGCGGGAAGCTGGCGCAGGGGGTAGCGCACACCGGCCTGGCATAGTTCCAGCATTTTCTTGAGCGCGCTGCGCTCACAGTAACCACACAGGCACTCGAGGGCGTTATCGAGGCAGTCTTCTTCGCTCATGCCCGCGCCGTAGATACGATTGTCATCACAGACGACGAATCCGAGAGCGCCGGGGGATGTGGCGGGTGTTGTCATGTCTGCTGCCGTATCAGGTACTGCACTGAGAATGTTGTCAGCCATGATGAACCTCATTGTGATGGGGTATTCCGGCTTCTCCGAGCCAGTCGCTAGCTTGTCTGTCCATGACCCTCTCTGGTCATGCCTCACCCCAGAGTAGACGGCGGTCGTCAAACTGCCATGCAAATCTGTTTGGCGCGTCAAGGACGAACCGATGCTGCGTCAAAAATGTGGCAGAGAAATGACATTCAGGTGACTGCCCGGTTCCCACACCTGGCGGTCTCAGGTTGACTGGCAGCCCAGTGACTGGCGGTAACGTGTGTTGAGCGCCAGCAATATCGCGGCACTTTCGGCATCGAAAGCCCCGCTGATCGCCCCGGGGCGAAAATGTGCCTGGAACGCGGCAATCGACAATTCGGGACGTGCGGCGTCCACCGGATAGCCGTAATGCGTGAGCGCTGTGAGAAGAACCTGCTGTGATGGCAGACCCTCGCTTGCCAGCTGACGCTGGAAGCACAGCACGTCAGAGGCGCGTGGCCAGGCGCCGATGCCGGCGTCATGCAGGCGTTGCCAGGGGAAGCGCGAGCCGGGGTCGGTCTTGCGCTCAGGGGCGATGTCCGAATGCCCGACGACATCCACCGCCTTGATGCCATGGCGCGCAATGATGGGCTTGAGCAGCGTGATCAATGCAGCGATCTGCGCCTCGCTCCACGGCGCGAAGTCACGCGAGGGGGACCAGCGTCTGGCGACCGCCGCCCTGGCATCTTCCTGCTCGCCTGCCTCCAGTGGTACCAATGCCCGCGGCCCGGCATTGACGATCTCGATGCCGATGGAAGTGTCATTGAGGTTGCTGCGCTCACCCCACTGGCTGACGCCGGCATGCCAGGCCCGGCGCGCTTCCGGCACCAGCGGATAGACGCGCGGCAGGCCGGTCTCGGACATCGGCGCCGACAGCAGATAATGCGCGCTGACCTGAGGGCCGGTCAGGCTGATCAGGGAGCCGCGCAGATCATCATCGGTGTAGTGCAACACCAGATGGCGAACCCGCGAATTGCTCTTGCCGTGGGGGGAGAACGTCACCCAGTCGAAGGTATCGCTCCCGTCACCTGCGCCAGAACCCGGCTGGGTGCCACAGCCTGCCAGCAACACAGTGAGCGCGGCAGCGGCCAGCGAGAGCAGACGTTGTGAGAAGAAGCGTGGCGAGCAGGGGCGTGGTGAACAGTAGCGTGGCGTCATTGAGCGGTCATCGTGGTTAAAAAGGAGAGTCTGTATGACAAGACGGTACCGCAACGGGACGGCGGCAGTCGCCTTGCGATGCACGCGACTGCCGGTAGCGAAGCAGGCGGCTCCGGGCGGGGGAGCATCACGCAGACTGGGCCATAACCTGCTGAATTCTCATGACTTGCGGGTTGCAGGATTCGCTCTGCCGCCTCGTGCTCGCATGAGGTATAATCCTGCGCACCTGACCTGACGCTCGCCCCGTGGCGGCGCGATTACCGTGCCTGACAACAGTAATCGCCCCTGTGCCCTGCGCGCCAGTATGTCTGTCTTTCCCATCGCTTGCCCTTGAGGAGCCGATCCTGATGACCGTGATCCGCCAGGATGACCTGATCCAGAGCGTCGCCGACGCGCTGCAGTACATCTCCTACTACCATCCGAAGGATTTCATCGACGCCATGAACGCGGCGTATGAGCGTGAAGAGAATCCTGCCGCCAAGGATGCCATCGCGCAGATCCTGATCAACTCCCGGATGTGTGCCCTGGGTCATCGTCCCATCTGTCAGGACACCGGTATCGTCACCGTCTTCGTTCACGTCGGCATGAACGTGCGCTTCGAGGCCGACATGAGCCTGGATGACATGGTCAACGAAGGCGTGCGTCGCGCCTATCTGCTGCCGGACAACGTGCTGCGCGCCTCCGTGCTGGCAGACCCGGACGGCAAGCGTGCCAACACCAAGGACAACACGCCGGCCATCATCCACCACAAGCTGGTGCCGGGTGACAGCGTCGAGATCCACGTCGCGGCCAAGGGCGGCGGCAGCGAAGCCAAGTCCAAGTTCGCGATGCTCAACCCGTCCGACTCCGTAGTCGACTGGGTGCTGGAGCAGATTCCGAAGATGGGTGCTGGCTGGTGTCCGCCCGGCATGCTGGGTATCGGCATCGGCGGTACCGCCGAGAAGGCGATGCAGCTGGCCAAGGAGTCCCTGCTCGAGCCGATCGATATCCAGGAGCTGCAGGCGCGTGGTGCCTCCAACCGCGCCGAAGAGATCCGTCTCGAGCTGTTCGAGAAGGTCAACGCCACTGGCGTCGGTGCCCAGGGCCTCGGCGGCCTGACCACCGTGCTCGACATCAAGGTCATGGATTACCCGACCCACGCGGCCAACAAGCCGGTGGCGATCATCCCGAACTGCGCGGCGACCCGTCACGTGCACTTCACCCTGGATGGCAGCGGTGTGGCAGAACTGCCGGCACCCAAGCTCGAGGACTGGCCGGAAATCACCCGTGAAGCAGGCGACAGCGTCAAGCGTGTCAACCTCGACACCGTGACGCCTGAGGAAGTGCAGAGCTGGCAGCCGGGCGACACCCTGCTGCTCAACGGCAAGCTGCTGACCGGCCGTGATGCCGCTCACAAGCGTATGACCGAGATGCTGGCACGCGGCGAGCAGCTGCCGGTCGACCTCAAGGGGCGCTTCATCTATTACGTCGGCCCGGTTGACCCGATCCGTGACGAAGTCGTCGGTCCGGCTGGCCCGACCACCGCGACCCGTATGGACAAGTTCACGCGCACGCTGCTGGAAGAGACCGGCCTCTTGGGCATGGTCGGCAAGGCAGAGCGTGGCCCGACCGCGATCGACGCCATCCGCGACAACAAGTCCAGCTACCTGATGGCCGTTGGCGGCGCTGCCTACCTGGTCGCCCAGGCGATCAAGAAGTCACGTGTGCTGGCGTTTGAAGACCTGGGCATGGAAGCGATCTACGAATTCGAGGTCGAAGACATGCCGGTGACCGTGGCCGTCGACAGCGCGGGCGTCTCCGTGCACCAGACGGGCCCGGCCAAGTGGAAGGAAATCATCGCCAGCCGCGCCTGATGACGGCCGAGTGATGAATCGTCACGTCCTGTGGCATGCGTCCTTGTGGCAAGTGTCCTTGTGAGATGACCTGAAGAACCCCGCCCTTGATCATTCATCGGCGGGGTTCTTGGCTTTGCGGCGCTCAAGACATTTTCTCGAGCGCCAATGCAACGGCATCGTCGTGCGCGCTGCTGTGGCATACTCTGGCAACCCTGACGCCTGCAATGGAGTTGCAATGACCGCCTGGCTACTCGGCTTTCTACTGCTGACCAGTCATATCCTCGGTGCCATGTCTGCCGTCATGGCCCTGATGTCGAGCCGCACTTCACAAGGGGCGATCGCCTGGATTCTGTGTCTGCTGACGTTCCCCTATGTGGCGCTGCCACTGTACTGGGTGTTCGGACGTCCACGCTTCTATGGTTACGTCAGCGCTCGTGAGGAGCGCGATTCGACTATGCGCCGCGTGCTGATGCGCTTTCGGCCCAAGCTTTCGCCGTGGCTGTCACGCCCACTGGGCGGCAACCCCACCCATCTGGATGCCATCGAGCGTCTGGCGATGATGCCGGTCACCACCGGCAACCGCGCCAAGTTGCTGATCAATGGCGAGCACACCTTCGATGCGCTGTTTCACGCCATCGACGCCGCCGAGGATTACATCCTGATCCAGTTCTTCATCGTGCGTAACGATGAGCTGGGGGTGCGCCTCAAGCAGAAGTTGATGCGCCGCGCCGAACGCGGCGTGCGGGTCTGTTTCCTGTATGACGAGATCGGCTCGCGCAAGCTGCCCGATGGCTATCTGAATGATCTGCTGGAGTCGGGGTGTGAGGTCAGCGCCTTCAATTCCTCGCGTGGCTGGCGCCATCGCTTCCAGATCAACTTCCGCAATCACCGCAAGATCACCGTCATCGATGGCCGCGTCGGCTTCGTCGGCGGGCTGAATGTCGGCAACGAATATCTGGGCCATTCCGAACGCTATGGCGCCTGGCGTGATACCCACCTCAAGCTAGAGGGGCCCAGCGTGATGGGCCTGCAGGAAGCCTTCTGGGAAGACTGGCACTGGGCAACCGGTGAGGTGCTGTCACTCGAATGGCAGCCGCAGATCAGCTGTGACGAATGTCAGCATGTGGTGATCGTGCCCTCCGGCCCGGCGGACCGCCGCGAGACGGCCAGCCTGCTGGTGCAGCAGGCGATTCACTCCTCGGTCAGTCGCATCTGGATCACCAGCCCCTATTTCGTGCCGGACCAGGGCGTGCAGGATGCGCTCAAGATCGCGGCGCTGCGTGGGGTGGATGTGCGGGTGATGATTCCTGAGCGTCCCGATCACCTGCTGGTGTTCCTGTCGGCGTTCTCGTTCCTGTCCGAGATGATTCGCTCCGGCGTGCGTGTCTTCCGCTATCAGCCAGGCTTTTTGCATCAGAAGGTGATGTTGATGGACAGCCATACGGCGACCATCGGCACCGTCAATCTCGACAATCGCTCCTTCCGCCTCAACTTCGAGATCACGGCGTTCGTGCCTGATCACCAGTTCGCCTCGGAAGTGGAGGCGATGCTCGAGGAAGACTTCCGCCACTGCCGTGAAATCAGCTGCGAAGAGCTGGATGCGCGGCCGATGTGGCGCAAGCTGGTCTCGCGCGCGGCCTATCTGCTGGCACCCATCCAGTAAGCAGCACTCTATATGCAAAGCCCTGCATGCAAAGCCCTGCATGCGACAAGCGCCTGCCGAACTGAGCAAAACTCGCTCGGCAGGTCTTGCCAATCGCCGCGCCAACAGGCATCTTCTCGCTATAACTGATCGCCTTCTTATTTCTGTATGGAATAAAGTGAGAGCCTTGAGGTGCTTCACGTGCCATGCACGCGAAGCGCCATCGAGGCCGGCGACTTCATGATTCAGCGCTGAGACCTGCCATGACTGCTCAAGACTCCACCGCTAGCACTGCGCCTTCCATCGACTACCAATTTCGCGATGATGCGGATGTGATCGCCTTCGCGCGCCAGCATGTCGGCGCACGCTATCCGGCCTTCGCGACCGCCGAAGAACTTCAGGTCGAAGAGATCGGCGATGGCAACATCAACTATGTCTATCGCGTCTGTACGCCGGACCGCTCCGCCTCGGTGATCGTCAAGCAGGGCCTGCCCTGGGTGCGCATCATCGGCGAAAGCTGGCCGCTGTCGCTGGTGCGTGTACGCATCGAGGCGGAAACCCTGCAATTCGAGGCCGACTGCGCGCCGGACCTGGTACCGGCGCTTCATCACTTCGATGAAGCTCGCTCGGCGATCGTGATGGAAGATATCGGCGATCACCGCAATCTGCGCCATGCCTTCCTGGAGCGCGCGTCATTGCCGCAGCTGGGCGAGCAGATGGGGCGGTTTCTGGCCACCACGCTGTATCGCAGCAGCGATCTGGCACTCGATGCCCACGACAAGAAGGCACGCGTCGCACGCTTCATCAATCCTGATCAGTGCAAGATCACCGAAGACCTGTTCTTCATCGATCCGTTCTGCGATCACGAGCGCAACAGCATCAATCCGGCGCTGCGCGCGGATGCTGAAGCCCTGTGGCAGGACGCCGCCCTGAAGGTCGAAGTGGCGGAGCTCAAGCAGCGTTTCCTGTCCGCGCCCGAGGCGCTGCTGCATGGCGATCTGCATGCCGGCTCGATCTTCGTGCGGGAAGACAGTACCAAGGTCATTGATCCGGAATTCGGCTTCTTCGGCCCGGCGGGCTTCGATATCGGCAGCTGGCTGGCAGCACTGTGGCTGGCGGCCTGCGCGCATACCGAACTTGAGGGCGAGCAGGGCGACAAGCGTGACTATGTGGCGCAGCTGCGCGCCCAGGCGGTCGCCAGCTGGGAAAGCTTCGCTCGTGAGTATCGTGAGCAGGCCGCCCACACGCCGGATGCCAGCTTCGCTGCGCCGGGCGTGGCAGAGCGTCTGTTGGCTCGCATGTTGCGTGATGCGCTGGGCTACGCCGGTTGTGAGCTGATCCGCCGCACCGTGGGGCTTGCGCATATTCTGGAACTCGAATCCATCAGCGATGAGACCACCCGCGCGCGTGCCGAGCGGCGGGCGCTGGCACTCGGGCGCGAGTTGATCATGGCGCGCGAAAGCCTGGGCGATATCGAGGCCATCGATGCCCTGGTGGCGCGTCACCTCGTCTGAGGTGATTGGCGCGCCAGGCAGGAGTCGGGCGTTCAGGGCCCGGCTAGGGTAGACTCTGCGCTCCGCACCCACGCGCTTGCCCTGTCACGCGCGTGGTTCAGTCGAGGAGCATGGTGCTTTATCGGCAGAGTGTCTTCCTGCCATCGCCTTTCCAAGACGTCTGCCTTTTCAAGAAGAGATTTTCATGGCCCTGTCTTCCACGCCTTACAAGGTGGATCTGTCGCTGACCGACCTGGATCGCGGCGTCTACGAGACCCTGCGCTTCACCGTGGCTCGTCATCCCTCCGAAACCGAACTGCGTCTCTGCGTGCGTCTGCTGGGTCACGCCCTGTGGTACAGCGAGAACATCGCGTTCGGTCGCGGCCTGTCCGATGTCGATGAACCGGCGCTGTGGGAAAAGAGCCTCGATGGCCGTGTCCTGCACTGGATCGAAGTCGGTCAGCCGGATGCCGAGCGCCTGACCTGGTGCTCGCGACGCACCGAGCGTACCTCGCTGCTGGCCTATGGCAGCCTGCGTGTGTGGGAAACCAAGGTCGTGCCGGCGGTGGCGGGGCTTTCCAATCTCAACATCGCGGCCGTGCCGGAAGGTTCGCTGGACGCCATCACCGAGTCGCTGCCACGCAACATCAAGTGGACCGTGATGATCTCCGAAGGCACCATCTTCATCACCGATGACAATGGCCAGCACGAGATCAACCTCGAGTGGCTGAAGGGCGAGCGCTGAGCGATAGCGTTTGCTTGATGTCATGTGGTACACGAAACGCCCCCGCAAGCCATGCTTGCGGGGGCGTTGTCGTTGGGGAGGGCTCAGCCGGAGCGGCTGTCGTGATCGAGGCTGATTCGGTCTGGCCGGGGTTCAGATGACGCTCAGGTCCTTGTCGACCATCAGGCGGCCTCGGCCATTTTCCTTGGCGTGGTAGAGGGCGTCATCGCTGCGCTTGACCCAGCTCGACAGGGTGTCGTCGGGGTGCAATTCGCTGGCGCCGGTGCTGAAGAGGATCACGCCGTGCAGCAGGGGAGAGGCTTCGCAGCGCTCCCGCAGGCATCTGTCGAACTGGCGAGCCGTCGCCAGGGTGCCGGGAATCAGGATCATGAACTCCTCGCCGCCATAGCGTCCCGCTTCCCCCGAGAATTCCTGCGTCAGCTGGCTGACATGGCGTGAGAACTCTTCCAGTACCGTGTCGCCATACGGATGCCCGTGGTTGTCATTGATCATCTTGAAGTGATCCAGATCGCAGATCAGCAGGCAGGCGCTTTGCGAACGCCTGATCCAGGCTTCGGCCTGTTCATGGATGGCCCGGTGATTGTAGAGGCCGGTCAGACTATCCAGCAGACTGAGGCGCTCGAGCCGTGCCGCATAGGCATTGGCGATATCGCGCTCTTCATGGATGCGTCGGGCGTAGCCTGCGATCACCACGCTGAGCAGCCCGAAGGCCAGCGTGTAGCTGAAGCCCATATCGAGAAAACGCATGCCTTCGGAGGCATAGCGGCTGACCAGCCCCGGCCTTGCATGTTCAAAGGCCAGCAGTGCCCACGGCATGAACATCAGGCCGATGATGATGATGCCTCGGCGTCTGGGATTGGCGGGCAGTACCGCCAGCACATACGCCGACGCCATCAGGTAGAACAGCAGGGTCGGGCCGGTCGCGCCATGATTGAACAGCCAGTTGCCTGGCAGCATCACGAAGGTGACCAGCGCACAGAACAGCCAGGCCATGCGCTGGAACTCACCATGAAAGCGCGAGCGATACCACATCAGGGCGATGAACGCGCTGGTGATGACCAGCACGATGTTGTACGCCGGCAGGGTGAGGTCCAGCAGGGAATTGAAGAGGGCCGAAATCAACCCGATGAAGAATGCGGAGACGAGAAAGCCATGATGGAGTATCTCGCGGGCGGAGCCGGTCTTGCCGACCAGCCAACGCCAGGAGGTAACTATCAATTTCAATGGGCTGACCATGTGACCTCGGGCATCGAGATGTCAGTGCACTCCAGGCACCAACCGGGAAAGGCTGGATGATACACCACCTCATCATCAGCCACAGCTCGCCAGAGCCAACGAAAGGCGCGCAAACCCTATGCTAACGCATAGTGGGTCAGAACTTTCCTGATATATCACTTCGCGCAATGACGTGGGTCACTCTTGCGTGTGATGCGCAATATATTGCCTGTTCGACGCTGGCGCGATCACTCCTGATGCCTTCCCAATGATTTGCGTCGCCGCGCCGTTACTTCCAGGGCGTGTAGCGGTAGCTGTCGGGGTCGTTGGCATCCGGGCTGTCGGCTTCCTTGAGGCGCACGAGGGTATTGCCATCGTCATCCTCTTCGACTCCCGTCACTGTCACCGGAAAGTTGGGCGACAGGGCATCGAGTGCCGGCCATTGCCCCTTGGTGATCTGGCTGCCGGCGGCAGGGACGCTGTCGGCGCTGACCTTGATGGGGTCACCGCTGACGCTGGTGCCGCCCTTGAGCGTGGTGGTAAGCGTGAATTGGATCATCAGTCGCGAACTCCTCTGGACGATTGTCGTTCATGGGGCGTTGCATTCGAAGGTGCGCAATGAATGCCTGCTTCATGAACATGCGTCGCACCCGGGCATTTTGCAATGCCGGCAGCGGATTCAGGCGTCACTGCGACACCAGATCACGACGCAGGTAAAGAAATGTGAGATTCCTGCTTTTCTTTTTGAGATCAATGCGGTACATTACGTCTCGTCTTGAGGGGGAAGCTCTTCGAGACACTGTCGGGACGTGGCGCAGCTTGGTAGCGCGCTGCAATGGGGTTGCAGAGGTCGCAGGTTCGAATCCTGTCGTCCCGACCAGATTCAAGTGAAAAGGCCATCCGGAAACGGATGGCCTTTTTGCGTTTTCGCATGCCCGAAAGATACCTGCCTCTTCATTATTCGCGCTGCGCTCTTCATTTTTATTCTCCGCTCTTCTGTACCATTCTCTGCGCTCCTCACTTCCATCCTTCATTTCCTTTCTTGCGACAACCAGCCTGCCTCGCGCATCTCGCCTTCGCCCGTATTGCTCACTTTCCTGGCCCCTCAGCTCAATCAGCGCTGTGCTCGCGCAAGTACTTTTGCGTTGATCCAGGCAGATGCCTCTGACATATGACCCTGAAAACGCTGCCTATTGAGTTGATGTGGATCAATTTTCTGTCGGTTCGAAGGGCAGGGCAGGCAGGATGAGTTCTCTAAGCATGTAAGTATTAGAGTTTTCGTATATACTGCGCCAGTCGATATTGGGGGGGTGATAATGAAAATCATAGACATTTACACGGCATCTCGATTCAATCCCGAACGATCCATCCTCAGAGAACAGCTGGGCGGAGGCTATGTGGTGCAGACCTGCGCCGTGGCCGCCGAGAACTTCTGCTTCGAGGTCTCTCAGGCGCGCCATTTCATCCTGGGGTTTGAGGTCGCGGGTGCACGCAGTGCTGAATTTCTGTCGATCATCACCGAGGATTACGTCTTCCAGCATCCCGGCATTCGCCCGGATACGCTCTCGGCTTACCTGCAGGATCGCGCCCGACATCCACTGCGTCGTCGCGCAGCCTCTGCGCCTTCCGCCACTGCGTCGGGCGCCGCACGGCGCAGTGTCACCAGCATTGCCGTTGGCTGATGATGCTTGAGGCAACGCTCTTCAGCGAATGTCGTTGCACCCTGCTGAGGTGAAAATCAGGCCAGAAGCAGGCAAGAGACAGGCAAGAGGCAGGCGCGTGCAGGGCTAGCGAGACAGCCAGAAAGACAGTCAGTAAGACTATAAAGACAAGAAAAATTAGAACGGCAAGGAAGGGTAGAACGCAGTGCTGGGGAAGGGGAGCTGTTCAGAGAAGGCTGCGCAGGTTTTTCACTTTTTACGGCGCATAATTTTCGGCACGGGCTTTTGCGGCACACACTTTTTACGACGTTCACTTTTCGCCGTGCATTTGCTCTTCGTCGTGTATTTGCGCGCCCCATGTATTCGCAGGGCGCGCGCAGGGTCACGTTCTGGCCCGATAGCGCCTGAGCGCCCAGACCGTAGTGGCGAGGCTCAGACAGCAGAGCAGCGGCAGGGCGACATCGAGACAGGAATCCAGGTTCCAGTGTTGCAGCAGGCCGTAGTCCCAGCGCTCCGCCTTGGGGCCGTCGCCCTTGTATTCGTGCTGAGCGATCTCGCGGCCCAGAAACAGGGCCACGGCGATGGCACCTGCCGACCACACGCCAAACAGCGGCCATAGCGCCAGCTGGATCAGCATGGCGATCACGCCATGCTGAACGGCACTGCCCAGAATCTCGGCCGTCATATCTCAGCCATCATGCTGCAGGCCCTCATCCCGCGACCGTCATTTCTCGGCCCTGGTTGTTCGATCAAGCTTGCGCCTCTCACGCATAGCCGAGCGCCTTCTGCAGGCGCTCGGCGTTGTCGGCCACCCACTGGGCATTGATCGGCCCCCAGTCACGAATCACGTAGTGGCCGATATTGTTGCGCTGGCCTTCCTCGCGCTGGAATTCACAGACGATCTCGAGCTCACCCAGGGCAGTGATGGTGTCCTGGGCGGTGCGCCGCGGCATGCCGGTGGCCGCGATGATGGCCGGTACGCTGGCGATGTCATGCGCGATGAGGTGGGCCACGAACAGGCGTCGATAGAAGCTCGTCTGGGTCTTGCTCAGCGGGATGTCGGACATGGGGGCTCCATACGGCGAAGAAGGGGGCTGTCGAGAGGTGATCAGTGGCTCAGGGTGTAGTCGATGGTGGTCACGACTCTGACTTTCTTGATGTCCGGGGTATAGCTGTCGAGGTCCGAGATCGAGAAATAGCCCTGGCTGGCATGCTTGATGTGACCCACCGTACTGCCGGAATCCTCCGCGAACTGCTGGGCGGCGCGTCGGGCATCCGCGGTCGCGGCCGCGATCATGTCGGGCTTGATGGCTTCAAGCCCCGTGAACAGGAATTCGGTGCGATAGGCATAGTCAGCCGACAGCAGGATACCCTCGCGCACCAGCTCGCCAGTCAGCGAGGCACTCTGCTTGACGAGGTCGACCTTGGGCGAGCGCACCAGCACCGTGGCTTCGGCGCGATAGCGCTCATCCGGGCGCTGAGCGTTGTAGCTGTTGGCGTAGAGGTCAGTCACCTGGGGAGAGGTCACGCTGACCTGATCGGCGGGGAAGCCTCGGGCGGTAAGAAAGGCGCGAATCTTGCGCTCATCATTGGCCAGCGCCTCATGAAGCCCGGTCAGCTGATTGGCATTGACGCTGAAGTGCAGCGGCCAGAGGGCCAGGTCGGCCTTGACCTCACGCTCCGCGAGCCCCTTGACGGTGACCACGCGGCTGGAAGATTCCCACACCTGCGCGGCCTGCTTGAGATAGCTGCCACTCCAGACCATTCCCAGGGCCAGCAGGCCGCCCAGCACGGCCGAGCTGATGATGTTGCGCATGAATTGTCGTCCCTGACGTGAGCTGTGAGCTGGCCGCCGCCTGCGGCGGGGTCAGTCCTGTACCTTGCCGCGCATGGCCTTGATCTTGCCCTTGCGCGTCTTGCTGTCGACGCGGCGACGCTTGGCGCCCTTGCTGGGCGCTGTCGCACGGCGCGCCTTCTGTACCTTGACGGCTTCCAGAATCATCGCCTTGAGGCGCGCCAGCGCATCTTCCTTGTTCAGCTCGAGGGTGCGATGGCTCTGCGCCTTGATGATGATGACGCCTTCCTTGCTGATGCGCTGATCCGACAGTTGCATCAGGCGCTCCTTGTAGAAGCCGGGCAGCGTCGAGCGCTGCACATCGAAGCGCAGGTGAACGGCGGAGGCGACCTTGTTGACGTTCTGGCCGCCATTGCCCTGGGCGCGAATCTGGGTGAGGTCGATTTCCCAGTCGGCCAGCGCTACCGAATTGGAGATGGTCAGCATATTGAATCTCCTTGTTTTTGGGACTGTGTGGTTTGTCACGCAGGCACAGTCAGTGAAGCGATGGTCCATCTTAGCCTATTCGCGCACTGGCTTCAGAATGGCGGGTGCGTCTGGCCCTTCATTGGGTCAGCTCGCGACGCTGATCGCCTGCCCTCGTGTCACAGCGCAGAGAGCCGTGAGAACTGTCATGAAGAGGAGGCGAGGCGAGGAGGCGAGGCGACGATTTATCCTGATATGGCGTTGAGGGAGGGTGAGTTCAACTGCGCGCTGCCCGAGATGCTCGAATATCGGGTACTCTGCTGGCTGCGTCTTGCGTCAAGTCTCTCTACTTTGCTTAGCCCCTCTCCCATCCTCTGCAGAGCGCCTCATGGATATCCCGCATCAGCGTCTCGTCTATTTTCAGGTCACCGTCGAAGCCGGCTCCATTCGGCGTGCCGCCGCGCGTCTGAACATCGCCCCCTCGGCTGTCAGTCGTCAGATAGGTCTGCTCGAAGAGGCCATGGCCGCCTCGCTCATCGAGCGCACCCGTGACGGCGTGCAGCCGACGCGAGTCGGCGAGATGCTGCTGGATTACATCCTGCAGCGAGAGAAGCTCGACCAGCACCTCGGCGAACGCCTCGATGCCTATCAGCGGCTGGAAACCGGGGAAATTCGCCTGATCATCGGCGAAGGCTTCGTCGGCGATATCATCAACAGTCCGCTGCGCGCCTTTCGCAAGCAGTACCCCGGCATCACGCTCAAGGTCGATACTGGCAGCATGCAGAGCATCATCGACAGCGTGATCGAGGATGAGGCGGATATCGGCCTGATGTATCACGAGCGGGTCCATCCCCAGCTGCGTTTCTGGCATTCAAGCCCGCAGCCGCTGGTGGCCATCATGTCGCCGGAGCATCCGCTGGCGAGCGAGACCCATGCGCTGACGCTCGAGGAAGTGGCGCAGCATCCCATGGCGCTGTGGGGGCCGAGCCACGGCGTGCGTCAGCTGATGGACGATGGTTTTCGTGAGGCAGGGGTGCGCCCGCATATGGTGGTGCAGACCAATTCCATGGAGGTGCTCAAGCAGGCGGCGCGCTCCGAGCTGTGCATCACGCTGTTGCCGGCCTTCGCCGCGGCGCGTGAGCTCCAGGAGGGCGTGTTGATCGCGCGGGATGTGGAGTGCGCCAGCTTCCGTCAGGCCCGCGCGCATATCATCACGCGGGTCGGGCGGCGTATGCCGCGTGCCAGCCTGCAGTTGCTGCGCCATCTCGAACGCTGGATCGCGGCGTTCAGCGGTCCGCGTCAGGAAGCGCGCTGATAGCAAGGGCTTGTGGTCTAGGGGCTCTGGTTTCGGTCAGTCGCGGCGGGGGCAGCTGGGCGGGCACCTTGCTAAGCCAGCGATCGCACAGATGATGGAGATCATCCTCGTCCGCCGGACACAGCTCCGGCGGCTGACAGCGCTCGAAGACTGCCTTCATCAAGCCTTCCGGCAGGTTGAGCGTGGTGACGAAACTGCGTGCCAGGCGCAGGTCGCGGCGCAGCTGACCGGTGGAGATCCCCGAGTCATAGCGGCCCGGCAGCACCCAGCGCGGAAAATTCACCTCGCTCACGGCACTGCGCCCGGCGCCCAGGTTGATGGCATCGATGCACGCCTGGGGTGTCACCCCCGCGCGATAGGCCATGGCGACCGCCTCTGCAGTGGTGATCAGGTGCGCGGCATGCAGATAATCGCTGGCCAGGGCGGCGGCATGGCCACAGCCGGCGTCCCCGACATGCAGATGCTGCGTGCTGATGATGTCGAGCAGCGCTGTCATGCGCGTCACTGTCGCCTCATCACTGCCGATCAACAGCGTCAGGCTGTCATTCGCTTCATCGGCCGGATTGCGACTGGTGGCCGCTTCCAGCCAGTGATGGCCGGCGAGGCGTGTCTGCACGGCCAGTTCGCGGCTGAGCGTGATATCACCACTGCAAAGATCGATCACGGTACTGCCGGGCGGCGCCCTGCGCAGCAGGCCTTGCTTGCCCGTCAGTACCTTCTGCACCTGTTGTGATGTGGCCAGCGCCATCAGGTAGATCTCGGCGCTGAAGGACGAATGACTCGCGACTGGCCCCTCGGGCGCTGCCACTGCCATGACGCCCTCGACTCCGGCATGCGCAAGCGTCTGTATGGCCCGAGTGCCAATGGGCGCATCGCCAATCACGCAGATCTTCATGCTGAGCATTCCTCGAGGGTTTGTTCACCAGGCCTCAGGCGGCGGCCAGCAGCTGACGCACCAGCGACGTCCAGTAGCTGACGCCGATGGGCGTGGCAGCATCATTGAAGTCGTAGTGCGGGTTGTGCAGCGAGGCGCTGTCTTCGCCGTTGCCCAGCCAGATATAGGCGCCCGGACATTCCTGCAGCAGATAGGCGAAGTCTTCCGAGGCCATCGAGGGCGGCAGGTCACGATGGACCCGCTGGATGCTCGGCAACTGCTCGAGAACGCTGGCGCAGCGTTCGGCATGGCCGGGCGCATTGAGCGTCGCGGGATAGCGCGGCTGATAGTCGAAGTTGACCTTGAGACCGTGGAAGGTCGCCATGGCATCGACGGCGTCATGGAAGCGGTGCTGCAGATGCGCGCGCAGTGTCGGGTCGAAGCAGCGCAGGGTGCCGCGCAGTTCGACTTCTTCCGGCATCACGTTGAAGGCGTCGCCGGCATGGAACTGGGTGATGCTGAGAATCGCGGTCTGATGCGCCGGCGTCTCGCGGCTGATCAGCCCCTGCAACTGGGTCACCAGCTGACAGGCCGCCAGGATGGTGTCCTTGCCCAGATGCGGCATGGCGGCGTGGCAGCCGTGACCGCTCAGGGTCAGGGTGAAGACATCGAAGGCCGCCATCACCGCCTCTTCATGCACCGCCGCCTCGCCGAGCGCCAGCCCCGGCCAGTTGTGCAGGCCATAGATGGCATCCATCGGGAACTGCTCGAACAGGCCGTCCTCGACCATGCGGCGCCCGCCGCCTTCGTTCTCCTCGGCCGGCTGGAACACGAACACCACGCGCCCGGCAAAGTCAGGATCGCGCGCCAGTTCACAGGCTGCGCCCAGCAGCATGGTGGTGTGACCATCATGGCCACAGGCATGCATCTTGCCCGGTGTGTGCGAGCAATGTGAGACGGCGTTGGCCTCGGTGACATCCAGCGCATCCATGTCAGCGCGCAGGCCGATGGTCTGGCCCTTGCCCAGCTTGCCGTCGAGCACCGCGATCACGCCGGTCTCGGCAAGTCCCGTGGTGACTTCCAGGCCAGCGGCACGCAGGATCTCGGCGACGCGCGCCGAGGTGCGGTGCTCCTCGAAGGCCGTCTCGGGGTGCTGATGAAACTCATGACGCCAGCTGCGCAGCAGTGCCTCGTCGATCTTGTCGGGTAGTTGCATGCTGAATTCCTGTGGAAACCGACACCCTGGAGTGCCGGCGTGAAAGTGTTGAGAAGGGGGTAGCAAAGTGAGAAGCGAAGGTAATACGAAAGGTAAAGCCCGAAGCCCTAGTGATCAGAGCAGTGCCTGCGCCACGACCGCCGAGCCGATATAGGTGCCAGTGAAGACCAGCAGCGAGATGATCACCAGCTTCCAGCCCGCCTGGCGGAACATGCTGAACTCGCGCTTGCTCAGCGCCAGACCCGCATAGCCGAGCACCGGCGTGACGATGGCGAGGAAGTTGACGAAGCCCAGCTGTTCGGTGATCCAGCCGCTGCCCGGGAACCACGGCAACGTCATCAGGATGCTGACCAGCGACACCCAGGCGATGGCCGGCAGATAGAAGGGCATGATGCGGGCGACCAGCAGGCCGAGCATGGTCATCACGTACAGGATCAGCATGCCGGGGGCGGCGTCGATCAGGCTGGCACCATTGATGGTATTGACCACCCAGCCGACCACGCAGACGGCCGCGACGACCATGGCTGTCTTGCTCAGCTGGTTCTCAGGGCGATCTTCAACCAGCGCGTCTGAGGCAAGCTTGGCTTCCTCGTCATTCATGGCGTCGTCGCTGCCGGCCCGCTTGCGGCTGAAGAAGCGGAACAGGCGCTCGGCAACCGGCAGGGCGATGAACAGCGAGACGTAGAGGCCGGTGGCATAGGTCAACAGGTTGCTGGCGCCGGCGAAGGCCAGCAGCTCTTCGCCCATCTCCGGCAGGGCACCGGCGATGGCGCCGGAACACGCCGCCACCATGCTGCCGCTGCCGACACCGCAGGCCATGGCCAGCGCACGCGGGTCGAAGATGTCCAGTGAGGTCAGATAGCCTGCCATCAGCGCGAACCACAGGGTGCCGAACATGGTGCCCACGACATAGACGCCCATCACGCCGACGCCTTCCGGGCCCTTGAGGCCGTATTTGTCGGAGATGATCGCGATATTGGGCTCACGCGCGATGGAGTAGGTCGCGCCGATCGCCTCGCGGCCCATCTTGAGCACCACCACCGCGATCGGCATCGCGATCAGCATGGTGCCCAGGTTGCCCAGCTCCTGCAGGATCAGCGCCGGCCCCGCCGAGATCAGCTGCTCGATGGCCGGGCCGATGGTGGAACCGAAGCGGGCGATGAACGGCATGATCGACAGCAGGATGACCGGCCCTGCCGCCGCGCTGACCACCGGCGGGATGAAGCGCCTGGTGCCACTGAACAGGTGCGGATTGCACAGTACGGCGGCAATGAAGGCATAGAACAGCGGCAACAGCAGCAAGGTGCCGGGGCCGAGCGGGAACTTGAGAATACCGATCAGTTCGGCGCCGAGAGACAGCACCACGACCAGCAGGTGCAACCGCCAGTCCAGGAGTTGAGAAAGGGGCATGTGGGACTCCGCTTGTTATTGTAGTTTCTTCAGCTGATGAAACGTCTGGAATGCAGCGCCTCGGGGCATGCCCGCGGCTGTCGGCTGCCACCCTCTGTCGGGGCGGTCAGCGCAATCCAGTATTGTCAGGAGCGGTGCTCTAAAGAAACACGGAGGGTGTTCGAAATAATAGCGCGGGTCGTCATTGCCACTGAACCAGGCGCCCACAACGCAGCGACCCGACACGCCGCGGGAGGCGGCGTGTCGGGTCGTCGGGTGTATCGAACGTGTCGAGTGTGTAGAGAGTGTCAGTCGCGGGTGATCACGCGCAACAGCTCATGGCAGGCGCCGAGGCTGTGGTAGTCACACTTGGCACCCGGCGAGCTCTTCAGGTCATCGAAGCGCTGGTTGTCAGCATTCAAAAGGCGATACCAGGCACCGTGCTGGTGGTCGATGAAGTGCTGCCAGGCGTAGCCCCACAGGCGCTCGTACCACTCGGCGTAGTGTGAATCGCCGGTGGCCTCGTGCAGCAGCGCCGCAGCCACCAGGCTCTCGGCCTGCACCCAGAAGTACTTGTCGTCGTCGCAGATGGTGCCATCCGGCGCGAAGCCGTAGTAGATGCCGCCGCGCTCGCTGTCCCAGGCCAGATCCACGGCGGTATCGAACAGACGCTGCGCGGTCGGCAGCAGCCAGTCGTCATCGCGATGACGCTTGAGCATCAGCAGCAGCTTGGCCCACTCCGTCAGGTGCCCCGGCTGGAAGCCCCACGGACGATAGAGGTTCTTGGGGTCGTCGCGGTTGTAGTCCCAGTCGACGTTCCAGTCGCGATCGTAATGCTCCCAGATCAGGCCATCGGCCTTGGCGGCCTGACGCTGGCAGATGTTGCTGGCCAGGGTCATGGCCCGCTCCAGATAGTGCGCCTCGTCGGTGGCCTCGAAGGCGGCCAGCATGGCTTCACAGGCATGCATGTTGGCGTTCTGGCCACGATAGTCGGACAGCGTCTGCCAATCGGCGCTGGCCTCGTCGGCATAGAGCCCCGCCTCTGGCGACCAGAACTTGTCTTCCATCAGCGCACGGGTCTCCTCGAGCCAGCCGCGAGCCTCCTCGATGCCGGCGCGCCAGGCCGTCGCATAGGCCAGCATCACGAACGCCAGGCCGTAGCACTGGTTGGTGTGGTCTGCCTCGCCTTGTTCGCTCAGCGACCACAGATAGCCACCGGTCTGCGGATCGAGATGGACATCGCGCAGGTAGTCGATGCCGTGACGGGTCGCGGCCAGACACTGCTCATCACCGCTGCGCAGATATTCCATCGCGAAGTTGAAGACCATCCGCGTGCTGCTGACCAGATGACGCGCGGCGGGCGCATACACCGTGCCGTCGTCGCGCCAGGCCTGGAAGTAGCCACCGCGCTCATGGTCTATCGCTTTGGGCAGATAGAAGTCCATGATCGAGCGGATGTGCGTGTCCAGAAAGCCGCAGCTGGCGAAAGTCGCCGGCATGGGCGGTACTGCCTGGCGTGACAGCGGTGCCTTTTGCGGTGCCTGCATCAGTTGGGAGGCTTGTTGAGACTGTTGCTGAGAGGCGTGCTGAGTCATCAGGAAGCCTCCACGACGCCGGCTGCCGCCTTGCGGGCAGTGAAGCTCTCCAGCGGGTTGAGCCAGTAGAGGTCCATCGCCGCGGTCCAGGAGAAGTCGCGGCCGCCACAGCCCTCGCCGGTCACCGAGTTGAAGTACTCGTAGTAGCCGGCGGCCTCGATGCACTTCTGGCTGGCCTGCTTGATCTGGTCGGCCTCGCGGGACATGCCATATTCCTCGCAGCCGATGGCCAGCATCCAGTTGATGTGCAGCCAGCTCGGTCCGCGCCAGTAACGCTTCGGCTCGAAGCGGGTGCTGGCCGGATGGGTAGAGGCGACACCGAAGGGCGCCTGTTCCAGCCATTCCTCGAGCAGACCGCCCATGCGCTGCGCCTGGGCGCCGCTGGCGACACCGGCGAACAACGGCAGGATGCCGGCGGTGGTGACGTGCTCCAGCAGCACGTTGGCACGCGCATCACGGCTCAGGAAGCAGCCCAGCTCATCGCTCCACAGCGCCTGCACGCCTTCCTCGGTGCGCGCCAGCGACTGCTTGAGGCTGAAGAGCGCCTCGCCGTGGGTGTTGACCAGGCCCAGACCGGCGGCATCCTCTTCACACAGCGCGATCAGGTCGCGCGTGCCACGGTGCAGGATGGAGATCAGGCTGATGTCCTCGACGCGGTACGGGCAGTCGCGATACAGCACCTCGGCGTCGTGCTCGTTCTGCTGGAAGAACTTCACCAGATAGATGTAGCGATCATATTCGTACTTGTGCGGGCGCTCGGACGGATCGACCAGCCCGGTATCGCGACGCACGTATTCGGCATCGACCGGCGGCACGCCAGCCAGCGGGCCGTCCCACTGGGGGCTGTTGTCCATGCCCGATTCCCATGGGTGATAGCTGCACACGCGGCCGGTATGTTCCGGATCACGATCACGGTAGAACCACAGGTGGTAGCGGATGACGCCGGGCAGGGTGGCGGCCAGCTTTTCCTCGGCAAGCCGGCGGTCACGGCCTTCCTCGAACAGCAGCTTCATGACGCTGGCCAGCACCGGCGGCTGGGAGATGGCGCTGGTCGACGGGCTATGCTTGACGCCCCAGACTTCCGGCCCCGGGAAGTAGGTTTCCGCGTCACCGTGGAAGACGATGTGCGGCACCATGCCGTTGTCCCACTGACCTTCCAGCAGGCGCTCGACCTCACGCCAGGCACGCGCTTCATCACCGGCGGCCAGCCAGCCCAGCGCGGTGATGGCGGCGTCCCAGTTCCACTGGAAGGGGTAGAGGCCACGCGTGGGCACGGTGTAGCCGCCCAGGTCGTTGAGCTTGAGAACGTCGTGAGCGCTGAGCGCGTCGAGCTTGGCATTCATGTAAGTCGGCTCCGTTCGGGATGAAAGGTTTGGGCTGAAAGGTTGGCTAGAGAGGGGTCGGGGTGCCTTACGCCGACATCAGGTGGCCGCTGTGGTCGTAGAAGCGCACCTTCTCGGCCAGCGGGCGGATGTGGATGTCGCTGCCATTGCCGACATCGAGATCGCTCGGCACGTTGACGCGAATCATCTCGTCACCGAAACGCGCGGTCAGCTGCTTGTGCGATCCCAGCAATTCCGAGACCAGTACGCGCACCGGGGCGAAGTTCTCGGTGGGCTCGAAGCGCACCTCGAAGTCCTCGGGGCGGATACCGCACTTGTGCACCTGCTGGCTCGACTGCTCGGAGCGGGTCGGGTGATTCCAGCGTGCATCCGGCGGGATGAAGTTCATCGGCGGGTTGCCGATGAAGCTGCCGACGAATTCGGTCGCCGGGTAGTGGTAGATCTCGGAGGGCGGTGCGTACTGCTCTATCTGGCCACCCTTCATGACCGCGATACGGTCTGCCAGGCTCATGGCCTCGACCTGATCGTGGGTCACGTAGATGGTGGTGGTGTCGGAGGCGGCAAGGATGGTCTTGAGCTCGGCGCGCATCTCCAGACGCAGCAGGGCATCCAGATTCGACAGCGGCTCATCCATCAGCAGCACTTCCGGCTCCATTGCCAGGGCGCGCGCGACCGCGACACGCTGACGCTGACCGCCGGAGAGCTGACCGGAGTAATGATCGAGGCGGTCCTCGATATGCATCAGTGCGGCGGTTTCCTTCACCTTGCGCTGGATATGCGCCTCGCTGTCCTTGCGCACGCGCAGGCCGAAGGCGATGTTCTCCGCCACGGTCATGTGTGGGAAGACGGCGTAGTTCTGGAACACCATCGCGATGCGACGATCGCGCGGTGCCAGCGAGGTGATCTCGCGCTCGCCGATGCGGATCGAGCCGCTGCTCTCGTATTCCAGCCCCGCGATGATGCGCAGCAGGGTGGACTTGCCGCAGCCGGACGGGCCGAGCAGCACGGTGAATTCCTTGTCGCGGATCTCGAGATCGATGGACTTGAGGATTTCCTGCTTGCCGAACTGCTTGCGTACGGCGCTGATTTGGATGGCTGACATGGTCTGACTCCTTTGATCGAGAGCGGCGGCGAGGAAGTGAACTCGCTTGCGAGACGATGAAGATCGCCGCCGGTCATTGGCCTGATGAGCGGGCGTACGTTAGCGGTTGGAAATGCCCCACATGCTGAACAGGTACTTCCTGATCGCGAACAGGAACAGCAGCGCCGGGACGACCAGAATCAGACCACCGGCATATTTGATCTCGGCAGGTGACTCGGAAAGGCTCTGCACCAGGAAAGCGGTCAGGGTGCGGTTCTCGACGGTGAGAATCGCCGAGGCGAACACCTCGTTCCACGAGATCACGAAGGCGAACACGGCCGAGGCGGTGATGCCCGGGGCGGCCAGCGGCAGCACCACGCGGCGGAAGGCCTGCCAGCGGTTGCAGCCCATCAGCCAGGCGGCTTCCTCGAGTTCCACCGGAATGCCCATGAACAGGCTGGAGGTGATCAGCACCGCAAACGGCAGTGCCAGGGTGGCGTGCACCATCGCCAGACCCAGGATGGAGTCATCGATGCCGACCTGGATGAAAATGACGGCCAGCGGCAGCGCCAGCAGCGGCATCGGGAAGGCCCGCGACAGGATGATGATCATGCGGTAGGCATTCATGCCCGGGAACACGAAGCGGGCCAGTGCATAGCCTGCCGGTGCGCCGAGCACGATGGCGATCACCATGGTGAAGACGGCGGCCAGCAGCGAGTTGCCCAGCGCACTGATCACGCCCTGGTAGTGCCAGAAGAAGTCGAGGGTCTCGAAGCTCAGCGCCGGGGTCAGGGTCTTGGGCCAGCCGGTGATCTGTTCCGGCGTGCTGACGCTGTTGAGCATCAGCAGGGCGATGGGCACCAGCACCCACAGCACCAGGATCGAGACACCGGCCCGGAACAGCCATTTCCAGGCCATGTCATTGCGCCGTGGCTTGTGGGCGGTCTGCGCTACCTGGCGTGAGGAATCGGCTGAGGAGGCGCTTGCGCGTGACGAAAGCGATGACGGCATGACGGCCTCGGAAGAAGAGGATTTCATCAGCGGGCCTCCTTCGGCACATTGAGGAACTTGATGTAGAAGCCGGTGATGACCACCGAGATCAGCATGATCAACACCGCGTAGGCTGCAGCGGCACCTGTCTGCTGGTAGAGGAACTGCCAGTCGAAGGTCTCGCTCATCAGTACCGGCATGTCACTGCCGCCCAGCATCATCACTACCGCGAAGACCTCGAGTGCCAGCAGGGTGCGCAGAATCAGCGCCGACTGGATGCTGGGGCGCAGCATCGGCAGGGTGATCTTGCACAGGCGCTGCCAATAGCTGGCGCCGAACACCTGACCGGCCTCGTCATATTCCTTGGGGATCAGCCCCATGCCCGATACCAGGATCACCAGCACGATGGCGGTACCGCGCCAGATCTCGGCGACCACCACGGCCAGGAACAGCGCGAAGGCATTCTGATAGTTGAGCCAGGACGCCGGCGCATCGATCACGCTGACCGCGCTCAAAAAGCTGTTGAGGAAGCCGAACTGCTCGAGGATCGCCAGCCAGATGATGCCGGCGGCCAGATCGGAGATGCCCAGCGGGATGGTCCAGATGTAGAGGATGCTGTCGCGGCCCTTGTTCATCTTGGTGACCATCAGCGCCATGCCGATGGCCAGCACCAGCTGCAGCGGCACCACGACCCCGGTCAGCAGCAGAGTGTTCTTGAGTGACGGCCAGAAATTGAAGTCCTGATAGATGCGCGTGAAGTTGGCCAGGCCCACGTTGCCGTCACTGCTGGTGAAGGCCTCGGCGAAGATCTGGATGAACGGATAGAGAAAGAAGGCACCCATGAACAGCAGGCTGGGGGCGATCAGGTAATAAGGTAGCCAGCGATCGTGCTTCATCTTTGCTCACCTTTGGCGTTGTTGTGATGGCTTGTCGGAATGGTTTGGTGGCACCGGGTCGGCATGACAGGGGTTGGCGTTCCGTCATGGCGACCCGTCGGGGGGTGCCGTTGCTGCTGCTGTGCTGCGAGTGATGCGTGTGATGCGTGTGTGGCGAGTGATGCGTTCTTGAGTGCTGCGTTCTGGCGCCAGCGGCTTACTTGACCGGGCAGGGGCCGTCGCTGGGCGTATCCGGGAGCCAGCAGCCTGCGCCTGATGTGTTGATCAGCGTCTGCAGGCGCGGAGCGAGGATATCCAGCGTCTCCTCGATGTCGGCGTCGCGCAGTACGATCTGCACGAAGGCATCGCGGTAGATCTTGTTGAACAGGCCCGACTGCTGGCCAAGGCCGCTGGGCAGCAGCGAGAGCACGGCGTCATCGGCGGAGGACTGGGCCGCGACCGCCTTGCCGGACATGCGAATGCTGGCGGGCAGGTCATCGGGCAGTTCAGCCTCCACCACCGGGAAGAAGTTGGTGGCCCGCAGGGTGCGAATCTGGGCTTCCGGCGTCATCAGATAGCGGATCAGCTTGCGCGAGGCATCGGGATTCGTGGCATTGGCGGGTACCGCCAGGCCGGCGACCACCGGCATGTAGCCGCGTCCGCTGGGGCCGGCAGGGGCCGGGAAGGCCACGTACTGATCCGGCTGCTTGTTGAAGGCATCCTTGAGGCGCGCGGTGTGATCGAAGGCGACCCACACCTCGCCATTGAGCAGCGGTTCCTGCATGAAGCCGTAGGCGGTGGAGCGCGGATTGGTCACCGCCCAGATCTCGCGGAACTTCTGCCACATGGCCACGGCGTCATCGCTGCGGAACTCACGCACCACCGAGTGGGTGAAGGACGGGTAGAGATAGCCTTCCAGGAAGCGGTGGATCAGCCCCTTGCGACCGGCCGGGAAGCCCAGTTTGGGGCTGCCGGTGGCCTCCTGCATGTTGCGGCCCCAGGCCAGCAGCTCGTCATAGCTCAGCGCGTTCAGGTCAGCGCCTTCGGGCAGGTAGGGCAGCGCCTTGCGATTGGCGGCCATGATGTAGGTCGCCTGCATCCACGGGATGTAGCGCTGCTGGTCGCCGCCCAGCTTGCCCAGCGTCATGTACTGCTGGCTGATGCCCGCGTCCGCAAGCGAGCCTTGCAGGTCATCCAGCGGCGCTAGAATGCTGGGCGTCAGCGACCCCAGTTCGCCGTGCAGCCCGCCGAGCAGATCCAGCGCGCCATCAGGGCTGGTCTTCTCCGCCTCGAGACGCGACAGGAAGGTGCCCGTCTCCTGCGGCATGTAATTGATGGCCTCGGCGTAGGGTGCCAGCGCGATCTCGCGCATCTGCTGGGCCTCTTCCAGCGGTCTGGCCTGGGTGCTGAAGAAGGTGATGTCAGCGAGGGCGGACGTACTGCCCAGCAGCGCCAGCAAAGCGAGGGCGGTTGGCATCTTGCGCATGGAGGTCTCCCCGGTCGGGTGTTGTTTTTCTGGCGTCACGCTGACCACGTTCTGGCGATGGCATTTTCAGATCAGGCGTCTTGCGGTCAGGCGTCTGGCGTCGTGAGGTCAGTCGATGGTCCTGTGTGCTCAAGCATGTGTGCTCAGGCAGTGGTATCGCGCAGCAGCAGGTCGTAATCGAAGCAGCGATGGCGTGGCGCGCCATCCTGCGGTGCCAGCACCAGTTCGATCAGCGCCTGACTGACGGTCTCGAACGAGATGTCCAGGGTGCTGAGGCTGGGCTGGCGGTACATCTGCGGCGGCAGGTTATCGGCGCCGATGATGGCGATGTCCTCGCCGGGTGTATGGCCGCAGGCGCTGACCGCTTCCATCACGCCGTAGGCGAAGATGTCGCTGGCACATACGAAGGCGGTGGGGGCGTTGGCCCCGGACAGCGCTTCATGGGCGACCTGATAGGCGCTGGCATAGCCGTGTGGGCAATGGCGTGAGCTGGGCGCGAGGCCGGCGTCGTGCATCGCCTGCAGATAGCCGGTCTCACGTTCGACGGCGGTGTAGAGGTCGCTGAAGAAATTGAGGAACAGGATATTGCGATGGCCCAGGCCAATCAGGTGGCGGGTGGCGCGCATGAAGCCGTCGGCGGCATTGATATCGACCCAGTCGTGCTCGCTGGCGCGGCCGGTACGACCGTGAGTGACGAAGGGGATGCCGCTGTCGAGCAGGAAGTCGACGCGCGGGTCCTGAATGCGGGTACGAGCCACCACGAAGGAATCGACCTTGCCGCCATCGATGAAGCGCTTGTAGGTGTCCAGCTCGTCGCGGTCCTCGGGAACCGTGGTGACGATGAGGTCATGTTCCGGTGCGGCGTCGTGCAGCGCCTGGCCCAGCGCGACCAGCAGGCGGGTGTTGAACTGATCACGAAAGTCGCCCTGGGCGCCGTTCATGATGTAGCCCACCGAGGAGGTGCGGCCTGTCTTCAGGCGGCGTGCACTCTGATTGGGCTTGTAGCCCACTTCACTGGCGTAGGCCTGCACCCGCTCACGGGTCGTGGCGCTGACATCCTCGAATCCGCCCAATGCCCGCGAGACCGTCGTGACCGACAGGCCCAGCTGGCTGGCGAGATGCTTGAGTGTGATGTTCGGCGGCATGGCACTTTTCCTTTGCGGTAACTGTGAGCGGAAACCGTTACCCGAAACGTTTCGGAAGCGATCTTTTCACTGTTTTGATTAGCTTGGCAAGAATGACGAGACCAAAGAATATATCCGTAATAATCCCGACATATAGCGCTGAAAATCGCCGCTCAGGCTGGCGATTGAGCCGGCGACGATACCACGCTATTTGCACGTAGCGATCTGGCGCGCGTCAGCGCAGGAGGAGGGCAGCAAGCCATGTACGTTGTGGGTAGCGGAGCCGCTCTCATGTCGTGAGGCGACGCTCGGCGGGGGCTCCTGGCGGGCATGACTGCCAGAGCCATAAACGCCGGCACCCCGCACAGGGCGGGGTGTCGGCGTCTGTAGAGCGTTATTCGAGTCAGACTTCAAAGCTAAGTCGTCAAGAGCCTCAGTTGCCCTGTGGCGCGAGTGCCGCTGCCTGCTCCTGCTCCTTCTCCTTGCGTGAAGGGCGGATCAGACGGCCCTGCAGGTCCTCAAGCGAGACACCCTTGGTCTCGGGCATGAAGAACAGCACGAACACCAGTTGCAGCAGCATCATGACGGCGAAGAAGGCAAACACCGGCCCGCCACTGAAGTGGCTGAGGATGGTCGGCATCAGCAGCGCGATCAGCGCCGCGAAGATCCAGTGCACGGAGCTGCCGAAGGACTGGCCCATGGCACGTACCTTGTTGGGGAATATCTCGGAGATGAACACCCAGATCACCGTGCCCTGACTCATGGCATGCGCCGCGATGAACACGCCCAGCAGCACCGGCACGCCATAGCCGCCCATGGCGGAGAAGTCCTCGAGATGGAAGGCCCAGGCGATCAGGCACAGCGACACCAGATAGCCGGCAGAGCCGATCTTGATCAGGGTGCGGCGCCCCAGCTTGTCGATCAGCGACATGCCCAGCAGGGTGAAGACGAGGTTGATCACCCCGATGCCCGCCGTCGAGAGCAGGGCAGCACTCGCTTCCAGCTGCGCCTCGGCCAGAATGCGCGGCGCGTAATAGATGATGAAGTTGATGCCGGACAGCTGATTGAAGGCCGCGATCAGGAAGGCGAACAGCACCGGCAGACGATAGCGCCAGGCGAACAGACGGGTGTGCTGTTTGGCACTTGCCTCGCTTTCGGTGCCGCGGATGATGGCGATTTCCTCGGCGATGTCGGCCTTGGGGTTGATCAGCGCGATGATCTCGGCGGCGGCCGCCTCATCGTTGCGCTTGAGGATCAACCAGCGCGGGCTGCGCGGCACCTTGCAGATCATCAACAGATAGAGCGCGGCCGGCACGGCTTCCACGCCCAGCATCCAGCGCCAGTTCTCACCGTCGATGAAGCCGATGAAGTAGTTGGAGACGAAGGCGATCAGGATCCCGAAGACGATATTGAACTGATAGAGCCCGACCAGCGCCCCACGCCGCTTGCGCGGTGCGATTTCCGAGATGTAGATAGGCGCCGCGACGGATGAGGCCCCCACGCCCAGCCCGCCCAGCAGACGGAAGAACGAGAATACATAAGGGTCAGTGGCCAGCGCCGACCCCAGCGCCGAGACCAGATAGAGGATACCGATGCCGATCAGCGTGGCGCGGCGCCCGAAGCGATCGGTCGGCCAGTTGCCGAAGATGGCGCCGATCACCGTGCCCCACAGGGCCATCGACATGATGATGAGGCCGTGGTTGAGATCGCTCAGACCCCACTGGCTCTGCAGTGAGGTATCCGCCCCCGAGATGACGGCGGTATCGAAACCGAACAGGAAGCCGGCGAGGGCAACCGTGATCGACCATTGAAGTATTCGTGACATGGTGTAACTCGTCCAATGAGGGCTAGGGTAAGTGACAGCAACTTGTGAAGCTTAATCGTTCAAGATTGTATGGCTGAATCGTGTCACCGCGCAATGTCAGCATAGCGTGTGCGATTCTTTCTATCAGCTATACCTTATGGTGAAAGGCATTTCGTTGAGGGATGTCGCTAATTGCCTATTCGGAAATTCAATAGCTAGAACAATAGGTTATTGAAAACGCCTTATTGTTATTCTATATGGTTTTAACGTTATTCTATTTTGCGTTATTGCCGCTGCAGGCGTAGGCTTGAGACATCAATCCTTGAGCGAAGCAGGAGGTCGAAAGATGGCAACCTCAACACAGCGCCCCCAGGTCGAGAGCTTCTTCGACGAAGACAGCAACACCTTCACGTACCTGGTGCGCGACCCGCAGTCCCGCCAGTGCGCGATCATCGATCCCGTGCTCGACTTCGATTATCCCGCAGGCCACACCAGCACCCGCTCTGCGGATGCCTTGCTTGCGCATATCGAAGCCGAGTCCCTCGAGGTGGCGTGGATTCTCGAGACCCACGTGCACGCCGACCATCTGTCGGCGGCCGCCTATCTGAAAGGCAAGCTGGATTGCCAGCTGGCGATCGGGGCGCGCATACGCGAAGTGCAGGACATCTTTGCCGATATCTTCGCCGCCGAGGCGGGCTTCGCGCGTGATGGCCGCCAGTTCGATCGCCTGCTGGAAGAGGGCGACAGCCTGGCGATCGGGGGGCTTGAATGCCGCGTATTGCATACGCCGGGCCATACGCCGGCCTGCGTGAGCTACGTGATCGGCGACGCCGTCTTCGTCGGCGATACCCTGTTCATGCCCGATTACGGCACCGCGCGCTGCGATTTCCCCGGCGGCGATGCGCGTACGCTGTATCGCTCGATTCACAAGGTGCTTTCGCTTCCGGACAGCACACGCATCTTCCTGTGCCATGATTATTCGGCCGAAGGGCGTGAAGGCTTCTGCTGCCAGACGTCGGTGGGTGAGCAGCGTGAGCACAATATCCATGTGCATGACGGCATCGATGAGCAGGCCTTCGTCGACATGCGCACCAAGCGTGATGCCGGGCTTGGCATGCCGCGTCTGATGCTGCCGGCGGTGCAGGTGAACATGCGTGCCGGCCAGATGCCGCCGGCGGAAGACAACGGTCGCGCCTATCTCAAGATTCCGCTCAACCTGCCGTTTGATCAGCTGTGATGGCTGCCATGCAGGCAGGGAGTGTGTCCAAGCGCTTTGCCTATGTAGCTTGCTTACGTAATTTTGTGACTCAAATGGACGATTTTCCGCGATGGGAGCCTTATCGATGAGCCAGAGCACGCCACAGACCCCGCCAGTTTCGGATTCTGCAACGACGCCTTGTGACAATCAGGGGGCTGATTCGGCCTCGGAAGCGACCCGCGCCGCCAATCACCGCCTGGCACCCAACGCCCACAAGGTGGTGATCATCGGTGGCGGGGCCGGCGGTATCGCGGTGGCGGCCAGTCTGCTCAAGCGCCAGCCGGGCATGGATATCGCCATCGTCGAACCCGCCGAGCAGCACAGCTATCAGCCGGGCTGGACGATGGTCGGTGGCGGCATCTTCACGCCGGAATTCACGCGCAAGCCGATGCACTCGGTGATGCCCAAGGGCGTGCACTGGTATCGCGATACAGCCACCGGCATCGATGCCGAGGCGCACGAAGTCACGCTCGGCAATGGCCATCGCCTGCGCTACGAGCGTCTGGTGATCGCCATCGGGCTGGAGCTGGACTGGGGCGCCATCGACGGGCTTGAGGAGACGCTGGGAATGAATGGCGTCACCTCCAACTATCGCTATGATCTCGCGCCCTATACCTGGCAGCTGGTGCAGACCCTCAAGGGCGGCAAGGCGCTCTTCACCCAGCCGCCGATGCCCATCAAGTGCGCCGGTGCGCCGCAGAAGGCGATGTATCTGGCCTGCGATCACTGGCAGCGCGAGAACGTGCTGTCGCAGCTCGAGGTCAGCTTCCACAACGCCGGCGGCGTGATGTTCGGCGTGCCGGCCTACGTGCCAGCGCTGGAAGAGGCGGTCGCGGGCTATGGCATCGACGTCAGGTTCCATCAGCGGCTGGTCGCGGTGGATGGCGAGACGCAGACGGCACGCTTCGAGGTGCCGGCCGCCGAGGAGGGCGGCGAGCCGCAGATCGTCGAGCAGTCCTTCGACATGCTGCATGTGGTGCCGCCGCAGAAGGCGCCGGCGTTGATCGCACAATCCGGGCTGGCCAACGCCGCTGGCTGGCTGGATCTCGAACCCGAGACCCTGCAGCACATGAGCCATCCCGACATCTTCGGGCTGGGCGATGTCAGCGGTACCTCGAATGCCAAGACCGCCGCGGCGGTGCGCAAGCAGTCCCCCGTAGTGGTCGAGAACCTGCTGGCCACGCTGACCGGTGGCGCGCTTACCGCAGGCTATCGGGGCTATGGCTCCTGCCCGCTGACGGTGGAGAACGGCCGTATCGTGCTGGCGGAATTCGGCTACGGCGGTGAACTGCAGCCGACCTTCCCCAAGTGGGTCAATGACGGCACGCGTCCGACTCGCCTGGCCTGGCAGCTCAAGGCACGGGGTCTGCCGTTCATCTACTGGAACCTGCTGCTCAAGGGCCACGAATGGCTGGCGCGTCCGGCGTCACGCGATGTCTGAGCCGGTTCGAGAGGCAAAGGGGACGTCGCTTGCCCGCTGGCTTCCGCTGGCGGGTTGGCTTGCCCACTATGACCGCCACAGTCTCGGGCGTGATCTGCTGGCGGCGGTGATCGTCAGCGTCATGCTGGTGCCTCAGGCGTTGGCCTATGCGCTGCTGGCCGGGCTGCCGGCGCAGGTCGGCCTCTACGCCAGCATGTTGCCGCTGGTGCTGTATGCGCTGTTCGGTACCAGCAGCACCCTGGCGGTGGGGCCGGTGGCGATCATCTCGTTGATGACGGCCTCGGCGATCGCGGGCATGAGCGGCGCCGATGGCGCGGCGCTCTCCACGCCCGAGATGCTGGCCGCCGCACTGCTGCTGGCCTTTCTCTCCGGCGCGATGCTGATCGCCATGGGGCTGTTGCGCCTGGGAGTGCTGGTGAATTTCATCAGCCACCCGGTGATCTCGGGCTTCATGACCGCCTCGGGCATCCTGATCATCGCCAGTCAGCTCGGGCCGATCACTGGCCTGAGCCTGAGCGGCGGCAATCTGATCGCGATGGGCGAGTCGCTGTCGGCAGGCGCGCAAGAGTTGCACTGGCCGACACTCGCCATCGGGCTGGGCTGCCTGGCGTGGCTGATTCTGGCACGCCGTCATCTCAAGCATGGCCTGATGGCCTTGCGGATGAGCGAGAGCGCGGCGGGCATGCTGTGCAAGACCACGCCGATCATCGCGGTCATCGTCTCCAGCCTGCTGGCCTGGGGGCTGAGTGATCCTCTCGTTCAGGGCGAACAGCTTGAGCAGGGCAAGAGCGGCATGGCGCTGGTCGGTGCCGTGCCCGGCGGGCTGCCCGACCTCAGCCTGCCGAGCCTTGTCAGCCATGACTGGTCGGGTCTGCTGATCTCGGCACTCTTGATCAGCGTGGTCGGCTTCGTCGAATCGCTGGCGCTGGCCCAGACCCTCGCCGCGCGGCGCCGTCAGCGCATCGACCCCGACAAGGAGCTGATCGCGCTGGGCGTCTCCAACATGGGCGCAGGCGTCAGCGGTGGCATGCCGATCTCGGGCGGGCTGTCGCGCTCGGTGGTCAACTTCGATGCCGGCGCCGCCACGCCCTTGGCGGGGGCCTTCACCGCCATTGGCATTCTGCTCGCCAGCCTGTGGCTGACCGACTGGCTGGCGTGGCTGCCGCGCGCGACGCTGGCGGCGATCATCATCGTCGCCACCACCAGCCTGATCGACATCGCGGCGATCAAGCGCACCTTCCGCTACTCGAAGGGTGACGGTGCGGCGCTGATGATCACGCTGATCATCACTCTCGCGCATGGGGTGGAGAGCGGCATCATCGTCGGCATCGCCGTGTCGCTCGGGCTCTATCTCAAGCGCACCAGCCAGCCGCACAGTGCGTTGGTCGGGCGGGTGCCGGGCAGCGAGCACTTTCGCAATGTCGAGCGTCATGAGGTGGAGACCGACCCCGAACTGGCGATTCTGCGCATCGACGAGAGTCTGTATTTCGCCAATGCACGCTATCTGGAAGACACGGTGCTGGCGCTGATGGCCGAACGCCCCTCGCTCAAGCATCTGGTGCTGGCCTGTCAGGCGGTCAACCTGATCGACGCCTCGGCGCTGGAAAGTCTGGAAGTCATCAATGAGCGCCTGAGCGCCGCTGGCGTGAAGCTGCATCTGAGTGAAGTGAAGGGCCCGGTGATGGACCGCCTCAAGTGTTCGGAGCTGCCGGCCAATCTCGGTGGCGACATCTATCTCAGCACCTTCGATGCCTGGCAGGCGCTGAGCATTCACGGCAGCCATTGCGGCCAGTCCTGCGCCCGGGACGGCATCAGCCAGACGGCGGCGGTCGGCTGATAGGAGAAATAGCTGGTTTCAAGAAAGAGTCGTGAACCAAAACGCCCCGCCTCGGTGATTGCCGAGGCGGGGCGTTTTCTTATCTGGTCACACAAGATGCTCAGTCAATACTATCAGTCAATACGTTCAGTCAATACGTTCAGTCAATACGTTCAATCAAGTACTGGGCCGATGATGTGCTTGACCTCCAGATAGCCCGCCAGGCCCCACGGCCCCAGCTCACGGCCGATGCCGCTGCGCTTGAAGCCACCCCAGCTGGCCTGCACCAGCGGCAGCTGCTCGCTGTTGTACCACACCACCCCGGCGCGCAGGCGACGACCGAGCTGCTGGGCACGTTTGGCATCACCGCTGACCACCGTGGCCACCAGCCCGAAATCACAGTCATTGGCGAGGCGAATCGCCTCGGCCTCATCGGCGACGCGGCGCGTGCACAGCACCGGCCCGAAGATCTCCTCGCGCCACAGACGGCTTGTCACCGGCACATCGGTGTATAGGGTCGGCGCCACGAAATAGCCCTTGCCTGGCAGGCTGCGATGGGTGCCATCGCGCAGCGCCGTCAGGCCTTCCTCGCGCGCCACGTTCAGATAGCTCAGCACGGTGTCGCGCTGGCGGGCACTGGTCATCGGGCCCATCTGGGTCGCGGCGTCCAGCGGGTCACCCAGCACCAGCGCATCGATGCGGCTGGCCAGAGCGGCGTGCAGCTCATCGGCGATGGCCTCGTGCACCAGCAGGCGCGAGGTGGCAGAGCAGATCTGACCGGCATTGAAGTAGATGCCCGCCATCACCCAGTCGGCGGCTTCCTCGATGTCGGCATCGTCGAGCACGATGATCGGCGACTTGCCGCCAAGCTCCAGGGAGACGCCGCGCGTGCCGCAGGCCGCGGCCTGCATGACCTTCTCGCCGACCACATTGCTGCCGGTGAAGGAGATCTTGTCGATGCGCGGATGACGGGTCAGCGGTGCGCCGATGCCCTCGCCATCGCCGTGCAGCAGGTTGAACACGCCCGCCGGAAGACCGGCTTCCAGCGCGATCTCGGCCATCACCTGCTCCGGCAGCGGCGTCACTTCAGACGGCTTGATCACCAGGGTGCAGCCGGCGGCGAGCGCCGGCGCGACCTTCCAGGCGCTGGTGACCAGCGGGAAGTTCCACGGCGTGATCAATCCCACCACGCCTGCCGGCTCGTGATAGGTGTGCGCGGCATAGCCTTCGACATCATGCGCGACCTCCGCACCCTGACGCGCATCCAGCGCGCGTGCCTGGGCGGCGTAATAGCGGTAGCAGCCGATGGCGTCATCGAGATCGATCTCGGCCTCGGCGCGAATCTTGCCGTTGTTGCGACACGACATCTCCACCAGCGCTTCCCGGCGTGAGGTCAGCCCCTCGGCGAAGGCCTCCAGATAGACCGCCCGCTCGGCGCCACTCAGTGCCTGCCAGCCCTCGAAGGCCTCGGCGGCGGCCGCGACGGCGGCCTGTACATCACGCGCATCACCCGCCGTCACCTCGGCGATGATGGTCTCCTCGAAGGGGTTGGTGACCGCCAGACGACGCTCGCCGTGAGACTTGACCCACTCGTTGTTGATGAACTGATGATCGAGCTTGTGCATGGACATTCCTGACATGTGAGTTTCTGGCATGAGAGTTCCATGCCGCCTGCCACCACAGGGTCACAGGCGGGCATTGTTCAGTGTTGTGGCGCTAAGCGGCGAGCCAGACTCACTGTGCGATTGAGCGCTGCCACGCCGCCGCATCAATTTCCACCAGCAGCGGGGCGCTTGCGTCGCGCTCGCTGATCGCTGTCGCCAACTCACGGGGGGAGTCGATCGCGACGGCGGCGCAGCCGAAGCCCTGGGCGAGCAGCTGGAAGTCGGGGGCCTTGATGTCGACGCCCAGGCGCGTGACGCCGGCGTTGTCCATGAAGCGGCGAATCTCTTCATAGCCCTGGTTGTGCCACAGCACGATCACCACCGGCAGCTGTTCTTCCACCGCGCAGGCGAGTTCGGACAGCGTGAACATGATGCCGCCATCGCCGACCAGCGCGATCACCGGCAGGTCCGGGCGGCCCAGGGTCGCGCCCATCGCGGCGGGCAGGCCGTAGCCGAGCGTGCCGTAGCCGGTGGAGGCATTGAAGTAGCGGCGCGGTGCCGGCTGGCTGAGCAGATGATTGGCGGCGTAGACGGTCGCGCAGGAATCGCCGACCCAGATCGCCTCCGGCAGCGCTTGCTGCAGGGTGTCGAACAGCGGCACGTAGGGCGCGAAGGCCGGGTCAGTCGGCAGCGCGAGGGCCTCGAGCGCGGTGGCGGTGATCTGCTCGCCGCGTGTCTTGCCCGCCTCTGCGTCAGCCGTCTTGTCATAGGTTTCGCCCAGGCTATCAGCAACGCTCGCGGCGAGAGTCTCCAGCGCCAGGCCGGCGTCGGCGACGATGGCGAGTGTCGCCTGCTGGTTGCGCGCCAGCTGTTCGGGGTCGATATCGATTCGGATCAGCTGACCGCCGATCACGAAGCCATCATCGAACACCACGTCGTAGTCGGTCTCGCCAAGTTCGGTGCCGATCGCCAGCACCACATCGGCGTCGCGCGCCAGTTCACGTACCGCAGGCAGTGCGGCATTGGCGCCGAGATCCAGCGGGTGGGCGCTGCCCAGCAGACCCTTGGCATTGATGGTGGTAACGGTGGGGGCATCGAGCGCCTCCACCAGCTGGCGGGCCGCGTCGGGTGCAGCGACACAGCCCCCGCCCAGCAGCACCAGCGGACGCTCGGCGCCCTGCAGCAGGCTCACGGCCTCAGCGAGCAGGGCCGGGTCCGGCGCGAGGCGGCCGATGCGCGGGCGCGTGAAGTCATGCGTGGTGCGACCGGCGGGCGGTGGGATCTCGGCATTGAACAGGTCAATGGGAATCTCGATATGCACCGGGCCTGGGCGGGCACCCTCGAACAGCGCGAAGGCGCGGGCCAGCACTTCCGGCAGCGCGGACGGGTCGAGCAGGGTGTGGCTGAAGCGCGCCACGCCCGATACCAGTTGCTGCTGGCTGGGCAGCTCGTGCAGACGCCCCTGGCCACGGCCGAGGGTGTCGGTGCGATTGACGCTGGAGATCACCAGCATCGGGATGGAGTCGGCCAGCGCCTGGCCCATCGCGGTGGTGATGTTGGTCATCCCCGGGCCGGTGATGATGAAGCACACCCCGGGCTTGCCGGTGCTGCGGGCATAGCCATCGGCCATGAAGCCGGCGCCTTGTTCATGGCGCGGGGTGACGTGGCGAATGCTGCGCGCGGCGGGATCGGCATCCGGCTCCAGGCCACGGTAGAGCTCGACGGTATGCACGCCGGGAATACCGAAGACGGTGTCGACGCCGTAGGTGTCACGCAGCAGTCGGATCAGGAGTTCAGCACAGGTCATGGCAGGTTATTCCAATGACGGGAGCACCGTGGTGCTCCCGTATGAGATGAGAAACAAGTTGAGTGCACGCTTGGCTCAGAACACGAACAGATGCGCGATACCGGCGATGATCGGCAGGGTGATCAGCGTGCGCAGCACGAAGATGGCCACCAGCTCCCAGATCTTGAGCGGAATCTTCGACTTGAGCAGCAGGGCACCGATCTCGGACATGTAGATCAACTGGGTCAGCGACAGGCAGGCGATCACGAAGCGGGTCAGTTCGCTGTCGATGTCCTTGGCCAGCACCGCCGGCAGGAACATGTCGGCAAAGCCGACCAGCGTCGCCGGGGCTGCCTCTGCCGCGTGAGGAATCTGCAGCAGTTCCAGCAGCGGGATCATCGGGTAGGAGAGCCAGGTGAACACCGGCGTGAACTCGGCCAGCATTAGCGCCACGGTGCCGATGGCGATCACCACTGGCAGCAGGCCGAGGAAGATGTCCGCCACGTTGAAGCCGGCCGATTTCACCAGCTTGAGCGGGCCCGGCGCATGCTCGGCGCGCGCGACGGCCATGCCGAGTGAGTAGCGCAGCACGCCACAGTCGCTCTGGTTCTCTTCACTGATCTGGCAGCCGACCGGCTCGTGATAATCATCACGCTTGCGTGACAGCGGCGGCAGACGCGGCACGATGACGGCGGCGATCAGGCCCGCGATGACGACGGTCAGGTAGAAGGGCACGAACAGGTGGTTGATGTTCATGAAACTGGTGACCAGCAACGCGAAGGCGATCGAGACCACCGAGAAGTTGGTGGCGATCACCGCCGCTTCGCGCTTGCTGTAGAAGCCTTGCTCGTACTGCTGGGTGGTGATCAGCACGCCGACGGTGCCGGAGCCCATCCACGAGGCGGTGGCATCGATGGCGCTGCGCCCGGGCAGATTGAAGATCGCGCGGAACGGACGACGCACCAGGCTGCCGATGAATTCCATGAAGCCGAAGTCAACCAGCAGCGGCAGCAGAATGGCCGCGAAGAAGAAGAAGGTCAGCAGTACCGGCGCGAGATCATTGAGCATCACGCCGCCGGTGAAGGCCGCGGTGACTTGGGTTGGCCCCCACTGGAAGTAGGTCATCAGCGCGAAGATGGCGCCGAGGGCGCGCATGGCGAACCATACCGGCGAGACATCGAACAGCTCGTGCGCCGCGCCCTGACGTGCCCAGGCGGGCTTTGCGAGCTTGACGAAGCCGGTGAGGATCACCGACAGACACAGCACCGCGACGGCGATGGCGGGCAAGGCGCTGCCGAGCGTGGCCTTGAGCCAATCGGCCATCAGGCCCATGCCGATGTTGATGGTGTCGCCGACACTGAACGGCACCAGAAAGAAGCTGACGCCGAGCAGTGACGGCACCAGGAATTTCATCAGCCCCTTGGCCGTCAGCGGCACGGGGCGGGTGGCGATGAGGTCTTTCTGCGCCTTCTGTGGCTTGGCGGTCTCAGGCTGTTCAGCACCTGAGCTAGAACTTGATACGGAACTTGAGACAGAGTCGGAAATAGCGCGGGGCGGCGTATGGTCCGCCGCGGAGTCGATGCTGGTTGTCATTCGGGTCACCTAGATCTTGTTGTAATGGTCAGGCTCTAGCCGAGCATTGTGTGATGCATCATGCCGTATCGTCTCGAGTGATTCTGTGTGCGCCGAGGGCGGGACGGGCCCCCGGCGCGGGTACAGCAGGACAGCGGGTCATTCGTGGATCGTTCGTGGATCAGTCGCGCTGTTGCACGCCCGGCAGTACGCAGAGCATTTCGTAGAGCAGGGTCGCGCCCATCAATGCGGTGTTGCCGCTGGTGTCGTAGGGCGGGGAGACTTCCATCAGGTCACCGCCGACGATGTTGAGGCCACGCGCGCCACGCACGATTTCCATGCCCTGCGGCATGGTCAGGCCGCCGGCTTCCACGGTGCCGGTGCCGGGGGCGACGGAGGGGTCCAGCCCATCGATGTCGAAGGTGATGTACACCGGGCGGTCGCCCATCATGTCGCGCACTTCGGCCATCAGCGGGGCGAGTGACTTGAACCAGCACATCTCGGCGGTCTCGACACGGAAGCCCTGCTGGCGGCACCAGTCGAAGTCATCGGCGGAGTAGCCGGTGCCACGCAGGCCGATCTGCACCACGCGATTGCTGTCGAGCAGGCCTTCTTCCTGGGCGCGGCGAATCGGCGTGCCGTGGGCGATGGGCTCACCGAACATGTGGTCGTTGACGTCGGCGTGGGCATCGATGTGGATCAGGCCGACCGGACCGTGCTTCTTGGCGATGGCGCGCAGCACCGGCAGGGTGACGGTGTGGTCGCCGCCCAGTGTCAGCGGTACGCAGTCGTGGCGCAGCACCTCATCGTAGAACTGCTCGATGATGTCCATGCTCTTGGGCAGGTGGAAGGTGTTGATCGGCACATCGCCGATGTCCGCCACCTGCAGGCTATCGAAGGGCGCGGCGCGGGTGGCCATGTTGTAGGGGCGCAGCATGCGCGATTCATCGCGGATCTGACGCGGACCGAGACGTGCGCCCGGACGGTTGGAGGTACCGATGTCCAGCGGAATGCCGATAAAGGCGGCGTCCAGGCCTTCCGCGGTTTCCTGAGCCGGCAGACGCATCATGGTGGCCGGGCCGCCGAAACGTGGCATGTCGTTGCCGCCCAGCGGCTGATTGAACTCGCTCATCTGTCTCTCCAGGGTCTTGAGTCGCTCGCGCTGACGTGACGGCGAGCGGGGTATTGTGATGGTTCGCCTGATCGCTCGGCCGGACGGTGTCATGAAAGCCGGCGATCTTCCTTGGCGCATACCCCAGCATTGCAGTAATCGTGCCAATTTTTAGTTGATTGATTTTATTGGGTTTTATTTGAGGGCAATGGCTGAGTGATTCATTTCTGGATCACTCGTGCGCCATTAATGATTCAAAAATGGATCACTGATTCATTTGTGGATCACATTCGGGCATCATCGAGAGTGTCTTCAAGCGCCGTGCGAGAAAGACCAGCTAGAAAGACCTGCTGGGAAGAACTGATAGAAAGAAGCGCTGGAAAGCCCGCCCGATTCACAGGCTCGACCATGAGGTGCCCGCCATGTCAGAGCTCGACCGTCAGATTCTCAAGACCATCATCGACACCGCTCACGATCACTACTTCGTGGTCAATGCGGATGGCCAGGTGATGGATGTCAGCCCCGGAGCCGCGGCAGTCTATGGCATGACCCGCGAGGAGCTGTGTGCCGCCAACGTGCATGAGCTGGAAGCCAGCGGCGTGCTCAAGCCCTCCATCAGCCTGGAGGTGCTGCGCACGGGGCGCACGCTGCAGATGATGCAGCTCACCGCCACCGGGCGGCGGGTGGTGGCGCAGGCGCATCCGGTATTCGTCGCGGGCAAGCTCGAGTGCGTGGTCAGCCGCTCGATGGATCTCACCGATATCCAGTTGTTGCAGCAGGAATACGCGGTGCTCCAGCAGCGCTTCAGTGATCACCTGCGCCGCAACTCGCGCGGTGGCGAGCTGAGTGGCGTCAGTCAGGCAGAAAGCGATTGGACAACGGCGGGGGCAGGGCAATCAGTACACGACACTGAGCAATATGCACAGAGCCAGGCTGAACAGCGGCAACGTGAACAATCAGCGCGCGAGCAGGCCGAGTGCGAAGACGCCGCGCTGGAGCTGGGCGAGCTGCAGGTCAGAAGCCCGGTGATGCGCGAGATAGCGCTGCTGCTCAAGCGGGTCGCGCCCACCAACGCCACGGTATTGATGCTGGGCGAATCCGGGGTCGGCAAGACGGCCTTCGCCCATCAACTGCATCGCTGGAGCCAACGCGCCGACGGCCCCTTCATCGAGGTGAACTGCGGCGCCATCCCCGAGAGCCTGTTCGAGTCCGAGATGTTCGGCTATCAGGCCGGTGCCTTCACTGGCGCGGGCAATCGTGGCAAGGCAGGCCTGATGGAGCAGGCCGAAGGCGGCACCCTGTTCCTCGATGAAATCGGTGAGCTGCCGCTGGCCACCCAGACCAAGCTGCTCAAGGTGATTCAGGACGGGATGATCACCCGCCTGGGCGACACCACCACCCGCCGCGCCGACTTCCGCCTGGTCGTCGCCACAAATCAAGACCTCGCCGCCCGCGTGGAACAGGGCCAGTTCCGCCTCGACCTCTACTACCGCATCAATGTGCTCCCCGTCAGCCTGCCGCCGCTGCGTGAACGCCGCGAAGACATTCCCGCCCTGATCGAGCAACACCTCTCTCGCCTCAATCAACGTCACGGTCGCCGCAAACTCCTCGACGCCTCGTTATGGCCCATCCTCATGCGCCAGGACTGGCTCGGCAATATCCGCGAACTGGAAAACTGGCTGGAACGCGCTTGGCTCAGCGCTCCTAGCGATGTCATCGACAGCGACTCAGTGAAAACACTTCTCAACACTTGTTCCACGAATAACGCTAATGGACTAGGCAATTCATTTGGCTTCAGTAATGACAAATCTAATGGAATAGGCGTTACTGAAAGTTTTACCACTGCCGATAACTCTCATAGTCCCAATGCCCTCTCAGAGCCTGCCGCTGAGGGGGCGGTAGCCATGCCAATCCCCAAACTCGGCCCCAACGAAACTCTAAAGGAAGGCCTGGCACGTATCGAAGCGCAATGGCTACGCGAGATGGCAGCCGAATTGCCCAGTACTTATGCGATAGCCAAGAGGGCAGGGATTAGTCAGCCATCGGTGGTGAGGAAGCTAAAACGGTGATTTGATTTTTTGTTATATTGATATAACGCAAGTAGAAGTTAATCTTGTCTTTGTTATGAGTGATAACTTATGGTGAGCATACTGCATAAGAAAGTAAGATAATGTTATTATGTTTCGCTTGTTTTTTAAGTTTTCGTAGCATATTCAACTGGTTTAGTATACAGGAGGGAAGCAATGAGTGATGCTGTTAAATATTTCATACAGCTGTTGATTGCATTGTCGGGCGCTTATTTGGTTGCGTTTCTCGCATTAAAAAAGATGTATAAAGATAAGTTGTGGGACAAAAAATATAATGCTTATGTAAATCTAATTGAAGCCTTTAATGATTATATTAGCTATTGTGCTAGCAAAAAAGATAATTACGAAGAGTCTTACGAAGGACTAGGCGATTCGGATCTATATCAAAAGTATGCAGTAGCCCATGGTATAATATTAAAGTCCCAAAATGTTGGGACATTGCTTTTGCCGGATAATGTTATGAAGGAGTTAGAGAATTTGAAAAATAGAGAAATTTTAGATTTCAATACTAACCCGATACAAGACTACTATGAAGAAGAATATAAAGCGCATGTTAAAACACTAAATGCTATTCTACCTATGATGAAAAATGATCTCAGAGGCACTAGTTAATGCTTGGGTGTCGGGTTCAGCCTGAGTAAACAGTTCCGGTCGTTTGGCCTGCCACTCCTTCATTGCTGCAACAGGTGCTCTGTGGTGTAGTGCCTTCAGAGGAATATGATGTTTGTATAACCAGCAATAACGCTCGAGAGTCTGTTCTAAATCCTCACTTGAGTCATAGCGCCGAGTCGCCAGCACATTGCTGATACGCCCATTGAAGCGCTCCACCATTCCGTTCGTTTGGGGGTCTGCCTGGCTTGATCAATCGATGTTCAATTCCATGACTCTGACATTCCTGATCGAATAGATGATGCCGACTGGGCTTACCCTCGCCACCCACGGTGAAGCGATCGGTAAAGGATTTACCATTATCCGTGAGTACGGTTCGAATCCTGAAGGGAGCCTTCTCTTCCACACGGCTTATGAACGCACGGACATCTTTTGCAGATTGACTTGATCTGACCTCCAGATAAACCCAACGAGCGGCACGATCAATCGCGATGTAGAGACAACGCTTCTGATCTTCGTCAGGCATATGGGGTAGGTACTTGATATCAATGTGCACATACTCGGGCTCATAATCCTTTAAGGGCCGATGCTTGGGCTTCTCGTCCTCTTCCGTATCTCGACGCGCCAGCTTGGCGAGAGTTGGTACATCACGTCGTTTGAGCATGCGCTGAAGCGCGGAACATGACAGATTGGGTTCAGGAATTCACGAGTAACGATAAGTGAATCATCGAGCCCCAGTCGTAGCCGTTCGAGCGGTGATGACCACCTCTTTCTGTTCTGGGGTTAGAATCTCAAGTAGGTTATAGCTATTGTGGAAACGATCTTGGACATTATCGCGGTAACGCCAGCGCTGGGACGCTGACCCCAAACTGACGAGCGAGATCTTTGTTAGTCGTGCCGGCAGGAGCAGCTTGTATGTCGGCACGAATTTTCGGTGTCCTCGTCGTTTGTTTATGCTGCTTGATGTCCATGAAGCCTTTCCTGAATAAATTGCTTGATGAGCTCACGCGAGGCTAACAAAGGATATCTTCGTTGTGAAATCCGATCATCCTGATCTCTACAGTTAATAGCATTTTGGGTTCTATGAACTATTGGCGTTGATAAGGAATTATATGTGTAAAGAGCAAAAAAGCGAGATAAATAAAGAGCTAGATTACAAAATAGATAAGTTGAAGCATCTTAAAAATAGGCGTGGTTCAAAATTAAGATATGCGAAAGTTTATTTTTTCTTAATGTTATTTTTTGCTTTGGCTGGCGTAGGGGTTATAATTTCGGGATTTTTTGACGTCACCTTCCTAGATGTTGCGATACTGCCTGATAATTTATTAATATTTATGCTATGTGTTTATGCTCTTGTTCTCTTTATCTTATCCTTGGGTGTGAAGTCTGACGCTACAATTATTGATCAAGAAATTAAAGAGCTAGAGTTTGAAATAGACTTGCAAAGATTTGAGAGAACATTACTCGAGTCTAAGGCTGAGAAAACACTTAGAGTAAATGATATTCAGCTACAGAAATATTATAACTTAAATCTTAATCATAATTCTTGGGTTTTTAAAATTGGAATTGGTTGTTTAGCTTTAGGCGTCATATTGATTGTATCAACATTATATGTCGTCATTAATTATGTAGATAAGCTAGAGACCCAATTTATTGTAGCAACCCTTGGTGCAATCAGTACTTTTTTGACAAGCTATGTTGCTGCTATGTTTTTAAAAATCCAAGCCTCTGCGTCTCAACATCTTGGAAGCTTTCATTCTCGACTTGTTGACACACATCAAATTCTATTAGCTAGCTTGGTGGCATCTAGAATAGCTGATAGCGGATTACGTGAAAGAACATTAAGTAATTTAGCGTTAAGTGTTGTTTCTAGGAAAAATAGTGATACAGATGATGCATAGTATCCCTATAACTACTTAAGTTATAACTACTTATTGGTTAGTGGTGTTTACGGTTTTTCTGATACGTTAAGGTATGTGGTATGATATATGGCTGTATCTGCTTTGGTGATTGGCCGGTTATCGTTAGTTATAGTTGTGTGGTTGTTTTTTGCACATAGTTTGAAAACGAGTGTTAACTAGTTGTGCCTGAGTTTGGGTGAAGCACCCCTCGAAGAGATACATTGTACGAGTCAGTCGAAAGTTACAATGCGTGACTGTTATATTTATCAACACTGCTCATGGGCGGATGCAGGCTCCGAGTGCAATACCCTATTGAATTGAGGGTGGTGCTTCATTGTGCTTTGTCATCAGTTCATTCATCACCTCGATAGGGCATTTGAAGTCGAAGCGTTTTCGAGGCCGCATATTCAGCTCGAAGGCAATGGATGAGCTCTTTGCGCAGTTGCCCAACCGGCAGTGCACAGATGGCGGTGTAAATTGTCTCGCGACAGACGTAGGCGACTTCAAGTTTAGGCAGGTTCATGTGTCGCAGCTTGCCGGCGATCTGCTCTGGAGACAAGTAGCGCTGAAGAAGGTACTCAACAAGCCTGAACCGCTCGCTATCGATGGTTAGCTTTCGTTTGGGCTAGCAAAAGTGCCGACGCTTGAGTCATGACGCTTGCGCGCTTTCAGCCCTATAGTCGTCAACCAAGATACTATTTCGGCGAATTTCTCGGCTGATAGTGGAGGGGGAGCGACTCAGGCATCGGGCAATGGTTCGTAGGCTCAAGCCTAGAGAGAGGCAAACCTGGATAGTGGCACGATCGGTAACGCTGAGTTCTGAGTATGACATGAGCGCAATACCTTACAGGGAAGCTCAGGTATTGCACTCAGAATCTGTGGCCAAGATGTATAAAAAAACCAAGTATTTAAAGTTCAGGTTGGCATGATGGAAACATCATGAGTATTAATGATATTAACTTGGCTGTAACTAATTGCTATAATGTTCTAGCTGTTAAAAGATAATAAAATTGTTTGATGTATAGGATTAGGCGAATTAATTCCTGTTCTTGTCTTTAGTATTAAAAAAACTAACACTCAAAATAAATCTATAGAATATAATCCACGCCATGGCGTGGTAGTGCATTATAATTGATATCTTAATAGCATGCTGCTTGTTACGAGATTAATAGATTAACTTCGATTACTTTGCCCCCTCCATCACCACCAAGCTCCCCATCACCCCTTCACACAACGGCTTGATCTCGCTGAAGCCGTCATCGACGGCGAGGTCTGTCTTGGCTTTGGCGTAGGTGGTGCCGTCGGCGGTGGGGTGGTAGCTGGTGCAGTGCAGGCGGATCAGTTTGTCGTCGAGGAAGAGCCCGTATTCGCGGGTCTGCGAGGTGATGGGCATGCCCTGGTGTCGTTGTGTCATGGCGATATCGAACCAGTAGACCTGACGGTGATCCACTCGGGTCAGGCCGGAGTCGAGCATCTGACTGTTGATGGGGGCCCATTGCGCCAGTTGGTCCGTGGCGGCCATTACCTTGAGCTGCGCGTCGCTGACGGTCTCGCCATGCAGATCATAGATCTCGAGGATGATCATGTCGGTGCCGGTGCCCGCCTGACTCTGCCATTTCTGCACGATATGCGGCAGGCGACCCTCGGCGGAAGACCACGAGGCAGGCAGTTGTAGCGCCAGGTTGACGCCCAGTGACTTGGCGTGGCCCTTGGTGTGGAATTCCTGGAAATAGCCGTCGTACAGCTCGTACACCGGCTCGATCTGATACTTGGTCGCCAGCAGGAATTCCTTGAACGGCGAGGGCAGGTATTCCCCCTGGGCGCGCAGATGAATGGCCTCGATGAAGCGGGCCGCGAAGTCGCTGGTCAGCTTGTCGGTGGTCAGCTGCGAATCCAGTTCCTTCTTTATCTGACGGCGGATGCCCTCCAGTACTTCTCGCGCGTGGTCCTTGCCCATCAGGGTGGCGAGGTTTTCCGCCAGACGATGGGTGATATTCGGGAAGGCATTCTTGAAGTAGACGGAGGCCAGTTCCGCATCCGGCGCGAGGCCGGGATACTCGTCGGCGATGCGTGACAGCGTGATGTCCTGGGCGATGACGAAGCCGTAGGTACTGCTCAGCGTATTGATGACCTGGGGCGAGGAGCGAAACTGTGCGGCTTCGGCGCGTGCCGAGGCACCGGGGGTAATGAGACATAAGCTCAGGCCCAGTCCGAGCGTCAGGGCGGTGACGGCCAACCCGGGAATTGCCCCAAAGGAGCGTGTTGCGGCAAACGCCATGCGTGACATCCTGTCAGAGTGCGATCAATTCAATCCTATCATCGGCTTACGATGACTTCTCGTGTGCTGGCGCTGTTCAGATGCCTAATCAGGCAGAAGTATCAGGCTGTGCGTCATGCGCCGCACGCGGTTTCCCTTCAGAGAGCAGCAGACAATGATGTTCAGACGACACCAGTATTCGGTTGAACTTGAGTGGACCGGCAATCGCGGCGATGGCACCCGCCATTACACCGCCTATGAGCGTGATTTCGTGGCCCGTGTCAGTGGCAAGCCGAGCCTGGAAGGCTCCGCCGACCCTGCCTTTCGGGGCGACGCTGGCCGCTGGAATCCGGAAGACATGCTGGTGGCCTCTGTCTCGGCCTGCCACAAGCTGTGGTATCTGCACCTGTGTGCTGAGGCCGGCATTCGTGTCATGAGCTATCACGACCACGCCGAGGGCACGATGCAGGAAGGCGCGCCCGCCACGGATGACAAGACTCAGGCAGAGAGCCAGGGCGAGGCGGGGCGCTTCACCTCCATCGTGCTGCGCCCCGAGATCACGCTGGCCGCCGGTGACGATATCGCGCTCGCCCATGAGTTGCACCACCGGGCGCATGCGCTGTGCTTCATCGCCAATTCGCTGAATTTTCCGGTCAGCTGTGAGGCGGTGATCACCCATCAGTGATGGGTAGCCCTCAGCCCGCGTCGGACTGACCGTGTCAGACTGACCGTGTCATACAGACCGTGTCAGAACCCAAAAGGCCACCAGAGCAATCTGGTGGCCTTTTTTGGTTTCAGCATCCTAAAGAGTCAGCGTCTTTCCAAAGAAACAGCGTCTCGCGGGCGAATCAGGGAGGGTGGATCAACCGCGTGCGTTCACTTCCTCGATCAGCTTGCTGGAGCCGGTGAGGTCCGGCAGGCAGGCGCCGTCGGCAATCTTCGCCAGCAGCACTTCTTCCGCTTCTTGCACCTCGATAGCATGAGTGGCGATGGCCGAGACTTCCTCGGGAGCCATGACGATGACGCCGCTTTCATCGGCGAGGATGGCGTCGCCCGGATTGACGACGACACCGCCGATGCTGACCGGCACATTGAGCGCGCCGCCGATACCGGCGAAGCGGGTGGTCAGCGAGGCGACACCGCGACTCCAGACCGGAAACTGCTTGTCGCGAATGGTCAGCGCATCGGTGGCCATGCCGTCGATCACCACACCTGCCACGCCGAGGCGCGAGGCGACCGTGGTCATCACGCCGCCCCAGCAGGCGCGGTGGCGATCGCCCTGACGATGCACGATCAGCACATCGCCCGGACGCACCAGGCGCATCAGGTGGTTGAGCAGGGTGCCATCTTCCGGCGGCAGCGAGACGGTGACGGCGGTACCGGCGATGCGCACCTCGGGCAGCATGCTGGCAATCGCCGGTTCGATGAAGCCGTGGGTGTGAAAGTGGCCGATGGTGGCCGTCTCGCACTGGCGGAGCTGTTCCAGCCGTTCAGGCGCGACCTGCGCTGGCATGTCATTGAGTTGGTACATGGAAGTCTCTCGTCGTGGTCGGTCAGATCAGGCTGGGCAGGAAGGTCGTCAGCCACGGGGCCCAGTAGAGCATCAGCATCGCGAACAGGAAGCAGATGACGATCGGCCAGGCCGCGGCGTAGATGGTCTGCATCGGCGTCGCCGGGGCAGCGCCTTTCACCGCGAACAGGTTGTAGCCGAAGGGCGGGGTCAGACTGCCCACCGAAATGTTGATCAGGAACAGTGTCCAGAACCACACCGGATCAAAGCCATACAGCTTGACCAGCGGCGCGTAGATGGGAATCACCACCATCATGAAGGCGATCTGATCGATGAACATGCAGGCGATCAGCGGAATCAGCATCAGGATCAGCAGCATCCATACCGGGTCAAGATCCAGCCCGGTCACGCTGCTCACCAGACCGCTGGTGGCGCCGGTGAAGCTCAACAGCTGCGAGAACAGCTTCGAACACGCCAGGATCAGGATGATCATGGTGCTGACCTTGAGCGAGGACATCACCGCCTCGCCAGCCATCTTGAACGAGAACTTGCGGTAGTAGGCCGCGACCACCAGCGAACCCAGCACGCCGGTGGCGGCGGATTCGGACGGCGTGGCGATGCCGAGCAGAATCAGACCGAGCACGGCGAAGATGATGATGGTGAACGGCAGCATGTTGATCACGGCGCGGCGCTTTTCCTGGGCCGTGCCGCCACCGCTTTCATCGACGGGCGGCGCGCGGCGCGGGTCCAGCGTGATACGCACCTTCACATAGAGGATGAACAGCGCGGCCAGCAGGATGCCGGGCAGGATACCCGCGATCAAAAGGCGTGCGATGGAGACATCCACCATCGAGCCGATGATGATCACCAACAGACTCGGCGGGATGATCGGCGCGAGACTCGCCCCGCCCAGAATCAGGCCGATGGAGAGCCTGTCGTCATAGCCGCGCTCCTGCATGGTCGGCAGCGCCGAGCGGCTGAGCATGGCGGTCACGGCCAGCGCCGAGCCGGACAGGGCACCGAACAGCGTCGAGAGGGCGACGACGAAGAAGTAGAGGCGACCCTTCATGCGGCCCATCAGGGCATCCAGCGAGTCGAAGATCACATCGATGGAGCCGGAGCGGAACAGCAGCTCCCCCATCAGTACGAACAGCGCGATGGTGGTCAGCGTCTCCGAGGTCATGCTGTCGTAGACACTGTTGGCGAACATGCCGAAACCGGCGGTGCCCATCAACCACAGCGTGCCGAGCACGTTGATGGTCAGGAAGGCGGCGAAAACGGGAATGCCGAGGGCAAACAGGCCCATCAGCAAGGCGATGGCCAGGCCCAGAGAGGTATACCATTCCATGACTCAGGGTCCTTTTCTGGCGGCGGTAGCCGGGGGCGTCGCGCGGGTGAAGGCGTGGCGCAGGAAGTACAGGGCGGCGCTGATCATCGCGTAGGCGATGAAGCTGGAGACCCAGTACTTGGGAATGTCGAGGCCCATGGCGGTGGTGGTGTGGTAATTGAACTGACGCAGGCTTTCCTGCACGCAGATCCAACCGGCCACGGCGCAGACGGCGCCGGTCACCAGGGCGAGGAGACGATCATAGAAGGCGCGCGCGGCAGGGCCGAGGCGCTCCGGCAGCACGGTGATGGCGATATGGCCATGGGTGCGTGCCAGTTCCGGCGTTGCCAGCGAAATCGAGAGGCATAGCAGGTAAGCCACCATCGCGCCGGACCACAGGGTGGGTGAGTTGAAGAAGTAGCGCGCGATGACTTCCAGCCAGAAGCACAGGACGATGCCACACAAGGTGACACCGCCCAGAAGGAAGCCTGCTCGCGTCACGCCGTCATGCACACGTGCAAGCAGGGTTAGCATGGTGGATTCCTTACTCGCTGACGGTGGTCAGGTTCTTCTCGATCGCCAGTTCACGCATGGCGGTCACCGTGTCCGGGGTCTTGTCGATGCCCAGCTGCCAGATACCGTCGGTGACGAGGGCATCCAGACGCTCGGCGTCTTCCGGTGCGAATTCGGTAGGCTGCATGCCGGCTTCGTCCAGCGCCTTCCACTCTTCGACTGCCAGCTCATCCAGGATCGGGACGATCTCGGTTTCCAGCTCACGGCCTTCGTCGAGCAGCACTTGCTGCTGTTCCGGCGACAGGGTGTTGAAGGCGTTCAGGTTCATCAGCACGAAGTTGTAGGTCTGACCGAAGGTCGGCTTGGAGTAGTAGCCGGCGACTTCCTGCCAGCCCATGTCCTTGACGCCATTCAGGCCCCAGGCCGCGCCGTCGATCACGCCACGGTCCATGGCGGAATAGACATCGCCACTGGACATCAGCACCGGCGTACCGCCCAGGCCCTTGGTGACGTTGGTATAGGTGGGGCTGCCGCGCAGACGACGGCCATCCAGACCCGGTGTACCAGTGATCGGCTCCTTCAGCACGTACTGGAAGCCGTGGCTGCCCAGCGGCGGAATCGCGATCAGCTTGAGGCCCAGGCCGTTGTAGTGCTCATCAACCATGTCCCACAGGCCGGATTCACGCGTCTGTTCCGGATTCACCGCCACGCCATCCATCGCGGCGCCGACGCCGGTGGTGTTGGTGTGGTAAGCGGCGTGGGTATACAGCAGCTGGAAGACACCGGCCGCGACAGGCTGCAGCTGCTCGAAGGGCGGTACGACATCCGGGCCGGTCAGCTTGATGGTGAGGTCGGCGGCCTTGTTGGCTTCGACTTCCTTGATGAAGCGCTGGGCAATCTCGCGGGAGTAGGCAGTGGTCTGGTCGTAACTGGACAGCATGCGCAATTCGGTGGCCATGGACTGGGTGGCCGGGAGGAGGGCGAGCAGCGGGAGCAACAGAGCGGGCTTGAGGGTTTTCATAGCAGTATCCACGTTATCGTTATTGTGAGCGGGGCAGTGCATGCGGGACTTCTCGTGACCATGATGCTGCGTCCGGGAGATGCATGCGGTACCTGTCCCTGCTTCTTGTTGTGATGGTACGCCTTCAATCTATGAGGCCCTCCCTTCGCGGTCAACGAATCATCATCCTTTTGGGCTTTCAAATTTCAATACGCAGTATTTGCCAAATTTATGTAAGAAAATATGTGTGTATTGTGCGGTGACAACATGCGGGGATTCCGATGAGAAATTGGCCGATTGATGGCAGAAAAGGCAGGCAAGTCGTCGCAAGGATAGTGGGCAGTCGCTCACGAAAAACCTGCCTGAAGCCATCTGCTCGGTCAGCAGAATGGTCAAAAGAATAGCCATCATGGTGGCCAGCAGAATGGCTATCAGAGTAGCGAGCAGAATGGCTATCAGAGTGGCGAGCAGGAAACCCGCAGAGCGATGGATCCTGACCACGGGAAAGCCCCCGTTGTCGATGCTCTCAAGAGGTCATCGGCAACGGGGGCTTTCGGGTGGTGCATCACTACTTGATAAGCACCGAGCGCAACTGTTCTCTCAGTCAGCTCGGCCAATCAGTGCGCCAAGTCAGCTCGGCTAGTCAGCTCAGTCAGTCAGCGCGCCGCGGACTCGGTCGAGAGGCCTAGGCTCGGCTTGCGCAGCGCCAGCGGCATCAGCGCCAGCGAGACCGGCAGACCGATCATCACCGGGTGCAGGCCGAAGGGATGGCCCAGCACCTGCCACAGCACGGCGGTAGCCAGCCCGCCCCACATCATGATCACCCCGCCACGCGGGTCTGGCGTGCGACGGCACAGCGCGACCACCGTCGGCACCAGCACACCGCAGACCAGCATCGCGCTGCCGAGAATCCAGATATCGAGCAGACGCGGTGCATAGAGCGCCAGGCCCAGCGAAATCAAGGACATGGCGACCACCGAGTGACGGCTCATGCGCAGCATGAAGGCATCATCGCGGCCCTTCATGCGCGGCTTGATGATGTCGTTGGCGATGGAGGACGCACCGGCGATGAAGAACGAATCCGCGCACGAGATGATGGTCGCCAGCAGCACGACGACCATGCTGACCATCAGCGGCAACGGCAGGGTGGCCTTGATGATGGCGTAGAAGGACAGGTCCGGATTGGCGACCGCGATATCCAGCCCCAGCTTGGCGAAGGCACCGATCAGGACCACGGCACCACCGACCAGCAGCGTGAAGACGATGGCGACGGCGTAGCCGGTACGTGCCGCCTTGAGGCTGCGCGCGGCCCAGAAGCGCTGCCACAGGTCCTGGCGCACGAACTGATAGGCGCCGATGGTCAGCATGTAGACCGCCAGTTCATGGCCGGAAATGCCGGTCAGGCTCAGGAAGTCAGGGTTGCCTTCGGGCATCGGTGCCGCACTGATGAATTCCCAGCTGCCGCTGGCGTAGTAGACGGTGACCAGCAGGAAGAAGATGCCCAGGGTCTGCAGGGTGCCCAGGATGGCATCTGACCAGATGACCGCCATCAGGCCGCCCAGCCATGTCTTGGCGGTCAGCAGTGCCCAGGTCAGCAGGATGCCCACCGGCAGTGCCAGGCCGAACACCAGCTTGAGCACCGTGGCCACGGCCACGAACTGCATGCCGGTGATGGCCGCGTAGGCACACAGGATGCTGAGCAGCGTCGGCACCCTGACGCCTTCGCCAAAGCGACTGACCAGGAAGTCGGCCAGGGTCACCATGTTGAGGCGCTCGCCTTCGGCGTGGATCTTGCCGATGAAGAAGTACAGCGCAATGCCCGCGAAGGTCATGCCCACCGGCAGCCACAGCTGGCCCATGCCGAAGGTGTAGCCCTTGGAGACGAAGCCCAGCAGGGTCGAACCGCCGACGGCGGTACCGATCAGCGTACAGATCAGCGGGAAGGTCGAGGTGGAACGGCCTGCGACATTGTAATCATCATAGGTCTTGATGCGGCGGAAGAAATAGAGCGAAAGCCCCATCAGAAATACGCCACATGCTATGATCATGATCGAGAGAATGAAGGTTTCTCGGGTATCGAACATCGTCGTGTTTTCCGCTTTATTGATATTGTATTGATCGTCATTAGTGTCTTGAGCGAGGGGGAATATATCACTCGAGGGCAGACGTTGGTGACGCGGTGCTGACTTTATTACCATCTGGCGTACCACCGGGAGTGCGTTTCATTGCGCTCTTGCCGGTCGCGCCACTTTCGGGACAGGAACAATCGCCATGCGACCCATACATGACACGCTGGACTGGAACCTGCTGAGAACATTCATCGTCATCGTCCAGGAGGAAAGCGTCAGTCGGGCCGCGGCGCGTCTCTACCTGTCACAGCCAGCGGTGAGTCTGTCACTCAAGCGCCTGGAAGAGCGCCTGGGGCAGCGTCTGATCGAACGGGACAGTCACAGTTTTCGCGTGACCGGGGCGGGGCAGGTGGTCTATCGCGAGGCGGTGGAGATCTACGCCAATGTGGCGCGTCTCGCCTCTGAGGTGGGCAATAGTCATACGGAGATTTCCGGACATGTCTCGCTCCTGTTCATCACCGGCATTGAATGCCGTTTCCTTGATAGCGTGTTCGCACGCTTTCACCGCTGTTTCCCCCAGGTCACCTTCTCGATCCAGGAAATGTCCAGTCACGAGGTGCAGCAGGGCCTGCTGCAGCGCCAGGGGGCCTTGGGTATCTGTCTGGCCCAGCAGACGCCTGAACAGCTGATGTCCCAGGTGCTGGCGCGCCAGAATTACCGCTACTTCTGTGGTCGCATGCATCCGTTGTTCGGCCAGCAGAACCTGCCGATGGATGCGCTGCGCAATGAACGCTATGTCTCCTTTGGCAGTGAACAGCTCGATGGCGTGCTGTCACCGCTGGCGATGTTCCGTGCCCGCGAAGGCGTGCAGGGTCCGGTGATCGGTCAGTCCAGCAGCTTGCAGGAAATCCGCCGCATGGTGCTGGCCGGTTGGGGCATCGGCTGTATGCCCGAGCACATCGTGCGCCGTGAAGTCGCGGAAGGAGAGTTGTGGCCCCTGCCGCCCTACGGTGGCGTGGCCGATATCGACCTGCACCTGATGTGGCACCGCGAGGCGCGTTTCAGTGCCGCCGAATCCACCTTCGTCAACTTCATGCACAACGCGCTGGCCAAGGTGCCGCTGGAAGAGCGTCTGCATCGCGGGCTGGAAATGCAGCCCGCCGCGGCCTCTGCCGCAGCCGACGGTGTGCCGGCCAGTCGCGACCCGCTTGCCGCCGTGCATGCTGATCCTGATGCGGCCCAGCCGGGTGCGGCCCAGCCCGAGTCCGACGAGAATGAGGGCGAGGGCGAAACCGTCTAGACCGAACCTCAGTTTCAAGCCCCATTTCTCGACTACCACCATCGGCACCGCTGCCATCCTGCAACATCGGATGGCAGCGGTGCCGATGGTGGGTGGATCGTCACAGGCCTCAGTAGGCGAGATTGATCCAGGTGGTCTTCAGGTCGGAGTACTTGTCCAGCGCGTGCAGTGACTTGTCACGCCCGAAACCGGACTGCTTGACGCCACCGAAGGGCACGCTGATGTCGCCATCGGCATAGCAGTTGACCCACACCAGACCCGCCTTGAGACGCCGCGAGACACGATGGGCACGCGCCAGGTCGCGGGTCCACAGACCAGCGCCCAGCCCGTAGATGGAATCATTGGCCAGTTCGATGGCTTCTTCCTCGCCGCTGAAGCGGGTCACGCCGAGCACCGGGCCGAAGATTTCCTCGCGCATCACGGTGCTGTTCTGGCCGCCTTCCACGATGGTCGGCTCCAGATACCAGCCGCCGGCGGTGGCGTCGCTGGGCGCGATCGCCTGACCGCCCTGGTGCAGCGTCATGCCTTCCGAGAGCGCCGTCTCGACGAAGCCGAGCACCTTCTCGTGGTGGTCCGCGCTGACCAGTGCGCCCATGCGCGTGGCCGGGTCGAGCGGGTCACCGGCCGGCATGGCGCGGGCGCAGGCGATCAGACGCGGCATGAAGTCATCGAAGATGGCTTCATCGACATACAGGCGCGAACCGGCGATGCAGACTTCGCCCTGATTGATGAAGATGGCGTCGGAGGCAGCGCGTGCGGCCTGGTCCAGGTCCGGGCAGTCGGCGAACACGATATGCGGCGACTTGCCGCCACACTCCAGCCACACACGCTTGAGGTTGGAGTCGCTGGCATAGCGCATGAAGCGCTTGCCGGTCGCGGTGGAGCCGGTGAAGGCCAGCGCATCGACTTCCATGTGCAGGCCGAGCGCCTGACCCGCCACCGCGCCGAGGCCCGGCGTGACGTTGAACACGCCCGCCGGAATGCCGGCTTCATCGGCGAGTGCCGCCAGACGCAGCGCACTCAGGCTTGAGGCTTCGGCCGGCTTGAGCACCACGCTGTTGCCCAGCGCCAGCGCCGGCGCGAACTTCCAGGAAGCGATCATCAGCGGGAAGTTCCACGGCACCACCGCCGCGACCACGCCCAGCGCTTCACGGGTGATGGTGGCGTGCACGTTCTCGCCGGTGGGCGCGATCTCGTCGTAATGCTTGTCGATGGCCTCGGCGTACCAAGCTACCGAGCGCGCGGTTTCCGCCAGATCAAAGCCCAGGCTGTCGCCGATCGGCTTGCCCATTTCCAGTGTCTGCAGCAGGGCCAGTTCTTCGGCATTGTCGCTGATCAGCTGGGCAAAGCGCTGCAGCACGGCCTTGCGGGCCTGGGGGGACTGACGCGACCAGACACCGGATTCGAAGGCGCGACGCGCGGCCATCACGGCGCGGTCGATGTCCTGCTCGGTGCAGGCGGTGATATGCGCCAGCACTTCGCCGGTGGCCGGATTCCAGGCCGGGAAGGTGTCGCAGCCAGTGCTTTCAGTGTAGGAACCGTCAATGAAGGCGCGTGTCTCGAAGGTCAGCGCGGCGGCGCGTTGCTGCCAGTCGGCATGCGTCAGCGGGGCGGATGTGGCAGTGCTCATTGGGCGTTCTCCGCGGTGTTGTGGGTCGCATTGGCGTCGTCAGTGTCAGTGCTGACGATGCCGGCACGCTTGAGCATCGCCAGCAGCAGGACGTTGGCGCCATCCTCGAGATCGGACGGTTCGGCGTTCTCGCTCTCGTTGTGGCTGATGCCGTCTTCGCAGGGCACGAAGATCATCGCCACCGGATTGATGCCGGCGATCTGCACGGCGTCGTGACCGGCGCCGGTTTCCATGTCGCGGAAGCTGAGTTCCAGCTCCTGGCTGGCGCTGCGCACCATCTCGATCAGTTCCGGCGCGAAGGGCGTCGGCGGAATGTGCTGGACCTCGATCAGCTCGATGTCTACGCGTTGCTTGTCGCTCTGGTTGGCGGCGTGATGCTTGAGGCACAGCGCCTTGAGCTGCTCGTGCATCTCGGCGAGCACTGCCGGTTCCAGGTGACGCAGGTCGACGCTGAAGCGCACCTGGCCCGGGATCACGTTGCGCGAGTTGGGATGCACATTGAATTCGCCGCAGGTGACGCGACCGTTGGGCTGGTAGGCATCGGCCAGCGTCAGGATGTCGCTGACCAGCGCGCAGGCGGTCTTGAGCGCATCGCGGCGGTAGGGCATCGGCGTCGGGCCGGCGTGGGCTTCCTGACCGCTGACCACCACGTCGAACCAATGCAGACCCAGCGAGCCGGTGACGGCACCGATGGTGATCTCTTCCTGCTCCAGCACCGGGCCCTGCTCGATATGCGCCTCGAAATAGGCGCCGAAATCATGGCTGCCCACCGGCACGTCGCCGGCATAGCCGGTGCGCGCCAGTGACGCGGCAACGCTGTCGCCGTCACGGTCGGTGGCGGCCAGGGCCTTCTCAAGCGGGATCAAGCCCGCATGCACGCCGGACCCCATCATCACCGGCACGAAGCGGCTGCCTTCCTCGTTGGTCCAGATCACCACTTCCAGCGGGGCTTCGGTCTCGATGCCGCGCTCATCCAGCACGCGCATGACTTCCAGGCCGGCCAGCACGCCGTAGCAACCGTCGAACTTGCCGCCGGTGGGCTGGGTGTCGATGTGGCTGCCGGTGGCGACCGGCGGCAGGTTGTCATTGCGCCCCGGGCGACGGGCGAAGATGTTGCCGATCTCGTCGACGCGCAGTGTCAGGCCAGCGGCCTCGAGCCAGCCGGTGACCAGCTCGCGGCCGGCGCGGTCTTCTTCGGTCAGGGCCAGACGGCAGTTGCCGCCCTTGGGCGTCGCGCCGATCTCGGCCAATGTCATCAGCGCGTCCCACAGGCGCTTGCCATCAACGCGCAGGGCGAGGCTATCCAGAATCTGCTGGGTCTGTTCGGTGTTGGCAGAGGGAGCTGAAGGGGTAGTGGTAGTGGACATGTTGTTGTATGACTCCTGTCGTCGCGCTCTGGCGGCATGGTTCAACTGTTCTGACGGTTCAACTGTTCTGACTGGCGACCTTCCCGCCTTCGGGCGACGGGAAGGTCGTCTGAAGGCGGGAAGGAGCGCCTCCCTGTGACTTACTCGGCCGCGTTGCGCGTGAGGGCATCTTCACGGATGCCGCTGAGCAGCTTGCCCGGGGCGATGCCGTCCGGGTCATAGCGCAGCTCGATCAGGGCCGGCAGACGCTCGCGGTCGGCGAATTCCAGGGCGCGCTTGAAGCTTTCCTCGAAGTCCTCGTCCTTCTCCACCACCTGACCCAGGCCGCCGTAGGCGGTGACCAGCGCGGCGAAGTCCGGGTTGGTGAAGGTCAGCGCGATCTCGCGGCCCGGGAAGTCGTTTTCCTGGTGGGCGCGGATGGTGCCCCACATGCCGTTGTTGAACACCAGTACCACGACGCCGAGGCGATACTGCAGTGCCACGCCCAGTTCCTGCAGGTTCATCTGGAAGCAGCCATCACCGGCGTAGCAGACGGCGGGGCGTTCCGGGTATTCCAGCTTGCTGGAGATGGCGGCGGGCAGGCCGTACCCCATGGAACCGACGGTCGGGGCCAGCGAGCTGCCCAGGCCACGGAAGCGCACGTAGCGGTGTGCGTAGAGCGCGTAGTTGCCGGCGCCGACGCTGATGCAGCCCTTGCCATCGAGAATGCGGTCGACGGTCAGGCTGACCTTGTCCAGGCTCAGCGGGCCCGGCGACGGCTGCTCTTCCAGCGTGGCCAGATAGGCGGCGCGTGCCTCGCGGGTAATGTTGGACCAGCGCGGGGCGCTATCCGGGGACAGGGTGGAGAGCGCCAGTGAGAAGCCGTTGACGTCGGTATTGATGGCCAGCGTCGGCTGATAGACACGGCCCAGCTCTTCCGGGTCTGCGTAGATGTGCACCAGCTTCTGGGTCGGTACCGGCGACTGGATCCAGCTGTAGCCTTCGCTGGTGGCTTCGCCGATACGGGTACCGACGGCGATCACCAGATCACTCTCGACCAGCTGTTGGCGCAGTGCGTCATGCATGCCCATGCCGACGTGTCCGGCGAATTGCGGCAGTTCGGCATCGACACATTCCAGACGGCGCCAGGCGACACCGGTGGGGATATCGAAGCGCTCGGCGAAGCCTTCCAGTGCGACCTGGGCATCGCGGGTCCAGCCGCTGCCACCGACCAGCAGGAAGGGGCGCTCGGCAGTCGCGAGCAGGCTCTTGAGCTCATCCAGCTGCGGCTGGCCCGGGTAGGTGGCCAGACGCGGGTGCGGCTTGACGTCCGCGACCTGGGCTTCGCCCCACAGGGTGTCTTCGGGCAGTGCCAGCACCACCGGGCCCGGACGGCCACTGCGCGCCACCTGATAGGCTCGCGCGATGTATTCCGGAATGCGCGAGGTGTCGTCGATCTGCGCGACCCACTTGGTCATCTCGCCGAACATGCGGCGGTAATCGATTTCCTGGAAGGCTTCGCGCTCGATGAAGTCGCCCCCGACCTGACCGATGAACAGGATCATCGGCGTGGAATCCTGATAGGCGGTGTGTACGGCGATGGAGGCGTTGGTGGCGCCCGGGCCACGGGTGACGAAGCACACGCCCGGCTCGTTGGTCAGCTTGCCGTAGGCTTCGGCCATGTAGCCTGCGCCACTTTCCTGGCGGCAGACGATGGGCTCGATGGCACCCTTGTGCTCATTGAGCGCATCGATGCACGGCAGGTAGCTTTCGCCCGGCACCAGGAAGACACGCTTGGTGCCGTGCAGACGGATCTGATCGACGAGGATCTGCCCGCCATTGCGCAGCGGCAGGGTGGAAGCGGAGGAAGTGTTCGCGGCCTGAGTCATGGGAGTGCTCTCGTTGTTGTTGAGAAATCAGTGTTGAGAAATCGGTGTTGAGACGTCGGTAGTTTCTGACGCGGTAATGAATTCGGTGCGGTGCTCGTCAGGGCAGCGGCTCAGGTCTGAGGCGCGGTGCTGTCGACGGGCATCAGGTCAGCGCTCCACCAGCGGGCATCGGGTCAGCGCCGCGAGCGGGCATGAGGTCATAAAGCGCCTCGAGCTGTTCGGGGTAGATGACGCAACGCGCCTGCAGCCCCTGCTGATTGGCCCAGTGCTGGTCGGTGCCCAGCCCGTGCTTCCAGCGCCACGGGCCATCGATGGCCAGTCGGCGATGGGTCTTGCAGGCCCGCGACAGCCGCTGACGCCACGGCTTGAGCGTCTCGGTGATGGTGGCGGCGGGCTGGTCGGGCATCAGGCCCAGATCCGTGGCCAGGTCCCCGGTACCGATCAGTGCTCCCAGCAGACGTGGCGTGTCATCGCCCGCGGCGAGCAGTTCCTCGGCGGCCAGCAGTCCGGCCTGGCTTTCCAGCGTCGCGACGCTCTTCAGACTGCCCCGTGGCAGGCCATGCTGGGCTTCCTGCTCGGCGAGGGCGTCATCCAGCGCGGCCAATTGAGCGCGTTGCTCGACGGCGGGCAGGAAGATGGCGGCGGGCGTGCCAGTGGGATCGCCCAAGGTGGTGCTGATCAGCTCTGCCAGCTCTTCGCGACCGCCGTGCTCCAGCAGGTTGAGGCGCACGGCCGGCCACACCTTCAGGGCACGGGCGCGTCTGGCGAAGTCGGCGAAGCGGCTGATGGCAAGCTTGCGCCCGGCGGCCGGGGTGAACTCTTCGAGATCGACGACGATGGCATCGGCGCCGCTGGTGAGGGCGGCCTGCAGACGGGCGGCGTCGTCACCCGGCACGAACAGCCAGCGCTGGGGAAGCTTGTGGTCCATGGCGGTGGTCATCACTCAGCCCTCCATCAGGTTGGGCAGGAACAGCACGAGTTCCGGAATGAAGGTGATCAGCATCAGCACGGTCAGCATCGCGCCCAGCATCAGGCCCAGCGGACGCAGCGAGTCGCTGACGTTGATGCCGGCGATGCGACAGGCGGCCATCAGGTCGATCCCCAGTGGCGGCGTATTGGCGCCGATGGCCAGATTGACGGTCAGCAGTACCCCGAAGTGCACCGGGCTGATGCCGTATTGCGCCAGCAGTGGCATCACGATGGGCGTCACGATGATGATGATCGCCACGCTTTCCATGAAGGAACCCAGTACCAGCAGCACGGCGGTCAACAGCAGCAGGACGCTGATGCGGCTGTCGGTGAATTCGCCGATCAGCTGGGCGATGGCCTGCGGCACCTGCTCGTAGGTCAGGCCCCAGGCGAACATGCCGGCCGCACCGATGATCAGCAGGATGGCGCCCGTGGTCTCGGCGGTTGCGCGGACGCTGTCCAGGAAGCCGCGCCAGGTCAGGCTGCGATAGACACAGGTGCCGATGATGATGGCGTAGAGAATCGCGGAGGCGGCGGCTTCGGTGGGCGTGAAGACCCCGAAGCGGATGCCACCGATGATCATCACCGGCACCATCAGGGCCGGCATGGCGCTGAGCAGGGCGCGGCGACGCTCGCCGGGCACACGGGCCGCGACACCGCCCGACCAGCCATGCTTGCGTGACATGTAGAGGGCGACGCCGACCAGCGCGACGGTCAGCATCAGGCCGGGGATGATGCCGCCCATGAACAGCTGGCCCACCGAGGTATTGGAGGTGGTGCCGTAGACGATCATCACGATGCTGGGCGGAATCACGGTGCCGATGGAGCTGGCGGTGCCGACCAGCGCACTGCTGAAGCCCTTGTCATAGCCGTTGCGGGCCATGGTGGGCAGCAGCATGCTGCCGATGGCGATCACGTCCGCCACGCCGGAGCCGGACAGCGCGCCGAACATCATGCAGGCGAGCACCGCGACCACCGCCAGACCGCCGCGGATGTCACCGACCATCGCCATGCACAGGCGTACCAGGCGTTCGGTCAGACCGGCGCGGTTCATCAACTGGGCGGCGAGCACGAACAGCGGGATCGCCAGCAGGGTGAAGCTTTCCATCCCGGCCACGAATTGCTGCGCCGAGACCATCATGGGCGCGGCACCGAAGGCCAGCAGGTAGAAGAGGGCCGACATCAACAGCGCGAAGGCGATGGGGATGTCGATGAGGATGCCGAGCGCGAATACGCCGAGCAGAGCCAGGGCGCCGAGAGTCATGAGGCATCTCCTTGGCGTGGGGATGACGGGGCGCCATCGGCCAGGGTGTCACGGGAGGTTGCGGTCGGCGTCAGCAGGTGCTCCAGCTGTACCAGTGCCATCGCGGTGCAGCACAGCGGCACGGACAGATAGACGATACCGGCCGGAATCTGCAGCGCAGTGGTGGTCTGACGCATGGTGATGGCACTCAGATCCATGCCTGCCTTGGCCAGCAACAGCAGCATGATCAGGATCATGGCGTCAGTGATGCGTCCGGTAATGCGCTGGATACGCACCGAGCGCACCAGCAGCGGCAGCAGGCCCGCACTCAGGTGAGTGCGGTTGCGGGTGCAGGACACCGCGGCCAGCAGGGTGGTCCATACCAGCACCAGTTGCGGCAATTCTTCTGCCCAGTGCGGCGGCTGACCCATGACCCAGCGCATGAAGACGGTCCAGATCACCAGTGCCGACAGCGCAGCGACTCCGCTGGCAGCCAGGGCCAGACAGCCCCGGCAGCTCCAACGTGAGAGGGTGATCATCAAGGTACGCACGGCACACAACACGGCCAGCGGCTTGACGGAGGGAGAGGCGGAAGACATCGTTACTCGCCCTTGCGGTATTGCTCGACCAGGCCCATCAGCTCAGGCCCGAAGACGTCGGTGTACTCGGCCCAGACACCCTGCACCTTGGCATTGAAGGGCGCGGTGTCGACCTCGTTGACCTGCATGCCTGCCTCTTCCAGCTTGGCGACCAGTTCGGCGTCATCCTTCTGGGTCATCGCACGCTGCTTGTCACGCCATTCGTCGGCGCTCTTTTGCACCGCGGCCTGATCCTGCTCGGAGAGCTGGTTCCAGGTGAAGTTGGAGATGGTCAGACACGCCGGTGCCCAGACGTGACCGGTGAGGGAGACGTAGTCCTGCACTTCGCTGAAGGAAGAGGAATAGATGATGGCCAGCGGGTTTTCCTGGGCATCGAACACGCCCTGCTGAAGCGCGGAGTAGAGCTCACCGAAGGACAGCGGCGCCGGGCTGGAACCCAGTGCGGTGAAGGTGTCCAGACGCATCTTGTCCGGCGTGACGCGAATCTTGAGGCCCGCGAGGTCTTCCGGGGTGGTGATGGGGCCACGGTTGTTGGTGACGTGACGGAAGCCGTTTTCCCACCACGACAGGATCTTCATGTTGTGCTCGTCGGCGACGTCCTCGAGCGCATCGCCCAGCTTGCCATCGTAGGCGGCGTAGGCGTGTTCGCGGTCCGGCCAGGAATAGGGCAGTTCGACGATGCCGAAGCGGGCATCCAGCGGCTGGAAGGAGCCACAGCCGATCACGCCAGCCGGCACGCTGCCGATCTGCATGCCTTCCACGACCGTCTTCTCGTTGCCGAGCTGTCCGCTGGGGAAGACCTGGAAATTGACGCGGCCATCAGTGGCCTCGGCGACATCCTTGGCAAAACCTTCCGCAGCGATGTTCCAGCTATGGGTGGGCGCCAGCACGTGGCCGAGCTTGATATCCTGAGCCTGAGCGGCGCTCAGCGGCAGGATAGCGGTAGCGGCAATTGCAGCGGTCAGCAGGGTACGCTTCATCGGGACACCTCTTGGAGTTGTTATCGTTGTGACAGGCGCCTCTGTGTGCGCCTTGATCCAAGAGTGTGTTCTGTTCGTGTATTTCGGTAGTTTCGATTTTTTATTCTTGGTATTAATCAGATTTATGCTGGGTCTCGATGGTTCGCCAATCCTATAGTCCAGTCCTTTTATATACCGTTATCTTTCTTTGTTGCCATTGCGGTTCTGGCAGGCTTGGGCGAAGCGGGAGTTATCGGGATACGCAACACAAGGCGCCCGCGAAGAGGGGTGTCTTCGCGGGCGCTGAGATATCACTGAGGCAGCCTGATTGGCGCCTGAATGGCGCCTGACTGTCGTTTAAGAGCCGCGCTCGGGTCAGGCCACCGCCTTGTCCAGCGCCTGGCTGACATCGGCGATGATGTCGTCGATATGCTCGATTCCCACCGAGATACGCACCAGATCCGCCGAGACACCGGCCTTGGCCAGTTCTTCCTCGTTGAGCTGGCGGTGAGTGGTGGAGGCCGGGTGGCAGGCCAGCGACTTGGCATCGCCGATATTGACTAGGCGCAGAATCATCTGCAGTGCGTCGATGAACTTGCCACCGGCGATGCGCCCGGCTTCGGCCTTGTCGTCACCTGTCGCGTCCGTCTTGATGCCGAAGCTTATGATACCGGAGGCCTTGCCGCCGGTGATCTTCTGGCAGGTGGCGTGATAGGGGCTGTCGGGCAGCGCGCCGTAGTTGACCCAGCTGACGCTCGGGTGCTGCTGCAGATACTCGGCCAGCGTGAGCGCATTGCTGCAGTGGCGTTCCATGCGCAGGCTGAGGGTTTCCAGGCCTTGCAGCAGCAGGAAGGCGCTCTGCGGTGACAGCGCCGCGCCGGTATTGCGCAGCGGCACCACACGGCAGCGCCCGATATAGGCAGCGGGACCGAAGGCTTCGGTGTAGACGACGCCGTGGTAGGAGGGGTCCGGCTCGTTGAGAATCGGGAAGCGCTCCTTGTTGGCGACCCAGTCGAACTTGCCGGAATCGATGATGATGCCACCCACGGTGGTGCCGTGGCCGCCGATGTACTTGGTCAGCGAGTGGATCACGATATCGGCGCCGTGATCGAAGGCGCGGCACAGCACAGGCGTGGCGACGGTATTGTCGACGATCAGCGGTACGCCATGCTGGTGGGCGATCTCGGCCAGACGCTCGAGATCGACGATGTTGCCGGCAGGATTGCCGATGGACTCGCAGAAGACGGCGCGGGTCTTGTCATCGATCAGCGCCTCGAGGCCGGCGTAGTCATCGAAGGCCGCCATGCGCACCTCGACCCCCTGACGCGGCAGGCTATGGGCGAACAGGTTGTAGGTGCCGCCATACAGCTGACTGGTGCTGACGATGTTGTCGCCGACCTGCACCAGCGCCTGGATGGCATAGGTGATCGCCGCCATGCCGGAAGCCACCGCCAGCGCCGCGATACCGCCCTCGACGGCGGCCATGCGCTGTTCCAGCACGTCATTGGTCGGGTTCATGATGCGGGTGTAGATGTTGCCCGGCACCTTGAGATCGAAGAGGTCCGCGCCGTGCTGGGTATCATCGAAGGTGTAGGAGCTGGTCTGGTAGATCGGTACCGCCGCCGCCTTGGTGGTGGCTTCCGAGGTATAGCCGTGATGCAGGGCGAGGGATTCCAGCTTCATGTTGTCAACCGACATGACAGTGTCCTTGTGCGAGAGCGTGGCGAAGTCTTGTTGTGTCGTGCTGTTCTTCGTGATGTTCAGTTCGTGCTGTTGTCGTTCGTCCGTATGCGGCTGCGGTCTGCCTTCACCGCCAACAGGGCGCATGCCGCGACGACGCTCAACATTAGCAACGGGTCATCGCCAAGTCCAAGCGTCGCTACGCGGGCACCACCGGCCCCTGACTGGGCGGCACGCCGAACTGGCGGCGAAAGGCGGTGGCGAAGTTGGCCGCGCTGCGATAGCCCGCCAGTTGGGCGAGCGCTGCCCGCAGATCGAGGTGCAATGGCGGCGTTATGCAGGCGAAGACCACGGCAGCGTGATGTGGCCCGCGGCGCGCTCGGTGATGGAGATGTTGTTGGGGTCACGCTGATCAGGCTTGCCTGCGCGAAAGTGCGAAAGCGCGTACGTGCAGTTGAAAGGAAGCAGCTAGACAGTAAAGACACGACGGCGGCATCAGCGTGGGACGTTTTGTCCTTGCTGATGCCGCCGTCGTGTCTGGTTTGGTGCAGTCCTTACTTACTAATTGCAGAGCAACGCTTACATCACCGCACGTACCGCCAGGAACAGCACCGTCGGGGCGAGCAGAATGCCCAGACCGGTGTAGAAGGTGGCCGTCATCGCGCCGTAGGGCACCAGGCGGGCGTCGGTGGCGGCGAGACCGGCCGCGACACCGCTGGTGGTGCCGATCAGGCCGCCGAAGATCATCGCGGAGCGTGGATTGTCGAGCCCGATCAGGCGCGCCGTCATCGGCGTGGCGACCATGGTCAGAATCGACTTCACCAGTCCGGCCGCGATCGACAGCGCGACCACTTCGGAGCTTGCCCCCAGGGTGGCACCGGTGACCGGGCCGACGATGTAGGTGACCGCGCCCGCGCCGATGGTGGTGATATCGACAGGATCGGTATAGCCGAAGGCGATGGCGACACCCCCACCGGCGATGAAGGAGATCAGCACGCCGACGAACAGCGCCACGACCCCACGGAAGCCGGTCTGGCGGATTTCCTTGAGGTTTACCCCATAGGCGGTGGCGATGATCGCGAGATCACGCAGCATGCCGCCGCCCATCAGGCCAAGCCCCGAGAACAGCGTGACATCAGAGAGCCCCTTGCTGCCGCCGGTGGTCGCGCCGCCCACATAGGCCAGCACCAGGCCGAGGATGATGGCGATGGCGGAGCCGTGCAGCTTGCCGTGGGTCAGGTTGTTGCTGATCCAGTAGGCGACATACATCGCCAGGCCGATCACGGCGAAGGCGGCGACCAGATGATACTTGTCGAACAGTTGGACGAGTGACTCGATCATGGTTCAGCCCTCAGTGTTTGTGCGCAGGAGTGGAGGAGGTGTGGCGGCTGCGGTCCAGTACCGGCGCCCCCGTCGTCACTGAGGTTCTGGTCGGCGTATAGCGGGTCTCGCCGGCGAGCGGGTCATCTTCCAGCGTATTCTCGGGGCGCTTGCCGGTCAGCAGCGGCACGAGGGCCAGCCCCAGCACCACGGCCAGCACGCCCGCGACCAGCGCGACCATGCCGCCACTGAAGGCCGCGACCACGTTCTGGCTGGCGGCCATCGCGACCACGATGGGGATGTACATCGCGTTCCAGAAATTGATGCCGCTGGCGGTGCTGTCGGCCATCTTGCCGCGGTCCTTCAGCACGCCGGTGATGAAGATGAGCAGCAGCATCGCGATGCCGACGCCGCCGAGATTGGAATTGATATTGAGCATTTCTCCGAGCAGATCACCGATCACGAGACCGGCCATCATGCACCCTGCGAGCAGGGCAACTCCGTAGATCACCATGGCGTAATACCTTCTTGTTGTTGTGGTGAAGGGGTGGTGAATCAGTGTGGCGTCTTGTCGTCTATCTGATTTATTTAACTTCTCGTCCATCCAGGTTGGACAATCCAGGTTGGCTAGCCTGGCTATTGCGTGTCTTCTACAGGGTTTGAGGGTGAGTGAAACCACCGGCATGACGTGATGGCGTCACGCCATGCCGGTGGCACGAGGGTGTCAGGTGTCGGTCCTGACAGGGGTGGAAAAGGTGACAGGGCTGGCTCAGCCGTGTGAGCGGGCCGGTTCAGGTGCGAACAGCTGTGCATATTCCTCGCGCAGCTGTTTCTTCTGCACCTTGCCCATCACGTTGCGTGGCAGGCTACCGATGAAGAACACCCGCTTGGGCTGCTTGTAGCGGGCCAGCTTGTCGCTGAGGGCGACCAGCACCGCCGCTTCATCGAGACTGTCCTGATGGCCGGGCTGCATCACCACCACCGCGCAGACGCCTTCACCGAAGTCAGGGTGCGGCACGCCGAACACCGCCGATTCGTTGACGCCGGGCATGTCATCGATCAGCAGCTCCACCTCCTTGGGGTAGATGTTGTAGCCGCCGGAGATGATCAGGTCCTTGTCGCGGCCGCTGATGCACAGATAGCCATCGGCATCGATATGACCGAGATCGCCGGTGATGAAGAAGCCATCCTCGCGGAATTCGCTGGCGGTCTTCTCCGGCATCTTCCAGTAGCCCTTGAAGACGTTCGACCCACGCACCTCGATCAGCCCGGTCTCGCCGCGCGGCAGGATGGCGCCTGTCTCGCGGTCGGTGACGCGCACTTCGCTGCCGGGCAGCGCCATGCCCACCGTGCCCGGGCGACGCTCTCCGTCGTAAGGGTTGGAGGTGTTCATGTTGGTCTCGGTCATGCCGTAGCGTTCGAGAATCGCGTGGCCGGTGCGTGCGCTGAATTCGCTGTGGGTCTCGCTGAGCAGCGGCGCGGAACCGGAGACGAACAGGCGCATGCTGGCGGTCGTCTCGCGGTTGAGGCGCTCGGATTCCAGCAGGCGCGTGTAGAAGGTCGGCACGCCCATCAGCACGCTGGAACGCGGCATCAGATCAAGAATCTGCTCGGCATCGAACTTGGGCAGGAAGGTCATCGAGGCACCGACGGTCAGCACGATATTGCAGGCCACGAACAGGCCGTGGGTATGGAAGATGGGCAGGGCGTGGATCAGGTGGTCGTCCGCGCTGAAGCGCCAGGTCTCGGCCAGTGCCTGGCAGTTGGAGGCCAGGTTGGCGTGGGTCAGCATCGCGCCCTTGCTGCGTCCGGTGGTGCCGGAGGTATACAGAATGGCGGCGAGATCATCGGCGGCGCGTGGCTCGACCTCGTGGCTCGCGCTGCACTGGCGCGCCTGCTCCATCAGGCTGCCGTCCTGCTCGGTACCGAGGCTCTCGATGCGCGGCACGCCGCATTGCTTGCCGAGTTCGCGTGCCGTCTCCAGCACCTTGGGCTGGCAGACATACAGGTGCGGGCCGGCGTCACCCAGGAAGTAGAGGATCTCCTCGCCGGTGTAGGCGGTGTTCAGCGGCAGATAGACCGCCCCGACCTGCAGGCAGGCGAGATACAGGATGACGGTTTCGCAGCTCTTGTCGATCTGCACCGCGACGCGGTCGCCCGGTGCCACGCCCAGCTCGCGCAGGGCACTGGCCATCTGGCCGGCGGCGGTGCGTGCCTGGGCGAAGGTGTAGCCGTGGCCTTCGACGGTATCGAGGAAGGTGGCATCCGGGCGCTCATCGAAGTTGCGCGCGAATTGCAGATAGAGGTTGTCGTGGTTGGCGTGAGACATCATTGGCTCCAATGGCATTGTTTTTGTAGTGAGGCGTGCTCCGGCAGGCGGCGTGCCTGACGGGCGAATCATTTTTCGAGCGGCTTATTCTTCCAGAGACTCAGGCGCTTGCTTGCTGTCATTGGCATCAGCAGCCGGTTTCGGTGCTTGCGGCTGTTCGGCTGTTTTTGATGACAGGGAATCGCTTTCCTTCTTGGCCTCGCGCTTTGGGGCCTTGGCCAGTTCCTTGTTGGCTTTCGACTCCTTCTTTACCTCGCTGCTGCACACCACGCTGTCGTTGCGGCTGAAGGCCTCGTGGTTCTGCTCGATGCGGTGCGGCTCATAGAGGTAATTCACCATCAGGCCGTGGGCCTGTTGGCGGCCATTGGGTGAGGTGTCACCGGGCCAGTTGAGGCGATGCAGGCTGGCACCGTTGCCGAGGTGGAAGCGCGCGACCGGGTCCATCGGCTGGCCGCTGCGATGCTTGACGTTGACTAGATAGTGGGCGGCGAGGGCACGCAGCTCCGGCGCCATCTTCTGCTGGGCCTCCTCGTCATTCATCCAGTCATCGTGCTGCAGGTGATGGGCCAGCAGGTCTGAGACTTCCAGGCCTTCCTCGTCACGTGCGCGTTCGAGCCAGTGACTGAAGCCGGGCACCGGCGAGAGGGTGACGAAGCGGCTGAGATTGGGTAGTTCGCGTTGCAGTTCCTGCACCACCTGCTTGATCAGGAAGTTGCCGAACGAGATGCCTTTCAGGCCCTTCTGGCAATTGCTGATGCTGTAGAAGACGGCGGTGTCCGCCTCGCGCTCGGTGGTCTGGCCGCTGTTGGCGAGCAGATGCTGGATGTTGTTGGGCACGCCCTTGCACAGCGCCACCTCGACGAAGATCAGCGGCTCATCGCCGATGGCCGGGTGGAAGAAGGCGTAGCAGCGGCGGTCCTCGGGGTCGAGACGTCCGCGCAGGTCGCTCCAGTCCTGGATGGCATGCACCGCCTCATAGCGGATGATCTTCTCCAGCACCGCCGCGGGGGTGTTCCAGTCGATGGCTTCCAGCATCAGGAAGCCACGATTGAACCAGGAGGCGAACAGATGCGCGAAGTCGGCATCCAGCGGCTTCAATTCCGGATGCTGCTTGATGAGCTTGAGCAGGTCGGCACGCATGCGCACGATTTCATAGGTGCCGCCGGGGCACAGGTTCAGGCGGCGCAGCAACGATTGGCGTCTGGGTTCACTGGCGGCGAACAGCGCACTGAGATTGGCGTTGTCCGGGGAGTCGCGATAGGCCGCGTAGGCAGCGTGGATACGGTCTTCATCGGCGGCGTAGTGCTCGGCCAGCACGCGGAAGAAGGCGAGGCGCTGCTCGTGATCCAGCTGCTGATAATCCTCCAGTGCCCGCTGGGCCATCATGATGCGCGAGGCTTCACCGCTGCTCTCGGTGAGGTTGTGGCAGCTCTCGGTCAGGCGGGCGAGGGCGGTGTCTTCATTGCCGGCGCCGGGCGAGAGGCCGACCTGCTGGCGGGCACGCTGGCCGACATGGGTCAGCAGATCCTGCAGAAAACTCAGATTGATGTTCATGGCGGTTCCTCAAGGCGCGGGACTAAGCGACGTATTCACTGATTTAGCTCTCAGTATGGCGTCTGAGGCTTAAATATTTGCGTCGTCTTGTTGTATACAACAGATAGGCGCATCGTGTGGTAGCGTCAAGGAATCCCATGCATGACTAGACTAAAGTCAGTTTCCTGCACGGCCACTTCCCTGTTCAATGAAGGCAGGAGAGCGAGGGCAGAATGCTGTGAGAACGGCGTGGTGCTGGGCGGGCTCGCGGTGACTCAGTGATGGCTCATCAAGCATCATCGCAATGACGAGGCCGTCGCGCTCGAGCTTGCAGGCTCTTCAGTTTTCCAGCGCTCAGGCTCACAGGGATTCAAGGGCCGCTTTCGAGAGAAGCGCCGTCAGGCCACAGTACAAGGACGACGATGATGATCAAGATGTCTCATGCGCAACGCCTGCGAGACCTGCTGGAAGATGCCATCGTCGAAGGGCGCTTCCCGCCGGGCACCAAGCTCGACCCCGAAGCGCTGGGCCGCGAGTATCAATGTTCCCGCACGCCGATCCGCGAGGCGCTGCAGCAGCTGGCGGCCTCCGGAATGGTGAAGGTGGTGCCCAAGCGCGGCACCTTCGTGACGCAGCTGGGCGTCTCGGAGCTGGTGGAACGCTTTGAAGTCATGGCGGAACTGGAAGCCATGTGCGGCCGACTCGCCGCGCGGCGCATCACCACGCAGGAGCTTTCGGAACTCAAGGACGCCCACGCCGCCTGCCGAGAACGCCTGGAAGCCGACGACGCCAATGGCTACTACTACGAGAACGGCCTCTTTCATCATTGTCTCTACCGCGCCAGCCACAACGCCTTCCTCACCGAAGAAGCCACGCGCCTGCACGCCATCCTCAAGCCCTATCGCCGCCTGCAACTTCACGTCCGCCACCGCATGCACAGCTCCTATGCCGAGCACGAAGCCATCGTCGCCGCCATTGAAGCCGGCGACGCCGCTGCTGCCGAACAGGCGCTGAAGGATCACGTGCATATTCAGGGGGAGAGGTTTACGGATCTAGTGGCGAATATTGAGAGATTGCATGAGGTTGGGTGAATATAAATTTGCGATATTTTTACATCTTTTATTTATGGTTAGTTGGTGGCGTGAACTAAAAGAGCAAGTACATTGACTTATGTACTTGCTCTTTGTTTTAATGGTGTGATTTTGGTTTAATTTTTCTTTATAAACTGGCTGTAACTAGCTTCTAGGTTACCAGTGGATACGCATCTTGCGCTGGCACTACTTACCACATTCCCATAACCATTTCTTACTGTTATTGCAGAGCTGCCAAATACATTTACTGTTGCTCGAGTTTTGTTAGGTCCTACTCGACGTACTAATATGTTTATATTGCTTTGTATTGATTCAAAATTAGCCGAATAAAGCCCTACATTCCCAGTAGGCTGCCCACAATTAATAACTCTGAAACTAGGAGAAAGGCCGTGATTAGATGAAATTAATCCAGAGTCTTTTTCCATGCTGTTTATTGGTATATTATTCATTGCAAACCATTCGACTGTGTTACTCCACACCTCATCATAGCTCTGGGAGAATAAGAAGTTTTTATCAAAATCTTCGCTTGGTAAATCTTTAACGCCAGCAGGTGTGCAGCCTGCTAGTGTTGCAGTAATTGCTAAAGATGTTAATAGTTTTTTCATACTTATGAATCCCCTTGTATAGTTATAATGTTTTGTTAGAAGTAGTCTTCAGGCGATTGCTTGGACTTATAGCATGATGCCGATGACCTGTTTATCGCTGCCATAGAACCACGCAAACCAAATTCCATATAAGTAGGCGTTTTTTCTGTAGCAACTTTGAATCTTATTACTGATCCATTTATCATATCTTGAATTAATCTTCTCTTGTTTGGGATTTCTAAATTTAAATAGATCCCCGTATCCCCTCTCTCGATGTTAACATTAGATAGTCCAACTTGTTTCTCCCTACGATCAACCCTGATTTCTGTCTTCAAAAGATCAAGCGATTTGGTTGTGGCGGACACTTCACTACCAGTAATGCGTATAGACATATTTGGATTGGAGCAATCCACAGGGAAGTAATCTATTGCCAAATACATGTCCTTATAGTTAGAGCTGTTTAGGGCGCGAAAAAAACTTTCTGAGCCTAGATAGAGTTCAAATGATTCCCACTGACCATGGTCTCTTGGATCTCTCAGGTTGTAACTCGCTGACTCTGCTGAGTGAGCGATAGCTAAGAGAGGTAATATAAGAGCCATTACCGTATTTTTCATACCCATATCCCATGCAATTGCTGACTTTAGTTTTAGTATTAGGAGTTTCTTGCTTATTATGCTTTCTTTTATCATGATTTCATTATTAGATCAAGCGAAATTTAAACAGTTTTTCTTTTAGCAGTCGTTAGGTGCGACCATTATCTTCAGTCGTAACAATGCTCATGACTATTTTTCATTAACATACCGCGCACATTATCTCAAGAAGAGATCTACATTCAAGAGGGTATGATTTGAGTATATGTCCGAGGTGGCAGATATAGACGTTTAAGGGCGAGGCTTACCGACTGCTCATCTAATACAGTAATAACTAATCTTGGATGATATTCACACTAAGAGGGTACATCAGAGCATTAGATTCTAGTTTTCCCTAGTAATGACAACCTTGTGTGGGAAAGGCAGGCTCATAGCTCGATAGTGTCTACCGCCCGTGCAGTGTGATTGACGGGGGTATAGGAGATAATTCGATATAGTGCCACTGAGGGAGCCAGCTCAATCCTTATACAGTTGATTGAATCCTTTGACGCTGAACCCCTTCAAGAACTGATCGCCAATCTTCAGGACAGGCACGCTGCGAAAGCCTGTCTTGGCGAATTCCTTCTGTCCCGCGGGGGATCGGACGTCCACCAGGCGGAAGCCGATCTTCTGCTGCTCCAGATACTGCTTGGCTGTCTTGCAGTGCGGGCAGTTTGCCATGGTGAAGAGTGACACTCGTTTCATTGCTGTTGCTCCCGTGTTGATCAATCCCGCGTGTTGTACGCACCTGGCCTGAGACGCTGGCGGGCAATGATACCAGCCGTCGCTTTCTCTCTACACCAGCACTCTCTACACCAGAACTTCCTGCACCAGCACTTTCCGCACCGGGCGTTGTGAAGATCAGTCCTTGCGCGGGATATGGCTCATTGCATGTTCCGCCAAGGCGGTGATGGTCAGGCTGGGATTGACGCCCAGGTTGGCGGCGAGCATTGAGCTGTCACAGATCAGCATGTTGCGGTAATGGAAGACGCGGTTTTGCCCATCGCAGACGCCGTCCTCGGGGGATGCCGCCATGGCCGCGCCGCCCATGCAGTGCGCTGTGGTGGGGATGTTGAAGAGTATTTCGGGGATGCTGCTGCCGGGGATGGCGCCGATGGCCTCTGCGCCACGCGTGACGAAATCATTCGCCTCGGGGATGAAGGTCGGGATGCGCTTGCCCTCGGTGACCAGCGCCTTGCGCAGCGGCCAGTACCACAGGCGTTTGAGCTGCATGTCGAGGTGGCCATCCGCCGTCTGCATGCACAGAAAGATGATCGTCTCCTTCGCGAAGCCCCACGGTAGCTGGAATTTCAGCGCGCGGCGCGGATTGGCCGCCACCACCTTCGCCATGGCCTTGAGCCACGAGAAGGGCCGTGTCCAGCCGGGCTCCCTGGCCATCGCGGTGAACAGCAGCCCCATGAAATCGGAGCCCGCCGGATAGCGCGTGGCTTCGATATGGGTGTGCTCATCGATATGAATACCGGAGCCGATGGCGATGCCCTTGGACATGTCATCGTGACTGTCCGGCATGCGACAGCTGATCAACGACTCCGCATTGGTGCGCACCCGCTTGCCCAGCGCGTTCGAGATGTTCGGCAATGAGCCCTTGTCCCTGAGGTGAAACAGCAACTCCTGAGTGCCGAGCGACGAGCCAGCGAAGACGATGGACTGACAGGTGACGCGGCGCTTGCCCAGCCCGAGATAGAGTCCGGCGAAGGTGGAGGGCACCGTCGTCACCGCATAGCCATCGGCCCCATCCGCCTTGCCATTGAGCGGCACGACATCGATCACCTTGGTCTCGGCGTGCACCTGGGCGCCGTGCTTCTCGGCCAGATACAGATAGTTCTTGTCGAGGCTGTTCTTGGCGCCGTGTCGGCAGCCCATCATGCAGCCACCGCAGCCGATGCAGCTGTGTCTTTCAGGGCCTTCGCCAGCGAAGTAGGGGTCTGCATGCGCGCTACCGGCGGCTAGCGTGCCGCTTTCTCCCTCGGGGCCGAAGAAGATGCCGACCTCGGTGGGGTACCAGGTGTCTTCGCAGCCGGCGACTTCCGCCATGCGTTTCAGGTGGTGATCCGCTGGCGCGATGATCCGATTGGTGGTCACGCCGAGCATCTGCTTCGCCGTGGCGTAGTGCGCCGGCATCACCGCATGCCAGTCATTGAGCCCCGCCCACTGGCCGTTGTCCCACACCCTGTCGGGCGGCACCAGCAGCGTCTGCGCATAGGTGATGGAGCCGCCGCCCACCGCGTTGCCATGCAGCACGATGACATGGCGGAAAAAGCTCATGGTGAAGAAGCCGCGCAGGGCCCAGCATCGGCCGCCATAGCCAGCGACTCAGTCGCCAGTTGGAGCGCGGCATGTTGTCCGGTGTCCAGCGTTTGCCCTGTTCCATGACCGCCACGCGATAGCCTTTCTCTGTCAGGCGATGCGCGCACACCGAGCCGCCAAAGCCCGAGCCCACGATAAGGTAGTCGTAGCTGTGTTTATGGCCGTGCCTATGCTCGTGCTTATGGACGTGCGCCTGTTGCGCGGTGTCACTGGCATGGCGATCGGTCTCTGACATGGCGGCTCTCTTCAGGGAAGCGCTGCTCTCAGCAGGAAAGAACGCCTTGCACGGCGCTGGCTGGGCGACTGCCTTCTGGATGCTGGTGAGCGGGCTAGCGAGGGGGCTAGCGAGGGGGCTATCGAGGGAAGTACTGCGCCAGCTGCCGGACGATCAGATCGACGAAGCCCTGACGGTCGATCTCGAACAGCACCCTGGCGTTGTGCGGCTTGCCGGTGAGCTGATAGCGGTCCACCACCGTCATGCCCTGGGTGTGCTCGCCCTGTGTCTCGACGCCGACCCAGCACTCCACCGTGGTGAACAGCTCAGGCGCCAGCAGCCAGGCGATGGTGCAGGGATCATGCAACGGCGCGCCGTTGAAGCCCCACTTAGGATCGCGATGGTAGATCATGAAGAAGTCGAGCAGTTCAGCGACACACTGGGCGACGGGATTGTCGATGGCGCGGATGCGCTCGATGTCCTCATCCATGATCTGCGCCTGATGGGTGACATCCAGCCCGCACATCACGATGGGCAGGCCGGACTTGAACACCATGTCGGCGGCTTCGGGGTCGACGAAGATATTGAACTCGGCGGCGGGCGTCCAGTTGCCGACACCGGCCGCGCCGCCCATCAGCACGATGCTGTCGATGCGCGAGTGCAGCTCAGGATAGGCTGAGAGAAACAGCGCGATGTTGGTCAGCGGGCCAGAGGGCCAGAGGGCCAGAGGGCACCAACGTAACCTTCTGCTCACAGGCGCGAACCTTCTCGGCCATCAGCTCGATGGCGCTCTGGGTGACGGGGGCAAAGCCGGGCTCTGGCAGTTCAGGGCCATCCAGGCCACTTTCGCCATGCACGTTGTCGGCGATGATCAGCTCGCGCGCCAAGGGCTTGAGCGCACCGCCCGCGACCGGGATATCGTGGCGGCCCAGCAGGGTGAGCACCCGCAGCGCATTGTTGAGCGTCTTGTCGGGCGTCTGATTGCCGGCACTGGTGGTGACGGCCAGTACGTCGAGCGCGTCTGAGCTGAGGGCCAGAATCAGCGAGATGGCGTCGTCGTGGCCGGGATCGCAATCGAGAATGATGGGGCGCGGCATGCGGCAGTCCTTGTCGTGAGTCGTCTTGTTGTCGTGGCTTGCCTCTATAAGCTTTTCCTTTATGCCTGAACGCAAAACGACACGCCATCCTTGCGAAGGGCGTGTCGTCTGTCAGGGCAATCGGGGAATGCGGGGCGGATCAACCCGCCTGCTGGGCACGCGCCTCATTGAGCATCTGCACCAGCACTTCCACCGGCTGCGCGCCGGGCACGTAGTACTGGCCGACAATGGTGCTGGGCACCGACTGGATACCGGCGTTGCGCAGCGCCTCCTGCTGGGCGGCGACTTCCTGTTCGCCCGCGTCGGAATCAAGGAAGGCCAGCGCCTGCTCGATGCTCAGGTCGTTATCGTGCTGGCTTGCGATCTCGGCCAGCACCTGCCGGTCACCCACGTCCTTGCCATCGTGGAAGTAGGCGCTGAACAGAGCTTCCAGCAGCGGGCGCTCCGCCAGGCCCCTGGATTGCTGGCGCCAGACGATGCGCTGGGCATCGGTGGAGTTGGGCGTGCGCTCCATCAGGGCATGACGGAAGGTGACGCCGCTCTGCGCGCCGGCTTGGGCCACCTGGGCATCCAGTTCCGCGCCGCGCTCGACACTGCCGAACTTCTGCGCGCGGTAGTCGGCCCGCATCATGCCTTCACGCGGCACCCAAGGATTGAGCTGGAAGGGCAGGTAGTTCACGCGCACCTCATCCTTGAAGTCGAGTTGCGCGATGGCGTCATCGAGATGGCGCTTGCCGATCCAGCACCAGGGGCAGACCACGTCGTAGGCGACCTGGATATCGAGCTGTGACATCGGGATTCTCCTGCTGATCTCTCATGCGCTCTTCACTACAGCGTGAAGGGCGCTGTGAGAGCATGTCGAAAAGTGTACGTCGAAATGATTTTGAGCAATCGCTCATCTGTGTCCTGCCATCCTAGAGATTCTGGGCGCGGGACGCTACCGAAAACGCCCTGACCGATCATGTGTGATGACCGGACAGGGCGTTCGTGTTCAGTGCTTGGAGCTCAGCGTGCGTATCTGCTCAGCACCTCAATCAACTCAGTGCCTTGCGCAGATCCGCCAGGGCGCGGATGTCGTCCGGGCCGGTGCGGCAGCAGCCACCGATGGCCGTGGCGCCGGCGGCCAGCCAGCGCGGTGTCCAGCCGGCGAGGTCATGGTCGTGGTCATAGCCGTGGTCAGAACCGTGCTCAGAGCTTTGGCCTTCGGCATCAGCTGAGACGGCGCAGGCGGCAGACCAGGTCTTGGTGACCGGGTCATAGACCTCGCCGGAGTTCGGGTAGATGACGATGTCCTTGTCCGTCTCGCCACGAATCTCGCGCACCAGCGATTCGATGTGCTCAAGCGCGGTGCAGTTGACGCCGATGGCGACCACCTGCTCGCAGTCGGCGATGGCGCGCACGGCATCGCGGATCGGCGTACCGTCGCTCAATTCGGTGGCGTTGCGCGCGCTGAAGGCGATCCAGGCACGCGCCGTCGGAAAGTCATCGCGCAGCAGATCACACACGGCCAGTGCTTCCTCGGCGCAGGGGAGTGTCTCGACGGCGAGCATGTCCGGCTTGGCATCGAGCAGCGTGGCGAGGCGGGCACGGTGGAAGTCGCGCAGGCCGGCGCGGTCCAGCGCGTAGCCGCCACGGTATTCGCTGCCATCGGCGAGCCAGGCGCCATAGGGGCCGACGGAGGCCGCGACCAGCGGTGGGCAGTCCAGGCGCTCCGGATGCGCGGCCAGATAGTCGCTGCGGGCCTGCGCCGCCAGGGTCACGGAGCGCTGGATCAGCGCGCTGGCCTGAGTCTCGCTCAGGCTGCGTGCCATCAGGCCCTCAAGCGTTGCCTGATAGCTGGCCGTGGTGGCGACATCGGCACCGGCCTCGAAGTAGGCGCGGTGGACATCGACGATCGCCTGCGGATCATCGGCGAGCACCTTGGCCGACCACAGCGAGTCGTTGAGATCGAACCCGGCGCGCTCAAGCTCGGTGGCCAGGGCGCCATCGACGATCATGAAGGGCTGGCGCGCGGTGATGGCGCTCAGCGGATTGCGGGTGGCATCAGCGGGCATCGAGGGCCTCCTGCGGGGTCGGGTTTACAGGTTTCGCGGCGTCACCAGACGAGCGATGGGTCAGATAGTGCACCAGATAGCACAGCGCCACGAAGGGCACGCCGAAGTAGAGCGCGATGCGCTGGTTGGGATCGAAGGCGATGCCGATGCAGGCCAGCGCGCAGAACAGGAAGGCGGCAATCGGCACGAAGGGATACAGCGGCGCACGGTAGGTCAGCTCGCTGGCGCTATGGCCGGCCTTCAGCCACTGGCGGCGGAAGCTGAACTGGCTGGCGGCGATCGCCATCCACACCAGCACCACGGCAAGCCCGGAAATCGACACCAGCGCCAGATAGAGGGTGTCCTCGGCATAGACGCTCGAGAGCAGCGACAGCAGGCCGCCGAGCATGGTGATCAGCAGTGCGGGCACCGGAATGCCACGCTGATTGACGCGACTGAACACGCGCGGCAGCGTCTTCTGGTCCGCCAGGGTCCACAGCATGCGCGAGGCGGCGTAGAGGCCGGAATTGGCCGCCGACAGCAGCGCGGTGATGATCACGAAGTTCATGATATCCGCCGCGTAGGGAATGCCGGTGAGCTGGAAGACCGCCACGAAGGGGCTTTCCTTGAGGCCGGCGCTGTCCTGCGGCAACAGGGCGGCGATGACGATGATGGTGCCGATGAAGAAGATGATCAGGCGCCACAGGGTCGCGCGGATCGCCAGGGGCACGTTCTTCTCGGGGTTCTCGCTTTCGCCGGCGGCAATGCCGATCAGCTCGGTGCCGGAGAAGGCGAAGCTGACGGCCAGCAGCGTCATCAGGATCGGCATCACGCCGTGATCGAACACGCCTTCCTGCAGGATGCGCGTGACGCCCGGCGCCTCGACATTACCCGCCAGGGGCGTGAAGCCGAACATGGCGGCGGCGCCCACCGCGATGAACACGATCACTGCGGCGACCTTGATCAGTGACAGCCAGAATTCGGATTCGGCGAAGAAGCGCGCCGAGACGATGTTCATGCCGAACACGATCAGCGAGAAGATGCCGCACCAGATCCACGGTTCGACGCCGGGGAACCAGCGCCCCATGAACACGGCGGAGGCGGTGAATTCCGACCCCAGCGCCACGGCCCAGGTCAGCCAGTAGAGCCAGGCCACGGTATAGCCGGTGGCAGGGCCCAGATAGCGGGTGGCGTGGGCGCTGAAGGCGCCGGGTTCCGGGTGATGCACGGCCAGTTCGCCGAGGCACATCATCACCAGATAGACCACCAGGCCGCCGATCAGATAGGCGAGTACCGCACCCGCCGGGCCCGCCTGCTGGATGGTATAGCCGGAGCTGAGAAACAGGCCGGTGCCGATGACACCGCCCAGTGACAACATCACCAGATGGCGCTGCTGCATGCTGCGTTTGAAGTCAGTGGCATTGCTGTCAGACATGGCGGGTATCACTCGTGGAGCTGATGATCTGACTCTCGCTCAGGCTGGCGATCAGAGCTTGCTCGTGCAGGCCGCGCTCGTGCAGGCAGTGCGGATGGATGGACACATGTGGCATGGCAGAAACCGGCTGGAGGTGGGAGGGAAACAGGCCGGATATGATAAATGAGCGATAAAGTCTATCCCAACGAATCGTCAAGCCGATTGGCTATATATTTAGATGGGCAACTAACGGTGAAGTGCGCGATTGGTGGTTGAAGAACCCCGCAGCGGCAGGGCTTGGCGTGATAATTCATCTCACGCCCTGAAACGGGGTCGTGGCGTATATCGCCAGACTTTTCACAATGATGGCGTCGCCTTTTCTCGTGTCATGTTGTGCGATGGCAGGTTGCAGAAAACGCAAAACGGCCACCCGAAGGTGGCCGCTGTTTTCTGCATGCCTGCGCTAGACGTTCTGCGCCAGGCAAGCGATCAGGCGAGGCTTTCCAGCGCCTGCTCGATGATGGTGAGACCTTCCTCGAGCACTTCCGGCTCGACGGTCAGCGGCACCAGGATACGGATGGTGTTGGAGTAGAAGCCACAGGACAGCAGGATCAGCCCCAGCTCCTTGGCCTTGGCACAAACGGCGGCGGTCGCGGCGGCATCCGGCTGGCCATTGGCATCCACCAGCTCGAAGGCGGCCATGGAGCCCTGGTTGCGCGGGTGAGCGACATGCGCGAAGCGCTCTTCCCACTGGGCGAAGCGTGCGGCCAGCAGCTCGCCCATCTGGGTGCTGCGCTCCAGGATGTTCTCTTCACGGATGACGTCGATGACGGCCAGCGCCGCGGCGCAGGACAGGGCGTTACCGCCGTAGGTGCCGCCCAGTGAGCCCGGGCCAGAGGCGTCCATCACCTCGGCGGTACCGACCACCGCAGACAGCGGCATGCCGTTGGCCAGGCTCTTGGCCATGGTCATGATGTCGGCTTCGACACCGCTGTGCTCCATCGCGAACAGCTTGCCGGTACGCGCAAAGCCGGACTGCACTTCATCGGCGATCAGCAGGATACCGTGCTCGTCACACAGTTCACGCAGCGCGGTCAGGAAGCTCGGCGAGGCGATGTAGAAGCCGCCTTCGCCCTGGACCGGCTCCAGAATGATGGCAGCGGTGCGGCTGGCCGGAATGTCGGTCTTGAACAGGGTGCGGATGGCATTCAGGGACTGCTCTTCGCTGATGCCGTGCTTCTCGTTCGGGTAGGGTGCGCGGTAGACGTCACCCGGCATCGGGCCGAAATCGCCCTTGTACGGCACGACCTTGCCGGTGAGGGCCATGGTCATCATGGTGCGGCCGTGGAAGGCGCCGTCGAAGGTGATGACGCCGCTGCGGCCAGTGGCGGCACGCGCGATCTTGATGGCGTTCTCGACCGCTTCCGCGCCGGAGTTCATCAGCAGTGCCTTGCGCTCGGGGCCACGCACCGGCGTCAGTTCACACAGCTTCTGGCTCAGTTCGACGTACAGCGGGTGGGACATCACGCCAGCAGCGGTGTGCATCAGCTTGTCGAGCTGTGCCTTGACGGCAGCGACGATCTTCGGGTGACGGTGACCCAGGTTGAGCACGCCGATACCGCCGGCGAAGTCGATCCAGCGGGTGCCATCCGCGTCCCAGATTTCCGCGTTCAGTGCGGTGTCGGCTGACTGCGGGGTCGCGGTGGCGGCACCACGTGCAACGTACTTCTTCTTGAGAGTTTCGAGTTGAGCGTTGTTCATCTTGTTCTCCGTACGGATTTCATCGGCCTGCACTGTGCACGCCTGTCACTGTTCGGGGCCCGCACGCCGTGGCGTGCGGGAATCTTGTCGAGAGTTGCCGTGCCTCAGAGGCCGCCGATGCAGACGTACTTGAGCTCGGTGAACTCTTCCAGACCGTGGTGTGAGCCTTCGCGACCCAGGCCGGATTCCTTGATGCCACCGAAGGGGGCGAGTTCAGTGGAGATCAGGCCTTCGTTGACGCCGACCATGCCGTATTCCAGCGCTTCCAGCGTGTGCCAGATGCGGCGGTAATCGTTGGCGTAGAAATACGCGGCCAGCCCGAACGGGGTGTCGTTGGCCATCGCGATGGCTTCCTCGTCCTTGCCAAAGCGGAACACCGGCGCCAGCGGGCCGAAGGTTTCTTCATCCGCGACGACCATGTCGGTAGTGACATCGGCCAGCACGGTCGGCTCGAAGAAGCTGTGACCGAGAGCGTGCTTCTTGCCGCCGGTGACCAGGCGCGCGCCCTTGCTGACGGCATCATCGACGTGGCTCTGCACCTTGTTGACCGCTGAATCGTTGATCAGCGGACCGATGGTGTTGCCTTCGACCAGGCCATCACCGACCTGCATGCTCTCGACACGTGCCGCGAGCTTGGCGACGAAGGCGTCGTAGACACCGTCCTGAACGAGGAAGCGGTTGGTGCACACGCAGGTCTGGCCGGCGTTGCGGAACTTGGAGGCGATGGCGCCATCGACGGCTGCATCCAGGTCGGCATCATCGAAGACGATGAAGGGTGCGTTGCCGCCCAGCTCCATCGCGGTCTTCTTGACGGTGGAGGCACACTGCGCCATCAACGTCTTGCCCACCGGCGTGGAGCCGGTGAAGGACACCTTGCGGATGCGCGGATCGGTGGTCAGCACTTCCCCGATGGCGATCGGCTTCATGGCGGTGACGACACTGATCAGCCCCTTCGGCAGGCCGGCTTCCAGCGCCAGGTCTGCCAATGCCAGCGCGGTCAGCGGGGTGGCTTCGGCCGGCTTGATGACCACGGCACAACCTGCGGCGATCGCCGGGGCGCACTTGCGGGTGATCATCGCCAGCGGGAAGTTCCACGGCGTGATCGCGGCCACCACGCCGATCGGCTCGCGCAGCACCATCAGGCGCTTGTCGGCGCCATGGGACGGCAGGGTCTCACCGGCCATGCGCTTGGCTTCTTCGGCGAAGAATTCGATGAAGGAGGCACCGTAGGTCACCTCGCCACGCGACTCCGCCATCGGCTTGCCCTGTTCCAGCGTCATCAGCTGGGCGAGGTCTTCACGGTGCGCCAGCACCAGATCGAACCAGCGACGCAGCAGTGCGGAACGCTCCTTCACCGGCACCTTCTTCCAGGCGTTGCCGGCGATCTCGGCTGCGGCGACGGCGTCACGGGTGTCATCGGCGCTGACCTCGGCGACACGCGCCAGCTGCTCGCCGGTGGCCGGATTGGTCACGTTGAAGGTGGTGCCGGTCTCGCGGTGCTCGGTACCGATGAGCGCCGGGACGAAGACGTCGCTGCTGGTTTCCGAATTGACGTAGCGCTTCAGGAAGTCGCTGATCGGGAGGGCGGAACGGGACATGTGAAGCTCCTCTGGCGTTCTGGCGTGCAGGTCATTCATGGAGTGAGCAGCATGTCGCAAGAGGCGTCAGCTGCTCTCGAATCGGCTCGAATATGACTGAGTCGAGATGGCTGGGCAGGCGGAACAGACTGCCCAGCGGTGTAGGTATTGCGTGTTTACTGCGCCGTGAAAGCCGGTGCCATGACACGGTCGCTATAGGCTCGGCCGAATTGCTTCAGGGCGATGACATACATCACCAGACCCAGAGCCATCCAGGCACCGAAGATCAGCCATTCGGTACCGGTCAGCGCGGAAGGACTACCCGGCAGATACAGGCAGGCCATGCCGAAGGACAAAAGGGTGGCCAGTGTGCCGCAGAGCTTGCCGTGGCGGACGCGGAACGGACGCGGCATGTCGGGCTCACGGATACGCAGGATCAGGAACGAGATCGCGACGAACAGATAGGCGATGACGATACCCAGGCCACCCGCATCGACGATCCACACCAGTGCCGGACGACCGAAGAAGGGCGCGATGCAGGACAGCAGACCGATCAGCAGTACCGCATTGGTGGGCGTCTTGTGCTTGGGGTGCAGCTTGCCCAGCCAGGCAGGCAGCATGCCGGCATGTGCCAAGGCATAGATGGCGCGAGAGCCACCGATGTAGAAGGCATTCCAGCTGGTGATGATGCCGGCGATACCTGCAAGGATCATCAGCTTGCTGGCCCAGGGCGAATTGAACAGGGCGCCCATGGCGTCCGGCACGCTCAGTGAACTTGCCAGCAGGGAGTCATGATCCAGCGCCATGCTGGTGGCCAGGATGATCAGCGCATACCAGACCACGGCCAGTACCACGGACATCATCAGCACCTTGCCGATGGCGTTGTAGGGCAGATTGATTTCCTCTGCGGCCTGCGGAATGACGTCGAAGCCGACGAACAGGAAAGGGACCAGTACCAGCACCGCGATGATGCCTGCCACCACGCCGCCTTCGGACTGGGTGAACAGCGGTGTCATGTTGGCGACATCACCTTCGAACAAGGCGCCGGTCACGAACAGGACGCCGGCGATCAGAATCACGCCTGTGACGACCTTCTGCAGGAGTGCGGCAGTGGTGATACCGACATAGTTGATCGCCATCATGGCCAGCGAGCCGCCGACACCGACAGCCACCCAGGTCGCCTTCACATCCCAACCGGCGATGGTCCACATGTGGCCAACGGCATAGTTGGGCGCGAGGTTCTCGATGACCGTGGGCAATGCCACCGCCTCGAAGGACACCACGCTCAGATAGCCGAGAATGATCGTCCAGGTGCACAGAAAGGAAGAGAAATGCCCCATGGCCCGGTAGCTGTAGACATGCTCACCGCCCACCTTGGGCATGGCTGCTGCCAGTTCTGCATAGGTCAGACCGATCAGGACGACGGCGATGCCGCCAATGATGAAAGCGATGATGGCGCCGACGCTGCCGGCATCCTGAATCATGCCGCCGGTGAGGACGATCCAGCCCCAACCGACCATGGCGCCGAAGGCAAGTGCCAGGACGTCGCCACGCGCAAGGACTCTGACTAGCTGTTCTGCAGGGGGAGTACTGTTGTTCATTGGAATACTCAAATCGATCTTGGAATTTGTTATATAGCGAAGCCGTTTCCTGCTGATGTCCCGTGCGCTCTTCTCAATTTCAAATCCAAAGCTTGCTGGCATGAACGAGAAGTAATGACAGTCCTGTCGCTGGCTGATGCTTGCTGAAAGGTCGCTCCTGTAAAGGGGGAGCCAAGAGCGATTCAGCAATCATTTCGCTGTGAGCATCAGTCAGTAGGCAACGCCTGAAACACACGCTACCAGCGCCATGCCCGATGGCGAATAGACCAATTTTGCGTTTGACTGGACCAATCAGCAGGGGCTGCGGATAATCAGGGCTGAATGGGCGTTGCGCGCCGCCTGTCAGGCGAGTGGCTGGCGGGGGATGGACAACCTCGGGAAGCTGCGTGAAAGCACTACGACAACGGGAGACCGAGATGGAACTGGCCGCGCTGGAGCCGCTGATCGAATGTTATCGCCGCCAGTCCGAGACCCTGGGCAAGCAGGTACGGCTGGAGCAGGCGTTGCTCGAGGTGATTCGTGAGCAATGGCCGCTGGGTGCGCGGCTGCCGCCGCATCGCAAGCTGTGTGAGGCGCTGGGGGTGGCGCGCAATACGCTGGCCTTGGCGATAAAGTCGCTGATCGAGGAGGGCTATCTGCACACCGGCCAGGGGCAGGGCACATGGACGCGTCGCCCGCATGCGCGCCACCCCCAGCGCCTCACACAGCTTGCGAT
>NZ_LJTD01000011.1:0-111732 GCF_001306765.1 Cobetia sp. UCD-24C | reverse complement strand
ATATTTGGTGACCTTGTCACCACTCATCGGCAAGCGCTCACACGAATTACCTGATCATATTTTTAAAGAGCGTCGCTGTTAAGCGAGGAGGCATATTCTACCCGGAACGCTTGAGAAGTCAAGCACTTGATGATGAGTCAGTCGACTGCCTCTAAGCATCATCAAGCGGTGAGGAGCGTTGCTCGATCACCTGTTCCGTAAGGAGTGCGGCGTATTCTAGCGAATCGCCCGGGATTGTCAATCGATGATGTCGAAGCGGACTTCAAAAACATCAAGTAAAACAATCACCTGCAAACCTCTTTCACCGCTGGTAACGCCATGCGTCCCCGGCAGCGGATGCGTACTTTACGCACGAACCGCCGTGAGAGCAAGGGGTTTTTCAAGAGATTGTCATTCTCGGGACATACGGGTGACATCTCTGCTCTGCCTTTCTCTCCCCTCCTCATACTGCTTCTCTTTTCTTCTTGTCCTCGTCGCGCCGTTGCTTGCTGACATCTTCCCCCGGCCAGAAACGCATTCGACCCCGCCAGGAATGGCGGGGCCGAATATCGATCATCACATTGCTGACAGCTGACGCTTACTTGTTGCCGCGCAGCTTGCGCCCCAGCGCCATGATCGGGCCACTGGCGACATAGCAACCAAACAGGCCCAGCAGCATCACGGACGGCTCCAACGAGATGACCACGAAGGCCAGCACGATGGCGAGCAGCGCCACGAAGGGCACCGGCCCCTTGAGGTCGATTTCCTTGAAGCTGTAGTAGCGGATGTTCGACACCATCAGGATACCGGCAGCCGCGACCACGAAGACCATCAGCGACTTGAAGGCGAAGGTCTCGGCGTCGAAGTTGTGCATGGTCCATACGCAGCCGGCCACGAGTGCCGCCGCTGCCGGACTCGGCAGACCGATGAACCACTTCTTGTCGGTGGAGCCGATCTGGACGTTGAAGCGCGCCAGACGCAGCGCAGCGCCTGCCACGTAGACGAAGGCGGCGATCCAGCCGATCTTGCCGACATCCTGCAGAATCCAGCTGAAGGTGACCAGCGCCGGCGCCACGCCGAAGGACAGCATGTCCGCGAGGCTGTCGTACTCGGCACCGAAGGCGCTCTGGGTGTTGGTCAGGCGCGCCACACGACCATCCAGGCCGTCGAGCACCATCGAGACGAAGATGGCGATGGAGGCGTTGGCAAACTCCCCGTTCAGCGCACACACCACAGCGAAGAAGCCGGAGAACAGCGCGGAGGTGGTGAACAGGTTGGGCAGCAGATAGATGCCACGCCGACGAACGGGCTTGCCGTCCTCAATGGCTTCTTCCACGACTTCGCTGTCGTCGGTGAACTCCTCCACTACCTTGTCCAGCACTGAACTGCTGCGGCGTGTCTGTGCTTCGGGGGCTTCGTCTGCGCCGGGATGTCGATTTTCGTCAGTCATGGGATTCCTTGCATCATGCCTCGTCGTGGCAGGGTAACCACATTCTACACCTGCCAGTGAGCGCGAATAGTGGTGACACCCTAGCGGCCTCACCGTCGACTGTCACTTCCCTCTCCCATTCGATAGCGCTTATAGAGCAACAACGCAAGCGGGGCGCCCTCCTGATGGAGAGCGCCCCGCTCATTTCACGCCGGATCCAATAGGCAGGATCAGTTGCGTGACTTGTCGACCAGCTGGTTGGCAGTGATCCACGGCATCATGCCGCGCAGCTTCTCACCAGTCTGCTCGATCGGATGCTCGGCGTTCTGGCGACGACGGGCCGTCATGGACGGGTAGTTGGTGTTGCCTTCCTGGATGAACATCTTGGCGTATTCACCGCTCTGGATGCGCTTGAGTGCATTGCGCATGGCGACACGGGACTGCTCGTTGATGACTTCGGTGCCGGTCACGTACTCGCCATACTCCGCATTGTTGGAGATGGAGTAGTTCATGTTGGCGATGCCGCCTTCGTACATCAGGTCGACGATCAGCTTGAGCTCGTGCAGACACTCGAAGTAGGCCATTTCCGGTGCGTAGCCCGCTTCGGTCAGGGTCTCGAAGCCCATCTTGACCAGCTCGACCGCGCCACCACACAGGACAGCCTGCTCACCGAACAGATCGGTTTCGGTCTCGTCCTTGAAGGTGGTCTCGATGATGCCGGTACGGCCGCCGCCGACGCCTGCCGCGTAGGACAGAGCGATGTCCTTGGCCTGGCCAGTCGCATCCTGGTGGATGGCGATCAGGTCCGGGATACCGCCGCCCTTCACGAACTCGGAACGCACGGTGTGACCCGGTGCCTTCGGCGCGATCATGATGACGTCGAGGTCAGCACGCGGCACGACCTGGTTGTAGTGGACGTTGAAGCCGTGAGCGAAGGCCAGGGTCGCGCCCTGCTTCAGGTTCGGTTCCACCTGGTTCTCGTAGATGGCCTTCTGATTCTCGTCCGGCGCCAGAATCATGACCAGGTCGGCAGCCTTGACCGCTTCCTCGACTTCAGCAACCTTCAGACCAGCCGCTTCGGCCTTGGCCCAGCTGGAGGAAGAGCGACGCAGGGCTACGGTGACGTCGACGCCGGATTCCTTCAGGTTGTTCGCGTGGGCGTGGCCCTGGGAACCGTAACCGAGGATGACCACTTTCTTGCCCTGGATGAGGGAGAGGTCACAATCCTTGTCGTAATAGAGTTTCATCGTCATTGCTCCTGGCGGCTCACCCCGTCAGCGGGATGGCGTGAGATCTTGAAAGAGTGTCTGTTGTTCTTGCGACCCTTCCCGCGAGGGAAAGGCGTATGACAGTGTCCAGCGCCGACGGCCATCTGTCTCGGCCGCTCTGCGTCCTGGGGAGGTCGTGCGCCTTGGATCAAGGTCTGCCGTCCTCCTCCTGCGCGGCGATGAGTCCACCTTACCTGCACCTCGACATTGCGTAAAATGCTATATTTGCACCATCATATGCCATATTGCGCAATACAAGGCATTTCCCTCTACAGCACTCACCGACAGCGGACTCCGGCATGGACAATCGTCAACTCAAGCAATTCCTGACCCTCGCCGAAACGCTGCATTTCGGGCGCGCCAGCACAGCCTGCCACCTGAGCGCCTCTGCCCTGTCACGCGCCATCCGGGCCATGGAGGAAGAGCTGGGCGTCAGCCTGTTCGAACGCGACAACCGCAGCGTCGCGCTGACACCGGCGGGTGAACGCTTCCGTCGTCATGCTCGCGAACTCCTGAGTCAATGGGATGACATTCGCCAGTCACTGCTGGAAGACAGCGATGAACTGCGCGGCGAGCTCTCCCTGTATTGCTCGGTGACCGCCAGCTACAGCTTTCTCTACGAGATTCTGGCCACCTTCCGTGCCCGCCATCCGCATGTGGAGCTCAAGCTGCATACCGGCGACCCCGCCGTGGCGTTGGAGCGCGTCCTGATGGGCCACGAGGACCTGGCGATCGCCGCGCGCCCCGACGTGCTGCCTTCCCGTCTCGCCTTCACCGACTTCGCCGAGTCACCGCTGCGCTTCATTGCTCCGCGTCGTGATGGCCCCGGCCAGCAACTGGAAGGCATCGGCGAGGCGGACGATTCGGCGGCGGGCGACGACCACATCGACTGGACACGTGTGCCGATGATCCTGTCGGAGACCGGCCTGGCGCGCGAGCGCTTCGATGCCTGGTGCCACACACGCGGCATCAAGCCGCGCCTGTATGCCCAGGTCGCCGGCAACGAGGCCATCGTCAGCATGGTCGGACTGGGCTTCGGGATCGGCGTGGTGCCGCAGATCGTGCTCGACAATTCGCCGCTGGCCGACCAGGTGCGCATCCTTGATGTCGATCCGCCGCTGACCCCCTACAAGGTCGGCCTGTGCGTACAGGAAAAACGCCTGCGACATCCGCTGGTGCGCGCGTTGTGGGAGCAACTGCCCGGCTCGCCGCAGCGACCCGCTGACTGATACCTGGTAGCGAACCAACGAAAATGGCGCAGCAACGAAAACGGCGCCCCGAGGGGCGCCGTTCTTGTCTTGCGATTCCACCACCACCGTATTACAGGCTCAATACCTTCTCACCGCGGGCAATGCCGGAGACACCGGTACGTGCCACTTCCAGCACGCCTACCGGCTGCATCGCCGCCAGGAAGGCATCCAGCTTGCCACCGTCGCCGGTGATCTGGATGGTGTAGAGGCTCGGCGTGATGTCGACGATCTGGGCACGGAAGATGTCCGCCGTGCGCTTGATCTCGTCACGCTGGGCGCCCAGCGCCTTGACCTTGACCAGCATCAGCTCGCGCTCGATGTGGCTGCCCTCGGTGAGATCCACCAGCTTGACCACATCCACCAACTTGTTGAGGTGTTTGGTGATCTGCTCGATGACGCGATCTTCACCGACCGTGGTGACGGTCAGACGGGACAGGGTCGCGTCTTCGGTCGGGGCCACGTTGAGGGTCTCGATGTTGAAGTTGCGCTGTGAAAACAGGCCGACGACCCGTGACAGCGCGCCCGGTTCGTTTTCCATCAGAATGGAGATGATATGGCGCATCAGGTCCGCTCCGTCTTCGTAAGCAGCATGTCACGCATGGAGCCGAGAGGCACCTGCATCGGGTAGACGTGTTCACGCGGGTCGACATAGATGTCGAGGAACACCAGCTCGTCCTTGTTGCGGAAGGCTTCTTCCAGCGCAGGCTCGAGCTCCTCCACCGTGTGCACCTTGATGGCACGGAAGCCATAGGCACCCGCCAGCTGCACGAAGTCAGGCAGCGACTCCATATAGGAATGCGAGTGACGGGACTTGTAGTTCAGGTCCTGCCACTGACGCACCATGCCCAGCGACTGGTTGTTGAGGTTGATGATCTTGACCCCGATCCCGTACTGCTTACAGGTCGAGAACTCCTGCATCATCATCTGGAAGCTGCCTTCACCGGTGAACAGCACCACATCGTCTTCCGGGTAGGACATCTTGATGCCCATGGCCGCCGGGAAACCGAAGCCCATGGTGCCCAGACCACCGGAGGTGATCCAGCGGTTGGGACGCTGGAACTTGTAGTACTGGGCGGCGAACATCTGGTGCTGACCGACATCGGTGGCGACGAAGGCTTCACCACGCGTCGCACGGTGCACGGCTTCCACCACCTGTTGCGGCTTGAGCGGCTCACCCGGGGCGGACGGCTCATACAGCTTGCCTTCACGCTCGGCACGCCAGCCATCGATCTGGGACCACCAGGCCTCCAGTGCATCGGGGTTGGCCAGCTCGCGACCCTGCACAAGGCTGATCATCTCGTTGATCACGGCATCGGCCGGACCGACGATCGGTACATCGGCGCGCACGGTCTTGGAAACCGAGCTCGGGTCGATGTCGACGTGGATGATCTTGGCCGTCGGGCAGAACTTCGAGGTGTTGTTGGTCACGCGGTCATCGAAGCGCGCACCGATGCAGATGATCAGATCGGTGTGGTGCATGGCATTGTTCGACTCGTAGGAGCCGTGCATGCCGGGCCAACCCAGACACTGCCGATCGCCCTGCGGGTAGGCACCGATGCCCATCAGCGAGGTGGTGATCGGGAAGTTGAGGCGGCGCACCAGGTCAGTCAGCGCTTCGCTGGCACGCCCGGACACCACACCACCGCCGGTGAAGAACAGCGGGCGACGTGCCTTGAGCATCAGCTCGACGGCTTTCTTGATCTGGCCACTGTGGCCACGGGTGACCGGGCTATAGGAGCGCATGCGTACCTTCTTGGGGTAGCTGTACTCATAGCGTTCGGTCGGGGCGGTCATGTCCTTCGGGATATCGATGACGACCGGCCCCGGGCGACCACTGGAGGCCAGATAGAAGGCCTTCTTGATCACCTCGGGAATCTCGCTCGGGTGCTTGATCGAGAAGCTGTGCTTCACGATCGGGCGAGTCACACCGACGATGTCGGTTTCCTGGAAGGCGTCTTCACCGATCAGGTGGCTGGCGACCTGGCCACACAGCACGACCATGGGGATCGAGTCCATGTAGGCCGTGGCGATACCGGTGACGGCATTGGTCGCGCCCGGGCCTGAGGTGACCAGCACCACACCCGGCTTGCCGGAGGCGCGCGCGTAACCATCGGCGGCGTGGGTCGCGGCCTGCTCGTGACGGACCAGAATGTGCTGGACCTTGTCCTGGCGGAACAGGGCGTCATAGATATGCAGCGCCGCTCCACCGGGATAGCCGTAAATATATTCCACGCCCTCATCATGCAGGGCGCGGGCGATCATGTCAGCGCCGGAAAGCAATTCCACTTGGTTATTCTCCCCTGGAGGTCTCGAGTGCGTCCGGCGGCAATGCGCAAGCCGGATCGAGTGCGACCTGAATGTCGCTACCGCAGAAATTGCGGCACCTGATGCCAAACCCTGGCGTCTGCGGCCCGGTTAGGGCCTGCACTCTTGTCGCATCGGTTGGATGCGGTCGGGGCTGATGGCCGGTCGGTACGGTTGGCGTACCCGGACCGGCGTATCCTTTGACAGGCGGACAGCGACTCAGCGTCTGTCCTTCACGCGGCGCTTCGAGGGTCGCCCGAATGGCCGCGCCCGCAATCAGGAATGGTCAAGAGTCCAACAGCCGCAAGGGGCTGTCAACTCAACCTTACGCCAGTGTGCGCCGCCTGCGCCAAATGCCACACCGATAACAACGAATCCGGCCATAAGCATGCGTAAAACCTCATCAATGGCGATAAATTCGCAATTTTCTGCCTCGTGAATTTCAGCCTGCCTCACGCCGGGTTGTCTTTTTGCGCCCGGGCGGCAGACACGAAAACGCCCCACCGCAAGCGGAAGGGCGTGCTTCCGTCACGGCGGGGCGTCGCTCATGGGCGCGATTCAGCGCGTGAAGGTCAGCTCCCCGCACTCTTCGCCGACACGGATGACGTCACCGGGCACGAAGTCACCGCCCAGCAGGGCCTGGGCCAGCGGGTTCTCGATGCGGCTCTGGATGGCGCGCTTGAGCGGGCGAGCGCCATAGACCGGATCGAAGCCGGCCTTGGCCAGCAAGGCCATCGCCGGGTCGGTGATCTCGAAGCCGAGATCACGCTCGGCCAGCCGCGCCTTGAGACGCTCAAGCTGGATGCCCGCGATGGAGGCGATCTGCGCCTGCCCCAGCGCGTGGAACACGACCACTTCATCGATGCGGTTGATCAGCTCCGGACGGAAGTGATTGCCGACGACTTCCATCACCGCCGTCTTCATGTCGTCGTACTGGAAGGCCGCCTTGCGCTCGGCACGCTCGTCGGCGCTTTCCGTACTGCCCTCGTCTTCCGCCAGCTCGCCATTGAGACCGCTCATGCGCTGGATCATTTCCGAGCCCAGATTGGAGGTCATCACGATCACGGTGTTGCGGAAGTCGACGGTACGCCCCTGACCATCGGTCAGGCGGCCATCTTCCAGCACCTGCAGCAGGATATTGAAGACATCCGGATGCGCCTTCTCGACCTCGTCGAGCAGCAGCACGGAGTACGGCTTGCGACGCACGGCCTCGGTCAGATAGCCGCCCTCTTCATAGCCGACATAGCCGGGAGGCGCGCCGATCAAGCGGGCCACGGAGTGCTTCTCCATGAACTCGGACATGTCGATGCGCACCATCGCCTCTTCGGTGTCGAACAGGAAGTTGGCCAGTGACTTGCAGAGCTCCGTCTTGCCGACACCGGTCGGGCCGAGGAACAGGAAGGAGCCGTTGGGACGGTTCGGGTCCGACAGCCCAGCGCGTGAGCGACGCACCGCATTGGACACCGCGATCACCGCCTCGTCCTGGCCGATCACCTTCTCGTGCAGCGCCTCTTCCATGCGCAGCAACTTGTCACGCTCGCCTTCGAGCATCTTGGCGACCGGAATGCCGGTCCAGCGCGAGACGACCTCGGCAATCTCCTCCTCGGTGACATTGGAGCGCAGCAGCACGTGGGCGGAGGTATCCGCCTCGCCTTCTCCTGCTTCGCTGATCTGCTTCTCGAGCCCCGGAATCACGCCGTACTGCAATTCCGACATGCGGCTGAGGTCACCGGCGCGGCGTGCCTGCTCCAGATCGATACGCGCCTGCTCCAGCTCGGCCTTGAACTGGGCCGCGCCCTGGATGCTGGACTTCTCGGCCTTCCAGACCTCATCGAGGTCGGCGTATTCCCGCTCCAGCTCCGAGATCTGGTCCTCAAGCGCGCCGAGGCGCTTGAGCGCCGCCTCGTCGGTTTCCTTCTTGAGCGCTTCACGCTCCATCTTGAGCTGGATCAGGCGGCGGTCGAGACGGTCCATCTCCTCCGGCTTGGAATCCAGCTCCATGCGGATGCGTGACGCGGCCTCATCGATCAGGTCGATCGCCTTGTCCGGCAGCTGACGGTCCGTGATGTAGCGCGAGGACAGCCGCGCGGCGGCAATGATGGCGCTGTCGGTGATGTCGACCCCGTGATGCACCTCGTAGCGCTCCTTCAGGCCACGCAGGATGGCGATGGTGTCTTCCTCGCTGGGCTGATCGACCTGCACCTTCTGGAAGCGGCGCTCCAGTGCGGCGTCCTTCTCGATGTACTGACGATACTCGTCAAGCGTGGTGGCACCGACACAATGCAGCTCGCCACGCGCCAGCGCCGGCTTGAGCATGTTGCCGGCATCCATCGCGCCTTCAGCCTTGCCCGCGCCGACCATGGTGTGCAGCTCGTCGATGAACAGGATGACCTGGCCTTCTTCCTGCGCCAGCTCCTTCAGCACCGACTTGAGGCGCTCCTCGAATTCGCCGCGGAACTTGGCCCCCGCCAGCAGCGAGCCCATGTCGAGAGACAGCACGCGCTTGTTCTTGAGGCCTTCCGGCACCTCGCCATTGACGATACGGCTGGCCAGCCCTTCGACGATGGCGGTCTTGCCGACGCCGGGCTCACCGATCAGCACCGGGTTGTTCTTGGTGCGACGCTGCAGCACCTGGATCGTGCGGCGAATTTCCTCATCGCGCCCGATCACCGGGTCGAGCTTGCCATCCCGCGCACGCTCGGTGAGATCCAGGGTGTACTTGTTGAGCGCTTCGCGATTGTTCTCGGCATCGGCATCGCCCACGGCTTCGCCACCGCGCAGCACATCGATGGCGGACGTCAGGGCGGGCTTCTTGATGCCCGAGGAGGTGAACAGCTTGCCCAGATCACCACCCAGCTCCAGCGCGGCCAGCAGCGCGAGCTCGGAGGCGATGAATTGATCGCCGCGCTTCTGCGCTTCGCGATCGGCCAGATTCAGAAGCTTGCCGAGGGCCTGCGAAGGCGCGACATTGCCGTCGAACTGGGACACGGTCGGCAGGTCATCCAGCTGGCGCTTGAGGCCGCTCATCAGGCTGGTGGCATCGCCGCCCGCCTTGTTGACCAGTGCCTTGAGACCGCCATCGCGGTCTTCCAGCAGAGCCAGCAGCAGATGCTGCGGGTGAATTTCATTGTGGCCTCGCCCGACGGCGAGCGACTGGGCATCCGCCAGAGCGTTCTGCAGCTTGCTGGTGAGTTTGTCGATGCGCATGGTGCCTTCTCCTGAGAGTCATGGCGGTACTCCTTTTCTCAGGAGCTTCGCCTGTAACATTTCGTATCTGACTCTCAAGATGGGGGCTGGCGCACGGCTTTCAAGGCAGGATTCGCCGCGCTGCAGCATGTTGTGGCATTTGCCTGATCCAGGTCAGATTCCCGCCGCCACGACGACGACCCGCCGCCCCCGCCGGCCATCATCTTTGCCACACACAGAAACGCCCCGCCAACCTGAGGCATCAGGTCAGCGGGGCGTTTGTGGGTACTGCATGCCAATGCGCTGATCAGCGCCTCAGCGCAGCCAGATCACCGTGGCGAGGCGTCCGGTCACGCCATCATCACGCCGGTGGGAATAGAATCGTGATTCAGAGGCGGTACAGAAGTGCCCGCCACTGACATGACCGACCCCGGCACGCTCGAGACGCAGGCGTGCCAGCTTGTAGAGATCACCCATGTAGTGACCGAGCCGGTAGGGGCTGGCCTCGAAAGCGTCATCGGCCTCAGGCAAGTCCGCGATGAAGGCATCACGCACCTCGGGGCCGACCTCGAACTGCGCATTGGAGATCGCCGGGCCCAGCCAGGCCATCAGCTCGCCGGGGTCATCACCGAGACGCTCGATGGTGGCTTCCAGCACGCCTTCGACCAGCCCGCGCCAACCCGCGTGTGCCACACCGACGCGCGTGCCCTGCCGATCACAGAACAGCACCGGCAGGCAGTCCGCCGTCATCACCACACAGGCCTGCCCGGTGCCGGTACTGATGCAGGCATCCGCCCGTGGCGGCGCATCCGGCCGGTCTTCGGCGTGGCAGACATCGAAGGCATCCACCACCTGAGTGCCGTGCACCTGATCCAGCCACGCCAGCGGACGGCCATCATCGACCTCCGCGGCGAGCAGCTCGCGCACCTGCGCCACCATCGCCGGGTCATCACCCACATGCAGCGCCGGATTGAAGCCGGCATACGGCCCCTGGCTGGGGCCGCTCTCACGCGTGGTCACGAAGGCCTGCACCGGGCTCGGCGCGGGCCAGTCCGGCAGTATCAGGGTCGGGCGTAGACTCTCGTCGTGCATAACCTCTCCTTGTGCGGCGTGTCGCGCGAGCCTGCCGCCTCAGCGAGCGATGTCTTCCTTGAGATAGTCGATCAGCACCAGCATGTCGCCCGGCATCTCGGCGCGGAATTCGACTTCCTTGCCCGTGATCGGGTGGATGAAGGCGAGACGACGGGCATGCAGTGCCTGACGCGGGAACTGACGCAGCAGCTCCTTGAGCGGGTCACTGGCCCCCGGCGGCAGCTTCAGACGCCCGCCGTAGACCGGGTCTCCGACCAGCGGATAGCGCTGGTGCGCCATGTGCACGCGAATCTGGTGGGTACGCCCGGTTTCCAGCTTGCAGCGGATATGGGTGTGACCCCGGAAACGCTCCACCACGCGGAAGTGGGTGACCGCCGGCTTGCCACTGTGAGTGACGGCCTGACGCTTGCGGTCCTTGGGGTGACGCCCGATGGGCGCATCCACGGTGGCACCGGAGGTCAGCACGCCCGTGACGACGGCATCATACTCGCGCGACACGGTACGGGCCTGCAGCTGCTCGACCAGGTCCGCCTGGGCGGTCAATGACTTGGCCACCACCATCAGGCCGCTGGTGTCCTTGTCGAGACGGTGCACGATGCCGGCACGCGGCATCATGGAATTGCCCGGACAATGATGCAGGATGGCGTTGAGCAGCGTGCCATCGTGATTACCCGCGCCCGGGTGCACGACCATGCCGTGCTCCTTGTTGATGACCAGCACGTCGTCGTCTTCATAGACGATCTCGAGCTCGATATCTTCCGGCTCGTGGCTGACTTCCTCTTCAAGCTCGGCGGTCAGGGCCAGACGTTCACCGCCATAGACCTTCTCGCGGGGTTTGACGGCGGCACCGTCGAGGGTCAGCGCACCGGTCTTGATCCAGTGCTTGAGACGCTCGCGGGAATAGTCGGAGAAGATCTCGGCGCAGGCCTGATCAAGGCGCATGCCAATCATCGCCTCCGGGATCCGCTCTTCGCGGTTGATGGTGTCTGCCATATTGCTCTCTGAGGCCGTTTCGCACGAAAGGGCCTTTGCTTTATAGTGAGTGCGGATCGGCGGATTCTAGCATGCCCGCCATGGATTGCCCGAGATGAGGAAACCGATGCGCGCCCTTCCCTTGACTGCCCTCGCCCTGGCCAGCACCTTGCTGGCTGGCTGTGCGTCCAACGAGCCGGCACCGGATCTTCAGGAGCAGGACCTGTATCGTCAGGCCCAGGTTTCCCTGGATACCAGCCGCTTCAACTCCGCTGTGCAACAACTTGAAGCCCTGGATACTCGCTTCCCGTTCGGCAGCTACGCCGAACAGTCGCAGCTGGAGCTGATCTACGCCTATTACCAGGTCGACAACTGGGAGGCGGCACGCGCCGCGGCCAGCCGTTTCATTCGCCTGCACCCCGATCACCCGCAGGTCGATTATGCCTACTACATGCGTGGACTGGCAGCGTACAGCGCGGGTCGTTTCAGCCTGGAATCCCTCGATCTGATCGATATTTCCAAGCGTGACCTGGGCGCGACACGCGATGCCTACGTCGACTTCGGTGAGCTGGTACGTCGCTTCCCCAACAGCACCTACGCGGCAGATTCCCGTCAGCGCATCATCTATCTGCGCAACGTACTGGCGCGCGGCGAGCTGCAGACAGCCGATTTCTACCTGCGCAAGCAGGCCTATCTGGCTGCCGTGAAGCGTGGCGAGTGGGTCATTGAGCACTACCCTAACACTCCTGCCACCCGCGATGCGCTGGCCGTGATGGTCGAGGGCTATCTGGGCCTCGGTCTGCGTGACCGTGCCAGCGAGACGCTCAAGGTGCTGATCCAGAATGATCCGGACAACGAACGTCTGGATGGTCGTACCTTCGAGCCGCGTTACGTGAAGGCTGACGACCTGACGGTCTGACGACCGGCAGGCGTCACCATCGAAAAGCCCGTGATCGATGATCACGGGCTTTTTCGTGCTGCCAGCATGGCCAGAATCGTTAGATTCAGGCGCTTTCAGCGTCTTGCGCAAAGAATCCGCAATCCGTCATTCGCCGGCTACCCAGCCATTGACGATCGGGTAGCGGCGGTCCCGCCCGAAGCCGCGTGGCGTGACGCGCACGCCTACCGGTGCCTGACGACGCTTGTACTCGGTACGGTCGACCAGACGCACCACGCGATAGACATCCTCTTCCTCGAAGCCTGAGCGGATGATCGCCTCGGCGCTCATGTCACCCTCGATATAGTGGGTGAGAATCGCATCCAGAGTGTCGTAGTCCGGCAGCGAATCGCTGTCGAGCTGGTCTTCGGCGAGCTCGGCGGACGGCGGGCGCGTGATGACGCGCTCCGGAATCGCCGGGCCCATGGTGTTGCGCCAGTTGGCGAGACGGAACACCCAGCTCTTGTAGACATCCTTGAGCGCGTTGTAGCCGCCGACCATGTCGCCGTAGAGCGTGGCGTAACCCACCGCCATCTCGCTCTTGTTGCCGGTGGTCAGCACCATCAGGCCCTTCTTGTTGGAGATGGCCATCAGCAGCACGCCACGGCACCGCGACTGCAGATTCTCCTCGGTGGTATCGCGCTCGCTGCCGGCGAAGCTCTCCGCCAGGGTCTCGGTGAAGGCCTCGACCATCGGCGCGATGGGCATCACCTCGTAATTCACGCCCAGCAGCCTGGCCTGCTCGGCGGCGTCTTCCTTGGAGATGTCCGCGGTGTAGTGATACGGCATCATCACGGCGTGCACGCGGTCCGCGCCCAGCGCATCGACGGCGATGGCCAGCGACAGGCCGGAATCGATGCCCCCGGAAAGCCCCAGCACCACACCCTTGAAGCCGCTCTTGTTGACGTAGTCACGCAGCCCGGTGACCAGCGCACAGTAGAGTGACTCCTCCGGCGACAGCAGCTCGGCGATCTCGCCACTCTGCGGCACCCAGTTGCCACCCTCTGCCTTGAGGAACTGCACCGGCATCAGGCCGACATCCCACCACGGCGCCTGCACGCAGGTCTTGCCGTCGGCATCGATGGCGGCAGAGCCCCCATCGAAGACCAGCTCATCCTGACCGCCGATCTGATTGACGTAGACCAGCGGGCAATTGACCTCGGCTGCCCGCTCGGCAAACAGCTGATTGCGCTCGGCCGGCTTCTCCAGGTGATAGGGCGAGGCATTGAGGCTGACGAGAATCTCGGCACCGGCATCGCGCGCCTGACGGATCGGCGCGCCGTCCCACAGGTCTTCGCAGATGACGATGCCCAGGCGGGCACCACGGCACTCGACCACACACGGCTCGCTGCCCGGCGTGAAATAGCGCTGCTCATCGAAGACCTGATAGTTGGGCAAGGCCTGCTTGGCATACTCGGCGATCCACTCACCATCCTTGAGCACGCCGGCCAGGTTGTAACGCTTGCCGTCACGCATGCCGGGGTAGCCGACGATGACCATCACGCCCGGCGCGACCTTCTTCGCCATCTGGGCGCGCGCCTCCTCGAGGCGGGATTCCATGGACTCGCGCAGCAGCAGGTCTTCCGGCGGGTAGCCGGTCAGACACAACTCGGGCAGCACTACGACATCGGCCTTGTGCTCAAGACTCGCTTCACGCACCGATTCGATGGCACGCGCAGTGTTGCCGGGAATATCACCGACCAGCGGGTCGAGCTGGGCCATCACCAGAGTCAGATCTTGCATGCGGTAAGGATCTCTCGATTGGCGGTTCGATAAGGGGCCAGTACACTGTGGCCAGACATCTGGCTCAGATCACTGAGCCGTGCACCGGCCCACCTGTCATCATGTTGGCCGCCATTGTCCCGCAAGGTCGCGCCGCTGGCAAAAGCCACGCGCGCCGCCTCATCTGGGAGTCATATAGGAATGAGCCTGTTGATCATCCGTCTGCTGGTTTTCGTCGCCCTGTTCTGGGCCGGCCTGCGCCTTTACCGCATGTATCGCCAATGGAAGCTGAGCCAGGACGACTACGGCAACGACAGCCCCGCCGAACGCGAGGCGCAGAACATGGTGCGCTGCGCCTACTGCGACCTGCATCTGCCGGAAAATGACGCCATCCGCCATGAGGCGCTGCACTTCTGCTGCCAGGAACACCAGCAGCACTTCCTCGACGAAGGACCGCGCAAATGATTCGCCACCGAGACGAGATGCTCGATGGCGAACCACAACACGCACTCCCTCAGGCCCAGCGTGTCTCACCGGCATCTGACGACGTATCCAGCGCAGCGATCTCGGCCAGCAGGGTCTCGGGCTGGTAAGGCGCTGGGTCGATGATCGGCGTACGCCCGAGCAGTTGATCCGCCAGCAGGCGGGTCGAGGCCGGCGCCAGTACCAGCCCATTGCGGTAATGGCCGGCATTGACGTGCAGGTGGCGGCGTTCAGGCACGGCGCCGATGAAGGGCGTGCCGGTCGGCGAACCGGGGCGCAGTCCCGCCCAGTGGTGCTCGACCTCACACTCCGCCAGCGCAGGGATGATCTCGCAGGCGCTCTTGATCAGTGACTCGCGCGCCTCGGCGGTGGTCGCCTTGTCGAAGCCGACCTCCTCCAGCGTCGAGCCGGCCACGATGCGACCATCGCCCCGCGGTATCACGTAGCGTCCATTCTTGAGCACCACGCGCTCCACCAGCCCCTTGGGTGCCTTGAACAGCACCATCTGGCCGCGTACCGGCCGCACCGGCAGCGCAAGTCCTGCCTCACTCAGAATCTCTCGACTCCAGGCACCACCGCAGACCACGACCTGCCCAGCAGACAGCACCGAATTGGCGGTCTGTACGCCGATGGCGGTGTCGTCCTGCAGCAGAATGCCCTGCACCGCGACATTCTCCAGCAGGCGCACGCGCGGGTGAGCGTCGAGCGCGGCGCGTAGTGACTTGCCCAGACGCGGATTGCGGATGCTGCCAAGCGTCGGCATCCACAGCGCCGACTCGCAGCCGGGCGCGACCGCCGGAGCCTTGTCATAGACGAAGTCGGCGTCCACGCGCGTCAGCGGCTTGGCATATTCCCGGGACCAGGCCAGTGCCTGCTCGGCATCCTCGACATTCAGGTACAGCAGGCCCTGCTGGCGATATTCGGGGTCGATGCCGGTGGTCTCGATCAGGCGCTCGGCCAGCGTGGGGTAGAAGCCTTCCGACCAGGCAGACAGGCGCGAGATCGGCGCGCTATAACGCCACGGATACAACGGCGAGACGATACCGCCGCCCGCCCATGACGCCTCACGCCCACACTGGCCTCGCTCGACCAGCGTGACCTCGGCACCGCCATCCGCCAGCTCCAGCGCGGTCAGCATGCCGATCACGCCACCGCCTACCACCACAAAGTCATTCACGCCTGTTCGCTCCTGCCATCAGCCCGGGAAAGGGATCAAGAATACGCCGCCCGCAAGGCGGTGCAAGCGAGCCGCGTGCAATCCAGCATTGCGCAGAGCCTCCAGCATTGAGCAGAGTCTCCAGCATCGTGCAGAGCCGAGCGCTTCACGGCTACCAGCAATCGCCATCGCCGGTCGTATCGCGGACACCGGTATTGGTGAGGGTCAGCGCGGGGCAGTCGGCATCGGCGCTTTGAGGCGCCACCGCGGTCGCGATGAGCGTGAAGCGCGTGGTCGTGGCGCCATCCTCCAGGCTCAGGGTGTAATAGCCTTCCGGCGACTCGGTGGCACGCCCCAGTCCTTCCTCATCACAATCACTGTCGCCGGCGATGCTGGTCGCGTAGCCGCCGCAACGCGCCATGTAGCGCTCCTGAGCCTGAGCCAATGACATCAATGCCGCCTGCCCATCGGCACGACGCGAGCGGATCACCTGGTCCTGATAGCTCGGGTAGGCGATCGCCGCGAGAATGCCGACGATGACGATCACGATCATGATCTCCGTCAGCGTGAAGCCTGAGGTGTACCGGCGCCGAGACAGACGCGAACGGGAAGAGAGAAGACTGGCCATGAAGTGCTTCCTTGAAGAACGTGAATGAAGGGCTTGAGTGAAAGACCAGGGCGAAAGACTTCAGTGAAAGACTCGGGCGCAAGACTCAACTAAAAAGCATCGAGCAAGCCTGCCTGAAGGAAGTAAACCCTGATGAAAGACAAGGCGCCGCCACCCGGGGAAGGCGTGGCGGCGCAGCGTGTCATCCTTGCCTCATGTCCGAGGCGGGCTCAGCGCAGCTGATACCAGGAGACACGGCCGGTGTCCGTCGAGCTGGACACGTTGAGATCATAGGAGGAGACACCGCCCTCCTCGCTGCCCAGCGAGCTGGTGCCCACGTAGACCGTATCACCGACACTGACACTGGACGTCGGTGTACCGCTCAACTTGACGCTGACGATGACATTGCCGACGGCGACGGTGTCATCAACGAGGGTGCCGACCAGGTCATCAGCGCTAAAGGCCTCATCCTGATTGAAATCGAAGATGGTCACGTAGCTGCCTTCGCTATCGTCATAGGTCGGCAGGCCTGTCTCGGTATCCAGCGCGACCAGCCAGCCACCGCCGGTACTTTCACAGAAGTTGGTTCCGGTACTGGACGTGCTGGTGGAGAAGACCACCAGGTTGGAGAGCAGATTGGCCGGCTCGACCAGCTCTTCCTGCTCGGAGGCGTCCAGATCCAGATACCAGCCGAAGCGATCCGTGTCTTGATCCTCGAGCTGGCTGGGATAGTAGGCAAAGCTGTCGCCGCCAAGGGTCCGGCCTGTCAGCTCGCCGTTGGTGTAGCTGCCGCTGACGAAGTTGCGTGCCTCAAGGTCACTGCGCGTCAGGCTGGTATGACTGCCGCCGGTATCCAGCACGGTGTAGAGGCTCTGCGTGACCCAGGCTTCATCTTCAGCATCGGCATACATGTCCTGGCCGGTCCCGAAGGACACCAGCAGATTGGGAGAGGTCATGGTGTGTGTCTCGCCGGAGTAGCGACTGAGTGTCGGCTTGACGGTGATCGGCTGCAGCGCGTCCGTCTGGCACTCCCCGCCGGTCAGGCTGGTAGCACAGGCCGTGAACAGGCGCGTGACACTCCATTTGCTGCTGTCGTCGTCACTGAGGTCGAACTTCCACAGTCGCCCCTGCAGGTCTCCGCCATAGGCGAAATCGACGGTGCCATTGCTGTCGAGGTCCGCGACCTGCAGGTTTGCCAATCCGCCGGTCATTCCACTGGGGGACAGCTTGGCGATCACGCCGCCGGCATTGACTCCATCAAGCTCCAGCGCGAACAACGTCGGCGCGGCGTTCTCATCGGCCGTTTCCAGCCCGTTGCCGACCAGCACCGCGCTGTCGCCGTTGTTCAGTGACACGATATGCGCGCTGCCGTAGACATGCCCCATGTCATCATCGTCGCTGGCACCGAATTCCCAGCGCACCACATCATCTTCGTCGAAGTCTTCGCCTGCCACGGCCTTGGTGACATTGAGCGCGAACAGGCCGCGTCCACCGCCAGCGAGACCGGATACCAGCCACTCCTCATCATTCAGGCTGGCCAGACGCAGTTCACCGTCGACGTAGTAGCGATGCTGATAGCCCGGGTCCGTCAGATACCCCAACCCTGCGTCGTCCTCTTCGCTGTAGAGCAGTTCCGGAATATAGGCGAACTGCTCGTTGCCGGTCTTGAGGTCGAAGGCATGCAGCATGCCGTCGTTGGCCCCGACGAAGACACTGCCCTCTGTCGTCGAGTCCTCTTGAGTCACGACGACAGGCGACGAGCCGATGATGTCGCCCAGCTGAACGCCAGTGCGATTGCGCAGGCCATCACCTTCGTATTCATCGCTGCCCCGCAGCCACTCGATCGCCGCCTCCACATGGTCATCGGTGGAGTTGCCACCGACCTCCATGCGCGCGAGATCATTGCGCTGGCTGGAGCTCAGGCGGCCCGCGTTGTCGGTCGTGAACTCGACTCCGTTGCCGCCGGACATGGTGAAGACCGTACGCGACTCAACACCATCCTTCTCTTCCAATGCCTCACTCAACTGGGTGGCAGCACTCCAGACCTGGTCGTCATCCTCGACGTCCTTGCCCTCCTGTACCGACGAGGCCACCACATCCCCCGTCCAGGTCGAGGCGGAATAGCGGCTCTCGATCAGTTGGCTGTCCGTCTCGACACTGGCCGTCGTCAGGTTGGTGGAGAGGCCACTGACACTGTTGCCCACCGCGACGATCTCGGAGGCGATCGCCGCCAGGGCCGAGACGAGGTCCGTCGGGCTGGAGGCATTGAAGTAGGAGCCCCCGCCATCGATGGCCGCCTGCTCCAGGTCATCGATGGTGCTGGAGCTGCTCTCGATGACGCGATCCTTGTCATCCCAGTCGTCACTGGTCGACTCGACCCCGAACGCCACCGTATAGGTCGTCATCACCTGCTTTTCGTAGGTCCCGCTTCCAAGCTTCGGCAAGAGATCATTATGAGCATAATAATAAGCGACATCCGCCAGCGTGGCATAACCGCCATAACTGTAGTTATAACTTTCCCGCCAGGTTCGTCCGTCACCATTGGCATCGCCGATCTTGCTTTCAATATTATTGGAGGCGGTAGAATTTTCGGAATTCCAGAAGCCATCCGTGATCAAAACAGTGAAGTTCTGCTGACACATGCCACCTTCATCTTCGGAAAGAATCGGCGTGGAGCCCAGGCTGGAGTAATTGTCACTGTAATATTCACCAGCGCGATAGAGTGCCTCACGCAAGGGCGTCGACACATAAGTGTTGCTTGAGCTGATTTCCGTTTTGACGATGGCATCCTTGATATCATCAAGATGATCGTTGCCACTGTCACTTGTCGTGACGACTGATACCAGATTACCCAGTACATTGGTGACATATTCTATGATCGAATCCAGAATATCATCGACCTTCACCTTGGTTGCCGTCTCTGAGCCGGGGTTGATGGTGATGAACCCAGTACGGTACTCAATATCGGAAAGCAGCTCGAGACCGGCAGCCTTGCCGACATTCAAGCGACTGCGATAATAAGTGAACCAGTTGGCATAGTTGACCTGCTCATCCAGGCTGAGATCCGAAACCTGCACTTCGCTGCTGTCACTGCAATTGCTGCCAGTGTAATAACGAAACTCGAGATCCGGGTCCGTCAGGTCGACCAGATTGTCTTCATCATCGCCTTCATTGAAATCAATCCACGCCGCTGTCGGGTCCATGTCATCGTAACGCTCATCCCCATTTCCAGACTTCCAGGGCTGATAGATCTGATCCGGGTCATAGGCTTGGCTATTGGAGTCAGCACAGAAGTATTTGTTGGAAAGATCTTGCGGCTTGAATACATATTCACAGGACCACTTCCAATCATTGCCATTATTTTTCTTGACCTTCTCACATACCTGTCGCTTTTTATAAAGCATGTTGTAGCCCTGATAGGAGCTACCACCATCAAAGGTGTCTTCCCAGGTCATCGAGCCCGAATCATCCAGCACCAGCAGGACGTTGGGGGTAACACCGACACTCTGGGTGGTGGGCAACTGGAGTAGCGTGTCGCTGTCTGCCAGCACGGGCAATGCGACCAGCAGTCCGCCTGACAGCAAGACCGGCAGGTGAATACAACGCAAGCCGCTGCGGCGGGGTGAGTGCTTCGATTTCATCGATAGATTCCCTTCAATCGGCCATCATGATTTCGCTTTGCACCACTGCCAGTGCACGCTTCCTGCTATCAGGGTCACCTGCGCTCTCAAGACTCCAACCGGCGGCCGTGATGCGGAAGGCATTCAACAACTGACTGCTGCTCAGGTTATCGTCATTCAGAACGCCTTCCGTCGTCTCTCCGAGATACTCGATGACATAGTTGCCGTTGTCAGCCGCATCACCACTCAAGACACCTTCCCCCTCCCAGGCGTCTGCCTGCAGAGGATCGAAGTCCAGGTCCTCCCCCGCCGTGACGTCATAGAAGCCGTCCCCACCGAAATCATCCAGGGTCAGCTCCCCCTCGAGCAGTCGACTCTCCGCCTGTTGTTGAAGGCTCTCGGCCTCCGCATAGGCGTTGTCGTAGAACTGGGTATTCATCAACATGCGGGTCTGCAACTGGGTATCTTCATTGCCTGTCACCGCCATCACGCCCACCACGATCAGCATGATCAGCACGACCAGCAATGCCATGCCTTGCTGGCGTGGCGGCCTGGAAGAACTTGCCTGGTTCATAGACCGATATTCCTCGGGCTCAGGGTGATATCGAAGGTGCGTTGCAACTCACCGTCCCCCTCTCCCTCGACATTGATCGACGGGGGCGTCTTGAGGGTCAGGCTGATGTGGATCCGTCTGACGCTGCTCCAGTCGTTCGCGGCTTCCACTTCCGCCACGCTGCGCTCCACAGCAAAGCGACTCGCGCTACCGCTGCCGGAGGCCGTATCGAAGGTCAGGTCCAGAGCTTCGACGTATCGCGCCACTTCTTCGCCACAGCCTGCTGCCGGATCGCCAGCGACATCCTCGCCGTTCAGGCAGAGCCGAACGGGGGAGTCGTCATCGGCCTGCGACAGCAACAGGTACCAACGCTGCAGCGGATAGACATATGCCTGGGTCTGTATGGTGCCGCCATAGCCGTGCTCGACGGCGCTCGACAGATCGAGCGAGTTGTTGCCATCGCCCGAGAGGCGTGCGATATCGCCGCTCTCACAGTCGCTGATCAGCACGACGCTATCCGTCTCCAGCGTGCCGGAGGTGTAGTCCTCCAGGGTCAGCGAGGTATCGCCTTGGGCGACGCTCGCCCCGAGCTTCCAACCGCGCTGCGCTCCCAGCGCCGGTACCTGCAAGGCCAGACGGTCGTAGGTGATCCCCGCCACCGTGTCGGACTCGGCCGTCAGAGGAGAATCGGACAGCGCATGGCTGCCGGTACCATCACTGACACTGCTCACCGACGCACAGCCGGAAAATCCGGCATTGCGCACCAATGGCTGCAGGCGACGCGTGACGTGGCGCGCAGACTCCTGAAGGTAGGACACGGCCGACGTGGTGTTGAGGGTAGAGCGCGAGGCCAGAAAGTATTCCAGCGCCATGGCGGAAATGAACAGTCCCAGCACCAGCGCCAGCATCAATTCGACCAGGCCGACGCCCTGCTGGGCACGCCGTGAGGGAATCGAGCGCGGCGCCCGAGGCGAGCGCGACGCGAAGGCTCGCAGCGGGAGGGAGGCTTTCGACGACATCAGGGCACCACTCGTATCTGTAGGGTCTCGCTCAATGCCTGAGCATCGGCGTCCATGCTGTCTTCGTTCTGCCCGAGCTGCGCGGCACCGCTCCAGCCGAGGGTCAGGGTGAGAAGGTCACTGCCGCTGCTGGCGATGGTCCCGACCGGCGCGTTCAGACTGCTGTCCTCAAGCCTGTCCGCCCACACCGCCACATCACGGGCCGCTAGCTCGGCAACACTGCAGGGACAACCGCCCGGATTTCCTGCCCCCGCAGTGGAAAGCCCATCGTAGTCATCCACGCCATCGGGATTGGCCTGAATGCGCTCTGCCATGCTGACCAGGAGAATACGGGCTTCGGTACGCGCGTAACTCTCGTTGTTGGCCTGCAGACTTTCCATCTGCATGAGCCCGAACCCCAGCAATGTCAGCCCCATCAACAGCAGAGCGATCAACGCCTCCAGCAGGCTGGTACCTTGCTGGCCACCGCTTGCGCGGGACACGCCAAGCTCAGCAACTCTGGTCATCGCTGCCATAAGTCTCCGTCAATACTCGTCCGATGGGAGTCAATTCAAGCTGGCGATGGCCCTGCCCGCCCGACTGATCGCAGATCAACAACCAGGTGGAATCAGAGGTCGCGCCCTGATCATCGAAAGTCACGCCGGCAACACCCGCCTGCACGGTGATGGCGGCATCAAACACGCGCAACAGGTCATCGCCCAGCGACGCCCGTGCCTCGGCCTGACTGCCCTGCACCACCGCCCAGCCATTGCTCCAGCTGGTGGAATTCATGCAGGCGTCACCCTGCGCATTCAGAGGGCAGAGCGTGATGTCGTTGCCGCTGGCCACCGCCTCGCTACGCGCATAGTTGATGGAAGTCACGAGCGTCTCGGCCGTGCCGGTGACGGCGTTGCGCGCGACCACCCCCTGCCAGGCGGGGACGGCAATCGTGATCGTGATCACGAGAATGGCCAGTGTGATCATCAGCTCAATCAACGTGAAGCCTTGCTGGCGGCCCTGCTGACATCCATGCCGAAGTGCAGGAAAAAGCTGCATCGTCTTACCCCTGAAAGCCACGCAGGCCAAAGCACCCTACAGGGCGTGAAATTGGGCAATTTAACGTCTATGAACCACAGATGGAATCATTATGTTACACAAGATTACCCATCATTCCGAAAACTCCCCATAATCACCGTTATTCCATATTTCTCGACTGAACCTCATCCACCAGACAAAAAAGCCCCGATCATCGTAGATCGAGGCTTCAGGCGCTTGCCATGCAATGTCGGCTGTCAGTGACTACCAACAATCACTGCTATCGGTGTCTTCCGAGTCCTCAAGGACTGCCGCTCCCTTCACTCCCAACTCCGTGAGCGTAAAGGTGGCGCAGTCCTCATCATTGGCCTGACTGCCGGTAGCAGTGGCAGTCAGGGTATAGCTGTCTGCATCCCCTGCGACGGCCAGGTTGTAGAAGCCTTCCTCGCTGACGGCATCTGCCTGTCCCAGCCCGATACCACCGCCACCGCCTCCAAGCGCATCTCCACAGCTGGTCGCCGCTGTCACGCTGGCCGTCGCGTATTCACCGCAGGTTGCCATGATGCGCTCCTGGGTCTGGGCCAGCGCCAGCAAGGCGGTGGTGGCGTCGGTGCGACGTGAACGCTCCACCTGATCCTGATAGCTGGGATAGGCGATCGCCGCCAGAATGCCGATGATGGCCACGGCAATCATGAGTTCCAGCAGACCGAAGCCGCCTTGTGCCCGAGCCCCCCCTGTTCGCCTGATCATCAGCGCCCCCGACGCAGCAGCGTGATGTCGATGACCTGCTTCGGCTCACCACGTGGGTCGAAGCGCACCTCGACCTCCTGCCCCGGCGTGAGGTGGAAGGCCTTCAGCTCGCGCCCATTGCGATTGAGTATCCGGCTATCCGGCTGAAGCACGAACCCCATGTCGTCGACGAGCAGCTGATCCCCCTCTCGCTCGTCGATGACGCCGGTGACGCTCTGCTCCATGACCAGCGGAATCGGGGCATCTTCCGCCAGGGCCTGGGAGCCCCAGCTCGTGAAGAGCAAGCCCGCCGCCAGCATCAGTCCACTACCAGTCAGCTTGAGTCGTGATGTCTTCATGGTCTCTCTCCTAGCGCAGCTGATACCAGGCACTACGGCCTTCCAGCCCATCGATCCCGAAGTCCATGGCCATTTCGACCACCTGATTGGTGCCACCCTGACCGACATACTGGGTATCGCCCAGGAATTTCGGTGAGGTGGGCTCGCCTTCTGTCTTGATCGAGAGTACGACCTGATTGTTAACGTTGTCGCTCGCGTTGACCTCGCCATCAGCGTTGTAATCAAAGACCTGCTGCACATTGTTGTAACTGCGTACCGGCTGCAGGCCGTTGCGCAAGCTGAGCGCATTCAGCCAACCACTGGCACCGCCAGTACAGGGGCCATTGGAGCCCGGGATGGTGGTATTGAAGACAATCAGATCACCACGGACAGCCGGGATGGTCACCAGACGCTCACCGGAGTCCGGTAGCTCCAGGTACCAGCCATACTGCATACCATTGTTGTTCTGATTGGAATAATCGACGCCTACCCCCGTGACCGTTCGCGCGTCACTCACGCCACTGATATTGGAGAAGCTCTGCTTTTCCAGCTGGCCATGATGACGGCGAGTCGAGGACCCGGTATGCAGCACGCTGTAGAAGGATTGCGTCGAGGTATCGACCGCATCCTGCAGCGTCAGCAATTGCCCGGTGCCCCAGTACACATTCAGGTACGGCGTATCGACGGTGCTGTTGAAGACACCGCTGCGTGCCACGGCTACCCGCGATGTGATGGGCTGTCGGGAAGCTGCCGGACAGGTCGATGACGTGCTGTTCAAGGCAACGGCACATGACTGGAACAGACGCGACATTTCGCTGCTGCCGATGTTGCTCAGCGAGAACTCGCGCATGTCGAACACCCAGACATTGCCATGCAGATCGCCGGCATAGACCCAGTCGGTGATGCCATCGGCATCGACGTCGGCCAGCTCAGGACTCGACATGCCATTGCAGTCACTGCTGCCAGAGGTGCACGACCCACCGGCATTGCTGCCCTGTTGAGAATCCAGCAGCGCATAGTTGTCGGGGTCTTCCAGGTCCACGATGAACAACTTGGCACGCCCATCGCTGTCGGCGTTGTAGCCATTGCCGAAGATGGCATACCACTTGCCGTCATCCAGACGCGCTACCTGAATATCGCTGAAGGTATAGCCGAGGTCCTCGTGCGTGAATTCCCACTGCACGATCTCGGCCGGCGAGGTGCCGTCGGATTCACCCAATGATTCGAAGCCTTCAGGATCGGTGATATCCAGCATGTAGACCGCCTTGCCGCCAGCGCCCAGCCCACCCAGCAGGACCGAGTGCCAACCGGGCGCATCCTCATCCCCCAACTGGACATGCACGTCACGCGCGACCGGAGTGGCATCGACATAGTACTGGTGCACATAGTTCTGATCAGCGAGCTGGCGAATACCGCGCCCGCTCTCGATGCTGAAGGCGGCATACGGCATGTAGGCGAACTTCTCTTCACCGGTCTCCATGTCGATGGCGTGCAGCATGCCGTCGTTGGCACCGATATAGATCATGTTCTGGCGGTCTTCATACAGCGTCTTGAAGGAGCGGTACGAAGACACTTCCATGTCATTGCGATAGCTGGCCGAAGGCGGCCCGACGATCGCCGGCGAGGCATGCACGATATCCCCGAGATAGTTGTCGTCACGCTCGCGGAACAAGGTGCCTTCGTAGGCATCGTCACCCTTGAGATAACCGATCAGGTTCTCGAGATCCGACGTTCTGACGCCAAGATCAGCGCCATCCAGCTTCAGGAAGGTACCGGTAGTGTCCAGGACGCGTCCCGTCAGCTGAGTCACGCCACTGGTGACGCCTCCGACCACTGAGCCGACTCCGCCAAGAATGCCATCATCATCATCATCATCATCATCATCATCGTCGTCGTCGTCGTCGTCATCATCCCGGACGGTTCTCCGCAGCGTTGCCAACAGCGTTTCTGACAGCAGGGTCTCATCGAGGAAGCCCACGAGGTCCAGTACCTGTTCGGCCTCCAGTGATCCGGCCTCCTCGATATTGAAGAAGAACGCCTTCTCATCCACTTCGGAGATCCCCGGGTTGTAGGTGATCACCTTGCGGCTGGAGCTACGGCTATCATCGTCACGCAACCACTCCGCGACGGACCAGTCCGAGGTGGCGCTCAAGGCGCCATTGGTGCCGATCTTGCGTGCAACGACATCGCCCGACCAATCGGCGGGATCATAGATGGTCTGAATCACATAAGCGCCGCTGGTCTGCCCACCACTGCTGATGTCCAGGCTACCGGTGCTGGCCGCGCGCCCTGCGATGGACTGCGCGATATTGTTCAGCGCATCAATCAATGCCTGCGGATTGGCGGCGCTGAGATATTCACCACGTCCGTTCCAGGCCGCATGACGCAGATCATCGATGGTGGTATTGGCATTGGCGGAAGGCTGCGGCCAGCTGAAGGCAGACTCGAGATCAGCAGGGTTCTCGGACAGCGAGCCATCCACACCGAAAGCGACGGTGTAGGTCACCATGTGCTGAGCAGAGTTTTCGTCCACTCCCGGTATGGTAGGCACGCTGTCGATCAAGTCAGTCCGCAGGTCCTCGCGATAATATTTCATCGCGACATCGCCAAGCGTATTGGAATAGCTGTCACGGTGACTGGCACTGATGAAGTCGCCGCTGCCACCGTCGACGTTGCCGACACTGGGGCTGGAGCCATTCCAGTAGCCATCGGTCATCATGATGGAATAGTTCTGCTGGCACATGCCGCCCTCATCCGCACTCAGGATGGGAGCCGAGCGACCAGTGCCGGAATAATACTCACCGGCATTCTTGAGCGCGGTACGCAGAGGGGTGCCACCGGAGGGATAGGCGGTAAACAGCTCCTCCAGCAGGTCTTCACGCTCATCGACATCCGTCATGTCCGCAACGTTGCGATTGTTGCGGCCCTGGATGGTGCGCAGCCCCACCCGGGACTCGTTGGCGTTGATCACACCGGCCATGGCGGATTTGGCAACCAGCATACGGTCGCGATAGTAGGTAAACCAGTTGGCGAAGTTGACTTGCTGAGCCGCGGACAGGTCTTCCACTTCAACGACATGATCTTCGTCTAGATACAAGCGCCCCGAATTGTTGCTATAGACGCCGCATTCACCATAGTCATAGTCCCCGTCGCCATTGTCGTCCCAGCGAACGTAGTAGACATCATCCTTCATCCTGGCCGAGCTGGTGGGCTCGTAAGGATCCTCACGGACATTCGACAGGCTCATGTTTTGATAGGCGATTCCCAGTCGGTCTGCCCCCGCCCACGGGGTGTAGGTCAGCGCTGGGTTGTAGGCCATGACATTGAAGCCCATGCAGGCCCCGACCGCCCCGCCAAGGTCCGAAGAGTAAACGATACGATCATCGGCATCGTGGTTGTTCTCTATCCCGGTCCTGCTATTGGAATACACCCCGGTGTAACCCATCAGCGAGGAAGCCGGCTGATACCCCCAGTGTTCCACTCCCTTGTTGAGAGTGTCCTCCCAGGCCATGCTGCCCGAATCATCCAGAATGAACAGGATATTGGGCTGAACCCCGGTCGCTTCCGTGACCGGGGCGCGGGCGATTTCCCCGGGGGCCGCCAGACAGGGCAAGGCGACAAGGCACAGGGCACCACTCAGCAGATAACGCATATTCATGCTCCTCTCAGAAGTAAGGGCCCAGTTCCATCTCGCTTTGCACTACTGTCCAGGAGGCACCATTGCCGCCCCCCGTGCCCATCGCGTTGATACGGAAGGCATCCAGGCGCGTGCCCACCGCATTCACTTCGTTGCTGGCATTCAGCGGCGGCTCGCCGACCTTGCCCAGATACTCGATCACATAGGCCCCGATGACCGCACCGGTATCACTGTCCAGCGTCTGGATACCGCTGGCTTGCCAATCCGCTTCCGAGAGCGGGTTGATCGGCGGTGCATCCTCGGGCAGTGCCAGCATCAGGCCGGCCGAGTCATCGAAGCTGTCCAGGCTCCAGGTGCCATCCTCCAGGCTTTCCTGCAGCGCACGCTCACCGATGCTCAGGCTGGTTTCCGCGTTGTAATAGGACTGCTCGAAGTTGCGGCTGTTGACGGCCATGCGTGTCTGCAGCTGACTGTCCTCGACCCCGGTCACGGCCAGCAGGCCGATCACGACCAGCATGATCAACACGATCAGCAAGGCGATGCCTTGCTGACGTGCTGGCCCCCGGGTGACCGCGCAGACTCTGGACGTTGAAGACGATGTATTCATCAGCTGCCCCTCAGTTGCAGATTGCGCGGCGTGAACGTGAGATTGAAGGTTCGCGTCAAACGCCCATCGTTATCCCCACCCGGCACCACTCCCGGCAGGCTCTCGAGCGTCAGAGCGATCTCGATACGGCGCACCTCATCCCAACGGCCTTCGCTGCGCACCGTGGCGGCCGGCACCTTGACGCGATCGACACTGCCATTGCCGGTGGTATCCAGGCTGAAGCTGACATCGAAGCCCTGTACGCCGGAGGCCAGTTCTTCGCGTGAGAAAGCGGCATCGATACGGTCGATATACAGTGCACGCACCGACGAATCGTTGGCCTGGTCATCCAGCCGCAGCTCCCAGGCCTGCACCGGGTAGAGATAGGCATTCGAGGACTGAGAGCTGCCGTAGGAACGTGACAGGGTGTCGTTGGTTTCCACATTGCCCTGGGTGGTGCCCGACACCCTGAAGACATCGGTGCTGCTGCAATCACTGACCAGTGCATACTCGTTGGTCACGAAGGCATCTTCGCTACCGTTGCGCACGGACAGGGGGCCGCCCAACGACGTCATGCTGCTGGTCAGCGTGGTTTCATCGCCGTCCTTGCTGGCAGCGACGAACGTCAGATTGAAATAGCTGAGGCCCCGCTGGGTGCGCTGCTGCCCCCCGAAAGGCGCCGTGAGATCGTGAGAGGCATCCACCGAGCTGGCATTGGTGATATCGCGGCTATTGGCACAGCCTGCGTAGCCCACATTGCGCATCAGCGGCTGGAGCCGGAAGGACACGTAGCGGGCCGATTCCTGCAGATAGGAAAGCGCCTCCTGGGTGCTCACGGTACTGCGTGAGGTCGAGAACATCTGCACGGCCATCGCCGTGATCAGCAGCCCCAGCACCAGGCTGATCATCAGCTCGACAAGCCCCACGCCCGCCTGGCGTTTCAAACCATGCGGACGGGCGGTGTCGGGGGCGAAGCGTCGGCGGACCGATGCAGGGGAACAGCGATTCATGGCTCTACCTCGAAACGATAGGTCTGCTGGTCAACTCCCCCGCTGATGGGGTCACTCCACTGCACCTGGACACTGACATCGTGAACGCCGATACCGGCGCCGCCGACAACACGCTCGTCGACTTCCACGCTGCCGACGCCGCTGGTCAGCGTGGAGCCGATGATGGCGTCACGCCAATCAATGATGTCCTGGTCCGCCAGCTCTGCGGGCACGCAGTCCGAGCTGCATCCATCCGCCGGCGCATTGGTGGTATCGGCATCATCATATTGATCGATGGCCTCAAGGTTGGCGCGGATACGCTCAGCCATGTCCAGCGACAGCAGTTGTGCCACGGTATTGCTGTAGCTGACGCGCTGATGCTGAAGCGTCTGAACTTGCAACAACCCCAGCCCCAGCAGGGAAACCCCCAGCAGCATGACCGCGACCAGCGCCTCGATCAGGCCGACGCCGCGCTGAGAATGCCGAGCGGAACGCCGCCGCTGCAGGCGAGACAGCAATGTCTTCCTCAGCGCTCGCGGCTGCAGGGCTTGCTTGAGGGATGTGATCATCAACGATGCTGTCATGAGCAGTCCCCTCCTGATTCAAGGCGTACACGGCCTGAAGGCGCCACTACCACAGAGGTAGCATCGGATACCGCACAGAACACCAGCGTACTGTTGCCACTAGTCAGCGTGCCGCGATCGTTGTAGGTGATCCTGGAGGCGCCCCCCGACTGGGCAACCGCATTGCTGTCCTGATGGATCCACAGGCGGTCGTCGAGGGTGAAGTTGGAAGCATTCCCGACATAGACGACCCAGCCATTCGCCCAGTCATCGTCGCAGGTCGTGGGGTTGGGGGTGGCGACGCTCGGCGCATAGGGACAGACACTCACATCCACACCGCGCGTGGTGGCGGTGCTGCGCGCCATGCCGAGCGCATGGGTCAGGGCACGCACATCGGACTCCACCTGAGAGCGCTGCACCAGGCCTTGCCAGGCCGGCACCGCCCAGGTCGCGATGATGGCAATGATCGCCACTGTCACGATCAGCTCGATCAGGGTGAAACCACGGGATTGGCGCATGAGAGATACTTCTCCTTGCCGCTGAGGGGCGACCGGCCGTGCCGGACTCGAGTCTGTCTTCTGGGGCCCACCATCACCAGCACCGACCTCCTCCTTCGGCACCGGTATTCATGTCCTGGTCCATCCACAGCACGCCACAGTCATCATTGAGTTGTGCCCCTTGAGGCGTCGCCTGCAGGACGAAGGCCGAGGCAGACAGACTGCGATACGTGATCAGGTAGCGAAGATTGCCACCGCCGTCCTCTATACGGCTGACGCCATCCGTCGGCTGGTCATCCCCCCCCACGGGCGCCTCGGAAAAATTCTGGTAGTAGAAGCCATGCAGCTGTCTGGCCTGCTGCCCCAGTGCCTGCTGAGCATGCGAGCGCCAGCTGCGCTCCACATAACCGAGATAGGAGGGAATGGCGACCGCCGCCAGAATGCCGATGATCGCGACCACCATCATCATCTCGATCAGGGTGAAGCCCTTAGCCCGACGCCTGCCAGCTGCCCCGCGCCCCGGTCTCGGCTTGCGGCGTGCACCTGCACTGCTGACACCGGTGACCGAGAACAGTCGTGGCATGGGGAATTCTCCAGAGTACGAACCATACCTCTATTATGTATCATTTTGGTAACTGCGCATTACATTTTTTTTCAATACGCACCAGATTGATCAACGATCGTGCTCAAGAATGCCGTTGCTTATACAAGAAACTGCTGAATTGAATGGCAAAATGCGAATGGCGCGCATAAAAAAGCCGCGACAGGGTCGCGGCTTCTTCACTGGCAGAAACTTACAAGGCGTTACAGCTCGCGGATCTGATCCGAGGCGATCAAGCGCTCCTTGAGCTCCTTGGGCATGGAGAAGACGATGTTTTCCTCCTGACCCTCGAGTTCCTCGGGCGCCGAGGCTCCCAGTGCCATCAGACGATCGATCACGCCCTGCACCAGCACTTCGGGGGCACTGGCCCCGGCGGTGATACCGATGCTGCCGATACCCTCGAGCCAGCTGGCCTCGATCTGCTGCGCATCGTCGATCAACCAGGCGGGGGTCTGCATGCGCTCGGCCAGTTCGCGCAGGCGATTGGAGTTGGAGCTGTTGGGGCTGCCGACCACCAGCACCACATCGCAGGCTTCCGCCAGCATGCGCACGGCGTCCTGACGATTCTGGGTCGCGTAGCAGATGTCATCCTTGCGCGGGCCCTGAATCGCCGGGAAGCGTTCGCGCAGCGCGTCGATCACGCGCGCCGTGTCATCCATCGAGAGCGTGGTCTGGGTGACGAAGGCCAGCTGCTCCGGGTCCTTGACCTCCAGACGCGCCACATCGGACTCGTCTTCCACCAGATGGATGGTGCCACCCTGGGAAGTGTCATAGCGGCCCATGGTGCCCTCGACCTCCGGGTGGCCCTCATGACCGATCAGCACGCAATCCTGGCCCTTGCGCGCATAGCGCAGGACTTCCATGTGCACCTTGGTCACCAGCGGGCAGGTGGCATCGAAGACCTTGAGGTTGCGACGCTCGGCCTCTTCCTGCACGGCACGCGAGACGCCGTGTGCCGAGAAGATGACGATGACGTCATCCGGCACTTCGTGCAGTTCCTCGACGAAGATGGCGCCGCGCTCCTTGAGGGAGTCGACCACGAAACGGTTGTGCACCACCTCGTGACGCACGTAGATCGGCGGCCCGAACACGTCGAGCGCCCCGTTGACGATATCGATGGCGCGATCCACTCCGGCGCAGAAACCGCGCGGGTTGGCCAGCTTGATCTGCATGACAGGCTCCGCTTGATGGCGAGGTGCGCTCACGGGGAGCGCACCTCTGGAAAGAAGACTCAGTGCGTGGTCGCGGGGGCGACTGACAGTACCTCGACCTCGAAGGTCAGGGTACGCCCGGCCAGCGGGTGATTGAAGTCGACCTTGACGTCACGCTCATCAATCTCGCGGATGATGCCCGGCAGCTCCGAACCCGACGGCTCGGCGAAGGACATCACCATGCCGACCTCGATCTCTTCATCGAAGCTCTTGCGCGCCACGGTCTGGACGTTCTGCGGATTGTGCTGACCGAAGGCATGCTCCGGCGTGATCGTGAAGCTGCCGGTCTCGCCCGCCGCCATGCCCATGATCGAACGCTCGAAGCCCGGCGGCAGATTGCCGTCACCCACCTGGAAGGTGGCCGGTGTCTTGTCGAAGGTGGAGTCCACCTCGGTGCCGTCTTCCAGACGCAGACGGAAATGGAGGCTGACCTCCATGTTATCGGCGATACGATGCTCGCTCATGCTGACCTCGCTTGTGGCGCTCATTCGGAGCGGCCACGGAAAGATTCAAGAATCAGTGCCACGGCTCCCAGGCTGATGGCGACGTCCGCCACGTTGAAGGCCGGGAAGAAGGCATTGCCCCAGTGGAAGGACAGGAAGTCCACCACGTAGCCATGCACGACACGATCATAGAGATTGCCAAGCGCGCCCCCCAGCACCAGCGCGATGCCCAGCGCGGTGAAGGTCTCGTGACGCTTGAGGCGCGCAAGCCAGATGCTCAGGCCGATGGCTGCCACCACCGCAATGCCCGCAAACAACCAGCGCTGCCAGCCATCATGGCCAGCCAGAAAACTGAACGCCGCGCCGGTGTTGTGGAGCAGCGTCAGATTGAAGATCGGCAGCACTTCATTGGCCTGACCATAGACCAGCGAACTGCTGGCCAGCCACTTGGTGGCCAGGTCCAGCACCACGATCACCAGCGACAGCCACAGCCAGCGCAGCGGCGAGCGCATCGGCTCACTGCCGGCCGAGGGGGTATCCGTCGCTGGGCCTTGTGAAGAAGACGTCATGTTACCTTCCTGTCGTGAAATGAGTCTGCGACCGGCAAGACACGAACGCCGGGCCAGAGCCCGGCGTTCGATATCAGCGCTCAGCGGAGGCTGAACGATGCCGCGGTCGCATCAGCGATCAAGCGAAGTGACGCGTCTCGCCTTCGCCATCCGGCAGATTGGTCACGCAGCGGCTGCACAGCGTCGGATGTTCCGGCAGGGTGCCGACTTCCGGACGGTGGTGCCAGCAACGCTCGCACTTGGCATTCTCGCTGACCTTGACCGCCACCTTGAGGCCGGACACTTCGGTCTCTTCCGCCTCACCGGCCGCCTCGAGAGGCGCCAGGGTCACGCCGCTGGTCAGCATCACGAAGCGCAGCTCGTCGCCGAGACTTGCCAGTAGCGTATTGAGCTCGTCGTTGACGTAGAGAGTGACTTCCGCCGCCAGGCCGTTCTTGACCAGACCGGCGTTGCGCGCGCCTTCCAGCGTCTTGTTGACCGCCTGCTTGACGTGCAGCACCTGCTCCCAGAACTCACGCCCCATGGCCGCATCATCCGCCAGAGTCGTCAGGCCGGTGTAGGCCGTCTCGAGGAAGATGGTGTCCTTGCGCGGGCCCGGGATGTTGGCGTAGATCTCTTCACCGGTGAAGGAGAGGATCGGCGCCATCCAGCGTGCCAGTGCCTCGATCACGTGATACAGCGCCGTCTGGCAGCTACGACGCGCACGCGAGTTCGGCTGCGTGGTGTACTGGCGGTCCTTGATGACATCCAGATAGAAGCCGCCCAGCTCACGCGAGCAGAAGGTCAGTACCTGCTGGTAGATGTCGAGGAAGCGGTATTCCTCGTAGGCCAGCTCGACACGTGCCTGCAGCTGGGCGGCACGATCGACCACCCACTGGTCCAGCGCCAGCATGTCGTCAAAGGCCAGCGCATCACGCTCGGGCTCGAAGCCGTTCAGATTGGACAGCAGGAAGCGCGAGGTGTTGCGGATACGACGATAGGCATCGGCGGTACGCTTGAGGATCTCGTCCGAGACGGCCATCTCGCCGGAGTAGTCATTGGAGGACACCCACAGGCGCAGGATGTCGGCGCCGAGCTTGTCCATCACCTGCTGCGGCGCGACCACGTTGCCGACAGACTTGGACATCTTGCGACCCTGCGCATCCACGGTGAAGCCGTGAGTCAGCAGCGCCTTGTAGGGCGCGTGGCCGTCGATGGCACAGCCGGTCAGCAGTGACGAGTGGAACCAGCCACGGTGCTGGTCGGAGCCTTCCAGGTACAGGTCGGCACGCGGGCCTTGCTCGTGACCATGCGGGTGCGAGCCACGCAGCACATGCCAGTGGGTCGTCCCGGAGTCGAACCACACGTCCAGCGTGTCGGTGACCTTCTCGTAGTTCTCGGCCTCATCGCCCAGCAGCTCCTGGCTGTCGAGTGACCACCAGGCATCGATGCCGTGCTCGGCGACACGATCGGCGACCGCTTCCATCAGCGCCACGCTGTCGGGGTGCAGTTCCCCCGTCGCGCGATGCAGGAACAGCGGAATCGGCACGCCCCAGTTGCGCTGACGCGAGATGCACCAGTCCGGACGGTTGGCGATCATGCTCTTCAGACGCGCCTGACCCCAGGCCGGGATGAAGGCGGTGTCCTCGATGGCGGACAGCGCCTTGTCACGCAGGGTCACGCCGTCGGTGCCGGCAATGTCCATGCCGACGAACCACTGGGCCGTCGCGCGGTAGATGACCGGGGTCTTGTGGCGCCAGCAGTGCATGTAGCTGTGGGAGATCTTCTCGTGCGCCATCAGCGCACCGAGCTCTTCCAGACGCGCGACGATGTTCGGGTTGGCCTTCCAGATGAACTGGCCACCGAATTCCGGCAGGTCCGGCACGTAGACGCCGTTGCCCTGCACCGGGCTTTCGATCTCGTCGAAGCTCATGCCGTAACGACGGCAGGTATGGAAGTCATCCTCGCCGTAGGCCGGCGCGGAGTGGACGATACCGGTACCGGCGCCGGTCTCGACGTAGTCGGCCAGATAGACCGGCGACAGACGATCGTAGATCGGGTGACGGAAGTTGATCAGCTCCAGCGCCGCGCCATTGACGGTCGCCAGCGTCTCGCCGCTCAGGCCGAAGCGCGCCAGGCTGTCCTCGACCAGTTCCTCGGCGAGCACCAGCAGGCGCTCGCCGGTGTCGACCAGCGAGTAGACGAAGTCCGGGTGAACGTTGAGCGCCTGGTTGGCCGGAATGGTCCACGGAGTGGTGGTCCAGATCACGATCGCCGCCGGCTTGCTCAGTGACTCGAGGCCGAAGGCCTTGGCCAGCGCCGCGCTATCGTCTGCCGCGAAGGCGACGTCGATGGCGTCAGAGGTCTTGTCGGCGTACTCGACTTCCGCTTCCGCCAGTGCAGAGCCGCAATCGAAGCACCAGTTGACCGGCTTCAGGCCCTTGAAGACATAACCGCCCTTGACCATTTCGGCCAGCGCACGGATCTCGCCGGCTTCATTGGCGAAGTCCATGGAGCGATACGGGTTGCCCCAGTCACCGACGATACCGAGACGGATGAACTCGTGCTTCTGGCCTTCCACCTGCACGCCGGCGTATTCACGGCAGAGATGACGCGCCTTCTCGGACTCGAGATGCTTGCCGTGGGTCGTCTCGACCTTGTGCTCGATGGGCAGACCATGACAGTCCCAACCCGGCACGTAAGGCGCGTCGAAGCCCGCCATCGTCTTGGCCTTGACGATGATGTCCTTGAGAATCTTGTTGACGGCATGACCGATGTGAATATTGCCGTTGGCATAGGGAGGGCCGTCGTGGAGCACGAAGCTCGGACGGCCCTTGCCTGCTTCACGCAGACGCGCGTAGAGGTCAATCTCGTTCCAGCGTGCCAGTTGGTCCGGCTCACGCTTGGGGAGATTGCCGCGCATCGGGAAGTCGGTATCGGGCAGATTCAAAGTGTGCTTGTAGTCGCTCATAGCCTTTCGGGTCAGCCGTCGTGGGGGCGGGAAGCCTGGGCTTCCCGAGCTGTGGAATCAGACACCTCAGCAGTGCCGTGTAAGGGTGCCGTCGGCGCATCCGTCATCAGTGCGCTCAGCGGACGGCTGGCCAGCGGCAGGTCAGCCATCGAGGTCATGCAATCGAGCAACGCCTGCTCATCACCGGCAGGCGTCTCGCCCGCGGCCAGCGCGAAGAAGCGCTTCGCCAGGGCGATGTCGGCGTAGATGGCGGCCTTGAGGGCTTCCAGGCCATCGAAGCGCTGTTCACCGCGCAGGAAGGCGCAGAAGCTGGCGCGCATCGGCTGGCCATAGAGGTCTTCCGCGAAGTCCAGCAGATGGACCTCGAGCACCGGCCGCGGCGTGCCGACCGTCGGGCGCCAGCCGATGTTGGCCACCGCCGGGCAGTCGCGGCCGTCGGCAAGGTGCGCCATTACCGCGTAGACGCCGGAGACTGCCAGCGGCGCATTCGGCAGCGGCAGGTTGGCGGTCGGCACGCCCAGCGTGCGGCCCAGCTGGCGGTCCGCGACCACGCGTCCCTGCCAGTGGTGGGCACGCCCCAGCAGCCGGGCGGCCAGCGCCATGTCGCCTGCGGCCAGCACCTCACGCACGCGGGTGCTGGAAACGCGCTCACCGGCGATCTCGAAGGTGCGGGTATGCTCCACCGCAAAGCCTTCGGCGGCGCCGATGCGCTCCAGCAGCGCGAAGTCTCCGGCGCGATCGCAGCCGAAGCGGAAGTCGTCACCGACCACCAGATGACGCACGCCGAGGCCATCGATCAGCACCTGCTCGATGAACTCGCGTGCCGACAGCGAGCGCAGCGTCTCATTGAAGGGCAGACACAGTACGCGCTCGGCGCCATGGCTACCCAGCAGACGCACCTTGTCCGCCAGACGCGTCAGCCGCGGCGGCGCCCTGTCACCCGCGAAGAACTCACGCGGCTGCGGCTCGAACACCACCACCGTGGCGGGCAGGCCATAGGCCGCCGCGCGCTCGCGAAGTTGCTCCAGAATCGCCTGGTGGCCGAGATGCACGCCATCGAAATTGCCGATGGTGGCCACACAGCCGCGACTGCCATCCTGCTTGCGCAGGCGGGCGAGATTGTGGAGTCCTCTGATCAAGTCCATGCGTGCATCACACAAGCCGCCGAAAGTGGTCGATTATAGCGAAGGGGCACGGCGCTGACAGCCACCGTTGCCCCACCAGAGAGAAAACTGCTGGAACGCGAGATGTGAATCGGGAGTCGGGGCTCAGCCCTGCATGCGGAAGTGGCGCGGACGTATGCCGCAAAGCCCCAACCACAGTGCATAGACCAGCACACCGCCGACGACCAGCGCCCCCATCATCGCACAGCGCTCCCACAGGCCCCAACCGAGCCAGGTGGTCCAGTCCGGTGACAGCCACAGCAGGCCACCACCCATCAGGGCGCAACCGCCAATCAGCGTCAGCGAATAGCGTCCCCAGCCGGGCTGGAAGCGCAGCACGCCGTCACGATACAGGCCGCGTGCCAGCAGGCCCGCATTGAGGAAGGCCGACAGCGCCGTGGCCAACGCAAGCCCCGCGTGCGCCAGTGGCACGATCAGCGCCAGGTTGAAGGCCATGTTGGCGACCATCGCGATGATACCGATCTTGACCGGCGTTTTCGTGTCCTGACGTGCATAGAAGCCCGGCGCCAGCACCTTGATCAGCATGAAGGCCAGCAGCCCGAAGCTGTAGGCACGCAGGCTCTGGGCCGACATCACCACATCGTTGTCGGTCATCGCGCCGTAGTGGAACAGCGTGATCAGCAGCGGTTCGGCCAGCACGCCGAGCGCCAGCGCCGCCGGCACACCGATCAACAGCACCGAGCGCAGCGCCCAGTCGAGCATCTTCTGGAAGTGCTCCAGTGATTGCTCGGCGTGGCGCCTGGAGAGCGCCGGCAGAATCACCGTCCCGATGGCGATGCCGATGATGCCCAGCGGCAGCTCGACCAGACGGTCGGAGTAATAGAGCCACGACACGCTGCCGGTGACCAGAAACGAGGCCAGCACGGTATCCAGCAGCAGATTGATCTGCGAGACCGAGACACCGAACAGCGCCGGGGTCATCAACTTGAGGATGCGGCGCACGCCTTCATGGGCGAAATTCGGCCATGGCTTGGGCATCAGGCCAAGCCGCAGCAGGAACGGCACCTGGAACAGCAACTGCACGCCGCCCGCGATCAGCACGCCCCAGGCCAGCGCCATGGCGGGTGTCTCGAAGCGCGGGGCCAGCAACAGCGCCGCGCCGATCAGGCTCAGGTTGAGCAGCACCGGCGTGATGGCCGGTACCGCAAAGCGATTCCAGGTATTGAGCACGCTGCCTGCGAAGGCGGTCAGCGAGATCAGCAGCAGATACGGGAAGGTCAGGCGCAGCATGTCGCCGGTCAGCGCCAGCTTGCCGGCATCGTCACCAAACCCGGGCGCGAAGACCCACACCAGCCAGGGCGCACACAGCATCGCAAGCGCGGTGATCAACGCGAGTATGACGCCAAGACTGCCACTGACGGCGTCCAGCAACTCGCGGACCTCTTCCCGTGTCCGGCGAGTCGCATACTCCGACAGCACCGGAATGAAGGCCTGGTTGAAGGCACCCTCGGCAAACAGGCGGCGCATGAAGTTGGGGATCTTGAAAGCGACGAAGAAGGCGTCCGCCCCACTGCCGGCGCCCAGCAGGGATGCGATGGTCACATCGCGCGCCAGACCCAGCACGCGCGACAGCATCGTCATCACGCTGACGATCAACCCGGAGCGCAACAGACCACCCCGCACCGGCAGGCTGTCGCCCGAGCGGGTCTCGCCCTGGGCACTCGCCTGTGAAGCGGACTGCGCGGCGGCCTCGGCCTTGCCGTCTTCTCCCCTGACTTCCTTCTCGCCTGCGGGCGACTCATCCTGCGGCTTGCTCACCCTGACACCCCTCTCGCTTCCCTGACCTGACACCGATGTCATCCACTCGACAGACAGACACAAAAAAACCGGCCGAAGCCGGTTTTTTCACACTCACACGTCTTAGACAGCCAGTGCCTTGACGCGAGTGTTCAGACGGCTCTTCAGACGAGCGGCCTTCTTCTTGGACAGAATGTCCTTGTCGGCGTAACGGTCGAGGACCTTCTGCGCGACATTGAAAGCGGCCATGGAAGCAGCGTGATCGCCAGTCTTGACGGTCTTCAGCACGTTCTTGATGCTGGTACGCACGGCGGAACGCTGTGCGGAGTTGTGCTGACGACGAACTTCAGCCTGACGAGCGCGCTTACGTGCTTGCTTGGAATTTGCCACTTTGATGCTCCTTATGAGTCCACCCGTAGGCGCGTACTCATGAACTTGAATTTGGAAGACGTTGTCGCACCGCGACAGCGAGTCCGATCATCTCTCGCCTTTCGACACTGATGTGAAGACTTTCGAGAAATCAGCGACTTGACGTGGAAGCCCCGTCAAACCTTCGCCATCGGGGCGGACCAGCACCCGACAGGACGGCAGAGTCTAGCATGACCCGAGCGCATATCGCCAGTCTGAGCTTGCCTGCGCCAGACCCAGGCACAGAGCCAGGAAGCAGGCCTCATGGGTGCTACAGCACGATGAGGTTGTCGCGGTGGATCAGTTCCGGCGCCTCGATATAGCCCAGCGTGGCTTCGATCTGATGGCTGGGCAGGCCGAGAATCCGCCCGGCATCTTCGGCGCTGTAATTCACCAGTCCCTTGGCGATGCGCTGACCGGATTCATCGACGCACTGCACCAGGTCACCGCGCTTGAAGGCGCCCTCGATCTTCCTGACGCCCACCGGCAACAGGCTGGAGCCACGCGTGGTCAACACATTGACGGCGCCGGCATCCAGCGTCAGGGTGCCGCGCACCTGCAGCTGCCCCGCGATCCAGCGCTTGCGCGCCGCGATCGGCGCATGCTCCGGCAAGAGGAGCGTGCCGAAGCGCTCACCGGAAGCCAGCCGGGTGATCACCTCGGGCTGACGACCAGAGGCGATCACGGTCAATGCGCCACTGCGCGCCGCCAGACGCGCCGCGCGCACCTTGGTCGCCATGCCGCCACGCCCCAGCACCCCGCCGCCACCGGCGACCTTGACCAGCATCGGGTCATCGGCCTGCGCTTCCTCGATCAGCCTGGCCGCCGGATCATGGCGCGGGTCGGCGTCGTACAGCCCTTCCTGATCGGTGAGCAGCAACAGGGCATCGGCTTCCAGCAGATTGGCGACCAGCGCGCCGAGCGTATCGTTGTCACCGAAGCGAATCTCGTCGGTGACGACAGTGTCATTCTCGTTGATCACCGGCACCACGCGCAGCTCCACCAGGGTGCGCAGCGCCGAGCGTGCATTCAGGTAACGCTTGCGATTGGAGAGATCGTCGTGGGTCAGCAGAATCTGGGCGGTGGTCAGGCCGTGACGATGGAAATGCTCTTCATAGCACTGGGTCAGGCCATTCTGGCCGACCGCCGCCGCGGCCTGCAGCTCATGCACGCCGCTGGGGCGAGCCGACCAGCCCAGCCGCGACATGCCGACCGCGATCGCCCCGGAGGACACCACGATCACCTCGACACCCCGCGCGTGCAGCGCCGCGATCTGATCGACCCAACGACCGATGCCGGCATCATCCAGCCCGCGGCCGTCATCGGTCAGCAGCGCACTGCCGATCTTGACCACCACGCGTCGTGCATTGGCCAAGGCCTCGCGCCCCGACTGACTGCCCAGCTCCGCCACTTCCGCCACCTTCTGCTCCGACACCGCGCTCTCTCCTGTCATGTAATCCCTCGCCCGGCAGGCTCTGCCTCCCTGCTTGCCATTGTCTGCTCCCGCCAGCCCGCTGTCATCACTCCTCGCCGGCCCCGACAACGAAAACGCCCCGCCGCGAGACCATGAGGTTCGGGGCGGGGCGTGAATCGCGAAGCGGGTCGCTCGTCACTCAGTGGCTGCCGCGCAGGACAGCCACCGGACGAACTGATACCTCAGGGCGCGTATTCGACTTCGACGTCGTAATCGTCGTCATTGAAGTCGTCATCGTCCTCTTCTTCGTCATCCTTCTTGCGCTTGCGACGTGTCAGGCGCTCTTCAGCGCGCTCCAGCGACTCGTTCTCCATGCGCGCCAGCAGGGCGGCATGCGCCTCGGCAGCTTCCGGATCTTCCGCCAGCTGCAGGCGTTGCTCGCCCAGCCAGCGGTGAGCGGCCTGCACCAGCTCCTGAGTGCCGATACCGCTGGCCGCGGAGACGACGAACAGCTCGCCCTCCCAGCCCAGGCGCTCGACGAGATCCTTGACCATCGCGTCGCGATCATCCTCGGGCAGCAGGTCGATCTTGTTGATCACCAGCCAGCGCGGCAGCTCCGTCAGTGCTGCGGAGAAGTTCTTGAGCTCCTTGAGGATCGCCTCGACCGCATAGGCCGGGTCGCTCTCGTCAAAGGGCGCAATATCCACCACGTGCAGCAACAGGCGCGTACGCGTCAGGTGCTTGAGGAAACGCAGACCCAGGCCAGCGCCGTCAGCAGCGCCTTCGATCAGACCGGGGATATCGGCCATCACGAAGTGCTGGTGGCTACCGATCTTCACGACACCGAGGTTCGGCACCAAGGTGGTGAACGGGTAGTTGGCGACCTTGGGCTTGGCGGCGGAGACGGCGCGGATCAGCGTCGACTTGCCGGCATTCGGCATGCCGAGCAGACCGACATCTGCCATCACCTTCATCTCGAAGCGCAGGTTGCGACGCTCGCCCCAGGTCCCCTTGGAGGTCTGGCGCGGCGCGCGGTTGGTCGAGGACTTGAAGTGGATGTTACCCAGACCACGACGTCCGCCCTGCGCGACCAGCAACAGCTGACCGATTTCCGTCACGTCACCGATGATCTCGAGGGTTTCCTCGTCGATCACGGTGGTGCCGACCGGCACCTTGACGATCAGATCCTCACCCGCCTTGCCTGCCATCTGGCGGCCTTGACCGGCATCGCCGCTCTCCGCCTGATAGTAGCGCTGGAACTTGAAGTCGATCAGGGTATTGAGCGAGTCATCCCCGATCAGGTACACACTGCCGCCGTGCCCGCCATCGCCCCCATCGGGACCACCGCGCGGCACGTATTTTTCACGGCGAAAACTCAGGCAACCATTGCCGCCACGTCCGGCCTCTACAATGATCGACGCTTCATCAAGGAACTGCATGCTGCTCTCTCCTGACGACGACCCGGGCCGTCATGCGACAAAAAAGCCCCGCCTGAGCGGGGCTTCCTTGCAGACTGCCATGCGACACCGGGGCATCGAGCAGTCTGCGTAAGCTGTCAGACGTTTCAGGCAGAAACGATGCTGACGAACTTGCGGTTCTTCGGACCCTTGGTCTCGAACTTCACGTGGCCGTCGGCCAGAGCGAAGAGAGTGTGGTCCTTGCCGATGCCGACGCCAGTACCAGCGTGGAAACGGGTGCCGCGCTGACGCACGATGATGTTGCCGGCGATAGCCGCTTGGCCACCGAACAGCTTCACACCAAGGCGCTTGGATTCAGAATCGCGACCGTTGCGGGTAGAGCCCGCCGCCTTCTTATGTGCCATTGGATAATTCTCCTATGGTGGGTAGCGCTGCAATTAAGCAGAGATACCAGTGATCTTGACTTCGGTGAACCACTGACGGTGGCCCGCACGACGCATGGAGTGCTTCCGGCGACGGAACTTGATGATGGTGACCTTGTCGCCACGGCCGTGAGACACGACCTCGGCAGAAACCTTGGCACCTTCAACCAGCGGAGCGCCGACCTTGATGTCGTCGCCTTCAGCGACCATCAGGACTTCGTCAAACTGGATAGCTTCGCCAGTCGCGACTTCAAGCTTCTCGAGCTTCAGGGTCTGGCCTTCCTGAACGCGGTACTGCTTGCCACCGCTCTTGATAACTGCGTACATGATTCTCTCCATCGGACTCATCAAGGGTGTGCTCTTGGGTGGCCTGCTGCGAGTGGCGCCCCTTCTGGAGCCATCTGACAGGGAGCGGGATGAGTCACGGCCGCGTATTATAGCGCCACGTGCCGCGACCGACAAGCAATGTCAAGGTTTACGCGGCCAATCGGCCGCCAGCCAGCGTCCTTGCGCGGGTGCACGCCTTGACGGCCATAGGGGTGCCCCATAGCATTACCGCCAAACGGCACGCCACGGCGGCCTCACCTCTCGCTACGGGCACGACGATCTCATGCAAGCCGACGCATCGACCCTTCACGCGGCAGTGGCAGATGACTTCGCCGCCGTCGACCGCACCATCCTCGCGCAGCTCGAGTCGCGCGTGCCGCTGGTCCAGACCATCGGTCAGTACATCATCCAGAGTGGTGGCAAACGCCTGCGCCCGGTGCTGGTGCTGCTGGCAGCCCGCGCGCTGGGCTATCAAGGCGAGAAACACGTTCATCTGGCCGCGCTGATCGAATTCATGCACACCTCGACCCTGCTGCACGATGATGTCGTGGATGAATCCAGCCTGCGGCGTGGCCGCTCCACCGCCAACGACACCTGGGGCAATGCGCCTTCGGTGCTGGTCGGTGACTTCCTCTATTCGCGCTCCTTCCAGATGATGGTCGAAGTCGGCTCGATGAACGTGATGGCGATTCTCTCCGCTGCCACCTGCACCATCGCCGAAGGGGAAGTCCTGCAGCTGACCAATATCGGCAATGCCGACATTGATGAAGCCGCCTACTTCGAGACCATCCACGGCAAGACCGCCATGCTGTTCGAGGCGGCCGCACATGCCGGCGCGATTCTGGCCAGGGAAACCGACGACACCGTGACCCCGGCACAGGTCAGCGCGCTGCAGAACTATGGCCGCTACCTGGGCCTCGCCTTCCAGCTGATCGATGATCTGCTCGACTATCAGGGCGATGCCGAGACCATGGGCAAGAACGTCGGTGATGACCTGGCCGAAGGCAAGCCGACCCTGCCGTTGATTCGCGCCATGCAGGTCGGCAGCCCGGCCCAGGCCAGTCTGGTGCGCGGCGCCATCGAGAAAGGTGGACTGGAGCAGCTCGACGAGGTACTGGAAGTGGTGCGCCTCACGGGTGGCCTCGACTATACCCGCAGCCGTGCCCAGGAGATGGCCGACAACGCCCTGAGCGAGCTCAAGGCACTGCCGGAGAGCGAATTCCGCGACAGCCTCGAGCGCATCGCGTTGTTGAGCGTCGGCCGCCAGGCCTGATACCCGCATGACGATGGCCTGCCTGGCAGGTCGTCAGCCAGTGGGTCAGTCAGTCCATCATGACAGCAGAAAACCGCCGCCAACGTGGCGAGAAGCGCCGGCAGGATGAGGTGAAGAGAAGCGCGCTTCTCGACAGCGGAATTGCCCCTTGAGACTCAGATAAAACTTTTTGACCTCAAGGGCTTGCAAAGCAAAGCTGCCTGCGTATAATTCACCTCCGTCGAGACAAGCTCACGACGCATCGGAGTATAGCTCAGCTTGGTAGAGCGCTGCCTTCGGGAGGCAGAGGTCGTAGGTTCGAATCCTGCTACTCCGACCAGATATATGAAAAAGCCGCTGATCACTGATCAGCGGCTTTTTTGATGCTGGAAGGTTTTTCCTGCCTCACAAGCCTGCTTCTGCTTGCTCGCGTCTGCGACGCGCTCCCCAACGCGCTACATCCCTCAGGGTGCCCCATGCACACACTGCGTCTTGCCTTGCTGTCCCTGCTGCTGACCTCACTGCTCTCCGCCTGCGCCAGCCCGCGCGCCCAATGGGAAAAGCCAGGTGCCAACAGCACACAAGCCCACAATACCTATGCGGGCTGCCAGTACGAGCTTGGCCTGACCGACAAGTCCGCCAACGAGAAGCAGACACTGCTGAAATACTGCATGGAGCGCGACGGCTACCGCCTGCAGAGTTACTGATTCATAGCGCGCACTGAACCGTATCGAGCGGCGAGTCAGTCGGACATCCAGCTGTCACTCGCCTTGCGGGCCCGCTCGCGACCAGCACGTTCACGGTCGCGACGGGCCTTTTGCCTGAGGTAGTAACTGCGCAGGGCAAGGCCGAGACCGAAGGCCAGCATCAGGGCGAATACCAGCCCCTGCCAAGGGCGGGCGGCATCGCCAAGCCAGGTCTCCAGCGCGACGATGGCGATCAGGCCGCTGGCCTGACTGGCAACGGCGATCGCACGGCTACGGTCATAATGATGTGACAGCATGGGGATATCCTTGCAGCGTCCTCGGCGGCAGAGCAATGCTCAGCGCGCGAGGCGTGGATGTCGAAGTCCGTCGATTATCGCATACTCGAGCCTCGCGACTGCAGCGCCTGCCGCGCGTTTGCCAAGCACTTGCCACATACAGGCCGACAGGTATTGCTGCCCTGAACGCTCCCCCGGACACCGCCAGAGGATAACCGCATGGACGCCATCGCCCTGGGCCCTGCCCTGATTTCCGTCGAACGCCTCTATGCCTTCGTGGCAGCCCTGGTGATGCTGATCGAGTTCTCGCTGCTGATTCGTCTGCTGGCACGCATGCACGCCAGGGGCACGACCGCGCCCGCTCACGATACTCCCCCACTGAGCCCCTCGCACTGGTTCAATCGCATGCTGGTCAGCTGGGTGATCGGCGCGCGCCTCACTCATGTCGCGCTGCACTGGGCAAGTTATCAGCAGGCGCCGCTGGATATCCTCAAGCTGTGGCAACCGGGCTACCACCTGCTCGGCGGCATGCTGGCCGCGACCCTGGCCAGCCTGTGGCTGTTGCGCCGGCATGGCGCGATTCGCCAGGTCATCGCGCTGGGCAGTCTGACCCTGGGGCTGACCGCCTTCCTCGGCCTCAAGCAACTCGACCCGCTGGGCAATGACTCCGCCATCGAAGCGATGCCTGCCATCACCCTCAATCATCTGGATCGCCGCCCCGTGGCGCTGAATGACATCCAGGACGAGCGCGTGATCGTCAATCTGTGGGCCACCTGGTGCCCGCCCTGCCGGCGCGAGATGCCACTGCTGGCAGAGGTCGATCAGGCACCCGGCGTCACCGTGGTACTGGCCAATCAGGGCGAGCAGGCACTGGCGGTGACCCGCTTTCTGCAAAGCGAACAGCTGACGCTCGAGTACGCGCTGCTCGACCCCGCCATGCAACTGATGGCGCTGGCCGAGGCGCAGGGACTGCCCGCGACCCTCGTCTTCGATGGCGACGGACAGCTGATCGAGCGTCATATCGGCGAGCTGAGCCGCGCCCAGCTGGACGCCCTGCTACCGGCGTCACGGCCATAGTGCGACACCCTGGTGGCCTCGCTCGGTGCGACAAAGACGCTCGCCGCAAGAAAAGGCGCTTAAGCCACGGCGTCTGATCCGGTAAGATACCGCGCCCCTGTATTCCCGATTCCCGTCTTTGTCCTACCCCGAGGCTTCATGAGCGACTTCATTCCCGGTCAGCGCTGGATCAGTGACGGCGAGGCTGATCTCGGCCTTGGCACCATCCTCAATGTCGACTTCCGTACCGTCACCGTGCTCTTTGCCGCCAGCGAAGAAACCCGCACCTACAGTCTGCGCGAAGCGCCCCTTACCCGGGTGGCCTTCGGCAATGGCGACCGCATCCAGTCCGACGATGGCGAATGGCTGATCGTCGATGACTTCAAGGAAGTGCGCGGCCAGATCGTCTACATCTGTGAGCGCAGCGGCGAGCATGCCGGCGAGCTCATCGAGCTTCCCGAAGCCCGCCTGAACGACAAGATGCAGTTCAATCAGGCACGTGATCGCCTGCTGACCGGCCAGGTCGACCGCAATGACTGGTTCGACCTGCGCTACCGCACCCTGCGCCACTTCCATCGTGTTGAGCAGAGCCCGGCGCTGGGCCTGTCCGGCCCCAAGGTCGACCTGGTGCCGCACCAGCTCTACATCGCCGATGAAGTCTCGCGCCGTCACGCGCCGCGGGTACTGCTGGCCGATGAAGTCGGCCTCGGCAAGACCATCGAAGCCGGCCTGATCCTGCACCGCCTGCTGCTCAGCGGCCGCGCCAGCCGTGCGCTGATCCTGGTACCGGCGAGCCTGACCCACCAGTGGCTGGTCGAGATGCTGCGCCGCTTCGCGCTGGATGTCTCGCTGCTCGACGAGGAGCAGTGCAAGGCCTACGGCACGCGCAATCCCTTCGAAGGCAACCAGATCATTCTGGCCAGCCAGGACTGGCTGTTCGCCAACCCGTCGCGTCAGGTCCAGGCTGCCGCCTGCGACTGGGACATGCTGATCGTCGATGAGGCCCACCACCTCGACTGGAGCGAAGACAAGGTCGGCCCGGGCTACGCCTGTGTCGAATCCCTCGCTCGCCAGACCGCCGGTGTGCTGCTGCTGACCGCCACGCCGGAGCAGATGGGGCTCGAGAGCCACTTCGCGCGCCTGCGCCTGCTCGACCCGGAGCGCTATCACGACATCGAGCGCTTCAAGGCCGAGGAACAGGGCTATGTGGCCGTCGCCAGCGCCATCGACGCCCTGGAAGCGCTGCCCGCCGATGAATCCGGTCTCGACAGCCTCGCCAGCGTGCTGGATGACAGCGACAGCCGCGCCCTGCTCGACACCCTGATGGACAGCGATGCCGACGATGCCCAGCGCGACAGCGCGCGTCGCCAGCTGCGCGACCAGCTGCTCGACCGCCACGGCACCGGCCGTGTGATGTTCCGCAACTCACGCACCCATGTCGCCGGCTTCCCCGAGCGTCGCCTGCACGTCCACGAGCTGGAGCTGCCCTCCTCCTACCGTCGCGTGGTGCGCAAGCTGGAGCGTGACGAGGACTATCTCGATGACCTGCTGATCGAGACCGGCATGAACCACCCCGAGGTGGTGCTGTTCCTCGACGAGATGTATCGCGCCCTGCCCGATGACCGCATGAACGCGGAGCCCTGGTGGCAGATCGACCCGCGCGTCATGTGGCTGCTGGAAACCCTGACCGACCTCGGCAACGAGAAGGCACTGGTGATCTGTCATACCGCCGATACCGCGCGTGAGCTGTCCGAAGGCCTGCGCGTGCTGGGCGGCGTGCATGCGCCGGTCTTCCATGAGGGCATGAGCCTGGTCGAGCGCGACCGTGCCGCCGCGGCCTTCGCCTCCGAAGAGGAAGGCGTGCAGCTGCTGGTGTGCTCGGAAATCGGCTCGGAAGGTCGCAACTTCCAGTTCTGTCACCACCTGGTGATGTTCGACCTGCCGGTACATCCGGACCAGCTCGAACAGCGCATCGGGCGTCTGGATCGCATCGGTCAGCAGTTCCCGATCGAGATCCACGTGCCGGTCTTCGAAGGCTCGCCGGGCGCCCAGCTGCTGCGCTGGTACCGTGACGGCATGGACGCCTTCAGCGCGCCGCACGGCATCGGCAGCGAGCTCTACGCCCAGTTCGGCGACGAGCTGGAAGAAGCCCTGCTCGACAGCGAAGAGATCGACAGCATCATCGAGCAGACCCGCGAGCGCTTCGATGCCCTGCAGGAAGAGCGTCAGTCCGGCCGCAACCGCCTGCTGGAACTCAATGCCTGCCGTCACGAGCGCGCCGAGGAAGTCATCGCCGCCATCGAGACGCTGGACAACGACAAGGCACTGCCCGGCTATCTGGAGCGCGCCTTCGACATCTTCGGCATCGAGAGCCGGGATCTCGGCGACGGCATCACCTATCTGGCACCGGGCCCGCACATGCTCGACGGCCTGCCGGGGCTGGTGAAGGGCGAGGAAGGCTTCAGCGTCACCAGTGACCGCGCCACCGCGCTGTCACGCGAAGACGTGCAGCACCTGTCGTGGGAGCACCCGCTGGTACGCGAGATGCTGGTCCGTATCCTGGACGGCTCGATGGGCAACACCGCGCTGGCGCTGCTCAAGCACCCGGCGATTCCCGGTGGCCGCCTGATGACGGAAGTGGTGTTCCGCACCCAGTCCACCGCGCCGCGCGGCCTGCGTCTGGGCCGCTTCCTGCCGCCGACCGCCATCCGTGTCCTGTTGGATGAAACCGGCAGCAACCTGTCCGACAAGGTCTCCTTCGGCGGACTGGCCAAGAACCTCAAGCCGGTCAAGAAGGCGGTCGCGCGTGACCTGATCAAGCAGAGCCACGCCACGCTGCGCAAGCTGATGAGCGATGCCGAGCAGGAAGCCGAGCGCGAACTGCCGACCATCGTCGAGCAGGCCCAGCAGCAGATGCGCGAGCAGCTCAGTGCCGAACTGGCGCGCCTGGAAGCCCTGGCCAGCCACAACCCGGCCGTGCGCGAGGAAGAGCTCGAAGCGCTGCGGCAGGAACGTGCCGCGCTGGATGGCGCCATCGAGACCACCCGTCTGCGTCTGGACAGCGTGCGCGTCATCGTCACCGTGGATGCCCACGAGCGTTGAGCTGACCGCAGGCGTCAGTGATGAACCTGAAACGCCCCACCTGCCATCGGCAGGTGGGGCGTTTTGCCATGTGCGCCAGCGACAATGGCCCGCTGGACTTGCCAGATCGACCAGCGGCCGCGACGATGCCATCGCTTGCGTGCCACGACTCGCGGTCCGTCACTTACGCTTCATCACTTGCGCTTCACCCCTATTGTTTCATCCTATCGCTTCATTACTACAGAGCACCCTCATGGCGAGATCATATCCAGAGAGCGACGAGGCAGCGTCAGGGCAGAGCTGGCGGGGAGAGCGCCTGGCCGAGGAAGGCGAGCGTGTCGCGAAGGTGGGACTGTCGCTGCTGGCTGCGGGCGATGACTGGTGGGCCATCGACAAGCCGGCCGAGCTGCCCTCGGTACCGGGGCGTGATCCCTCGCGCTTCGACAGTGTCCATTCGCGCCTGTGCCAGCTGAGCGACGATACCCGCGCCGTGCACCGCCTGGATGTGGCGACTTCCGGGGTGCTGCTGGTGGCGCGCAACGTCGAGGGCCAGCGGCGGCTGTCGCGGCTCTTCCAGTCGCGCACCATCGAGAAACGCTACCTGGCCGTGGTGGCAGGGCATCTCACGCCCGCCGAGGGCAGCATCGCCCTGCCGCTGCGCTGTGACTGGCCACGCCGCCCGCGTCAGATCGTCGACTTCACGCATGGCAAGTCGGCACTGACGCATTATCGGGTCGAGCAGCATCTGACGCTCGAGGGCCAGCGCCCGGATGGTACGCCTCAGACCCTCGCCGCCAGCCGTGTAGCGCTGACGCCGCATACCGGGCGCTCACACCAGCTACGCCTGCATATGCTGGCGCTCGGCCATCCGATCATCGGCGATGGCTTCTATGCGCGCGGAGCGGCACTCAATGCCAGCCTGCGCCTGTTGCTGCATGCGGCACGTCTGGTGATTCCGCCAGCCAGCGACAGCGAGGCACCGCCACTGGTGCTGGAAGCGCCGCTGCCCTTCTAGCGTCGCCTTGCTGCCAAGGCTCACTTGCGTGACAGGATATCGGCGAAGGCCACGTCGAGGGTCGGGTAATCGAAGGTGAAGCCGGCAGCCAGCAGACGCGCCGGCACCATGCGGGCGCCTTCCAGCAGCAGGGTACTCATCTCTCCCAACCCCAGCTCAAGCGCCTTGGCCGGCAGCGGCAGAATCGCCGGACGCCCCAGACCGCGGGCCAGAGCGTGGGTGAAGCCCATGTTGGTGACCGGATGCGGCGCGCTGGCATTGAAGGCACCGCTGAGACTGTCATCCGCCAGCAGACGCTCGATGATGCGAATCATGTCGTGGCGGTGGATCCACGGCATGTAATGGCGCCCATCACCCAGCCGCCCCCCGAGCCCGAGCTTGAAGGGCGTCAGCAGCTTGGCCAGCGTGCCGCCATCGGCCTCCATCACCAGGCCAGTGCGGATGATGGCCAGTCGCACGCCGTATTCGGTGACGGGCATGGCGGCCGCTTCCCAGTCGCGACACAGGCGATGATTGAAATCGTCGTGGGGCGTCGCCTGCTCGTCGATCTCGACATCGTCCGGCTCGCCCGCCTTGGGCTGTGCGCCGTAATAGCCCATCGCCGAGCCGGACACCATCACCTGCGGCGGATGGCCTTCGGCGGCCAGCTGCTGACACAGCATCACCAGATGCTCGGTGGTCTCCAGCCGCGAACGGCGCAGCTCACGCTTGTGATCCTCGCTCCAGCGCCGTCCGGCTATCGACTCCCCCGCCAGATTGACGATGCCCTCAGGCTGCCAATCCTTGAAGGCCAGTGACGAATCCGCCGCGACCACCGTCAGCCCCAGGTCGGCAAACTGGCGCTCAGCACGCTCAGGGCGGCGCGATACGACCGCCAGCGAGTGGCCCGCCGCCGCCAGTGACTGACACAGCGCCTGGCCGACGAACCCCGTTGCACCTGTTATCAATATTCGCATGTTGCCCTCCTCGGCGATGAAGCATCGAGTGTGCCGACTTCCGCCATAAATCTATACTTATATTGTACAATTATGCGCAAGAAGTTAACTTTAGCGTATCTGCTGTCGGGTCACATGACGACCCGTTCCCCCCTGAACACCGCCTGCGCAGGAGTCGCCTCCAGATGCCAGTATCGTCCATCGCCATCATCGGTGCCGGTATCGCCGGATTGTCCGCCGCCACCCGACTGGCCGCACAGGGCCATGCGGTGACGATTTTCGAGAAGGCACGCGGCCCCGGCGGACGCCTGGCCAGTCGCCGAACGAGCGAAGGCCCCATCGACATCGGCGCGCAATACTTCACGGCGCGTGATCCACGCTTCCAGTCCGCGCTCGAGCAGTGGCGGGCCGCAGGCGTCGTCGCAACTTGGGGTGAGAGACTGTTGAGCCTCGGCAAGTCGGCGTCTGACGAGAGCCAATGGCAGCGGCTGCGCGATGATTCCATCCGCTACGTGGCCAGTCCGCGCATCAGCGCCCTGAGCCGCCACCTCAGTGAACAGCTGCCGGCCCACGCCAGTCTGCACAGCGAAACGCGCATCACGCGCCTGATCGCGGACGAAGGCACAGCATCAGGCAAGCGCTGGCGGCTCGAGGACAGCGACGGTGATCAGCACGGCCCCTTCGATCACGTGGTGATCAGCGCACCGGCGCCACAGGCACGCGCCCTGCTGAGCACGTCCGGCACCGACGCCCAGGGGGTGGCGCTCGGCGAGGACTCGCTGGCCCCGGCCCTGAGTGAGGCGCTGGCGCAGGTGGAGATGGCGCCGACCTGGACACTGATGGCCACTCTGGAGACGCCACTACCCGCGCTGGGGGGCGACGCTGACTGGCAAGGGTTGCTGGTCAGTCGCGGCGATGATGGCCCGCTCCGCTGCGTGATGCGCCAGCATTCGCGTCCCGGCCGCCAGCCACCGTCACATGCCAAGGAGACCCAGAGCAAAGAGACCCTGAGCCTGCTGGCGACCGCCGGCTGGAGTCGGGCGAATCTGGAGAAGTCGCCACAGGAGGTCGCGACCTTGCTGTGGCAGGCCTTCGAGGCACTGCCGGAGCTCCGCGAGCTGGCGCCGGGCTGGAGCCAGGGCAAGGTCACCCTTGCGGCGCATCGCTGGCGTTACGCTCACCCGACCCAGACGCTGCCGCAGACTTCAGCGGCAGCCGGCCAGAAGGGCTATGACCAGAAGGACTATGTCCACAATGTCTGCGGCCAAGGGTCATCCGGGCTATGGCTGGCCGGAGACGCCCTGCGTGGCCCGCGCGTCGAGGACGCCTGGCTGTCAGGACACGAGGTAGCCGAACAGCTGCTCAACACCCTCGCCGACAGCTGATACGCTGCCGCGACCCCTCATCGCTCACAGGATAGCTGCATGACTACGTCCACAGATCACGACAACGCCTTGATTCTATTGGCCCATGGGTCACGTGACCCGCGCTGGCGCGAGCCCTTCGAGGCACTGGAAGCCACGCTGGCTTCCCGCCTCAAGCGCCCGACGCGCCTGGCCTATATGGAGCTGTGCGATCCGCTGCTGACCGACACCATCGATGCCCTGGCGGCAGACGGTGCCGCGCGTATCGACATCCTGCCGCTGTTCTTCGCGGCCGGCCGTCATCTGCGTGAAGACGTGCCCGCCATGCTGGATGACTCGCGGCGCCAGCACCCCGACTGCCCCATCAGTCTGCTTGACCCGGTGGGTGCACATCCGGCCTTTGTCGAGGCCTTGATCCAGATTGTGGAGCAACAGGACAACGCCTAGACGGCCGATTTCATGACGGGACCTTCGGCGTCAAAGGCGCTGTGATGCACCTTCAAAACATGCGCACCGGGGATGCGACGCAGCTTGCCTCTTGTCAGGCTCTGGCGGCTGCGCCATCCTGATGCCCACATGTACAGCTAGTGCACAAGATGCATTGCCGGTATCCCACAGCGCCCCAAGTGACGACACTTCAACTTTACCCTGTGTGTCGTCCTCACCTGTGCTTCACCCGGGATGCCTCGTCACCGCCAGAGGTAACACCATTCATGACTGACAAGGCCACGGAAACTGCCAGTTCGCCGCTGTTTCCGATCCGCGAAGTCTCTCGCCTGACCGGCGTCAATTCGGTCACGCTGAGAGCCTGGGAACGCCGCTACGGACTGATCGAGCCCCGCCGTACGCCCAAGGGGCATCGCCTGTATGCCCGCGAGGACATCGAGCGGATCGAACACATCCTGCAGTGGCTCAACCGCGGAGTACCTGTCAGCCAGGTACGCGAGCTGCTCGACCAGCCGCAGCCGGAAAGCACGCCGATGCCGGACGAAGGCAGCTGGAGTGGCCAGCAGCAGCTGGCACTGGCCGCCATCGACGCCCAGGACGAGGCGCGCCTGGCCGAGCTGTACAACCAGAGTCTGGCACTGTACCCGGTCAGCAGCGTGGTCGAGCGCCTGTGGCGTCCGCTGCTCGAGCAGCTCGAGGAGCGCGGCACCGCCACCTTCGGCACCCGCCTGGCCCAGTGCTTCTTCGAGAGCTTCCTGCGTTCGCGCATCGGTGCCCGGCTGGTGTTTGCCAATCAGGAGCGTCACGCCCCGCACATCACGCTGACGCGCCTGCCGGAAGAGCCGGGCCTGAGCTGGCTGCTGCTGTTCGCGCTGGTCGCCAGCGACGCCGGCTATCACGTCAGCCTGCTGGATGGCCCACTGCCGCTGGCGGAGCTGCCGCTGGCCGCAGAGCGCCTGCAGGCACAGGCCGTGGTGCTGGTCGGCACCCAGGCCGAGCGCTCGGATGTCATGCGCCGTCAGTTGCCGCGGGTCGCGGAACAATTGAGCGTGCCGCTGGCCATCGCTGGCCCGGCCGCCCAGATTCGCCAGCAGGAGCTGGTAGACGGGCCCATTGAAGGCCTGGGGGCCGACCCGATTCAGGCGGTCGCTCGCCTGAGGTCCTTGATGGCACGTTGATCGCAGGCTCCTGCTCGGCATTGGTTTCACCGATCGCCAAGGAGCCCCGATGTCATCTGACTCACCATCCGCCTCTTCCCCCGCCTCCGCACCAGCGGGGGCTCCCCTGCAGCTGGTCTGGCTGCGCAGTGATCTGCGCGTACACGACAACACTGCTCTCTCGCAGGCTGCCGCACGCGGCCCGGTCGTGGCCGTCGTCGCCCCCTGCCTGGCGCAGTGGGTCGAGCACGGCCACGGCGCCAACAAGCTCGACTTCCTGCGCCGCGGCCTGCATGTCCTGCAACAGGCGCTCGCCGGCTATCACATCCCGCTCAAGGTGCTCGACTGCGACACCTTCGCCGAGGTGCCCGAGGCGCTGGCCGCGCTGTGCGATCAGCTGGGTGCCCAGGCTCTGCACTTCAATGACGAATATGCCGTCAATGAGCGTGAACGCGATAGGCGCGTGCGCGAGCGCCTTGCCGAGAGCGACGTCCGCCTGCATCGCTACACCGACATGCTGGCCTTCACGCCCGGCGAGCTGCTGACCGGCAAGGGCGATTACTACGGCGTCTTTACGCCCTTCTCCAAGCGCTGGCACAAGGAAGTCGATTCCCGCCGTCTGGCGCTGAACGAGGCACCTGAAGTGCAAGCCACGCCCCGTGACGCCCAGGGGCGCGAGATCCACGGCGATGCCATCCCGCCACTGCCCGAGACGCTCAAGGGCGAGCCGGCGACAGCGCTGGACGCCGAGCTGTGGCCGGCCGGCGAAGAGGCCGCGCAGGAGCGGCTGGAACGCTTTCTGACCTTCCGCGCGCGCCGCTACCACGAGCAGCGCGATATTCCCGCCACCCGTGGCACCAGCGAGCTCTCGCCCTATCTGGCGCTGGGCATGATCTCGGCCCGCCAATGCTACGCCGCCGTACTGGCAGAGAACGGCAGCCTCGCCGATGGCGATGTCGGCCTGACCAGCTGGGTCAACGAGCTGATCTGGCGTGAGTTCTACCAGCACATCCTGGTCGGCTTCCCGCGCGTCAATCGTCACCGCCCCTTCCAGCGCCACACCGAGGCCCTGCAGTGGCGCGATGACGACGCAGGCTTCGCCGCCTGGTGCGAGGGCCGCACCGGCTACCCCATCGTCGATGCCGCCATGCGTCAGCTGGTGCAGACCGGCTGGATGCACAATCGCCTGCGCATGGTGACGGCGATGTTCCTCACCAAGCACCTGCTGATCGACTGGCGGCGCGGCGAGGCCTTCTTCATGACCCATCTCGTCGATGGTGAGCTGGGCGCCAACAATGGTGGCTGGCAATGGGCGGCCTCCACCGGCACCGACGCCGCGCCCTATTTCCGCATCTTCAATCCGACCACCCAGGGCCAGCGCTTCGACAAGGACGGCGAGTTCATCGCGAGCATGGTGCCGGAGCTGGCCGAGCTGCCGGCCAAGCGGCGCCACCAGCCCAGTGCGGATGACTGCCAACAGACGGGCTATCCACGACCGATCGTCGACCACAAGGCCGCCCGCCAGCGGGCGCTGGATACCTTCAAGGCGCTGTCAAAAAGCGAATGACCCCTCAAGCGGCCTGCTGATCTTCAGCAGGCCGCTCTTGTCTCCCGCCCCTTCAGGAGCATTGCCATGCAATCGCTACCCGACGAGATGAGCCCGGCCCTGACTCGGGTATGTCGTCTTTACGAAAAGCTGGACAAAACCTCTACAGAACTGCTCAAATCAGTCTACAGTGACGATATCGTCTTTCGCGACCCCCTGCATGAAGTCCGCGGCCTGACGGCACTCAACGCCTATTTCTCAGGGTTGTACATGAATGTCGCCGCCATCGACTTCGTCTTTCATCACCCGCTGGGGCCGATGCAAGCGCAAGCCGCCGGCCCTGCGGATGAAGGCAATGCGGATGAAGGCAATGAACAGGGACTTGCCTGGCTCAGCTGGACGATGACCTATCGCCATCCCCGTCTGAACGGGGGCAAGGACATCAGCGTGCAGGGTGCCTCACGCCTCGAGTTCCGAGACGGAAAAGTCATCGAACATCGTGACTTCTTCGATGCCGGCGAGCTGCTCTACGAGCAGGTGCCCGTACTGCGCAGCGTGATCGGCCTGCTGAAACGTCGCATGGATTGAGCAGCAAGAGGGCTGAGCCCTGGCGACATCCATACGGACACGCCCGGCGTTCTCTGAGTCAGTGCCATCCAGATCCGCCAGGCCAGGCAGGCCAGGCAGGCAAGGCACAGGTACGCAGACACGCAGGCACACAGGCACACAGACACAGTCAGGCACGCCAGACACATACATGCCAAGGAGGGGAAATGGCCAGTCATGGTTCGAGCACCACATCGACGACCGCATCGACGACCGCAAAGGCTCGCAAACGCATCTGGCTGACCGGCGCCAGCTCCGGCATCGGCGAAGGTCTGGCACGCCGGCTGCTGGCGGATGGCCACCGGGTCGCCCTCAGCGCGCGCTCCGCCGACAAGCTGGAGGCCATCGCAGCCGATGCCGAGCAAGGCCCCGGGGAAGCGCTGGTCGTGACCCTCGACCTCACCGACCGTGAGGCCATCCGCGCGGCGGCCAGCCAGATAGAGGCCAGCTTTGGTGGACTCGACCTTGCACTGCTCAACGCTGGCACCTGCGAATATCTGGATGCACGGGAATTCGAGGCAGACCTGGTCCACCGCGTGTTCGCGACCAATTTCCAGGCCGCCGTGGATGTGATCGAAAGCGCCTTGCCGCTACTGCGCATGGCAGCGGCAGACGGCGGTGAGCGACCGCAGCTGGCAGCAGTCTCCAGTGCCTCGGCCTACCTGCCGTTGCCACGCGCGGAGGCGTATGGCGCCTCCAAGGCCGCGGTGAGCTACTTCCTGGAGTCGCTGCGACTGGACCTCGACAACCAGGGCATCGATGTCAGCGTGATTCACCCCGGCTTCGTCAAGACACCGCTGACCGAGCGCAATGACTTCCCGATGCCGATGCAGGTCACTGTCGACCAGGCGGTCGAGGCGATCGTGGCTGGGCTCGCGCGTCATCGGCTCGACATCCATTTTCCGCGCCGCTTCACGCTGCTGGTCAAGTTGCTGGGCATCCTGCCCGCCCCCTTGCGACGCAGCATCGGTCTACGCATGACCCGCGACTGAGTGCGCGGCAGGCAAGATCGACAATACCTGCCCGCGCCGAATACCCGGCAACGCTTCTGCTCATGACGACATGGTGCGTTCTTCTTCTGGAGTGGCATGAACACGACAACGACCTACGCGACAGCGCCTCTACCCCGCCAGCGCATTGCCGTCATCGGCAGCGGCATCAGCGGCATGTCAGCGGCCTATTACCTGAGTCGCAAGCATGAAGTACATGTCTTCGAGTCAGCCGAGCGCCTGGGCGGCCACACCGCCACCATGGATGTGCAGTGCGCCGATGGCAGCGACTGGGCCATCGACACCGGCTTCATCGTCTTCAATGACCGCACCTACCCGCATTTCCAGCGCCTGCTGGAACGTCTCGACGTGGCCTATCAGCCCACCGAGATGAGCTTCTCGGTGCACACCACCACCGAGGACTTCGAGTACAACGGCCATACCCTGCTGTCGCTGTTCGCCCAGAAACGTAACCTGCTGCGTCCGCGCTTCTATCGCCTGCTGCGCGACATCCTGCGCTTCAACAAGCAGGCTGCCGCCGATCTGGACGACGGCAAGCTCGCCGAGGGCGCGACCCTGGGCAGCTACCTGAATGCCAATGGCTACTCGCAGGTATTCCGTGAGCATTACCTGCTGCCGATGGGCGCGGCGATCTGGTCCGCCAGCATCGCGGATATCGCGCAGTTCCCGCTGCTGTTCTTCGTGCGCTTCTTCCGCCATCACGGCCTGCTGTCGGTCAATGACCGCCCACAGTGGTTCACGCTGGTCGGTGGCTCGCGCACCTATATCGCACCGCTGACCGAGGGCTATGCCGAGCGCATTCGCCTCAACAGCAAGATCACCCGGGTCCTGCGCGACGCCGACGGCGTGACGCTTGAGCATGCCGATGGCCGCCGTGAACGATTCGACCAGGTGGTGATGGCGTGTCATGCACCGCAGGCACTGGCGCTGCTCGGCGATGCCAGCGAGCAGGAGCGCGCGGTGCTGGGAGCGATCACGACCCAGCGCAATGAGGTGGTGATGCATACCGACACCTCACTGCTGCCCAGGCGCAAGGCGGCCTGGGCGAGCTGGAACTACCGCCTCGATGGGCGCGACGACGCCCAGCGGGCCAGCGTCACCTATGACATGAACATCCTGCAACGCCTTGATGAGCGCGAGCACACGCCCCGCGAGACCTTCTGCATCACGCTCAATGACAGCGACGCGATTGATCCCGCTCGGGTACTGGGCCGTTATGCCTATGACCACCCGCGCTTCACGCTGGCCGCCGAAGCCGCCAAGGCGCGCTTCACGCAGATTTCCGGCGCGCAGGCCAAGGAGGACGGCGCGGTGGGCCGCACCCATTTCTGTGGCGCCTGGTGGCGCAACGGCTTTCACGAGGATGGCGTATGGAGTGCGCTGCGGGTCGCCGAGGCACTGGATGCGCGCGAGGCAGACGATTGAAGGCGCCCGCCAGCCGCATCGGCTATGGCACGCTGCGCCACCGTCGCCACGCGCCGCGCCAGCATGCCTTTCGCTATCGCGTCGCCATGGCATGGCTGGCACTGGATGAGCTGCCGACGCTGATGGCCGGCACGCGCCTGGTGAGCGCCAGTCACGCCGCGCCACTGGCCTTTCGCGACAGTGACCATCTGCCGGCCGCAGTCCACGACATTGCCGATGGCCCACTCGAGGAACGGGTGCGCGCCGCCTGCCAGCGTGAGCTTGCCCGCAGTGGTGATCACGCGCCGCTGCCGCAGGGGCGCATCTTTCTGCTGACCCAGCTGCGCCACTTCGGGATCGGCTTCAATCCGATCCGCCTCTATTACCTCTATCACGCCTCAGGCCAGCTGGGCGCCGTGCTCGGTGAGGTGACCAATATCCCCTGGGGGGAGCGCGTGCTGTATGCCGCCCGTACGGACCCGCAGCGTCGCATGCAGGCGGCGCAGTTCGACAAGCGCATGCATGTCTCGCCCTTCATGCCGATGGGCATGCGCTATCACTGGCGCTTCAACGACCCCAGCGCGGATGAGCTGTTGCTGCACATGGAAAACCACCCCCTCACCGGGGATACGGCGCGGAAAGCGCAGCACTCGCTGTTCGATGCCAGCCTGAGCCTGCATCTGGAACCGGCTACCCCGCGCGCCTTTCATCGCCTGCTGCTGCGTTTCCCCTGGATGACGCTCAAGACGGTCGCAGGCATTCATTTCGAGGCGCTGCGTCTGGCGCTCAAGCGCGTGCCGATCTTCGACCATCCGCGCTCGCCGTCTTCATCATGAGGAACTCATCATGAGCCAATTCGAACCCGCTCCCCCCACATTGGCCACGACCCGGGCACCAGCGGACCGCCTGACGCGGCTGCTGCGGCCACGCCTGCTGCGCATGCTCGACAAGCTCGAGGGTGGCAGCCTGACGGTGCTGGAAGGTCGTGAGCGCCACGTGCTGGGCAAGGGCGGCGCGCGCAACGTCACGCTGCGTATCCATGACTCACGCGCCTGGCGGCGCATGGCACTGGGTGGCACCGTCGCGGCGGCGGAGGCCTACATGGATGGCCAGTGGGAGACGGATGATCTGGTCGGGCTGGTGCGCCTGTTCGCCTACAACCTCGAACAGGTCAATGACTCGGTGGACAGCGGGACGTCGCGCCTGTCCAAGTGGGCGCTGAGCGTCGCCTACGCGCTGGCGCGCAATACGCTGGCGGGTTCGAAGCGCAATATCTCGGCGCATTACGATCTCGGCAATGATCTCTTCGAGCTGTTTCTCGATCGCGAGCACCGCATGTATTCCGCGGCGGTGTTCCCCTATCCCGAAGCCAGTCTGGAGGCGGCCTCGACCCACAAGCTGGAGAAGCTGTTCAACCTGCTGGAACTGGGGCCACAGCATCACTTGCTGGAAATCGGCACCGGCTGGGGCGGGCTGGCGATCCATGCCGCAAGAACACGCGGCTGCCGCGTGACCACCACGACCATCTCCGATGAGCAGTACGCCTATACCAGGGCGCGCATCGCCGCGAAAGGGCTGGAGGATCGCATCACGCTGCTCAAGGAAGACTACCGGGCACTGGAAGGTCGCTTCGATCGCATCGTCTCGGTGGAGATGATCGAGGCGGTCGGCCATCAGTATCTGCCGACCTACCTGAAGACCCTCGAGCGCCTGCTCGAACCGGCAGGCCTGATCGCGCTGCAGGCCATCACGATTCGCGATCAGCGCTTCGTGGCCGCCAGCCGCGAGATGGACTTCATCAAGCGCTACATCTTCCCCGGCGGCTTCCTGCCGTCCCATGCGGCGATTCTCACCGCCATGCAGCAGGATACCCAGCTGAACCTGTTGCAGCTCGAGGATATCGGCCTGCACTACGCCGCCACGCTCAAGGCCTGGGGGCAGCGCTTCGAGGCGCGTCTCGGGGAGGTCTATGCGCAGGGCTACGACGAGCGCTTCGTGCGCATGTGGCGTTACTACCTGGCGTACTGCGAGGGGGGCTTCCGCGAGCGCACCATCGGCACCTGTCAGCTGCTGCTGGGGGGGCCGGGGGCGCGTCCGGTACAGGCGGGGCTCCAGGATTGGGACGCCTGAACATGCTGTCCGAGCGCCCTGGAGCACTGCTCAATGCCGGGCTCTTCCAGCTCGGCTGGTTCTGCTGCGTGCTGGGCGGCTCGACGGTCGCCCTGCTGGCCACGCCGCTGATACTGGCCGTGCATCTGTGGCTGATCGTGCCGATGGGTGAGCGCCTGCGCGAGCTGCGCTGGCTGGCCGCCTTCGTGGCGCTGGGCATGGTGGTGGATGGCAGCCTGTCACTGGCCGGTGGCTACACCATCACCTCGGACACGCCTGGTTGGGCGCACTGGCTGCCCCTGCCTGTCTGGATGTGGTGTCTGTGGCCGCTGTTCGCCAGCACGATCCATCATGCACTGCGCTGGTTGTGGCAGCGGCCCTGGCTTGCGGCGGCTTGCGGTGCCATCAGTGCGCCGCTGTCCTATTACGGCGGGGCGCAGCTCGCCAGTGTGACCCTCGCCGACTGGCTGCTACCGGCCCAGGCGCTGATCTGGGCCGGCCTGTGCCTGGGCATCGCACGCCTGCATGGCCATGCCGAGCGCGCCTGAGCGCCTCAGGCGGCCTTGATGGCCAGATTGCCGGCCTCGTAGCCATTGAGTCGCTCGATGACCTCCCCCGCGGGCGCCGGCCGCGAGAAGTAGAACCCCTGGATCCAGCCGCAGCCATTCGATACCAGATATTCACGCTGTTCGGCGGTCTCGACGCCTTCCGCGATCATCTCCATGCCCAAGCCCTTGGCCATCGCCAGCACCGCCATGGTGATGGCGGCATCCGCACGCTCGCCGGGCAGACTGCGGATGAAGGCGCGGTCCAGCTTGAGCTTGTCCACCGGCAGGTCCTTCAGATAGGCGAGTGACGAATAGCCGGTGCCGAAGTCATCCACCGCGATCTGGTGGCCGCGAGCGCGTAATGCCGCCAGGCGTCGTGAGACGTCGCCGGCACGCTCATCCAGCAATACCGATTCCGTCAGCTCCAGCCCGATGGAGCTGGCGGGCACGTCATACTCCATCAGCAGGCCCGCCAGCGAGGCCTCAAAGCCACCCTGGATCAGCTGCAAGGCCGAGACATTGACCCAGATGCACAGGCGGTGACCGGCGCGCCGCCAGCTGGCCTGCTGCTGTACCGCCTCGCGCAGCACCCAATTGCCCAGGCGCAGCATCAGGCCGTGGCGCTCGGCCAGCGGCACGAATTCGGCCGGTGAGATGGCCCCCCGCAGCGGGTGCTTCCAGCGCAACAGCGCCTCGACACTCGCGACCTTGCCGGTGCTGGCGTCGTGCTGACATTGATAGTGCAGCTGCAATTGCCCCTGGCTCTCGATGGCGACCCGCAGGTCATTCGCCAGCCCCAGTTGCAGATCGCCGCCCGCATCCAGTGCGGGCTGGAAGCGCATGTCGGTATTGCGACCATGTCGCTTGGCGGCATACAGGGCGCTTTCCAGGCGCTGCATCAACACATCGGCATCAGCGCCATCCTCCGGGGCGCGGCAGCTGCCGATCGACAGCGCAAGGTGCAGCGCCTGATCGCCGATCTCGAAGGGCTTGGTCAGCACCTGACGCAGCTCATCCACCCAGGCGGTATGCTCGCCCCCCGCCGTGGAGCGCAGAATGACGAACTCGTCGCCGCCGATGCGCCCGACCACACCGCCACGCGCCAGCGCCGTCAGACGCTGGGAGAACTGCTGCAGCAGACGATCGCCCCCTTCCGCGCCCAGGGCATCATTGATGCTCTTGAGCTCATCGATATCGATCAGTGCCAGGTCCATCGCCTCCCCGGCGCGCAGGCCATTGAGGCGACTGACCAGCAGGTCGCCCAGCCGGCGGCGATTGGGCAGGCCCGTCAGGGCGTCTTCCAGCCCCAGACGCTGAAGGTCCTGCTCGCGTGCCTTGTGGCGGGTGATATCGGTAAAGAGAGCGACATGAAAGACGTCGCCGCCCTGCTCGATACGGCGTGCCCGCAGCCACTCGGGGTATTCATCCCCCTGCTTGCGCCGATTCCAGACCTCGCCCTCCCAGTGGCCATTGACCTCGAGCGCCTGGCGATAACGGGCGTGAAACTCCTCGTCATGGCGCCCGGAAGACAGCAGGGAAGGGTTGCGACCAATGATCTCTTCCGGTGCGTAACCGGTGATATGACTGAAGGCAGCGTTCACGGCCAGCACCCGATTGTGGCGATCACTGATCACCAGACCATCACTGCTCAGGTGCACGGCGGCTTCCAGCAGTTGACGATGCAGCAGCTGGCGACGACGCTGGCGCGCGATGTCCAGCCCCGCCAGAACGGCGGGCAGCAACGCGGCAAGACGCAGCTCGAGCCCCGGCAACCAGGGCAGCGCTGTCAAGGCAACGAGCGCCCCGATGATCAGGGGCCGATTGAAGTGGGCTTGCGGCCACATAAGCAGCTCTCGGTGGAAGGGGTCATCGGGGATGATCCTGCATTTGCAGGGGGCGGGCCACTCTCGGCACGGCTCCAGCGGATTGCGACCGATGCCGGCAAAGGGAATCCCGCGCGAATCACACACTAGCTCCTATCGACCACTTTCCCCCCAGCTGTAGGACTTATTTGCACCCGCCCTTGCTGCCCTTTAGTCTGGCCCCCACGTGCATTCAGGGGTGCCAGCCATTAGACTAGCCCCATTCAGGCGCTCAGGTGCCTCGTACGGCATTACCATCCCGCTACTCGGAATGACTCAGTGACCAAGCAACACTCCTTTACTCGCGACGAGCTGCTGGCCTGTGGCCAGGGCGAACTCTTCGGCCCGGGCAATGCGCAACTGCCTGCTCCCAACATGCTGATGCTGGATCGCATCACTCACATCAGTGAGGAAGGCGGTAGCCACGGCAAGGGTCAGCTGATTGCTGAGCTGGATATCTCTCCGGACCTGTGGTTCTTCGACTGCCACTTCCCGGGTGATCCGGTGATGCCGGGCTGCCTGGGCCTCGATGCCATGTGGCAGCTGGTGGGCTTCCACCTCGGCTGGCTGGGCAATCCGGGCCGTGGCCGCGCGCTGGGCTGCGGCGAGGTCAAGTTCTCTGGCCAGGTGCTGCCGACCGCCAAGAAAGTGACCTACACCATCAACATCAAGCGAGTCATCACTCGCAAGCTGATCCTCGGCATCGCCGATGGTACAGTGACAGTTGACGGTCGCGACATCTATCAGGCCAACGACCTGCGCGTCGGTCTGTTCACCTCCACTGCGAACTTCTGAACGGGAGGCTCCCATGCGTAGAGTGGTAGTCACCGGGCTGGGCATTGTTTCCTGCCTGGGCAATGATCGCCAGCAGGTCCTGGAATCGCTCCGCGAAGGACGTTCTGGTATCCGCCGCAAAGAGGAATACGCCGAGCTGGGCTTCCGTAGCCACGTGGCCGGCGTTGTCGACATCAATCTCGAAGACCACATCGATCGCAAGCAATTGCGCTTCATGGGGGATGCTGCGGCCTATGCCTACATCTCCATGGCGCAGGCGATTGCCGATTCCGGTCTCACCGAAGAGCAGGTTTCCCACGAGCGTACCGGCCTGATCGCCGGTTCCGGTGGCGCTTCCTCCGCGAACCAGGTCGAGGCCGCAGACGTGATGCGCGCCAAGGGCCTGCGTCGCGTCGGTCCCTACCGCGTCACTCGCACCATGGGCTCGACCGTCTCTGCCTGTCTGGCCACGCCGTTCAAGATCAAGGGTATCAACTACTCGATCTCCTCGGCCTGTGCCACGTCTGCCCACTGCATCGGTAGCGCCGTGGAACAGATCCAGCTGAACAAGCAGGACATCGTGTTTGCCGGTGGTGGTGAAGAAGAGCACTGGACCCTGTCCTGCCTGTTCGACGCCATGGGCGCCCTGTCCACCAGCTACAACGACACGCCGGAAACCGCGTCGCGTCCGTACGACAAGACCCGTGATGGCTTCGTCATCGCTGGCGGCGGCGGCATGCTGGTGCTCGAGGAGCTGGAACACGCCAAGGCACGCGGCGCGAAGATCTACGCCGAAGTGACCGGCTATGGCGCGACCTCCGATGGCCACGACATGGTGGCACCGTCCGGCGAAGGTGCAGCACGCTGCATGCGTCAGGCGATGGCGACCGTGAATGGCGATATCGACTACATCAACACCCACGGCACCTCGACGCCGGTGGGCGATGTGGCCGAGCTCAAGGCCATCCAGGAAGTCTTCGGCGCCGCCAGTCCGGCAATGAGCTCGACCAAGTCGCTGACGGGTCACTCGCTGGGCGCCACTGGCGTGCAGGAAGCTATCTACTCCATGCTGATGATGGAGAACGACTTCATTGCCGCGTCTGCCAACGTCAGCGAGCTGGATGACCGCGCCGAAGGCCTCGACATCGTCACGACCCGTCGTGATGGCGTCAAGATCGACCGTGTGCTGTCCAACAGCTTCGGCTTCGGTGGCACCAACGCCTGCCTGATTCTGGAACGTTTCCAGGACTGATTCAGCACGCGTTCAGCAGACATGCAGTCTGCAATGTGAGACACAAAAAGGCCGCCCTTCGGGGCGGCCTTTTTGGTGGCTGTCCGGTACTCGCTGGCGGGGACCGGATGCATCAGAAGCGCGACAAACTGTCAGGCGCCGACGCTATCGGCCGCCGCTTCCTCTTCCAGCGGCGGACGCTGGACACTGGAAATTTCCTGCAGCTTGGTCTCGACCCAGGCCTCGACATCGGCGATCACCGCATCCGGCTTGCGCCCCGCCGTCTCGATGGCCGGGCCATAGGCGACATGGATGGTGCCCGGGCGCTTGATCCAGCTGTCATTGGGCCAGATCTCACCGGCATTGTGCGCCACCGGCACCACCGGCACGCCGGCACGGCAGGCAATCGCGGCGCCGGACTTGTTGAACTTCTTGCGCGTCCCCGGCGCGATGCGCGTGCCTTCCGGGAAGATCAGCACGGTAAAGCCGTCCTTGAGGCGCTGGGTACCCACTGACAGCACCTGTTTGAGCGCCTTGGCCGGCTGGGTGCGATCCAGCGGAATCGGCTCCAGCAGTTTCAGCCCCCAGCCGAAGACCGGAATCTTTAGCAGCTCCTGCTTGAGCACGGTGCATAGCGGGCGCTTGGCCACCTGCAGATAGATGGTTTCCCACTCGCTCTGGTGGTTGGCCAGCAGCACGCAGGCCCCCTCAGGCAAGGCGTCACGTCCAGTCACCTGCACCTTCACACCGCAGGTCAGACGGAACCACCACAGCACGATATGGTTGTAGCTATGCAGGACACGGTAGCGCGCCTGTAGCGGAAGGCAGGCCGCCAGCGGCACCAGCACCACGGCGCTGAGCAGCAACGCCATGAAATAACCTACATAAAACAGCACGCTACGCAGCGCATTCACAGGCACAGTCTCCACAGGTCAGATCGAATCAGGGCGAGATGAGCCGGAGGCGCGCTGCGCGATCCAGTCATCCATCAGGCGGGATAGTTCGAGGCGCCACGGCTTCTGATGCACACCGAAGGTGTCCAGCACGCGGCGGCAATTGAGCACACGCCGCAGCGGCGTACCGGAATTGAGGGTCAGCGCCTTGAGCGGGCCTGCGGCCACCGTCTCGCCCAGCCCCTCGAGACGGGTGATCAACTGGGTGCGTACGACACTGACGAAGGCGTAGGTGCTGATGGGCTCGGTGCCGGCCAGATGGTAGGCCCCCCAGGCACCCGCACCGCAGCGCTGTTGCTGGAGCATGCCGATCAACGCCATCGCCACGGCATCGACACTGGTCGGGCACAGGATGACGTCTTCGGCGGCACGCACCTCTTCCCCCGCCAGCAGGCGCTCGATCAGCGTCGGCAGCCAGGCATCACGCCCTTCCGGGCCGAACAGCGGGCCAAGACGCACGATCAGGTGATTGGGCAGCTCGGCACGGATGCGATCACCGGTCGCGATGACGCGGCGCAGCGCCGTATCGATCGGCGAGGGCACCTCGTCCTCGTCGAGCAAGCCTTCGCCGCCCTGCTCGAACATCTGATCTGCCACGCACCACACCAGCGGTGTGCCGGTCTCGATGCAGGCGGCCAGCACTTGCTCCACCGCCTCGGCATGCGCCATCACCTCGGCAGGTGCGGAATCGGCCGGGCGTGCGAACGGCGGCACGATGACGACATCCGCCTGGCTGGCGCGGATGTCATCGGCACCAATACGGTCAGACTCGACGGCGTTGAGCTCAAGATCGGCGCGCGTACCGGCCGCACGAATCAGACCCAGGCCAAGACAATGCCCGGCATCTAGCAGCAAGAGTTTCACAGGCAGGCTCCAGCAAACAGGCGCATCGCCGCAAGAGGCGACGATGCAAAGGTGTCATTCTATCAACCTTGCAGACTGGCTGCAGGCCCGTTGTTGCGTGGAATGATGGGGATCAAAGGGGCGCCGATCGGGTGAGGGCGACCGATGCCGTAGCCTTGCACGAAGTCGACACCGATCAGCTCGAGGGCGGGGATCAGCTCAAGACGCTCGACATATTCCGCCACCGTGATGATGCCCATCTGGGCACAGATGCCACAGATGGCGGAGACGATGGCGGCGTCGAGGCTATCGCGAGTCAGGTTGCGCACGAAGGCGCCGTCGATCTTGAGCTGGTTGACCGGCAGCTCCTTGAGGTAGGCAAAGGACGACATGCCACTGCCGAAGTCATCCAGGGCGAAGCTGCAGCCGAGCCGGCGCATGCTGTAGATGAACTCGCGCGCCTGGGCCAGATTGCTGATGGCCGCCGTCTCGGTGATCTCGAAGCACAGCCGCTGTGGCATGACGGAGCTTTGCGTGACCAGCGCCGCCAGCTGATCGCGCATGCGCAGGTCACCCATGCTCTGACCGGAGAGGTTGATCGCCAGCACGGCATCCGATTCGATGCGGCCATCATCGGACTCCAGCACCTGCAGCGCCTGGGTGACGACCCAGATATCAATCTCGGGCATCAGGCCGAATCGCTCCGCCGTCGCCATGAAGTGCGCCGGGGCCAGGTGCTCGCCCGCGTCGTTGACGTAGCGCAGCAGCACCTCATAGTAGGGCTTGCTGGTGGCATCACTCAGCGAGCGGATCGGCTGGATGTAAAGCGTGAAGCGATCATTCTCCAGCGCCTCGTGCAGCAGCGGCAGCCATTGCACCTCGCGCTGGGCGCGCTCGAATCCCGCATCTCCGTCATGGTAGGCATGCACCTGATTGCGCCCGCTCTGCTTGGCCATGTAGCAGGCCCCATCCGCCTGACGCAGGACTTCGGAGGCCTGGACACCACTTTCGACCGGCGCGACCCCGATACTGACGCCCAACTGGAATGGCCGCCCCTCATCGTAGTAGCGATAGGCACTGACGGCTGCGCACAGCGCTTCGGCACGCTCGATGGCCTGCTCGCGAGAACAGCGATAGAGCAGCACGGCGAATTCATCGCCCCCCAGGCGTGCCAGTACATCCGTTTCCCGCACATGGGCTCGCATCAGCGCGGAGAGCTCGCGCAATACGGTGTCTCCGGCCGCGTGACCGCAGGTGTCGTTGACCACCTTGAAGAAGTCGAGATCCAGGTACAGCAGCTGGTGAAAGCCGCCATCGGCCAGCGCCGCGGTGAGAGCGTCATCGAAGGCGGTGCGATTGTGCAGGCCGGTCAGACTGTCGTGATGCGCCTGGAAGTTGAGGCGCCGAATCATGGCCTGGCGATAGCTGATGTCGCGGAAGACCAGTACGGCCCCCTCGACATCCCCATTGCGACGCCGCACGGGCGAGGCCTTGAGCTCCACGGCACATTCACTGCCATCACGTGCCACCAGCAGCGTCTGGCTGGACATGTGCACCACTTCGCCACGCTGCAAGACCCCTTCCAGCTGGCTGGCAACCGACTGCAACGTACCTTCATGGCGCAGCTGCAAGATGCGCACCCAGGGACGACCGCGGGCCAACGACGGGTCCCAGCCACACAGTTCGGCAGCGATGGGATTGATGTGCTGGATATGGCCCTCGTGATCAAGGCTGATCACTCCTTCATCGATGGAATCCAGCATGACCGCCACCTGATCGCGCTCATGACGCAGCTCCCGGGTCCGATACTCCAGCAGGCCATCCAGACGCGAGCGGTAATGGCGACTGCGACGCATGCGCTGCTCGGCACTGATGGCCAGGAGTGCCAGCCCCAGCACGGCCAGGGTCGCGATCGCGATGGCCAGGGCCAGCCACAGATTCTGCCCGGAGTTCATGCCCGCCCCGGCGGGAGAGATGATGGGCGTGGTCAGCGGCATCATCTCCATCGCCGCCATGCCGATGTAATGCATGCCGGCGATCGCAAGTCCCATCGCGCCGGCCGCCAGGGCCTGATAGATGCGATTGGGGCGGCGCTGGCGCAAGAAGAAGCCTCCCAGCCACAAGGCCGCCGTCGCGGCCACCACCGCCACCACGATGGACACCGCGAACAGCAGCGGGTCATAGCGGTATGGCATGTGCATCTGCATCGCCGCCATGCCGGTATAGTGCATCGTGGCGATGCCGCCGCCCATGATGGTCCCGCTCGTCATCAACAGCATCGGCGTCAGGCGTGGCAACGTATTCACCCAGAGCGCCAGCCCCGAGGCCAGCATCGCGATCAGCACCGACAACGCCGTCAGGCCGGGCGCATAGGTGACCGAAGCCGGGCTTTCATATGCCAGCATGCCGATGAAATGCATGGCCCAGACACCCAGCCCCATCGCCACGGCTCCGCCCACCAGCCAGCCGAGGCTGGTGGCGCGCGAAGGGGCCAGCGCGACCTGACGAATCAGCTGCAGCGCTGCATGTGAAGCCAGCACGGCGACCACGATTGACAGGGCGACCAGTGGGTAGGAATAACTGCCATGCATGAATAACCTCAATCATCAGGGGCATGCCACAGTCGGCAAGATAGGGGCGGAAATCCGACAACGGCGTCATGTCGCCAGCACCCTCTCTGGAGTACCACGACAGGCTTCTCAGGCCATGGATTGCCACCCGACAACACTGGCAGTCCAACGGCGAGATACCAAGAGAATACGGCCATGAAGCGTTTTTTGCACAACGCTCGTTTACAACGCATGTATGAGTCGCAATGGACTGGCGCTCAACCTCCCTTACGCGCGGCACAAGCCACTGGATGTCGCGCTCGGCATCATTTTTCATGGCCAGCAATAATTCATGAAAAACAGACGCTTACATAAACAAAAACGCGAACATCTTATGGTTAATTCAAAAAAAAGCCCTCGCTGAACGAGGGCCTTTTCATCGTTATCGCTTGCGCGTTCTATCGGCGCACAGGCGAAAAACTTTATTCAGAACGGGATTTCATCATCGAAATCATCGAAGCTGCCCGCGGGCGGCGCACCGAAATTGTTGTTCTGGGAGTTGTTCTGCTGGGCAGGCTGCTGGCCACCGAAGTTGTTGCCCTGCTGAGGTGCCGGCTGCTGACCACCGAACTGACCGCCTTGCTGAGGGGCCGGCTGCTGACCACCGAACTGGCCACCTTGCTGCGGGGCCGGCTGATGACCACCGAACTGGCCACCCTGCTGGGGGGCTGCGGCCGGTTGCTGGCCGCCCTGCTGAGGCGCCTGCTGCGGGCGACCACCAGCGAAGTTGCCGCCGCCACCTTCACCACGCGTATCCAGCATCTGCATGTCGTTGGCCACGATTTCGGTGCTGTAACGGTCATTGCCGTTCTGATCCTGCCACTTGCGCGTCTGCAGGCGGCCTTCGATATACAGGCGTGAGCCTTTCTTGACGTATTGCTGGGCCACTTCAGCCAGCTTGTTGAACATCACCACACGGTGCCATTCGGTACGTTCCTGACGCTGACCGCTCTGGCGATCATTCCAGGTGTCCGTCGTCGCGAGGTTCAGGTTGCACACCGCACTACCGGACGGGGTGAAGCGAACTTCCGGGTCTTGACCGAGATTACCGATCAGAATGACCTTGTTTACGCCACGAGCCATGAAGATTACTCCTGCAAATAGACCGGCGCGCCATGGGCACCGGAGAAGGTATCGAGTGCACCGGCAATGTGTTGCCGATGTCAGGGTTCAGCTGGCAGGCACTTCCGCGCCTGCCGGAGTTTCGTCATCACGCTGGCGAGTGAAGCGGGCCAGCGCCTTGTCATCCAGTGTATCGCGTGTGACCTTGAGATAAGCGACCCGTTCCTCACGCACCACGAGCGCCTCTTCCACGCCGGCGATCGCCAGCAGGCGTGTCTGCAGCTCGACGGCCGACAATTGCGCGGCCTCGGGTGACAGGCCGATCACTTCACTGCCCAGATGTCGCGGCGGTTGCATGCCCCACACCACGGCCAGCCACAGAATGGCGACCAGTCCCATGGCGAAGAACACGCCGCTCAGACCGAAATGCCCGGTCAACCAGCCGCCCCCGACACCGCCCACGAAGGCGCCCAGGAACTGACTGGTGGAATAGACCCCCATCGCCGTGCCCTTGGCACCGGCCGGGGCCAGCTTTGAGATCATCGACGGCAAGGTCGCCTCAAGCAGATTGAAGGCGACGAAGAACAGCCACAGCAGGCCGAGGAACATCGCCAGCCCCGCATGCTCGATGCCATCGACTCCCAGCAGCAGCAAGCTTGTCGCGATGGTCGCGACGGCCCCCAGGAAGACGGGCTTCATGCGCCGATACTTCTCGGCCACGATGACCAGCGGCAGCATGGCGACAAAGGCCAGCCCCATCAATGGCAAATAGATCCAGCCGTGATGCGCCGGGGCGATGCCGAAATTGACCAGCTGCTGGGGAATGGCCACGAAGCAGGCGGTCAGGATCATGTGCAGCGCAAAGATCGACACATCCATGCGCAACAATGCGGAATTCGCGAGGATACCCTTGAGCTGGCGCCTATCAAGCCCCACATCCTGATGTTGACGCCTGGGCGCAGCTGGCACCAGCTTCCAGAGCACGAACAGGCTCGCGACGGCCATCACGGCGGTCAACCAGAAGACCCCCGACAGGCCGAAGGCATCTGCGGCCAGTGGCCCTGCGACCATCGCCAGTGCAAAGGCGACCCCGATCGACATGCCGATGGAGGCCATCGCCATGGTGCGAACCTCCTCCCGGGTCTGATCGGCCAGCAGTGCCATGATCGCTCCCGCCACGGCGCCGCTGCCCTGCAGACAGCGCCCGAGGATGATCATCTCGATGCTGTCGGCCGTCGCCGCGACCAGCGAGCCCAGAATGAACAACCCGAGCCCGAAGCCGATCACGGCCTTGCGCCCCAGTCGGTCTGACAGCCAGCCGAACGGAATCTGCAACAGTGCCTGGGTCAGCCCGTAGCCACCCAGCGCCACACCGACCAGTGTCGGCGTCGCACCGGCGAGGTCACGGGTATAGAGCGCCAGCACCGGCAACACCATGAACAGCCCCAGCATGCGAGTCGCATAGAGGCTGGCAAGGCCGACGATGGCGCGGCGTTCCGGCGCGAGCAGTCGAGAGGTTTTCATGGGCGGCGGCGGGCTCCGGAGCATGACAGTCAAGAAGAGGGAGGCCGACCACGTGGGTCGCCGAGATGTGACGTCCAACGGTGGTCGCCCACCAATGGACTGCATATTCTAAGGCCCGCTTGGCGGCTTTGAAAGCATGCAGCCTTTGCCGGGTGTTTCACCCGCGCCTTATAATCGTTGCTTTTATCGACGCAGCCCGAGGTGGCAATGGACAGGATTCAGGTGAGGGGTGCGCGCACCCACAACCTCAAGAACATCGATGTCGAACTGCCGCGTGACAAGCTGATCGTGGTGACCGGACTTTCCGGTTCCGGCAAGTCATCACTTGCCTTTGACACTCTCTATGCCGAGGGACAGCGGCGCTACGTCGAATCACTGTCCACCTACGCACGTCAATTCCTGTCGATGATGGAAAAGCCGGACATCGACCATATCGAAGGTCTGTCACCGGCGATTTCCATCGAACAGAAATCGACCTCGCACAACCCGCGCTCCACCGTCGGCACTATTACCGAGATCTACGATTACCTGCGCCTGCTGTATGCACGCGCCGGTACGCCGCGCTGTCCGGACCACGCGATTGATCTGGAAGCCCAGACCATCTCGCAGATGGTCGATCAGGCGCTCGCCTTGCCGGAAGGCAGCAAGCTGATGCTGCTGGCTCCCGTGGTCAGTGGCCGCAAGGGTGAGCACCTCCAGCTGCTGTCAGAGCTGCGCGCCCAGGGCTTCGTGCGGGCCCGCATCGACGGCGTGATCGTCGAGCTGGATGATCTCAAGCCGCTGGAGAAGAACAAGAAGCATGACATCGACGTCGTCGTCGATCGTTTCAAGGTGCGCGAAGACCTCAAGCAGCGCCTGGCCGAATCCTTCGAGACCGCGCTGAATCTGGCCGACGGCAGCGCGCGCCTGCACTTCATGGATGGCGAACAGGAAGACCTCGTCTTCTCCTCGCGCTTCGCCTGCCCGGTGTGTGGCTATGCGCTGGCCGAGCTGGAACCGCGCCTGTTCTCCTTCAACAACCCGGCGGGCGCCTGCCCGACCTGTGACGGCCTCGGCGTGAAGCAGTATTTCGATCCCGACAAGCTGATCAGCCATCCTGAGCTGTCACTGGCCGAAGGCGTCATCAAGGGCTGGGACCGCCGCAGTGTCTACTACTTCAGCCAGCTGCAGGCCGTTGCCGAGCATTATGGCTTCGCGCTGGAAGCGGCCTGGGAGTCGCTCAGCGATGAAGCGCGTGACGCCGTGCTCAACGGCAGCGGCCGCGAGGACATCGCCTTCAGCTACGTGAATGACCGTGGCCGCAAGGTGACCCGCGAGCACCCCTTCGAGGGCGTGCTGCCCAACATGGAGCGCCGTTACCGCGAGACCGAATCCAACATGGTGCGCGAGGACCTCGCCCGCTATCTGGCGGTCCAGCCGTGCCCGAGCTGCGACGGCTCGCGCCTGCGTCGTGAAGCGCGCAACGTCTATGTCGATGACCGCACACTCTCCGAGGTCGTGCGTCAGCCGATCGGTGAAGCATGGGAAGAGTTCGGCAAGCTGAGCCTGCCGGGACGCAAGGGCGAGATCGCCGCCAAGATCGTGCATGAGATCCAGGCGCGCCTCGAATTTCTCGTCAATGTCGGCCTCGACTATCTGACCCTGGAGCGCAGCGCCGACACCCTGTCTGGCGGTGAGGCGCAGCGTATCCGTCTCGCCAGCCAGATCGGTGCCGGCCTGGTCGGGGTGATGTACATCCTCGATGAGCCGTCCATCGGCCTGCATCAGCGCGACAATGATCGTCTGCTCAAGACGCTGATCCATCTGCGCGACCTGGGCAACACCGTGATCGTGGTCGAGCATGATGAGGACGCGATTCGCGCCGCCGACCACGTGCTGGATATCGGTCCGGGCGCCGGCGTGCATGGTGGCGAGATCGTCGCCCAGGGCACACCGGAGCAGATCGAGGCGACGCCTGGCTCATTGACCGGGCAATACCTGAGTGGCGAGCGCGAGATCGCCGTGCCGCCCTACCGCCTTCCGGCCAACCCTGACAAGGTGCTGCGCCTGACCGGTGCCACCGGCAACAACCTGCAGGATGTGACGCTGACGCTGCCGACAGGCCTGCTGACGTGCATCACCGGGGTCTCGGGCTCAGGCAAGTCGACGCTGATCAATGCCACCCTGATGCCACTGGCGGCGCGCGAGCTCAATCGGGCCACCACCCTGACGCCCGCGCCCTACGGCACCATCGAAGGGCTGGACCTGTTCGACAAGATGGTGGATATCGACCAGAGCCCCATCGGGCGGACGCCGCGCTCCAATCCGGCGACCTATACCGGCATCTTCACGCCGATACGCGAGCTGTTCTCAAGCACCCAGGAAGCACGCGCCCGCGGCTACAAGCCGGGCCGCTTCAGCTTCAACGTCAAGGGCGGCCGCTGCGAGGCCTGTCAGGGCGACGGCCTGATCAAGGTCGAGATGCACTTCCTGCCCGACATGTACGTGCCCTGCGATGTCTGCAAGGGCAAGCGCTACAACCGCGAGACGCTTGAAGTGCAGTACAAGGGCAAGAACATCCACGAAGTGCTGGAGATGACCATCGAGGAGGCGCTGGAGTTCTTCTCGCCGGTTCCGGCCATCGCCCGCCGCCTGCAGACGCTGATGGATGTCGGCCTCTCCTACGTCCGCCTCGGCCAGAGTGCGACCACGCTGTCCGGCGGTGAAGCCCAGCGCGTCAAACTGGCGCGTGAGCTGGCCAAGCGCGATACCGGCAAGACGCTCTATATTCTCGATGAGCCGACCACCGGCCTGCACTTCGAGGATATTCGCCAGCTGCTGGTCGTGTTGCACCGTCTGCGTGATCACGGCAACACCGTGGTCGTGATCGAGCACAACCTGGATGTGATCAAGACCGCCGACTGGCTGATCGACCTCGGCCCGGAGGGTGGCTCAGGCGGCGGCCAGATCATCGCCGAAGGCACACCGGAGCAACTGGCCACGCAGGAGATCTCGCACACCGGTCGCTTCCTGGCTCCGCTGCTGGAACGCCAGAAAGCCACCAGTGCCACCGCGAGCAGCAAGAAGAAGGCCGAGACCAGCAGCTAGGCGCCGGCTCACGTCCCTTCCGCTCCTCTGATTCACCTCGCCCCAGCACATCCTCAACACACCCCGGGGCGAGGTGGACCTTTCGGCAAATGACACGCCCGTGCCACCCGGCCAACTGTCAGGCATAAAAAAAGGCCAACCCGTGAGGGTTGGCCTTTTCTTGTGGACGAAGCAAGCTGAAGCTTACTCTTCGCCCGCTGCCTCGGAGGCAACCGGACGATCGACCAGCTCGACGAATGCCATCGGGGCATTGTCACCGGCGCGATAGCCGCACTTCAGGATGCGCAGGTAACCGCCCGGACGGGAGGTGTAGCGCGGGCCGAGCTCATTGAAGAGCTTGCCGACCGCTTCCTTGGAGCGCGTGCGAGAGAACGCCAAACGGCGGTTCGCAACGGTGTCCTGCTTGGCCAGGGTGATCAGCGGCTCGATATGACGACGCAGTTCCTTGGCTTTCGGCAGGGTAGTCTTGATGACTTCGTGCTCTACCAGAGAGATGCACATGTTCTTGAACATGGCTTCACGGTGAGAGCTGGTACGGTTCAGGTGACGACCACTCTTACGATGACGCATGGTTGTGATTCCTTACCAGTCTGGGGCTTGAGCCGACCGGGCTTCCTTAAGCGGAAGCCTTGTCGTCCTTCAGGCTTGCGGGCGGCCAGTTTTCCAACCGCATGCCGAGGGACAGACCACGCGCGGACAGCACGTCCTTGATTTCATTCAAGGACTTCTTGCCGAGATTCGGGGTCTTCAGCAGCTCAACTTCGGTGCGCTGAATGAGATCACCGATGTAATAGATATTCTCGGCCTTGAGACAGTTCGCACTGCGAACAGTCAGCTCAAGATCGTCTACGGGACGGAGAAGGATCGGATCGATTTGATCTTCCTCTTCTTCGACTTCCTGTTCCTTGTCTGCTTCCAGATCAACGAAGGCGGCCAGCTGCTCCTGCAGGATAGTTGCGGAGCGGCGGATCGCTTCTTCCGGATCCAGTGTGCCGTCGGTTTCCAGGTCGATCACCAGCTTGTCGAGGTTGGTGCGCTGTTCAACACGCGCAGCCTCGACGGCATAGGAGACCCGACGAACCGGGGTAAAGGTCGCATCCAGCTGGAGGCGGCCAATGGCACGTGATTCGTCATCAGCAGAGATGCGAGCATCTGCCGCTTCGTAGCCGCGGCCACGAGCGATCTTGAGCTGCATCTTCAGCTCGCCACCATCATTGAGGTGAGCGATGACGTGATCCGGATTCACGATTTCGAGATCGTGGTCGCCAGCGATGTCGCCAGCAGTCACGATACCCGGGCCCTTCTTGTTCAGCGCCAGCACAGCTTCGTCGCGACCATGCATCTTGATGGCCACGTCCTTGAGGTTCAGCAGGATTTCGATTACATCCTCCTGCACCCCTTCAATGGCGCTGTACTCGTGCAGAACGCCTTCGATCTCAGCTTCCACGACGGCACAGCCGGGCATGGAAGAAAGCAGGATGCGACGCAGAGCATTCCCCAGGGTGTGGCCGAAACCACGCTCGAAGGGTTCGAGGACGATTCGCGCGTGATGGGCGCTGACTTCCTCGACCTTGATATCGCGAGGACGGAGAAACTCTGTCACTGAGCGCTGCATAAGAACACCTTTAAGGCTGCCAAACGGATAATCTGGGTACTCCAGCCGGGCCGACGAATCGGCCCGGCGTTACATTACTTGGAGTACAGCTCGACGATCAGGTTTTCGTTGATATCGGCAGACAGGTCGCCACGCTCGGGGACAGCCTTGAAAGTGCCTTCCATCTTCTTGGAGTCGACGTCGACCCAGGAGACATCACCGCGGTTGGCAGCGAGTGCCAGAGACTGCTGGATGCGAGCCTGGTTCTTGGCCTTCTCACGAACGGTGACCACATCGCCAGCCTTCACTTTGAAGGAAGCAACGTTGACGGTACGGCCGTTCACGGCGATCGCCTTGTGGCTGACCAGCTGACGTGCCTCGGAACGCGTGGAGCCGAAGCCCATGCGGTAGACGACGTTGTCGAGACGAGTCTCGAGGAGCTGGAGCAGAACCTCACCGGTCGCACCCTTGAGGCGAGCGGCTTCTTTGTAGTAGTTGCGGAATTGCTTTTCCAGCACGCCGTACATGCGACGTACCTTCTGCTTTTCACGCAGCTGCAGGCCGTAGTCTGAAAGACGCTGACGGCGCTGGCCATGAACACCCGGGGGTTGTTCGGATTTGCACTTCTTCTCGAACGGAGTCACGCCACTCTTCAGGAAGAGGTCGGTGCCTTCACGACGAGACAGTTTGCACTTCGGTCCAATATAACGAGCCATGAGTCTGTCTCCTTAAACGCGGCGTTTCTTCGGCGGACGGCACCCATTATGCGGGATGGGGGTCACGTCGGTGATGCTTTGCACGCGGAAGCCTGCGGCATTGAGAGCACGCACGGCGGACTCACGACCCGGACCCGGGCCCTTGACCAGCACGTCGACGTTCTTCACACCATATTCGGCTGCAGCGGTCGCTGCACGTTCACTTGCGACTTGCGCAGCGAACGGGGTGCTCTTGCGAGAACCACGAAAACCCGAACCACCGGCAGTTGCCCAGGAAAGAGCATTGCCCTGGCGGTCTGTGATCGTCACGATAGTGTTGTTAAAAGAGGCGTGGATATGCGCGATGGCATCCACTACCTGCTTTTTAACCTTCTTGCGCTTACTCGGGTTAGCCATTAGATGTTTCCTGTCTAAACGCCAGTTCGTTTACTTGCGAATCGGTTTACGCGGACCTTTGCGTGTACGTGCGTTGGTCTTGGTGCGCTGACCGCGCAACGGAAGACCACGACGATGGCGCAGGCCACGATAGCAACCGAGGTCCATGAGACGCTTGATGTTCAGCGTGATCTCACGACGCAGGTCGCCTTCGACGGTGTACTTACCCACCTCGGCACGAACCAGGTCCAGTTGTTCAACAGACAGATCAGCGATCTTGACGCTCGGTTCTAAACCGAGAGCGGCGCAGATCTGCTGTGCACGCGTACGGCCAATCCCGAAGATATAAGTCAGCGAGATCGCCGCGTGCTTGTTGTCCGGGATATTGACGCCAGCAATACGGGCCATCAGTTTTCTCCGAAAGGTTAGCGGCGGATTTTACATCCACAAAGGGCGCAATAGCATACCCCTTGATCCCATTGGGAACAAGGGGGTATGCCAGCACCCGAGCTTGTATTCAGCTAAGCGGGTCGAGGGAATTAACCCTGACGCTGCTTGTGGCGGGGCTCAGTGCAGATGACCCGCACTGCGCCACGACGCCGAATGATCTTGCAGTTACGGCAAATTTTCTTGACGGAAGCTCGAACTTTCATCGTTCTCTCCAGTTTGCTAACAGGGGCTGCGCAATCAGCGCATCATGCCACCGCTGCCATAGCCTTTGAGGTTGGCCTTCTTCATCACCGACGCATACTGATTTGACATCAGATGCGACTGCACCTGGGCCATGAAGTCCATGACCACCACGACCACGATGAGCAGAGAGGTGCCGCCGAAATAGAACGGAACCTGCCATGCAACAACGAGGAATTGAGGCATCAGGGAGACTAGGGTGATGTAGAGGGCGCCGAACAGCGTCAGGCGAGTCATCACCTTATCGATGTAACGGGCGGTCTGTTCGCCTGGGCGAATACCCGGCAGAAACGCTCCTGACTTCTTGAGGTTGTCAGCAACATCCTTCGGATTGAAGACCAGCGCCGTGTAGAAGAAGCAGAAGAATACTACAGCGGCAGCGAAAAGCAAGATATACAGTGGCTGACCCGGCCCGAGAGCCTGAGATGCCGTCTGCAACCATTGCATGCTTTCACTCTGGCCAAACCATTGACCCATCGACGCAGGGAACAGCAGGATGCTTGACGCGAAGATCGGCGGGATGACCCCGGCCATGTTGACCTTCATCGGCAAGTAGCTGCTCTGACCTGCATACATCTTGTTGCCAACCTGACGGCGCGGATAGTTCACCGTGATGCGGCGTTGGCCGCGTTCGATGAACACCACGAAGGCAACGGTAATGACTGCGAGCAGCGTCAGCGCCAGCAGCGGAAGCACATTCCAGGCACCATCATTGCGCGCCAGTTCGAAAGACTGGCCGATGGCACTCGGCAGCCCGGCGACAATACCAGCAAAGATGATCAGTGAGATCCCGTTGCCGATACCCTTCTCGGTGATCTGCTCTCCCAGCCACATCAGGAACACTGCACCAGCCACGAACGTACTCACGGCGGTGAAGTAGAAGCTGAAGTCAGCGGAATAGGCGACACCGTTTCCGACCAGTCCGACTGCCATGCCGATCGATTGGACCAGGGCCAGTACTACCGTGCCGTAGCGCGTGTACTGGCTGATCTTGCGACGGCCGGCCTCGCCTTCCTTTTTCAACTGCTCAAGCTGAGGCGAGACCACCGTCAGGAGCTGCATGATGATCGACGCGGATATGTAGGGCATGATGCCCAGCGCGAAGATACTCATTCGCTCCAGTGCACCACCGGAGAACATGTTGAACATGCTCAGGATGGTGCCCTGGTTTTCCCTGAACAAGGCAGCAAGCTGGTCAGGATTGATACCGGGAACGGGGATGTGTGCACCGATTCGGTACACCACGATGGCGATGAACACGAAGCGCAAACGCGCCCAGAGTTCGCTCAACCCACTTCCCTGCATCGCCGGTACGTTTCCTGACTTAGCCATTTAGTCCTCTACCTTGCCACCGGCAGCTTCGATCGCAGCACGGGCACCTTTGGTGACCTTAATGCCGCGAACCGTGACTGCCTTGTCCAGTTCGCCGGAGAGCATGACCTTCGCGAACTTCGTGGAATCACGAAGCACGTTGGCCTTCTTCAGCGTTTCGAGGTCGACGATCTCGCCGTCTACCAGTGCCAGTTCGCTCAGGCGCACTTCTTCGGAAATCAGAGACTTCGCGGAAGTGAAACCAAACTTCGGCAGGCGACGCTGCATAGGCATCTGACCGCCTTCGAAGCCCGGCTTGACGCTGCCACCGGAACGGGACTTCTGGCCCTTGTGGCCACGACCGCCGGTCTTACCAAGACCGGAGCCGATACCACGACCGACACGCTTTGCAGCGTGCTTGGAGCCCGGGGCCGGACTCAGGGTATTCAATTTCATGGATTACTCTCCCTCAACACGGACAAGGTAGTGAACCTTGTTGATCATGCCGCGTACCGCGGGGGTGTCTTCCAGCTCGACAGTGTGACCGATGCGGCGCAGGCCAAGACCTTTCATAGTGGCCTTGTGCTTTTCGAGGACGCCGATGGTGCTGCGGATCTGGGTTACCGTGATCTTAGCTGCCATGGTGCCTTACCCCGCAATCTTGTCGACAGACAGGCCACGCTTGGCGGCGATGTCTTCCGGAGATTTCATGGCAGCGAGACCGTTGATGGTCGCGCGCACCACGTTGACCGGATTGGTGGAACCGTAGCACTTGGCCAGGACGTCATGGACGCCTGCCAGTTCGAGCACGGAACGCATCGCACCGCCGGCAATGATGCCGGTACCTTCGGACGCTGGCTGCATGTAGATCTTGGATGCGCCGTGACGAGCCTTCACCGGGTACTGCAGGGTGTGGCCCTTCAGGTCAACCTTGATCATGTTGCGACGAGCTTGGTCCATTGCCTTCTGGATCGCGACCGGCACTTCACGCGCCTTGCCACGGCCGAAGCCAACACGACCATTGCCGTCACCAACGACAGTCAGAGCGGTGAAACCGAAGATACGGCCGCCCTTGACTACCTTGGCGACGCGGTTGATCTGCACGAGCTTCTCTTGCAGGTCACCGCCCTTCTGTTCGATATTCGCCATCGTAAAACCCTTTAGAATTCCAGGCCGCCTTCACGTGCGGCATCGGCCAGGGCCTTCACGCGACCGTGGTACTTGTACCCGGAGCGATCGAAAGCCACTTGCTTGATACCCGCTTCCTTCGCGCGCTCGGCAATCAGAGCACCCACCTTGGCGGCGGAGTCCGAGTTACCGGTAGAACCTTCGCGCAGGCTCTTGTCGAGCGTGGATGCGGTGGCCAGGACTTGGCCGCCATCCGGCGAGATGATCTGCGCGTAGATGTGACGCGGGGTGCGGTTCACGCACAGGCGAAACACGCCCAGCTCGCGGATTTTCGCACGAGCGCGGCGGGCACGACGGAGACGAGATTCTTTCTTCGCGTTCATAACCCTGCCTTACTTCTTCTTGGCTTCTTTACGACGGACGACTTCGTCGCTGTACCGAATACCTTTGCCCTTGTAGGGCTCCGGCGGACGGAATGCGCGAATCTCTGCGGCGACCTGACCCAAAGCCTGCTTGTCAGCAGACGTGAGGACGATCTGAGTGTTCTTCGGCGTTTCAGCCGTAACACTTGCCGGCAGTTCATAGTCGACCGGGTGTGAGAAGCCCAGTGTCAGGTTGATTGTCTGGCCTTTGGCCTGGGCACGATAACCCACACCATTGATTTCCAGAGACTTGGTGAAGCCTACGGAAACACCAGACACCATGTTGTTGACCAGAGCACGAGTGGTACCAACCATTGCCCAGTTCTTGGCGGTCTCGGACGGAGCGAAGGTCATTTGACCTTCTTCCATAGAGATGACCACGTCCTGGTGGACGGTCAGTTCCAGCTGGCCTTTGCTGCCCTTCACGGTCAGCTTGTCGCCGTCGAGCTTTGCCTCGACGCCGTTCGGCAATTTAACCGGATACTTGGCTACGCGGGACATTCCAAACTCCTAGAATACGGTGCAGAGGACTTCGCCGCCGACACCAGCTTGACGGGCCGCACGATCGGTCATCACGCCCCGGGAGGTGGAAACGATCGCAATACCCAGGCCATCTGCGACTTTCGGAAGCTCACCCTTGCCTTTGTACTGGCGCAGGGACGGCTTGGAAATACGCTTGATGCTCTCGATAACCGACTTGCCTTCGAAGTACTTGAGGGTCACGGTCAGTTCCGGCTTGGCGCCTTCTGCGACGGCAAACTCGGAAATATAACCCTCTTCCTTCAATACGCGGGCCACTTCAACCTTGAGCTTGGAAGACGGCATGGTAACCGTCTCCTTGGTGGCCATCTGCGCATTGCGGATACGAGTGAACATATCCGCCAGAGTGTCTTGCATGCTCATTTACGTTGCGCTCCTGAATTCTTGCAGTGGTGTTACCAGCTGGACTTGGTCAGACCAGGCACGTCACCACGCATAGCGGCTTCACGCAGCTTGTTGCGGCTCAGGCCGAACTTGTTGTAGTAGCCGTGCGGACGGCCAGTGATACGGCAGCGGTTACGCTGACGGACCGGGCTGGCATCACGCGGCAGCTGCTGCAGCTTCAGCTGTGCGTCGAAGCGCTCTTCTTCAGAAGCGTTGACGTCGTTGATGATGGTCTTCAGTGCGTCGCGTTTGGCGGCGTACTTAGCGACCAGCTTGGTGCGCTTGAGCTCGCGCTCAACCATGCTTTTCTTTGCCATGATCCACCCTTATTTCTTGAACGGGAAGTTCAGCGCGCCCAGCAACGCACGACCTTCATCATCGGTGTTGGCGCTAGTGGTGATGGTGATGTCCAGGCCACGAATCCGGTCGATCTTATCATACTCGATCTCCGGGAAGATGATCTGCTCACGCACACCCATGGAGTAGTTTCCACGGCCATCGAAGGACTTCGGGTTCAGACCACGGAAGTCACGAACGCGCGGGATAGCCACGTTCACGAGACGGTCCAGGAAGTCCCACATACGATCGCTGCGCAGGGTCACCTTAACACCGATCGGCCATCCTTCGCGGACTTTGAAGCCAGCGATGGACTTGCGTGCCTTGGTGACGATGGGCTTCTGACCAGAAAGCATCTGGAGATCGGCAAACGCGTTGTCGATCAGCTTCTTGTCAGCGGTGGCTTCACCGATACCCATGTTCAGGGTCACCTTGGTGATGCGGGGAACCTGCATCACATTGGCGTAGCCGAACTGCTCTTTAAGCTGGGCGGCCACTTCGTTCTGATAACGTTCTTTCAAGTTCGCCATGTTGTACCCGACTCGCGTTAGGCGTCGATCAGCTTCTGAGTCGACTTAAAGATGCGTACCTTAGTACCGTCTTCCTGTACCTGGATTCCGACACGATCCGCCTTGCCGGTCTCCTGGTTGAAGATGGCCACGTTGGACGCGTGAATCGGAGCCTCGCGCTCGACGATACCCCCCTGGGTGCCCAGCATCGGGTTGGGCTTGGTGTGACGCTTGATCATATTCACACCGGACACGAGCAGACGCTCACCTTTCAGCACCTTGCTGATGGTACCGCGCTTGCCCTTGTCCTTCCCGGCGATGACGATGACTTCATCGTCACGTTTGATCTTTTGCATATCCGCTTCCGCTCCTTACAGCACTTCGGGCGCCAGGGAAATGATCTTCATGAACTTCTCACTGCGAAGTTCACGGGTAACCGGGCCGAAGATACGGGTACCGATCGGCTGTTCGTTGGTGTTGTTCAACAGAACGGCCGCATTACCGTCGAAGCGGATCACGGAACCGTCATTACGACGGACACCGGCTTTGGTACGAACGACCACTGCCTTCATGACCTGGCCTTTCTTGACCTTGCCACGCGGGATAGCTTCTTTGACGGTGACCTTGATGATGTCTCCAACACGAGCGTAACGGCGGTGTGAACCACCCAGCACCTTGATGCATTGCACCCGGCGCGCGCCACTGTTGTCGGCGACATCCAGCATTGTCTGAGTCTGAATCATCGGTTTTCTCCAAACCTAATCTGACTGCCTGGTGGGAACTGGCCTAGGGATTAACCCTTGGCCTGTTCAACCACCTCGACCAGGGTCCAGGCTTTCTTCTTGGACAGCGGACGAGTCTCGGCGATAGAGACGGTGTCACCGATCCGAGCCTGATTCGCCTCATCATGGGCGTGCAGCTTGGTGGAGCGTCTCAGGTACTTGCCATAGATCGGGTGACGCTCACGGCGCTCGACCATGACAACGATGGATTTTTCCATCTTGTCACTCACCACCTTGCCGGTGAGTGTGCGTGCTTTAGTTTCTTCGGCCATTTTACTCACCTGACTTCTGGTTGAGCACAGTCTTAACCTGAGCAATTTGGCGACGAGTCTGCTTGAGCAGGTGAACCTGGCTCAGCTGGCCTGTTGCCTTCTGCATGCGCAGATTGAATTGCTCACGCAGCAGTTCGAACAACTGCTCCTGGAGCGCCTCGACTGACTTTTCACGGAGTTCTTGGGCTTTCATCACATCACCGTCCGCTTAACAAAGGTGGTGGAGATCGGCATCTTCATAGCGGCCAGGCTAAATGCTTCACGGGCCAGCTCTTCGGATACACCTTCGATCTCGTAGAGGACCTTGCCGGGCTGGATCTGAGCGACCCAGTACTCGACAGAACCCTTACCTTTACCCATACGAACTTCCAACGGCTTGTTGGAGATCGGCTTGTCTGGGAAGACACGGATCCAGATCTTACCGCCACGCTTGACGTGACGAGTGATGGCACGACGGCCAGCTTCGATCTGACGAGCGGTGATACGACCACGGCCGGTGGCTTTCAGGCCAAACTCACCAAAGCTTACCTTGCTTCCGCGATGCGCCAGGCCACGGTTGCGACCTTTCTGCATCTTGCGGAATTTCATACGCTTGGGCTGTAACATCGATTACCCCCTTACTTGCCTTTCTTCTTGGGTGCGGACGCGGGCTGCTTCGCCTTGGCTCGCACCTCTTCGATGCCACCGAGGATCTCGCCTTTGAAGATCCAGACCTTGACACCAATGATGCCGTAGGTGGTGTGAGCTTCGAAGGTGGAGTAATCAATGTCAGCACGCAGGGTGTGAAGCGGAACGCGGCCTTCGCGGTACCATTCGGTACGGGCGATTTCGGCACCGCCGAGACGACCAGAGAGCTGAATCTTGATGCCCTTGGCGCCCAGACGCATTGCGTTCTGCACAGCACGCTTCATCGCACGACGGAACATGACACGACGCTCGAGCTGACCTGCCACATTGGCAGCAACCAGCTTGGCATCGAGTTCCGGCTTGCGAATCTCCTCGATGTTGATGTGGACGGGAACGCCCATCATCTCGGAAACTTCACGACGAAGGCGGTCGACATCTTCACCTTTCTTACCGATCACGATACCCGGACGGGCAGTGTGAATGGTAATACGGGCGTTGTTTGCCGGACGCTCGATGCTGATGCGGCTCACGGAAGCGCTTTTCAGACGCTCTTCCAGGAATCCACGCACCTGCAGATCGTTGTTCAGTTTGTCGGCATAGGTAGCGCCTTCGGCGTACCAGACAGAGGTATGATCCTTGACAATACCCAGTCGGAAACCTGTCGGATTAACTTTCTGACCCATTGGTCGTCTCCTACTTCTCGGCTACCTTGACGGTGATATGACAAGTGCGCTTCAAGATACGATCCGCACGGCCTTTGGCACGTGGCTGGATGCGCTTGAGCGTCATGCCCTCGTCGACACAGATAGTCGAGACGCGAAGCTCGTCAATGTCCATGCCGTTGTTTTCTTCCGCATTCGCGATCGCGGACTGCAGAACCTTGCGAACAATCTTCGCGGCCTTCTTCGGTGAGAAAGCGAGCAGATTCAGCGCCTCGGCGACCGGCTTACCGCGCACCTGGTCAGCCACCAAACGGGCCTTCTGGGCGGATAAACGAGCGCCGCGCAGCTTAGCAGCTACTTCCATCTCTTAAATCCTCTCTGGCTTACCGTTTGGCTTTTTTATCTGCAGCGTGCCCGCGGTATGTGCGGGTGGCAGCAAACTCGCCGAGCTTGTGACCGACCATTTCCTCAGAAACGAGAACCGGGACATGCTGGCGACCGTTATGGACGGCAATGGTGAGCCCGACCATGTTCGGCAGGATCATGGAACGACGCGACCAGGTCTTGATCGGTTTGCGGTCGTTCTTTTCCACTGCTGTCTCAACCTTCTTCAGCAGATGAAGGTCAATAAAAGGACCTTTCTTCAGTGAACGTGGCACAGCCGTTACCCCTCAATATCTGTTACTTGGCCTTGCGGCGACGGACGATAAGCTTATCGGTGCGCTTGTTCTTGCGAGTCTTGTGACCCTTGGTCGGGACGCCCCACGGGCTGACCGGGTGACGGCCACCAGAGGTACGACCTTCACCACCACCATGCGGGTGATCGACCGGGTTCATCGCGACACCGCGAACAGTCGGGCGCACGCCTCTCCAACGCTTAGCACCGGCCTTGCCCAGTTGACGGAGGCTGTGCTCGGAGTTGCCCACTTCGCCGAGAGTTGCACGGCATTCGGACAGCACCTTACGCATCTCGCCAGAGCGCAGACGCAGCGTGGTGTAGTTACCGTCACGTGCCACGACCTGGGCACTGGTACCTGCACTACGAGCGATCTGGGCGCCCTTGCCTGGCTTCAGCTCTACACAGTGAACGGTGGAACCCACCGGGACATTGCGCAGCGGCAGAGCGTTGCCTTTCTTGATCGGTGCGTTAACACCAGACTCGAGACGATCGCCAGCAGAGACACCTTTCGGTGCAATGATGTAGCGACGTTCGCCGTCAAGGTACTTCACCAGCGCGATGTTCGCGCTACGGTTCGGATCGTACTCCAGACGCTCAACGATGGCCGGAATGCCATCCTTGTTGCGCTTGAAATCGACCAGACGGTAATGGTGACGATGACCACCGCCGATGTGGCGAGTAGTGATGCGACCATTATTGTTACGACCACCGGACTTTGACTGCTTTTCAAGCAGCGGAGCGTACGCGCGACCTTTGAAAAGTTCGTCATTGACGACCTTTACCAGGTGGCGGCGACCGGCGGAGGTAGGTTTTGTCTTAACAATTGCCATGTTCCGTACTCCTGCCTTACTCGGCGCCAGAGAAGTCTTCGATGGTCTCGCCGGCGGCCAGAGTTACATAGGCCTTGCGATAACCAGCGCGACGACCAACACCGCGAGCGGTGCGCTTGGTCTTGCCTTTCATGTTCAGAACCTGAACACGATCGACTTTCTTACCAAACAGCGCTTCGACGGCTTTCTTGATTTCGGGCTTTGTCGCGTCGCTGGCAACCTTGAACACGTACTGGTTGTTCTCGGCAGCGACCGCGGCCTTCTCGGTCATGTGAGGACCAAGCAGGACCTTGAATACGCGTTCCTGATTCATCCCAGGTTCTCCTCGAACTTGCGCAGGGCAGCGACAGTCATCAGCACCTTGTCGTAACCGACGAGGCTGACCGGGTCAGCGCCAGCGACATTGACAACGTCAACATACGGGATGTTGCGCGCGGCCAGGTACAGGTTGACGTCCTGCTCTTCAGTGACGATCAGCGCTTTCTCAAGGCCCAGTTCCTGGAGCTTGGCGATCAGCAGCTTGGTCTTCGGAGCTTCGACGCTGATAGCATCGACCGCGACCAGGCGATCCTGACGGACCAGCTCGGACAGGATGGAACGCATGGCAGCGCGATACATCTTGCGGTTGACCTTGTGCGAGTGGTCCTGAGGACGCGCTGCAAAGGTCACACCGCCAGAACGCCACAGCGGGGAACGGATGGTACCGGCACGTGCACGACCAGTACCTTTCTGACGCCACGGCTTCTTGCCACCGCCGGACACGTCAGAACGGGTCTTCTGAGCCACGGTACCTTGACGCGCACCAGCCAGATAGGCGGTGACGACCTGGTGAACCAGAGCCTCGTTGAAGTCCTTACCAAAGGTGGCATCGGAGACGTCTACTGCGCCGCCTGCACCTGCAAGATTAAGATTCATCGGTTAATTCCCCTCAGCGAGCTTTCACAGCGGAACGCACGATCACTTCGCCGCCCGGAGCACCTGGAACGGCACCCTTGACCAGCAGAAGATTGCGTTCAGCGTCGACGCGGACCACTTCCAGGCTCTGGACGGTGGAACGGACGTTGCCCATCTGGCCAGCCATCTTCTTACCTTTGAAGACGCGGCCCGGGGTCTGACAGTTACCGATGGAACCCGGCGCGCGGTGCGACAGTGAGTTACCGTGGGTAGCGTCTTGGGTGCGGAAGTTCCAGCGCTTAACTGCGCCCTGGAAACCTTTACCCTTGGAGGTGCCGGTCACGTCAATCTTTTGACCAGCTTCAAAGAGGGATACGGTGAGTTCGCCGCCCACTGCAGGAGCTTCGTCGCCTTCGTTCAGGCGGAATTCCATCAGGGTACGGCCAGCCTCAACACCCGCCTTGGCATACTGACCAGCAGTTGCCTTGGTGAGGTGCTTGGCTTTACGAGAGCCAGTTGTCACCTGAATAGCATTGTAGCCGTCAGTCTCGAGAGACTTGATGGTCACGATGCGGTTCGGCTCAACTTCAATCACGGTAACCGGCACAGAGGCGCCAGCTTCGGTGAAGACACGGGTCATCCCGGCCTTCTTACCGACTAAACCGATAGACATGTTCAGTCTCCTTTAGTGTACGGGGCTGTCACCCGCTATGGCTGCCCTTTCCAGAGCATTCCACTAGCACATTGTATGACGCCATCCCGGCGTGGCGGCTGCTGCTCTATCAGTGAGAGCGCTGGGCCGCAGTGACTAGTGAGGTATCAGTCAACCTTGATCTGGACGTCCACACCGGCAGCCAGGTCAAGCTTCATCAGCGCGTCGACAGTCTTCTCTGTCGGCTCGACGATGTCGAGAACGCGCTTGTGGGTACGAATCTCATACTGGTCACGCGCGTCCTTGTTGACGTGCGGAGAGACCAGGATGGTGTAACGCTCGCGACGGGTCGGCAGCGGGATCGGGCCACGAACCTGAGCACCGGTACGCTTTGCAGTTTCAACGATCTCTGCAGAGGACTGGTCGATCAGACGGTGGTCGAATGCTTTCAACCGGATGCGAATCTTCTGGTTTTGCATTGCCCAAAACTCCAATGGATGTCGACGGCGTAGGCCGTCACCCACGCATTCAAAGGATGCGCATTATAGGCAGACTGACATCAGGTGTCAAACATGCGAGAAAAGGGGGCCCATCAGGGCCCCCTTCTGTGTCAGGTAAGGAGAACCTTACTCGACGATTTTGGCCACGACGCCAGCGCCGACGGTACGACCGCCTTCACGGATAGCGAAACGCAGACCATCTTCCATGGCGATCGGAGCGATCAGAGACACGACCATCTGGACGTTGTCGCCCGGCATGACCATCTCGACGCCTTCCGGCAGCTCACAGGTACCAGTGATGTCAGTGGTACGGAAGTAGAACTGCGGACGATAGCCTTTGAAGAACGGAGTGTGACGACCGCCTTCTTCCTTGGACAGGACGTAGACTTCGGCTTCGAACTTGGTGTGCGGCTTGATGGAGCCCGGCTTGGCCAGAACCTGGCCACGCTCGACGTCATCACGCTTGGTGCCGCGCAGCAGGGCGCCGACGTTTTCGCCAGCACGACCTTCGTCCAGCAGCTTGCGGAACATCTCGACACCGGTAACGGTAGTCTTGGTGGTGTCACGCACGCCGATGATCTCGATCTCTTCGCCAGTCTTGACCAGACCACGTTCGATACGGCCAGTGACGACGGTACCGCGGCCAGAGATGGAGAAGACGTCTTCGATCGGCATCAGGAACGGCTGGTCGATAGCACGCTCCGGCTCCGGGATGTACGCATCCAGGGCCTTGATCAGGTTGGCAACGGCGGTAGTACCCATGCCGTTGTCGTCCTTGCCTTCCAGAGCCATCAGGGCAGAGCCGATGATGATCGGAGTGTCGTCGCCCGGGAAGTCGTACTCGCTCAGGAGTTCACGCACTTCCATCTCGACCAGCTCGAGCAGTTCTTCGTCATCGACCATGTCAGCCTTGTTCAGGAAGACAACGATGAACGGAACGCCGACCTGACGGGACAGCAGGATGTGCTCGCGAGTCTGCGGCATGGGGCCGTCAGCAGCGGAACAGACCAGGATAGCGCCGTCCATCTGGGCAGCACCGGTGATCATGTTCTTGACGTAGTCGGCGTGACCCGGGCAGTCGACGTGCGCGTAGTGGCGCTCTTCGGACTGATATTCCACGTGAGCGGTGGAGATGGTGATACCACGCTCACGCTCTTCCGGGGCATTATCGATGGAGTCAAACGCACGCGCGTCACCACCGAAGACTTCTGCAGAGACGCGAGTCAGAGCCGCAGTCAGAGTGGTCTTGCCGTGATCGACGTGACCAATGGTGCCGACGTTGACGTGCGGCTTCGAACGCTCAAATTTTTCCTTAGCCACTGCTATAACCTCTTTCGTTAGCTAATCGGTTACTTCTGATTGATGACGGCTTCGACGATGCTGTTCGGTGCTTCGTCGTATTTCGCAAACTCCATGGAGTAGCTTGCGCGGCCCTGGGTCTGTGAGCGCAGGTCGGTCGCATAACCGAACATCTCACCCAGCGGCACCAGTGCATTGATGATCTTGCCAGTGGAAGAATCATCCATGCCCTGAACGAGGCCACGACGACGGTTCAGGTCGCCCATGACGTCACCCATGAAATCTTCAGGCGTGACGACTTCGACTTTCATGAGCGGCTCAAGCAGCACTGCACCCGCTTTCGGGGCACCGGCCTTGATCGCCATGGAAGAGGCGACCTTGAACGCAGTCTCGTTGGAGTCGACGTCGTGGTAGGAACCATCGAACAGCGTGACCTTGACGTCGATCATCGGATAACCGGCGATGACACCATTCTTGAGCTGCTCAGCGGCGCCCTTCTCGACGGCCGGCACGTATTCCTTCGGAACCGCACCACCGACGATCTCGGACTCGAACTTGAAGGTCATTTCTTCGTCGTCGCCCTTGTCCTCTGCAGTGAGAGGCTCAATGCGAAGCCAGACGTGACCGAACTGGCCACGACCGCCGGACTGACGAACGAACTTGCCTTCCTGCTCGACCTTGGTACGGATGGTCTCACGGTAAGCCACCTGCGGCTTGCCGATGTTCGCCTCGACATTGAACTCGCGACGCATGCGGTCGACGAGGATGTCCAGGTGAAGCTCACCCATACCGGAGATGATGGTCTGACCGGACTCTTCGTCGGTCTCGACGCGGAAGGACGGATCTTCCTGGGCCAGCTTGCCCAGTGCAACACCCATCTTTTCCTGGTCGGCCTTGGACTTCGGCTCGACAGCGACGGAGATGACCGGCTCAGGGAATTCCATGCGCTCAAGCACGATCTTGTGATCCGGGTCACACAGGGTGTCACCGGTGGTCACGTCTTTCAGACCGATACATGCGGCGATATCGCCAGCATAGACTTCCTTGATCTCCTCACGAGAGTTGGAGTGCATCTGGACGATACGACCGACACGCTCCTTCTTGCTCTTGACGGAGTTGAAGACGCCATCACCAGACTTCAGCACGCCCGAGTAGACGCGGATGAAGGTCAGGGTACCAACGAACGGATCGGTCGCGATCTTGAACGCCAGCGCCGCGAACGGAGCCTTGTCGTCAGCTTCGCGGGTCTCGATGGTACCGTCCTTGTCGTCAAGCTCACCTTCGATGGCCTTGACTTCAAGCGGAGACGGCATGTATTCGATGACCGCATCCAGAACCGCCTGGACACCCTTGTTCTTGAAGGCAGAACCACAGGTCACGAGGCAGATTTCGTTGGCCAAGGTACGCTGACGCAGCGCAGCCTTGACTTCTTCCTCGGACAGCTCGCCTTCTTCGAGGTACTTGTCCATCAGCTCTTCGGACGCTTCAGCAGCAGACTCGAGCATGTGTTCACGCCATTCGGCAGCTGTATCTTGCAGCTCGGCCGGAATGTCGATCAGCTCGTAGTTCATGCCGTGATTGTCTTCGTCCCAGACAATGGCCTTCATCTTGATCAGGTCGATGACGCCCTTGAACTCGTCTTCCGCACCCCAGTTGATCTGGATCGGGACGGCGTTCGCGCCCAGGCGCTTGCGCACCTGCTCGACGACCATGAAGAAGTCCGCGCCAGCGCGGTCCATCTTGTTGACGAAGATCATGCGCGGAACTTCGTAACGGTTGGCCTGACGCCAGACAGTCTCTGTCTGCGGCTGGACACCGGAAGAACCACACAGCACCACGACCGCGCCATCGAGAACACGCAGTGAACGCTCGACTTCAACAGTGAAGTCAACGTGCCCCGGAGTATCGATGATGTTGATACGGTGCTCGTCGAACTGCTTGCTCATACCCTGCCAGAAGCAGGTGGTCGCCGCAGAGGTGATCGTGATGCCACGTTCCTGTTCCTGCTCCATCCAGTCCATGGTGGCAGCACCATCGTGGACTTCGCCGACCTTGTGAGACAGGCCGGTATAGAACAGGACGCGCTCGGTAGTGGTAGTCTTACCGGCGTCGACGTGGGCACAGATACCGATGTTGCGGTAACGCTTAAGTGGAGTCTTGCGTGCCACGGTGAGTATCCCCGTTGTTTAGAAGCGGTAGTGGGAGAAGGCCTTGTTGGCTTCTGCCATGCGGTGCACGTCTTCACGCTTCTTCACAGCAGAACCCTTGCCTTCAGCGGCATCCAGGATCTCGCCAGAGAGGCGCTGCACCATGGTCTTTTCGCCGCGCTTGCGCGCAGCGTCCACCAGCCAACGCATGGCCAGTGCCTGACGACGGGAAGGACGAACTTCAACCGGCACCTGGTAGGTTGCACCACCAACACGACGGGACTTCACTTCGACCATCGGCTGGATGGCTTCCAGCGCCTTGTCGAAGAGGTCCAGCGGCTCGTCATTGGAGCGTTCGGCAACACGATCGAGAGCACCGTAAACGATGCGCTCAGCTGCAGACTTCTTGCCGCTGATCATCAGGTGGTTCATGAACTTGGCCAGGCGCTCGCTTCCGAACTTCGGATCCGGCAGGATTTCGCGCTTAGCTGCTACACGTCTTCTAGGCATGATAAGCCCTCAGTAGAAGGGTCCTTCAGGTAAACCCGGGACGCCTCGCGTTGGACGCGACGCCCGACCTTACTCTTATCAGACCGATATTAAACTTTGAATTACGCCTTCGGACGCTTGGCGCCGTACTTGGAACGGCCCTGCTTACGGTTCTGCACGCCAGAGGTATCCAGTGCACCACGAACGGTGTGGTAACGGACACCCGGCAAATCCTTCACACGACCGCCACGGATCAGAACAACAGAGTGTTCCTGAAGGTTGTGACCTTCACCACCGATGTATGAAGTGACTTCGAAGCCGTTGGTCAGGCGAACACGGCAAACCTTACGGAGTGCGGAGTTCGGCTTCTTCGGGGTAGTAGTGTATACACGGGTACACACGCCACGCTTCTGCGGACATGCCTGCAGCGCAGGGACGTCGCTCTTGGACGCCTGACGCTTGCGCGGCTTGCGCACGAGCTGGTTAACGGTTGCCATTTGCTTGCTCCAATGGGTTGTACTGCCTTCCAACAACAGGGCAGGATGCACCTGCCCTACTGTTAAAGGCTGCATATTCTAGGGCTTGGGCCACAAGGGCGTCAACCCCGCCGTCAGAGACGGCGGGGCGCAAGACCTCAGAGGTCGTCGTCGTCCGCGTCGAGGGCAGTGAGCTGAGCGCCCAATTCCTGCTCGACGTCCTGTGCCGACGGGGCCGGTGCGAGCGGCAGGCCATCGCGACGGCGGCGACGCTCGTCGTGATAGGCCAGGCCAGTACCCGCCGGAATCAGGCGACCGACCACGACATTCTCCTTCAGACCACGGAGATAATCGCGCTTGCCGGTGACAGATGCCTCGGTCAGAACTCGCGTGGTTTCCTGGAAGGACGCCGCGGAGATGAACGATTCAGTTGCCAGGCTCGCCTTGGTGATACCGAGCAGGATGCGATCGAACTTGGCCGGGAACTTGCCGTCGGCCTCGAGACGCATGTTTTCTTCGACGACGCGGGCGTATTCCACCTGGTCGCCTGTGATGAAGGTGGAATCGCCAGAATCGGTGATCTCGACCTTGCGCAGCATCTGACGCACGATGACTTCGATGTGCTTGTCGTTGATGCCGACACCCTGGAGGCGATAGACCTCCTGGACTTCGGTGGTGATGTACTTGGTCATTTCCGCGACGCCGAGCAGACGCAGGATATCGTGCGGGTTGCTCGGGCCATCGGAGATGACTTCACCCTTCTCGACCGTTTCACCTTCGAAGACGCTGATCTGGCGCCATTTCGGGATCAACAGCTCGAACGGATCACCTTCCACCGGCGTGATGGTCAGACGACGTTTGCCTTTGGTTTCCTTGCCGAAGGTCACGGTGCCGGAGATCTCGGCCAGAATGGCCGGCTCTTTCGGACGACGTGCTTCGAACAGGTCGGCAACGCGCGGCAGACCACCGGTGATGTCCTTGTTACCGGACGCTTCCATCGGGATACGTGCGATGACGTCACCCACGCCGACGGCTGCGCCATTCTCGGCGGACACCACGGCATTGCCCGGCAGCAGGTACTGGACCGGCGTGTTGGAGCCCGGCAGTGTCACGTGCTTGCCGCTACCGTCTACCAGCATGATCATCGGACGCTTGTCACGGGCCGCGGACGGACGTGAAGCACTTTCAATGACCTCGATGGAGGACAGGCCGGTCATTTCGTCAGTGGTACGGTTGATGGTCTGGCCATCTTCCATGTCCGTGAACTGCACCTGACCCGCGACTTCCGCGACGATCGGGTGAGTGTGCGGATCCCACTTGGCGACGGACTGACCAGAGGCCACCGGATCGCCGTCACGTACGGACAGCTCAGCACCGTACGGGAGCTTGTAGAATTCGCGCTCACGGCCGTGGTCATCCGCCACTGCCAGTGCGCTGGAACGCGAGACGACAATCAGCTTGCCATCGGCACGTTCGACCGACTTGATGTTGTGCAGACGCACGCTGCCGCCATGCTTGACCTGGACACTGTCCACGGCGGAGGCACGCGAAGCGGCACCACCGATGTGGAAGGTACGCATGGTCAGCTGGGTACCCGGCTCACCGATGGACTGTGCCGCGATGACACCGATGGCTTCACCGACGTTGACCTGATGGCCACGCGCCAGGTCACGGCCGTAACAGGCCGAGCAGACACCGTGCACGGTTTCACAACCGATGGTGGTACGCACGATGATCTCATCGACACCCATGGTATCGAGCTGTGCACACCAGGCTTCGTCGAGCAGCGTGCCGCGTGCGATCAGGACCTCATCAGAGACCGGATCGATCACGTCCTGCGCCACGACACGACCCAGCACACGCTGGGACAGCGGGACGATGATGTCGCCGCCTTCGATGACCGGGTGCAGAATCAGACCTTCCTGAGTGCCGCAATCCGCTTCGGTGATGACCAGATCCTGGGCAACATCGACCAGACGACGGGTCAGGTAACCGGAGTTGGCGGTCTTCAGTGCCGTATCCGCCAGACCCTTACGGGCACCGTGCGTGGAGATGAAGTACTGGAGTACGTTCAGACCTTCACGGAAGTTGGCGGTGATCGGCGTCTCGATGATCGAGCCATCCGGCTTGGCCATCAGGCCACGCATACCAGCCAGCTGACGAATCTGTGCGGCGGAACCACGCGCACCGGAGTCGGCCATGATGAAGACGCTGTTGAAGGAGTCCTGCTCCATCGGCTTGCCGTCTTCGTCATTGACCACTTCGCCTTTCCAGTTGACGACGGTCTCTTTCGAGATACCTGCCATCATCTCCTTGGCGACACGGTCGTTGGCACGCGCCCAGATATCGATGACCTTGTTGTACTTCTCGCCCGCGGTCACGAGACCGGAGGAGAACTGGTCTTCGATCTCTTTCACTTCGTCTTCAGCCGCGTCGATGATGACCTTCTTCGCGTCCGGGATGACGAAGTCGTTGACGCCGATGGAGGCGCCGGACCAGGTCGCGAGACGGAAGCCGGTGTACATCAGCTGGTCAGCGAAGATGACGGTGTCCTTCAGACCGACACGACGGTACGCCTCGTTGATCAGACCGGAGATGGCTTTCTTCTTCATCACCTGGTTGATCAGCTCGAACGGCATGCCCTTCGGCAGAATGCGGAACAGCAGTGCGCGACCGATGGTGGTGTCGTGCAGGGACGTCTTCTCGTACAGCTCGCCGGACTCTTCGTCCTTGAGCGTCTCGGTCAGACGGACCTTGACCATCGCGTGCAGGTGAGCGCTGTGAGTGCCGAAGGCACGCTCGACTTCACCCAGGTTCGCGAAGGCCATGCCTTCACCCTTGGCACCGATCTTCTCGCGGGTCATGTAGTACAGACCCAGCACGACGTCCTGGGACGGCACGATGATCGGCTCGCCGTTGGCCGGCGACAGCACGTTGTTGGTCGACATCATCAACGCACGCGCTTCCAGCTGGGCTTCCAGCGTCAGCGGTACGTGGACAGCCATCTGGTCACCATCAAAGTCGGCGTTGTACGCAGCGCAGACCAGCGGGTGCAGTTGGATGGCCTTGCCTTCGATCAGCAGCGGCTCGAACGCCTGGATACCCAGACGGTGCAGAGTCGGGGCACGGTTCAGCAGCACCGGGTGCTCGCGGATGACGTCGGCGAGGAAATCCCAGACTTCCGGGGCTTCGCGCTCGACCATCTTCTTGGCGGCCTTGATGGTGCTGGCGTGACCGGAGGCCTGCAGCTTGGCGTAGATGAACGGCTTGAACAGCTCAAGCGCCATCTTCTTCGGCAGACCACACTGGTGCAGACGCAGGGTCGGGCCGACGGTGATGACGGAACGACCGGAGTAGTCGACACGCTTGCCCAGCAGGTTCTGACGGAAACGACCCTGCTTGCCCTTGATCATGTCGGCCAGCGACTTCAGCGGACGCTTGTTGGAACCGGTGATGGCGCGACCGCGACGACCGTTGTCGAGCAGTGCATCCACGGATTCCTGCAGCATGCGCTTCTCGTTGCGCACGATGATGTCCGGCGCATTGAGGTCGAGCAGACGCTTGAGGCGGTTGTTGCGGTTGATCACACGACGATACAGATCGTTCAGATCCGAGGTCGCGAAGCGGCCGCCGTCCAGCGGCACCAGCGGACGCAGGTCCGGCGGCAGCACTGGCAGCACTTCCATGATCATCCAGCCCGGCTTGTTGCCGGAATAGTAGAAGGCTTCCAGCAGCTTGAGGCGCTTGGACAGCTTCTTGATCTTGGTCTCGGAGTTGGTCTGCGGAATCTCTTCACGCAGGCGCTCGACCTCTTCTTCCAGCTCGATGTCCTCGAGCAGCGCCTTGATGGCCTCGGCACCCATGCGGGCGTCGAAATCATCACCGAATTCTTCCAGCGCTTCGAAGTACTGCTCATCGTTGAGCAGATGACCCTTCTCGAGAGTCGTCATGCCCGGATCGATGACCACGAAGCTTTCGAAGTACAGCACGCGCTCGATATCACGCAGAGTCATGTCGAGCAGCATGCCGATACGGGACGGCAGAGACTTCAGGAACCAGATATGCGCGACCGGGCTCGCCAGTTCGATGTGAGCCATACGCTCACGACGCACTGCCGCCTTGGTCACTTCAACGCCACACTTCTCACAGATGATGCCGCGATGCTTCATCCGCTTGTACTTGCCACACAGGCACTCGTAGTCCTTCACCGGGCCAAAGATCTTGGCACAGAAAAGACCATCACGTTCCGGCTTGAATGTCCGGTAGTTGATGGTTTCAGGCTTCTTCACTTCACCAAAAGACCACGAGCGAATCATGTCCGGAGACGCCAGGGTAATCTTGATGGCGTCGAATTCTTCGGACTGCGCCTGCGATTTGAGAACTTTCACCAAATCTTTCATGGGTCGCTCCGTTGCGGAGTTGTCATGGGCAAAGCCTGGCTGCTGACACCAGGCTTTGCGGACCGTCAATACTTGTGGCTTTTCGGCGTCAGCCTTCCAGCTCCATGTCGATACCCAGCGAGCGGATTTCCTTCACCAGCACGTTGAAGGATTCGGGCATGCCCGCCTGCATGGTGTGATCGCCATCTACGATGCTCTTGTACATCTTGGTACGGCCTTCCACGTCATCGGACTTGACCGTGAGCATCTCCTGGAGGGTGTAGGCAGCGCCGTACGCCTCGAGGGCCCAGACCTCCATCTCACCGAAGCGCTGACCACCAAACTGCGCCTTACCACCCAGCGGCTGCTGCGTGACGAGGGAGTAGGAGCCGGTCGAACGCGCATGCATCTTGTCATCCACCAGGTGGTTGAGCTTGAGCATGTACATGTAACCGACGGTCACCTTGCGATCGAACTTCTCGCCGGTGCGGCCATCGTAGAGGTCCATCTGTCCGGAATCAGGGATACCGGCCAGCGTGAGCAACTGCTTGATCTCGTGTTCCTTGGCGCCATCGAAGACCGGCGTTGCCATCGGCACGCCCTTCTTCAGGTTGTGCGCCATGGTGATGATTTCATCATCGCTGAGCACGGAGAGGTCTTCCTGGCGACCGCCGACGGTGTTGTACACCTTGTCGAGGAATTCGCGGATCTGCTTGACCTGCTCGGCACGTTCTTCGCGCAGCATGTGCTCGATCTTCACGCCCAGACCACGCGCGGCCATGCCGAGGTGGGTCTCGAGGATCTGACCGACGTTCATGCGCGACGGAACACCCAGCGGGTTCAGCACGACGTCAACCGACTCGCCATTGCCATCGAACGGCATGTCTTCGACCGGCATGATCGCGGAGATGACACCCTTGTTACCGTGACGACCAGCCATCTTGTCACCCGGCTGGATACGACGCTTCACGGCGACGTACACCTTGACGATCTTGAGCACGCCCGGTGCCAGATCATCACCCTGGGTGAGCTTGCGCTTCTTGTCTTCGAAGCGCTCGTCCATCTCGCGACGACGGATCTCGAGCTGCTCATCGGCCTGAGCCAGCAGTTCGTTGAGAGACTCGTCCTGCAGACGCAGCTTGAACCACTCCTGGCGCGGCAGTGCTTCCAGGTAGTCATCGGTCAGCACGTCGCCCTTCTTGAGCTTCGGACCACCGTTGACGGCCTGACCGACCAGGTTGCGCTGCATACGCTCGAAGGTCGCCTCTTCCGCGATGCGGTAGGTTTCCTGCAGGTCCTTGCGGACCTCGGCCAGCTGCATCTGCTCGATGGAGAGCGCACGCTGATCCTTCTCGACGCCGTCACGGGTGAAGACCTGAACGTCGATGACGGTAGCCTTCATGCCGGTCGGGGCACGCAGAGAGGTGTCCTTAACGTCGGACGCCTTCTCGCCGAAGATGGCACGCAACAGCTTCTCTTCCGGCGTCAGCTGGGTCTCGCCCTTCGGCGTGACCTTGCCGACCAGGATGTCGCCCGGGTTCAGCTCGGCACCGATGTAGACGACACCGGACTCATCCAGCTTGGAGAGTGCGGATTCGCCGACATTCGGGATATCGGAAGTGATTTCTTCCGGCCCGAGCTTGGTGTCACGCGCGACACAGGTCAGTTCCTGGATGTGGATGGTGGTGAAGCGATCTTCCTGCACCACACGCTCCGAGAACAGGATGGAATCCTCGAAGTTGAAGCCGTTCCAGGGCATGAACGCCAGACGCATGTTCTGACCCAGGGCCAGATCACCCATGTCGACGGACGGGCCGTCGGCCAGGATGTCGCCGATGGCGACTTCGTCGCCAGGGCGCACGATCGGGCGCTGGTTCTGACAGGTATTCTGGTTCGAGCGCACGTACTTGGTCAGGTTGTAGATATCAACGCCGGCTTCACCGCCGATGATCTCTTCTTCCCGCACACGTACGACGATGCGCTTGGCATCGACGGAATCGATGACGCCGCCACGACGTGCCACGGCGCAGACGCCGGAGTCACGCGCCACGAAGCGCTCCATGCCGGTACCGACCAGCGGCTTGTCAGCCTTCAGAGTCGGAACGGCCTGACGCTGCATATTCGCACCCATCAAGGCGCGGTTGGCATCATCGTGCTCGAGGAACGGGATCAGTGCGGCAGCGACAGAAACGACCTGACGCGGAGACACGTCCATCATGGTGACCTTTTCCGGCGCCATGAAGGTGGTCTCGCCACGGTGACGAACCTGAACCAGGTCGTCGACCAGACGGCCGTTCTCGTCGACGGTCGCGGAGGCCTGGGCGATGATGAAATCGCCTTCCTCGATCGCGGACAGATCGACGACATCGTCGGTGACCTGACAATCCACGACCTTGCGGTACGGCGTCTCGAGGAAGCCATAGCTGTTGGTCTTGGAGTAGGTCGCCAGCGAGTTGATCAGACCGATGTTCGGGCCTTCCGGCGTTTCGATCGGGCACAGACGGCCGTAGTGCGTGGCGTGAACGTCACGAACTTCGAAGCCGGCGCGCTCACGGGTCAGACCACCCGGGCCAAGCGCGGAGACACGGCGCTTGTGCGTCACTTCGGACAGCGGGTTGTTCTGATCCATGAACTGGGAGAGCTGGCTGGAACCGAAGAATTCCTTCACCGCCGCCGCAACCGGCTTGGCGTTGATGAGATCCTGCGGCATCAGGCCTTCGCTCTCGGCCATGGACAGACGCTCCTTGACCGCACGCTCGACGCGGACCAGGCCGACACGGAACTGGTTTTCCGCCATTTCGCCCACAGAGCGAATACGACGGTTGCCCAGGTGGTCGATGTCATCGACATCGCCATTGCCGTTACGGATGCTGATCAGCTCCTTCATGACGGTCAGGATATCGTCCTGATCGAGCACGCCGCTGCCGGTATCGCTTTCGCGACGCAGGCGACGGTTGAACTTCATGCGGCCCACGCCCGACAGGTCGTAGCGGTCTTCGCTGAAGAACAGGTTCTGGAACAGTGACTCTGCTGCATCCTTGGTGGGCGGCTCGCCCGGACGCATCATGCGGTAGATCTCGACCAATGCCTCGAGCTGGTTACGCGTGGTATCCAGTTTCAGGGTATCGGACACGAACGGACCGCAATCCAGGTCGTTGGTGTAGATGACTTCGAACTGGGTGATCTTGGCCTGAGCCATCTTCTCCAGCAGTTCCGGAGTGATCTCGCTGTTGCTTTCGCAGACCAGCTCACCAGTGGCCGGATCGATCTGATCCTTGGCCAGCACCTTGCCGTACAGGTAGTCCATCGGCACTTCGAGACGCTCGAGGCCGGAGGCTTCCATCTGACGGACGTGCTTCTGTGTAATACGACGACCTTCCTCCACGATCACGCTACCGTCGGCATCCTTGATGTCGAAGGCGGCGGTTTCGCCACGCAGACGTGCCGGCACCAGCTCAACGGAGAAGCCGCTGCGCTCGATGTGGTACATCGTGGTGTCGAAGAACGTACCGAGAATCTCTTCGCTGGTCATGCCCATGGCACGCAGCAGCACGGAAGCCGGCAGCTTGCGACGACGGTCGATACGGACGTAGACGTTGTCCTTCGGATCAAACTCGAAGTCCAACCAGGAACCGCGGTAAGGAATCACACGTGCGGAGTACAGCAGCTTGCCGGACGAGTGGCTCTTGCCCTTGTCGTGGTCGAAGAACACACCCGGCGAGCGGTGCAGCTGTGACACGATGACACGTTCGGTACCATTGATGACGAAGGTACCGTTCTCTGTCATCAGGGGGATTTCCCCCATGTAGACTTCCTGCTCCTTGATGTCCTTGATCGCCTTGTTCGACGATTCCTTGTCATAGATCATCAGGCGCACTTTCACGCGCAGCGGTGCAGAGTAAGTGACTCCGCGCAGCTGACATTCCTTGACGTCGAACGCCGGCGTACCGAAGCGGTAGCTGACATACTCGAGCGCTGCGTTGCCAGAGAAGCTGGCAATCGGGAACACGGACTTGAAGGCAGCGTGAAGGCCGACTTCCAGGCGCTGTTCTGGCGCCCTGTCCTGCTGGAGAAAGTCGTGGTAGGAATCAAGCTGGATGGCCAGCAGGTAAGGCACATCCATCACTTGGGGCAGTTTGCCAAAATCCTTGCGGATGCGTTTTTTCTCAGTGTATGAGTAAGCCATCTGTATTCCCCAGCTTGTTCACCTTGGGTGACCGATGCGTGGTCGGCTCATACCTGATGGCGCGGCGATGTCCATCAGGCGCGGACGGCAAGCCTCCCTTGCGGGCTGGCTCGCCGTCATAATTCGTCTTGCAACAGAAAAAGGCTGGTGGCGGAGTCCGCCACCAGCCAGGAAGCTTACGCAGCGTGCGCAGCCTGGAACACGAGTTACTTGAGTTCCACGGACGCGCCAGCTTCTTCCAGCTTCTTCTTAGCTGCTTCTGCGTCTTCCTTGCTCACGCCTTCTTTCAGGGTGGCCGGAGCGCCGTCAACAGCTGCCTTGGCTTCTTTCAGGCCCAGGCCAGTCAGTTCACGAACAGCCTTGATGACGTTGACTTTCTTGTCACCAGCAGCAGTCAGAACGATGTCGAACTCGGTCTGCTCTTCAACAGCTTCAGCGGCAGCCGGGCCAGCAGCGACGGCGGCAGCGGCAGAAACGCCGAACTTCTCTTCCATTGCTTCGATCAGCTCAGCCACTTCCATGACGGTCATGTCAGCGACGGCGTTGATGATGTCTTCTTTGGTCAGTGCCATTTTAGCAATCCTAAACTTTGCGGAGCAAAGATGCTCAGTCAAACGGAAATCGATTCAGGCTGCACGAGACAGCCAGGAGGTCAAAGCGCTGCTTACGCGGCGGCTTCGGCTTCCTTCTGATCGCGCAGTGCTGCGATAGTACGGACCAGCTTGCCTGCAGAAGCTTCCTTCATGACAGACAGCAGCTTGGACAGTGCTTCATCGCGGGTCGGCAGAGATGCCAGACGGTCGATATTCGCCGCCGGGATGAACTCGCCTTCGTAGGCCAATGCCTTGACTTCGAACGCCTCGACCTGCTTGGCAAATTCCTTGAACAGACGAGCGCCAGCGCCCGGGTGTTCCATGGAGAATGCAAGCAGAGTCGGGCCGACGAAGGACTCGTTCAGCACCTCGTAAGAGGTACCGGACAGCGCACGACGAGCCAGAGTGTTGCGAACAACACGCAGCTGGACGCCCGCTTCGCGGCACTGTTTGCGCAATTCGGTCATTGCACCAACAGTTACACCACGAGAGTCGGCAGCGACTACGGAGAGAGCACCCTTGGCGGTTTCGCTGACCTCAGCAACAATTGCCTTCTTGTCTTCGAGACCTAAAGCCACGGTGTTGACTCCATTTCGTGCCGGGGAACGAATTCCCCAGTGGTTTACCATCTCTCTCACCAGAACTGCGCGGGAGAGTCTTGGAGGATGGCTGCCACCAGCAGGGCTGGGACACCATCTGCGCAGGCTACGCGCAATGCAAGCATCGCGGCGCGATTAAGCCGGCCCTGTCACCGAGGTGACAAGGCCAGCGCCTGCGGTCTTTGACGGCGCCCCGCGGCTGAGCACGGGGACCGCAAAGTGAAACATTCTGAGACTGCCTTACGCGTACTTGGCGTGATCGACAGTCAGACCCGGGCCCATGGTGCTGGACAGGGTGATCTTCTTCAGGTAGATACCCTTGGAAGTGCTCGGCTTCAGCTTCTTGACTTCGGCCACCAGGGCGTCAATGTTACCCTGAATGGAGTCAGCACTGAAGTCGATCTTGCCGATACCGGCGTGAATGATGCCGTTCTTGTCAGTACGGAAACGCACCTGACCAGCCTTGGCATTCTTCACGGCCGTCGCGACGTCAGGCGTCACGGTACCGACTTTCGGGTTCGGCATCAGGCCGCGCGGACCGAGGATCTGGCCCAGCTGACCGACAACGCGCATGGCATCCGGAGAAGCGATGACGACGTCGAAGTCCATCACGCCTTTCTTGACCTGTTCTGCCAGGTCGTCCATGCCGATCACGTCTGCACCGGCTTCCTTCGCTGCTTCAGCGTTGGCGCCCTGGGTGAAGACAGCGACGCGCACTTCGTTACCGGTGCCATTCGGCATCACGGTAGCGCCGCGAACGACCTGATCGGATTTACGCGGGTCAACACCCAGGTTCAGAGAGACTTCGATGGTCTCCTTGAACTTGACGGTGGACAGCTCGGACAGCAGAGCAACAGCTTCTTCGACGCTGTAGACCTTGCCGGATTCAACTTTCGCGTTGATCGCCTGGGCGCGCTTTGAAATCTTGGCCATGATCAAAGACCCTCCACGTTCAGGCCCATGCTACGGGCAGTACCGGCGATGGTGCGAACAGCAGCGTCCAGATTGGAAGCTGTCAGGTCCGGTTCCTTGGTGGTCGCGATCTCTTCAAGCTGAGCGCGAGTCACGGTACCGACCTTCTTCTTGTTCGGCTCGCCAGAACCGGACTTCAGACCAGCCGCTTTCAGCAGCAGGACGGCCGCAGGCGGCGTCTTGGTGACGAAAGTGAAGCTACGGTCGGAGTAGACAGTGATGACCACGGGAGTCGGGAGACCCGGCTCGACGTTCTGGGTAGCGGCGTTGAACGCTTTACAGAACTCCATGATGTTGACACCGTGCTGACCGAGGGCAGGACCCACGGGCGGGCTCGGGTTAGCTTTACCGGCTGCAACCTGCAGCTTGATGTAAGCCTGTACTTTCTTGGCCATGATAGGACTCCAGTATGGGTGGTAGCGCCTTGCGGCTCCCCGTAAAACCGGGCCGCCTCAGGCGACCCGTCGTGTTGCCGTGATGCTCGTGTTCAAACAGGTGAGATGATGATCCTGAGATCAGTCCTTCTCAACCTGGGAGAACTCAAGCTCCACCGGCGTAGCACGCCCGAAGATCAGCACGCTGACCTGCAGACGGCTCTTTTCGTAATTCACTTCTTCGACTACGCCATTGAAGTCCGCGAACGGACCATCAGTGACACGCACCGTTTCACCCGGTTCGAAGAGAGTCTTCGGACGCGGCTTGTCGGTGCCATCCTGAACGCGACGCAGCATGGCGTCGGCTTCTTTCTGGGTAATCGCTGCCGGCTTCTCCGGGGTTCCGCCAATGAACCCCATGACGCGCGGGGTTTCATTCACCAGGTGCCAGGACTGATCATTCATGTCCATCTCGACCAGCACGTAGCCCGGGTAGAACTTGCGCTCGCTCTTGCGGCGCTTGCCGTCACGCATTTCGACGATTTCTTCGACCGGCACGAGAATCTCACCGAAGTGATCTTCCATGGCGTAAAGCTTCACACGCTCGTTGAGCGAACGCATGACCTGCTTTTCGAAACCGGAATAGGCGTGTATGACATACCAACGCTTGGACATGGAAACTCCGTTAACTGACGATGCCGGACATCAGCCAGCCGAGGGTGGTATCGATGAGCCATAGCAACAGGCCCACGATAAGCACGGCACCCAGCACGATGGCAGTTGTCTGGACAGTTTCCTGTCGGGTCGGCCAAACGACGCGCTGGATCTCGCGGCGCGCACTACTTGCCAGCTCGACAACATCACGGCCTTTGTTGGTCGTGATCGCCAGAGCAGCCGCTGCAACACCAAGCACGACGACGCCAAGCACGCGATAAAGCAGCGCTTGGTCAGCAAAATAGGCGTTGCCAGCAACAGCCAGCACAAGAAGAATGACAACGACCGACCACTTGAACCCGTCGTGGCGCGCTTCCTGCACCTCGGCGTTCTGTTTCATCAAAGAGACTCCTCAAGGGTGCAGCGATCGCTAGAATCGAGAATCGGTAAGAAGTCGAATACCATCCTGGGGAAGGATGGCAGGCCAGGAGGGAATCGAACCCCCAACCTGCGGTTTTGGAGACCGCTGCTCTGCCAATTGAGCTACTGGCCTGTAACACTTGCGTGTTCCAGAGACTAAAAACAAGGCTGAATGAACAGCGGGCGCCATCATAGCTGAGACAACCCAAACTGACAAGCCTTATCTTTGACCGCGACCTGGGAGGTCGTCGGAAACGAAAAAGACGAGCCAAACTGCGACTCGCCTTTCCGTTGTATGGAGCTCGTGGGCGGATTTGAACCGCCGACCTCACCCTTACCAAGGGTGTGCTCTACCCCTGAGCTACACGAGCAAAACCTTTGCGCAATCTCGACTGGCGAGATGAACTGGAGCGGGCAGCGGGAATCGAACCCGCGTCATCAGCTTGGAAGGCTGAGGTTCTACCATTAAACTATGCCCGCTTTCCAACTCTTGCTGCCCTGATGCACACGGCATCATAAGCGAATCTGGTGGTGGGGGAAGGATTCGAACCTTCGAAGCTTTCGCGGCAGATTTACAGTCTGCTCCCTTTGGCCACTCGGGAACCCCACCATCTGTGACGACGAATCTTACGTCGCTTGGGATACGCTGTCAAGTGCTTGATTTTATTCTACTTCAAGCGCTTGAGGGAATGTATCGCCTCAGAACGGGACGTAGTATGTCAAAGCATCTGGGTGAGCGCAAGCCCTGAGCGAAGTTTTTCTAGATCAGGCACTCGCGGCTGGTCGGGCGCACCTGACAGGCGCCCTGCCCGCTCGGCAGCGGTCAATGGATACAGCGCCTCCAGGCCGGCATACACCATGTCTGGCCACAGCGCATGCGGCACCCGCAGACCGCGCGCCACTACCCGCGCGTCACCGCCGGTCAGCAGCAGCGGCAAGGCTACCCCTTCACGATCGCAGACCTCGGCATAGAGCCGATTGACCGCACTGACGGCCGCCATGTAGATGCCGTGATTGACGGCCTCTACCGTATTGCGGCCCGGCGCCAGCAGCGTATCCACCTCGGTATCCGGGTCGATGGCCACATTGCGCGTGCCCAGCTTGAGGCTTTCCTTCATCAGACGCAGCCCCGGGAGAATATACCCCCCCAGATGCTTGCCACCCGGCAGCACGAAATCCACCGTGATCGCGCTACCGCAATCGACGCTGCAACAGCCCCCGGTGAGATGATGGCCGGCGAGTGCGCCCAACCAGCGATCGACGCCCAGCCGTTGCGGCTCTTCATAGCCACAGGTGACGCCCAGCGCCTCCCGCGTCGAGTGCGCGACATGCACGACGCCGACCTGCTTGCGCAGCAACTCCACCGTCTCATCCAGCACCTGCTTGCGCGCCACGCTGGAGATACGCACGGCCGTGACGACATCCAGGTCAGGAATGTCCGCGCCCGGCCGCCACTCCTCTCGCGTCCAGACGGCGCCGCGCGAGCGGATCTCGCTGGAAACGGTGTCCTTGAGACGCCATTTTGACAAGGTGTTGCCGATATCAAGATCCAGAATCATGAGACGGCGCGCAGACTGATCTCGCCACCGGCGAGAGTGATGGTTTCGCCATTCATGCGCACCTCGAGATTTCCATTGATATCGACACCTTCTGCCACGGCTTCTTCTCGTCTGTCTCCGCGCAGAATCACCACATCACGCCCCTTGAAGGCATTGCGCTCATTCCAGCGCGCCTGCCATCCGGCAAAGCCCTGCGACTCGAACTCGGGCAACAGCGCCAGCAATGACTCCATCAGACGCGCGGCATAGCGATTGCGTGAAGCACCGGGAATGATGTCACGTACCGCAGCCACCGGTTGAGTGATCGCCTCGCGTCGGGAGGCCGGCAACTCGATGTTCATGCCGATACCGATGACGACATCACAGGGACCGGACACATCCCCTGTGACCTCGACCAGGATACCGGCGATCTTGGGTTGATCCTTCTGGATCTGCAGCAGGACATCGTTGGGCCACTTGAGGCGCGCGGGCAGGCCATCGGCCTCGAGCACCTCCGCCACCGCCACGCCGATCGCCAGACTCAGGCCCTCAAGCGATGCGGCGCCTGATTCGAAGCGCCAGCCAAGCGAGAAGACCAGGCTGCGCCCCCAGGGGGTTTCCCACTCACGCCCACGACGGCCACGCCCAGCCGATTGCACCTCAGCCAGACAGACCTCGGCATGGCCGGCTCCCTGACGAAAGCGCTCGCGGATGAAGGTATTGGTCGAGTCCACCGACTCCTCGACGAACAGGCGCGTCAGGTGTTTGCGAGTCTCGCGCGGCAGCGCCTCGATGATCTGTTGACCATCGAGCAACTCGATGGGGTTGGCCAGTCGATAGCCAAGCCCCTTGATGGCTTCCAGCGGAATGTCGAGCGCCTCAAGTTTCTTGAGCTGCTTCCAGACCGCCGTACGCGACACCCCGAGCTCTTCGCCCAGGGCCTCTCCGGAGTGGTAGCCACCATCTCCAAGCAGACGAATGAGATCACGGATGGTCATGCGGAGGCCTGTCCCTGTGCAAAAGCGCACATTCTATCGGATTCATGGGCTTGCGAGCCAAGAACAACGACCAAAGATAACGCTCTTTTCGTCAATTCCGCTCCCCGGCACGCATTCCCGCCCCCGCCAGGCGATTGAACAAGGCGGAAAGCAGCATCAGGACACTGCCCAGTCCCAGCCATGAACCTACTCGCCACAGCCCCTCAAGGGTGGCGGTATCCCATACCCCCACCTTGATCACGGTGAGGATCAGAATGCCCTGTCCGATACGCTGCCAGTGTTGCTGCCCCACCTTGGCACCACTCACGACCAGAGCCGCCGCGACGACCAGCATCAGCACACTGTAGGCATATAGCTCCGCCTGCTCGATGCCATGCCATAGCCCCAGCTCAGCGCCATGCCAGCAATGCCGCAAGTTGAGCGCCAACCACCATCCGGCTGACAACAGACCGAGCACTTCACTCAGCCCGCGCATTCGTGAGCGTGATGCGGCGCTTCTCGCATCCACGTCCGATGCGCGCCTGGATGTCATGCGCCAGAGCATTGCGGCGCCGAGTGCAGGCAGGCCGTAGGCCGGCAGAAGCCAATTGACCAGCGGCCAGCTCCCGACATCCCCCGGGTGCCAGAGCGGATTGAAGATGCCCAGCACGCCGACACTCCAGAGAATCACGGCTGCTCCGCCGACCACCAGTGCCAGCACGCGATAGAGCTGCGTCCCTGCCCGGGCCTCAGCACCGTCGCCACGGGCACGCCAGGCATAGCTTGCCGCCACCCCGGCCAGCGCCAATACCTGCAGGGAAAGCTCCGCCAGGGTGAGGCTGCCCTCGAAGGGCTTTCCACCGGTCAACACATAGCGGATTTCCATCACCACCGTCGCGACGGCAAGCTGGACAACGGCACCTTCCAGCCAGCGCTGTGTCCGCGGGCGGTGGCGCATGCCGAGACTGGTCATGGCAACACAGGCCAATACCGGCAGCAGTATCTGCAGTGGCCAGTGCGCGATATCGGCATAGTCGTCATGCGCCATGCCATACATCAAGCGAGCCACGACACCCCACGCCAGCAAGCGTGACAGCTCAGCAAACACGGAGCGCGCCGCGGTATGCCCCTCGCGATACCAGCGCCATTCACAAGCGGTCAAACCCAACAGCTGCAACGCCAGCGCCAGAGTCAACGATGGCCCCTCCAGCACTGCCACCAGGGCAATGAATATCCCGGCCTGCGCCGGCAACCACAGTCCTGCGGCAAGCTGAGCGCCTTCACGCGCCTGGAAGCGCATGGCACCCGCCCAGCACACCAGCCCCCAGATCAATGGCGGTAGCCCTGTGTTGATCAGCCTCCCTGCATCGCTCGTCTCGCTCGCCCATGGCATGACGTCCTGCCAGAGCACCAGGGCCCACGCCAGCAGCGGCACCATGGTCGCCAATGCCCACCAACAGGCTGCAAGCGCCCTCTCTGCTCCTTCACCCGCATCATGACGTGGTCGCCAACTCGCCAGCGACAACAGGCCGACACTCAGTATCAGCGGGCTGATCATCGCGCTGCTCGACAGCGGTGCCGTCAGGGCAAGCCCCCACGCCAGCAACCAGAGCCCGTTGCCAGCAACCACCATCGACCACAGCACCGCATGGCGGCGACTAGACCAGGCAACCACCAGCATCGGTATGAGGCTAGCCAGCCACCCCCGATGCCACAGGGACACACCGGAGCCGACCATATCGGAAGGCGCCACCAAGGAGTCAAAGGAGACGCCATGCACGAGACTGCCCAGCCAGGGCAGCCAGAGTCCCAGCACGACGCTCACTGAGACAAGCCCCCCGGCGAGCCAGTGCCGACGCAGCTCAAGAGATGCGCGCCAGGGCAACCAGGTCGCAAGTGAGGTCTTCGACTGTCGCTCATCCTTTTCTGCGGCGCCCGTGGATGGCTCCCACACCTCCTCCCACAGATACCCCAACGCCAGCACGGCCAGCCAGACACCACCCACCCAGGGCAACAGCCCCACCAGCAATGTCGCGCCAGAGGAGATACCGAAGGGCATCAACAACAACCACCAGGCGAGCGCTCCCACCAGGCCGCCCCAATACAGCCAGCTCACCGCGACCTGCCGGTACAGCACACGACACGCTGCCGCGATCACACCCGCATACCCCAGCAACAGCAAGGTCGAGGCCTCCTGCCACTGCTGGTGAATGGGCAGCGCCAAGGGCAGAGCATATCCGCCCAACATGCCCAATGCTGCCAGCCACGGCCCATGGTGCCGCGCACGCTCCAGCATCCACAGGCTCAAGGCTGCCAACAGCACGAAGGTGACCGGCATGGACACCAGCGAAAGCAGAAAGTGACCAGCCAGCAGGCTCGCCGCGAGCACCAGACTGCCGGCACCGCTGACGGCGCCGGTCAGACTCGATGACTGGGACGTACGCAGTCTCAGCCACTCGGCCAATACCGTCATGCTCAGGCCGAACCCGAGACCCAGCGCCAGCCGTACCCCCGGCCCCAGCAAGCCCTGCTCAAGGGAATACCCGACGAGCAGGATGCCTGCCATCACCAGAGACAAGGCACCCACAAGAATCATCCAGTGTTCCTGAAGCAGCGTCAGCAGACGTGACATGCCCCCCGGCAGCACCTCTGATGCCTTTCTTGCAGGGTCTGCGCCCTGCCCCTTCTCGCCTGAACGACTGGAGTCAGCTCCATGCAACAAGCGCTGAAGTAGCCGGTAGGACAGAGAGTGGCCGCCACTGGATGATGCAGTGGTCCGCGAGTCGCTGATCGGTGGTGTTGCATCGGCTGCTGCCAGTCCCTCCCGGGGCGGCACTTCGGCAGGCGATTTGTCCACACCCCCTTCTTGCAAGGGGGTGTGCATAACCGGAGCGCCATGTGCAGGAAGCTCGCGAGCAAGCCTGGCCTCCATATCGCGCAGTCGCTGCTCCAGCGCCTTGATGCGCAGCATGCTGAGCCACCCCATCAAGGAACCACCCAGTACCAGCAACGCCATCATGACGCCCACCAACATCAGCTCATCCATCGCCCAGCCCGTCATCGAAGAGTCGTGCTCAGAGACTACGGCATTTTGCCTGGCACCTCATGCTGTCAGTCTCTCGGCACCGTATTTGCACATTGAACGCAAAAAGCCCGACTCCTGGGGGAGCCGGGCTTTCTTTTCCTGCGCACAAAGAGAACCGCCCCTGCAGCAAGGCTACAGGGGCGGTTCGGGATAAGTGCCTGACGATGACCTACTCTCACATGGAGAAACTCCACACTACCATCGGCGCTAAGCGGTTTCACTTCCGAGTTCGGCATGGGATCGGGTGGTTCACGCTCGCTATGGTCGTCAGGCGAAACGGTGGCATCTTGCGATGCCTGAGTCTCGAGGYTTGTGGCCTCGYGACTCGCAATATGAATCATGCTGACCGATATGTCTCGATCCTGTCGCAATCCCGGCGGTTTGCCTGCGCAAACCCCTTGGGTGTTATATGGTCAAGCCTCACGGGCAATTAGTACTGGTTAGCTCAACACATTGCTGTGCTTCCACACCCAGCCTATCAACCTTGTAGTCTTCAAGGGCCCTTCAGGAGGCGCAAGGCCTCAGGGAAGTCTCATCTTGAAGGGGGCTTCCCGCTTAGATGCTTTCAGC
>NZ_LJTD01000002.1:0-478995 GCF_001306765.1 Cobetia sp. UCD-24C | reverse complement strand
GAGAAGTCAAGCACTTGATGATGAGTCAGTCGACTGCCTCTAAGCATCATCAAGCGGTGAGGAGCGTTGCTCGATCACCTGTTCCGTAAGGAGTGCGGCGTATTCTAGCGAATCGCCCGGGATTGTCAATCGATGATATCGAAGCGGACTTCAAAAACATCAAGTAAAACAACCACCTGCAAACCTCGTTTACCGCTGGTAACGCCATGCGTCCCCGGCAGCGGATGCGTACTTTACGCAGGAATCGGCTTGATGGCAAGGGCTTTGGCGCAGAAAACAGTCGCTATCCTGCTCGGCACTCAGATCGCCTTGCCGTCCGCGGGCCGAGATACTGGCCGCGCCTGCCAGCCACCACGCGAATGCGACTGTATCTCAAGCGCCGCCTCCAGGCGCACCTCCGGCAGCTGCATGACGCGCGCCAGCAGTGTCAGCAGGGCCACCTCCTCATCGGCCAGCGTCTGGTCGGCATGCACCACCTGGGCAAGCGCCGTGAACCATCGCTGCTTGTCCATCGGGCGCAGGTGAGCCAGCTGCGTGAGATGACGGCAGCGCAGCGCAGGGTTATCCCCATCCGGTTGCGACTGCGGATACGCAAGCGCCAGACCAAGTTCCGCACTGGCGTCCAGGAAGATGTCCTCGCGCAGCGTTTCATCGTCGATGAGTCCGACCATCAGCATGAGCCAATGCTGACAGGCCGGCTGGCATTGCTGCAGGGCCAGCGAGTCACTCTTGCGATCGATTCGCGGGTCCAGTGACTCCAGCAGCAACTGCCACAGACACCAGATGAACATGTCCTGCGAAGGTGTCTGCGCCTTGAGCATGCGATGCGCGCGCTCATCCGCTTCCCGCCAGCGCGGTATCAACCGGTTGAGCAAAGGGATCCACTCGACCCGCGGCAAGGACTCGAGCTTGCGCCGCGCCTCGCGCACGCGCTTGCCATCCAGCCAGTCATGTTGACGCTCAAGCTCGGTGAGCCAGACCCCACGCCGGGTGAGCTCCGAGGGCGCGATCATCGCCACCACCAGCTGCGGGCAGAGAAAGCGCGACAGCGTCAGGTTCTCTAGCTCACCCCGGGAACGCGACAGCTCGCCCATGACGGCCGCGCCGGCGATACCCGCCATGACCCCGCCAAGCACTTCTGCTCCGATGGGCCCCTGCTGCTCGAAGGTATGCACCGGTTGCTGGCGCGCGCTCAGATATTGCCTATCCCAACGGGGTTCCAGGCGCTTGATGCGTTCATCCAGCGGCGGATGCGAGTCGAACCAGCCCGTCAGCCATGGCGGACGCGCTTCGACGAAGAAGAGGTGGTTGTAGGTCATGGCGCGCGGATGCTGGATGCGCCCCTGCCAGCCCATGCCACCGATACGCTTGAGGGCCGAGGCGATGCCATCCGGGAAACGCGTCAGGCGCACTGCACTGGCATCGGCGAGATATTCGCGTGAACGCGCGACCCCGCGCTGCAACAGCCTGCCGCCCAGCCCGCCGAGACTGCCGAGCAACCACAGCGCCACACCGACCAGCATCAGCTGCGGCATGCCGCCTTTCCTGTCGGAACCGGAGGAGCGCGCCCTGCCCAACACGAAGCCGATGCGCCCCGCCCCCATCAGGAAGCGCCCCGCCTCGGAGAGAAACACCAGGCCGTGAACCGCACTCGCCAGACGCAGGTTGAGGCGAATATCGCCATTGGCGATATGGGCGAACTCGTGAGCGACCACGCCCTGCAGCTCGTTGCGATCCAGCTGCTCCAACGCCCCGCGACTCAGCGCGATCACCGCATCATGGGGCCGATAGCCCGCCGCGAAGGCATTGATCATCGCCTCATGCGGAAGCAGGAACAGCTGCGGCGTGGGCAGGTTGGCGGCGATCGCCATCTCTTCCACGACATTCAGTGCCCGCCGCTCGCGCGAGTCCTGGGTCTCGACATCCACCAGCTTGCCACCCAGGCGTGCGGCCACGACCGCACCGCCCTGCTGCAGACGCCGCAGCTCACGCGCCGCGACCAGTGCATTGCACAGGAAGATGATGCTCGCCACTGGCCAGACATATTCAAACGTCGTGGCGGCCGGGCGCCCCAGGAAACTGCTGATCGCGACATGCACAACGGCGCCGGCAGCAAGAGACACCACCAGCGACATGGCCGTGAAGGCCAGCAGCAATAGCCGCGTACGACGCCGCGCACTGTCCTGCTCATGATAGAAATTCATCCGCGCTCGCCATCTACCCAGTCAGGATCACAGCGCAAGGCCGCTGCGAGAGAAGCATCAGCCGGTCGACTCACGAGAAGCTGACATCCGGGGCCTGGCGAATCTTCACGCTGTCATCGAAGGCCAGCAGTCCTGCATCACTGCGATGACCGAAGGTCGGCGCGAACACCACCTGCGGGAAGCTCTGGCGATAGACGTTGTAGTCGGTGACGGCATCGTTGTAGGCCTGACGCGCGAAGGCGACGCGGTTCTCGGTGGCGGTGAGCTCTTCCATCAGGTCGCTCATGGTCTGGTCCGCCTTGAGCTCCGGATAGGCCTCGACCACCACATCCAGCTTGCCCAGACTCGCCGCCAGCCCCTGCTCGGCACCGGCCAGACTGGCCAGCTTGTCCATGCTGCCGGGATGCGCCGCTGCGGCATTCAAGGCGGCCATCGCCTTGTTGCGGGCATTGATCACTTCTTCCAGTGTGCCACGCTCATGACTCAGATAGCCCTTGGCCGTCTCGACCAGATTGGGAATCAGGTCATAGCGCCGCTTGAGCTGCACCTCTATCTGCGCGAAGGCATTCTCGAAGCGCGCCTTGAGGCTGACCAGCTTGTTGTAGATCGAGATCACGTAGATGACGATCAGCGCGATGGCGCCCAGCAGCAGAAAAGTTTTCATGATGAGTCCCTTGTGATGAAGCCTTTGCAATGAAGGCCCGGCAGGCGTTGTCCCGCTCTCCGGCGAGTCTTTGCAAGCGCCCCTGTCGGTCTTTCTGTGCAATCCGCTTCCAGTTTACCCATACCGGATGACGGCACCAGTCAATTGGATGACTGATTGCCAACGGGGCATCATGCGGCCGGCAACCTCACGGCACCCAATGCGCCATGAACTCGTGCACCGGCAGTGCTTCGAGTCGCTCGCGATCACCCAGCAACGCCATCAAGGTGTCGCACCGCGTGGGTGGGAAGCAGGTGGCCAGATTGGCCCGACACTTGTCCTCGAGCGGAACGAGCGACTCTTCACGCCGCCGACGATGTCCCAGCGGGTATTCCACCGTCACCTGCTCAGTGGCACTGCCATCGCAAAAGACCACCCGCAGGGCATTGGCGATCGAGCGCTTGTCGGCTTCCAGATACTCGCGGGTGAAGCGCGCCTCTTCCTTGACGACCATTCTGTCTCGCAGCCGGTCGATCTCCGGGTGAGCGGCATGGAAGCCATCTTCATAGTGGTCCGCGTTCAACTCGCCGAAGATCAGCGGCACCGCGACCATGTATTGCAGGCAGTGATCGCGGTCCGCCGCATTGGCGAGCGCGCCCTGCTTGGAGATGATGCGGATCGCCGATTCGTGGGTGGTGATCTCGATGCGCTCGATCTCCTCGAGCCGGTCGCGCACCTCGAAGTGGAGCTGGACGGCCGCCTCGGCGGCGGTCTGGGCATGGAATTCGGCCGGGAAGGAGACCTTGAAGAGCACGTTCTCCATCACATAGCTGCCCAGAGGGCGCGCCAGCGTCAGGTGCCGTTCGTCTTCAGGCTTGAGGGCGAGATCGCTATTGCCGTGACTGAAGGAGACATCATTGAAGCCCCACTGCGGCGCGCTGAGAGCACCGGGGATACCCATCTCGCCACGCAGGGCGATATCCGCCAGCCGCACGCCGCGTGAGGTGGCGTCCCCCGCCGCCCAGCTCTTGCGCGAGCCCGCATTGGGCGCATGACGATAGGTGCGCAGGCTCTGGCCATCGACGAAGGCGTGCGACAGCGCCGACAGCAACTGCTCGCGATTCGCTCCCATCAAGCGCGCCGTCACGGCGGTAGTCGCCACCTTGACCAGCATGACATGGTCGAGCCCGACGCGATTGAAGCTGTTGTCCAGCGCCAGCACGCCCTGAATCTCGTGGGCCATCACCATGCTCTCCAGCACATCACGCATCACCAGGGGTGGCTTGCCCAGCGCGACACGCTGGCGCGAGAGGTGATCCGCCACCGCCAGAATGCCGCCGAGATTGTCCGAGGGATGCCCCCACTCCGCCGCCAGCCAGGTGTCGTTGTAATCCAGCCAGCGGATGGTGCAGCCGATGTCCCACGCCGCCTTGACGGGATCTAGACTGAAGGCGGTGCCGGGCACCCGTGCACCATGCGGCACCACGGTCTCGGCCACCAGCGGGCCGAGATGCTTGGTGCATTCCGGGAAGCGCAGCGCCAGGATGCCGCAACCGAGGGTATCCATCAGACACAGGCGAGCGGTGTCCATCGCCTCTGCCGAGGGACCTGAGCGCACGCTCTTGCCGGCCAGGCCATCCACATCCACATCCACATCCGTATCCGCATTCGCGACATGAGGATCATCGCAATACCCCAGCACATAGTCGGCGATCTGCTGCAGCTCCGGGTCATAGTCCGGGCGCTGGTTGGCGCTGGCCTGATTGGTGCTGGCCTGACTTGTACTGGCCTGGTTGGTACTGACCTTGTTGGCGCTGAGACGGCTGTCGCCCGTCTGATCAGAGGATGGCGTGCTCATGTGTGATCTCCTGTCGTGGATCGTCTTTGCTCGCATGCATCTCCCGCGATACCGGCACGTCCCCCGAAATACCCGAGTCCGCACCACAGACACACGAAAGCCGGCCCTCTGCACATGCATGCCAGGCCGGCTTTCATCGGGATGCCCCAAGAGGGATATCAACAGAGATATATTGACAGTAGACCATCGCCTGCCAATACCGGCGCTAGCGCATCAAGGTCTCCGCCGGCACCCGCACCCAGCCTTCCATCAGGATACGCGCGCTGCGACTCATCACGGCCTCACTGACGGTCCATTCGCCCTCGCCTTGCTGGTCGTCACCGTCCTGACCCGAAGGTGACTGACGATGGGCACTCGCGCCGACCCTGAGCGTGCCGGAGGGATGCCCGAAGCACACCGAGTCACGCGCCGCGCCAGTCTGCCCGGCCCCAGACTCAGCCTCGGCTCCGCCAGCGGCGGCAAGATTGACCAGCGTGCCGGGTACCGCAGCCGCCGCGGCAATGGCGACAGCCGCGGTGCCCATCATGGCGTGGTGCAGCTTGCCCATCGACACGGCGCGAATCAGCACGTCGATCTCGTCGGCCTTGATCTCGCGACCACTGGAGACGACGTGATCCACCGGCGGCGCCACGAAAGCGACCTTGGGAGTGTGCTGACGTCTGGCGGCCTCGCCCAGCTCCTGGATCAGCCCCATGCGCAGTGCGCCGTGGGCGCGCAATGTCTCGAGGCGCGCGAGGGCCTCGCCATCCGCGTTGATCGCTTCCTGCAGCTCGGTGCCCTGATAGCCGAGATCGCGGGCAGCGACGAAGATGGTCGGGATGCCGGCATTGATCAGGGTCGCCTGGATCCGCCCGCCCGCGACCACCGATTCCGGCACTTCCAGCGTATCGACCACATTGCCGGTGGGGAACATGCTGCCCTCGCCAGCGGCGGGGTCGCGGAAGGCGACCGCCACTTCGGCGGCCGGGAAGGTCACGCCATCCAGGGCGAAGTCACCGGTTTCCTGGACGCGCCCCTCGCACATCGGCACCCGCGCGATGATGGTCTTGGCGATGTTGGCCTGCCAGATACGCACCTCGGCTATGCCATCACGCGGCAGGCGCTCGGCCGGCACCAGGCCCTTCTCGATGGCGAAGGGCCCGACCGCCGCCGAGAGATTGCCGCAGTTGCCGCTCCAATCGACGAAGGGCGAGTCGATGGAGACCTGACCGAACAGATAGTCGACGTCGTGGTCCGGCTGTTCGCTGCGACTGATGATCACCGTCTTGCTGGTGCTGGAGGTCGCGCCTCCCATGCCGTCGATCTGCTTGGCGTAGGGGTCGGGGCTGCCGATCACGCGCAGCAGCAGGGCATCACGCGCCGGGCCCGGCACCTGCGCCGCTTCCGGCAGCTCATCGTGCAGGAAGAACACGCCCTTGCTGGTGCCGCCACGCAGATAGGTGGCGGGGATCCTGAGCTGTGCCTGCTGGCTCATGCCGATACCTCCGCCGTCGTCTCGCCCGGCGCCTGCGAGCTCAGGAAGTCTTCGGCGAAGCGCTGCAGCACGCCGCCCGCCGAGTAGATGGAGACTTCCTCACGGGTATCGAGACGGCAGGTGACCGGCACGCGCTCGAGCTGGCCTGCCTTGTCGCCGGCGGTGCGTTCTATCACCAGCGTGAGTTCTGCCCCCGGCGCCGGCTCGCCCTCGACAGCGTAGATCTCGCTGCCATCCAGCGCCAGCGTCTTGCGCGTGGTACCGGCGGCGAACTGCAGCGGCATCACGCCCATGCCGACCAGATTGGTGCGGTGGATACGCTCGAAACCTTCCGCGACGATGGCCTCGACGCCCGCCAGCCGCACGCCCTTGGCCGCCCAGTCACGCGACGAGCCCTGGCCGTAATCCGCGCCCGCGATGATGATCAACGGCTGCTTTCGCTGCATGTAGGCCTCGATGGCCTCCCACATGCGTACCACCTTGCCTTCCGGCTCCAGACGCGTGAGCGAGCCCTGCTTGACCTCGCGCTTGCCGTCCGCCCCTTCCACCACGGCCATCTCGTTGATCAGCTTGGGATTGGCGAAGGTGGCCCGCTGCGCGGTGAGGTGATCACCACGGTGAGTGGCGTAGGAATTGAAGTCCTCCTCCGGCAGGCCCATCGCGGCCAGATACTCGCCCGCCGCACTGCTGGCCATGATGGCATTGGAGGGCGACAGGTGATCGGTGGTGATGTTGTCCCCCAGCACCGCCAGTGCCCGCATGCCCTTGAGCGTCGGTGCGCTGGCCAGGCCGCCTTCCCAGTACGGCGGACGACGGATGTAGGTGCTCATCTCGCGCCAGTCGTAGAGCGGGCTGGTCGTGTCGTCGCGATCCTGACGGGCCTCGAACATCGGGATGTAGACCTGACGGAAGTGGTCCGGCTTGACGCTGGAGCCGACGATGGCGTCGATTTCCTCGTCGCTCGGCCACAGGTCCTTGAGCATGATCGGCGAGCCGTCCGGCGCATGCCCGAGAACGTCCTTCTCGATGTCGAAGCGGATGGTGCCGGCGATGGCGTAGGCGACCACCAGCGGCGGCGAGGCCAGGAAGGCCTGCTTGGCGTAGGGGTGGATACGGCCATCGAAGTTGCGGTTGCCGGACAGCACCGCGGTGGAATAGAGATCACGCTCGACGATTTCCTGCTGGATCGCCGGGTCCAGCGCACCGCTCATGCCATTGCAGGTGGTACAGGCGAAGCCGACGATACCGAAGCCGAGCTGCTCGAGTTCCGGCAGCAGTTCTGCCTCTTCCAGATACAGCTGCACGGCCTTGGAGCCCGGCGCCAGCGAGGTCTTGACCCACGGCTTGCGCGTCAGCCCCAGCGCATTGGCGCGTCTGGCCAGCAGCCCGGCGGCGATGACATTGCGCGGATTCGAGGTGTTGGTGCAGCTGGTGATGGCGGCGATGATCACCGCGCCATCCGGCATCAGGTCACGCCCGTCCTCGTCCTGCTCATGCTCGACCACGCCGGAGATGCCGCGCGCGGCCAGCTCGCTGGTCGGCACGCGACTGTGCGGATTGGAGGGCCCCGCCAGGGTGCGCACCACCGAGGACAGATCGAAGGTCAGCTCGCGCTCATATTCCACCGCGCCCTCGATATGGCCGGTCTCATCTGCCCACAGGCCAGTCTCGCGTGCGTAACGCTCGACCAGCGCGATGTTCTCCGGCTCGCGGCCGGTCAGGGTCAGGTAATCCAGCGTCTGCTGGTCGATGTAGAACATCGCCGCCGTGGCGCCGTACTCTGGCGTCATGTTGGAGATGGTGGCGCGATCACCCAGCGTCAGGCTGGCCGCGCCTTCGCCGAAGAATTCCAGATAGGAGGAGACGACCTTCTCGGCGCGCAGGAATTCGGTCAACGCCAGCACGATATCGGTGGCGGTGATGCCCGGCTGCGGGCGCCCGGTGAGGCGCACGCCGATGATGTCGGGCAGGCGCATGTAGGAGGCACGCCCCAGCATCACGCTCTCGGCCTCCAGCCCACCGACGCCGACGGCGATCACGCCCAGCGCATCGACATGTGGCGTGTGGCTGTCGGTGCCCACCAGGGTATCCGGGAAGGCGACCTGATGGCCCTTTTCATCGGCGCGCGACTCGATCACCGGCGACATCCGCTCCAGATTGATCTGGTGCATGATGCCGTTGCCCGGCGGGATCACGTCGATGTTCTCGAAGGCCTGACGGGTCCAGTCGATGAAGTGGAAGCGGTCCTCGTTGCGACGCTCCTCGATGGCGCGGTTCTTGGCGAAGGCGTCCTTGTCGAAGCCGGCGTGCTCCACCGCCAGCGAGTGGTCGACGATCAACTGGGTCGGCACCACCGGATTGACCTTGGCCGGGTCTCCGCCGCGCTCGGCGATGGCATCACGCAGGCCGGCCAGATCCACCAGCGCGGTCTGACCGAGGATGTCATGACACACGACGCGCGCGGGGTACCACGGGAAATCGAGATCACGCCGACGCTCGATCAATTGCACGAGGCTGTCACGCAGCTGATCCGGCGGGCAGCGGCGCACCAGGTTCTCGGCCAGTACGCGTGAGGTATAGGGCAGACCGGCGTAGGCGCCGGGGGCGATGTCTTCCACGGCGGCACGCGCATCGAAGTAGTCGACCGGGGTACCCGGTGACGCCGTGCCAGGCAGGGGTTTGCGATACTCGGTATTCATGGGCATCCGGACTCATCAGGCGATCAGGAAAACGATCGGCCAGCACGCTGACTGGCCGAGGAAAGGGTCAGTCGCGCTGCTCGATGGGCAGCCAGTCGCAATGCTCCGGGCCGGTGTAATCGGCGCTCGGGCGGATGATGCGATTGTTGGCGCGTTGCTCGAAGACATGCGCCGCCCAGCCGGTCAGGCGTGAACAGACGAAGATCGGCGTGAACAACTTGGTAGGAATGCCCATGAAGTGATAGGCGCTGGCGTGGAAGAAGTCGGCATTGCAGAACAGCTTCTTCTCGCGCCACATCACGGCTTCGACGCGCTCGGAGACGGCGTAGAGCTGAGTGTCACCCACATCCTCGGACAGCTTGCGTGACCACTCCTTGATGATGGCGTTGCGCGGGTCACGTTCACGGTAGATGGCGTGGCCGAAGCCCATGATCTTCTCGCGGCGTTCCAGCATGCCGAGAATCTCGCGCTCGGCTTCCTCCGGTGAGCGCCAGTGCTCGATCATCGCCATCGCCGCCTCGTTGGCACCGCCATGCAGCGGTCCGCGCAGCGAGCCGATGGCCCCGGTCACGCAGGAATGCAGATCAGAAAGCGTCGAGGCGCAGACACGCGCGGTGAAGGTCGAGGCATTGAATTCGTGCTCGGCGTAGAGGATCAGCGAGGTATTCATCACCGCGGCATGCAGTTCGCTGGGGGCCTCGCCGTGCAAAAGGTGCAGGAAGTGCGCGCCGATGGAGTCGTCATCGGTCTCGGTGTCGATGCGCACGCCATCATGGCTGAAGCGATACCAGTAATTGATGATCGACGGGAACACCGCCAGCATGCGGTCGGCCTGGTCGGACTGCTCATCGAAGCTCTCTTCGGTCTCCAGATTGCCGAGCATCGAGCAGCCGGTGCGCATCACGTCCATCGGGTGGGCACTGGCCGGAATCTGCTCCAGTACCGCCTTCAGGGCATCCGGCAGGCCACGCAACCCCTTGAGGCGCGCGATGTAGGCGTCCAGTTCTTCGCGATTGGGCAGCTTGCCCTTGAGCAGCAGATAGGCGACTTCTTCAAAGCTTGCGTGGGCGGCGAGATCCTCCAGATCGTAGCCGCGATAGCGAAGGCCAGAGCCGGTCTGGCCGACGGTGCACAGGGCGGTCTCGCCGGCACTCTGGCCGCGCAGCCCGCTGGAGGCACTAGGGCTCGGGGTAGCGGTGGTATCTGACATGGCGCGATCTCCTTGGCAGTGACGTCATTGAGTTGTTCTTTTTCTTGTAGGGCATAAAGCGTCAAGCCCCTCGCCGGCCAGGCGTTTGCCAGCGAGGGAGAAACGGTCGGGCCGGAAGTGCCGGCCCGTGAAGCCAATGGCCTCCTGATGCGAGACATGGCGTCCGTCTCGAGCGTCTGGCATCAATCCTTGCGGCTTTCGGCCTCGAACAGGGTGTCCAGCTTCTGCTCGAAGGTGTGGTAATCGAGGAAGTCGTAGAGCTCCATGCGGGTCTGCATGTCGTCGACCACGTCCTTCTGGTCACCCTTGTCGTGGATGTTCTGGTAGACCTTGAGGGCGGCGGCGTTCATGGCGCGGAAGGCCGACAGCGGATAGAGCACCATCCGGCAGCCGACGTCACCCAGCTCGCGCTGATTGAACAGCGGCGTGGCGCCGAATTCGGTGATGTTGGCCAGAATCGGCGCGTCGACGACCTCGCAGAAGGCGCGGTAGTCCTCGAGGGTATGCACCGCCTCGGCGAAGATGGCGTCCGCCCCGGCCTCGACACAGGCATTGGCACGCGCCACGGCGGCCTCGAGCCCTTCCTTCTGGAAGGCATCGGTACGCGCGATCAGATAGAAGTCGTCATCACGACGGGCATCGGCGGCCGCCTTGATGCGATCGACCATCTCCTGGCTGGAGACGATGGCCTTGTTGGGACGGTGTCCACAACGCTTCTGGGCGACCTGGTCCTCTAGGTGCACGGCAGCCACGCCGGCACGCTCCATCTCCTGAATGGTGCGCGCGATGTTGAAGGCGCCACCCCAGCCGGTATCGATGTCCACCAGCAGCGGCAGTTCACTGGCGGCGGTAATGCGACGCGCATCTTCCAGCACGTCATTCATGCTGGTCATGCCCAGATCCGGCAGACCGTAGGAGGCGTTGGCCACGCCGCCACCGGACAGGTAGATCGCCTGATGCCCGACGCGCTCGGCCATGATGGCGGTGTAGGCATTGATGGTGCCGACGATGGGCAGCGGACGATTGGCCTCCAGCGCCGCGCGGAAGCGGGCGCCGGGGCTTGGCAAGGCGGTGGAACTCAGATGGCGTGACATGACATCTCCCGGGCTGGGCCCATGACGGGGTTGGAATTGTTGGGGGTGATCCGGTCGCAAGCGGTGTGGCAGTTCACTCCTCGCCCTGCTCTTCCTTGAGCGTGGCGGCATAGCGGCGGGCGACGTTCTCCCGCGAGGCGCTGACGTGGCGCCGCATCAGCAGCTCCGCCAGCTCCTCGTCGCCGGCCTCGATGGCATCGACGATACGGTGGTGCTCGACGAAGGCCTTCTGCGGACGCGAGCCACTGGCGCTGAACTGGGTGCGATACATGCGCACCAGGTAGTAGAGGTCGTCGCAGAGAATCGTCATCAGCATGTGGTTATGGCTGCCGAGGACGATCTGATAGTGGAAGTCGAGATCGCCTTCCTTCTGGAAGTAGGCGGTGCCGGTCTTGAGGTCCGACTGCTGCTCATGGGTCTTGAGCACGCTGCGCAGCCGCGTGACCTCCTCCTGCGTCATGTGCCGCGCCGCCAGACGCGCGGCCATGCTCTCCAACGCCTCACGTACGTCGAACAGCTCCAGCAGCTCGGTCATCGAGAGCTTGACCACCCGCGCGCCGACGTGGGGCACGCGCTCGATCAGGCGATGAACCTCGAGACGACGCATCGCCTCGCGCAGCGGGCCGCGCGAGATGCCATAGGCCTGCGCCAGCCCCGGCTCGGTGATCTTGCTGCCCGGTGCCAGCTCGCCGCGCACGATGGCGTCCTGCAGCTGGTGGAAGACGCGCTCGGCCAGGGTGCGCACCTCAGGCGTCGGAGCACTCGCGGAGGCGGTGTGGCCTGCCTGCTCGGCAGTGGCGCCGCGCGCGAGGCTTCGAGCGGTGGTGGCATTGTGAAAGGCATCGGTGGTCATGGCGGTCAGGCAATCCGGCTGGACAAGGGGCTGAGACAGGACAATGGCGATGAGGGACTTTCAGCACCATTGTCGACAATTATTCAATGACTGCCAGACTAGCCAGCGAGCCTGAGTGGGTCAAGATGCAATCCGCCAAATCCTCTACACCTTTGGCGTAAGAGAGCTGGCATGCGCTGGATAAACGGCTGCCAGAACAAGGCTTAACCGTCTGAGACGCCGCCATGCCAGTCTTCTCACTTCGACAAGCCAGAGGCACGCCAGCCGGTAGCGGCCGAGACGAAAGACGCCCCGCCAGCACAGGCTGACGGGGCGTCTTGAGTCTCAATGCCAGACCGCTCATCGGTCGGCTTGTCGACAATCACGCGATTTATGTGAAGCTGAGCTCCGCGCCGATGCGGCGGGGTTTCTGGAAAGGCAGCGAGTGATCGGTGCCGGGGATTTCCAGCGATTGCCAACCCGCATGACGCTCGGCCAGCAGGCTGTGATAGTCGCGCAGGGTCTGCGGGCTCTTGCCGCCGACCAGGCTGCGCACCTCGCTGCCTGAGGCCAGCACGTCAGCCAGCAGCGCCTCGCGGTCGATCTCGCGCACGGCATGCGTGACACAGTCCAGCGCATTGGCGAAGCCCAGATGGCGATGTGCCAGTCGCGCCACCATCATGCGCTCGGCGCGCGGGTTGCGCGTGCGATGCGGCGAGATGAGGTCGAGGAAGGCGGTGATGCCCGCCTCGGGACTTGAGGCTTCGCGCATGGCGCGCGCCGCCTCGGCGTAGCCGTCACGCACCTTGACCATGGTGGCGTGGCATTCGCGCTCCAGCAGTGCCGGCTCCAGCAGGCTGATGTCGCCGACCTTCACCTCCGGGCGCTCGGCGCGCAGACGCTGGACGAGACGCATGGCGACCAGCCCGCCGAAGCTGTAGCCGATCAGGTCGAAATGCGTGATGCGCTGGGTCTCGATCAGCGCCATCACGTCCTCGACCACCTGCTCGAGGGTGAAAGGAGGCTCGCCGCCCTGCGGCGCCAGCGTCTGCCCCATGCCACGCAGGTCCGGGATGATCAGCTCATCATGGGCCGTGAGATGCCCGACCAGCGGTGCCCAGGTCAGCGTGCCGGCCACACCCGCGCCGTGCAGCATCAGCAGTCGACGCCCGCCCTGGGCGCCATGCCGCTTGAGACGCTGCCAGAAGATGTTCTGATCGGGACGTGACAGCAGATGTTGGCCATGTTCGAACTCGGGATGCATGCAGGGGCTCCGGTGGGGTGCCAGGGGCTGGGCAAGAGACTGGGCAAGAGGGCTGGGCGAACGTCAGCACGCGCGTCAGGGCAGTCATCGATGACGGCGCAGGGCGTTCAGAGGCAGGCACCTTAATCAGCGCACGGGAGAACGGCAAGCCGACAAGGCAAGCCCCTCACCGGAATCCGCACGCATGGGCGGACAAAACGCTTTCGGATGCCTAGAATGCCCTGTCCGCCAACGGAAGCTGTCATGACCATCTCGCTCGAAATCAACGCCCTGCCCTACGCCCTCGCCGCCGAGGATGAAGCCTCCACGCTGTCGCGCTTCGCACGCCTGCGCTCACGTCCCGACGCCGTGCTGCTCGACAGCGGCCAGCCGTCGCTGGCCGGTGGCCGCTTCGACATCATCAGCAGCGACCCGCTGGCCGTGCTGGAGCAAGGCCCACACGGCGGCAAGCTCACTGGCCCGCTGCCGGAGTCGATGCGTGACCTGAGCCAGTTCCGTGAAGCGCTGGAGCGCCTCGCCCGCCTGCCGGTGATCGAGGCCCAGCGCCAGCTGCTGACCCTGCTGCCACAGACGCTGGCAGGCGAAGAGCTCGCCCGGCACGACCTGAGCGCCGAGGACCTGCCGTTCATCGCCGGCCTGCTGGGCTACTGGAGCTACGACTTCGGGCGCGCGCTGGAAGACCTGCCCGCCACGACCGAGGACGACATCGCGCTGCCCTGGGCGCGTCTGGGTCTCTATGACTGGGCATTGATCAGTGACCATCAGCGCCAGCAGAGCTGGCTGATCGCTTCGCCCCAACGGCGCCGACAGGTGCTTGAGTGGCTGGAGCAACCGGCGCCGCGCAGCGCCGACTTCGCCCTCGACACCCCCTTCGCGCCACTGCTGGATCGCGCGGGCTACGGCGAACGCTTCCGCCAGGTGATGGAGTATCTGCATGCCGGTGACTGCTATCAGATCAACCTGACCCAGCGCTTCTCCGCCGACTGCAGTGGCGACAGCTGGGATGCCTACCTGCGCCTGCGTCAGGCCACGCCGACACCCTACGCCGGCTATCTGAGCTGGCAGGACGCCAAGGGCGAGGAGATGGCGATCGTCTCCGTCTCGCCGGAGCGCTTCGTCGAGGTCAATCACCGCGCGGTCGAGACCAAGCCGATCAAGGGCACCCGCGCACGTGGCGCGACACCGGAAGAGGACGCCCGACTGGCCGCCGAGCTGCTGGCCAGTCCCAAGGACCGCGCCGAGAACGTGATGATCGTCGACCTGCTGCGCAATGATCTGGGGCGTGTCTCGGCACCGGGCAGCGTCAAGGTACCATCGCTGTGCGCGCTGGAGAGCTACGCCAACGTGCACCATTCCGTCAGCACCATCACCAGCACGCTGGAGGAAGGGCGCGATGCGCTGGATCTGCTCGGCGCCGCCTTCCCCGGCGGCTCCATCACCGGCGCGCCCAAGATCCGCGCCATGCAGATCATCGAGGAGCTGGAGCCGGTTCGCCGCAGCGCCTATTGCGGCAGCCTCGGCTACCTGGACATCCGCGGGCACATGGATACCTCCATCGCGATCCGCACGGCGGTGATCGCCGAGGGCCAGGTGCACCTGTGGGGCGGCGGCGGCCTGGTCGCCGATTCCGAGGAAGAGGCCGAATACCGCGAAAGCCTAGCCAAGATCCAGCGACTGATGGAAGCACTCGGCTGACAGACTGCGTTATAAGGCGTCATGAGCGCCATAACTCGATGGCATATAACGATCGAACGAATTCGTATTGGGGAAGCAGTGCCCGCCTTTGATAGGGTAGGCGCATTCCTGCACGTCTCCTTGAGCGCTACCCGCCTCTGCTGATGGCCTTTCCTGGCCATTGATCAGCCCTGCGCCCCGCTCCATCGGACGTGCCCTCGTTCTGGAGACTCCTCATGTCCGATACCTTCGATCTCGCCCGCATCAATGCCGAATTCGGCAACGACCCCGAAGCCCTGACCCGCTGGGCTCTGTCGCTGGACAAGCACGCCATCTGCACCACCAACTTCCGTCCCTTCGAGGCGGTGATTCTGCACATGGTGACGCGCTTCCGTCCTGACATCCCGATCGTGTGGATGGACAACGGCTACAACACCGATGCCACCTATCGCTTCGCCGATGAAGTGACGCGCAAGCTGAACCTGAACCGCATCATCTATCTGCCGCAGCGCACGCGTGCCCACCGTGAAGCCGTCGATGGCCTCACGCCGCATATCGATGACCCGCGCCACGAAGCCTTCACCCGTGAAGTGAAGCTCGAACCCTTCGAGCGTGCGCTGCGCGAACTGAACCCCGAGATGTGGTTCACCGCCGTGCGCGCCAGTGACACCGCCTTCCGTGCCGGCATGCAGCCGGTCTCGCTGAACGGCGATGGCCTGATCAAGGTCGCCCCGGTACTCAACTGGTCATCCAAGCAGATGCACGAGTATCTGGTCGCCCACGACCTGCCCAACGAGTTCGACTACGTCGACCCGACCAAGGCGGAAGACAACCGCGAGTGTGGCCTGCACTTGGCACACTGAGCCCTGTGGTTGACGCTGTGCGCTCGAGCCGCCCAGCCAGCAAAAAGCCCGCCTCTCAAGAGGCGGGCTTTTTCATCTGTGCTGTGGCAGATCAGGCGAGCGGCACTCAGTCCACCGACACTCAGTCCACCGACACTCAGCCAACCGGGACTCAGCGCACCGGCAGCTCGATGTCGTGGAAGATCTCGTGCTCGTGGCGCGGGCCAGCGGCCAGTGCCGCTTCGACACGCTCGCGCGTCAGGTGCGGCGCGAAGCGCTCGACGAATTCGAACATGTAGCTGCGCATGAAGGTGCCGCGACGGATGCCGATCTTGGTCGTGGAGCTCTCGAACAGATGCGTGGCGTCCAGCGCGACCAGGTCCTCGTCGGCCACCTCGTCCACCGCCATGTGCGCGACGATGCCGATGCCCATGCCGAGACGCACATAGGTCTTGATGACATCGGCGTCCGAGGCGGTCAGCACCACGTTGGGCGCCAGGCCATGGGACTTGAAGGCATCATCCAGCTGGCTGCGGCCGGTGAAGCCATAGGTGTAGGTGACCAGCGCATAACTGGCCAGCGACTCGAGGGTCAGCTCCTCGCCATTGGCCAGCGGATGATCCTTGGGCACCAGCACGCAGCGGTTCCAGCGATAGCACGGCAGCAGGATGAGGTCATTGAACAGCTCCAGCGACTCGGTGCAGATGGCGAAGTCGGCCTGCCCTTCACTGACCATGTTGGCGATCTGCTTCGGCGTGCCCTGCTGCATGTGCAGCGCGACATCCGGGTACTTGCGCGTGAAATCGGCGATCACCGGCGGCAAGGCATAACGCGCCTGGGTGTGCGTGGTGGCGATCGACAGGCTGCCGCGCCGGTCGTCACTGTGCTCCTGGGCGACGTGCTTGATGTTCTCCACCGTGCGCAGCACCTGGCTTGCCAGCTCGACGATGGACTCGCCGGCCGGGGTCACCCGCGTCAGGTGCTTGCCACTACGTGCGAAGATTTCGACGCCAAGCTCATCTTCCAGCAGACGAATCTGCTTGGAAATGCCCGGCTGGGAGGTATACAGACTTTGCGCGGTAGCGGACACGTTCAGGTTGTGGCGGGTGACTTCCCAGATATAACGCAACTGCTGGAGTTTCATGCGGCTTCACTCTCCTGAGAAGCACCATCGACGCGACGCGGCGTGACAGTGGCCCGGACATGGCCGGTCACCTTGCTAAGATGATCGGGCGATAAAATCATGAATAATGATTCCTTTCGGGAATATACGCTCAAGAGTAGATTGGCGACAGTAACCTGACAAGGGGGTAGGTAGGGATGGAAGTCACACAACTGCTGCTATACGTGCTGGCAGGCGCCGGAGTGGGTTTCGCGGTCGGTGTCACTGGCGTGGGCGGCGGCTCGCTGATGACGCCCCTATTGTTGATGTTCGGCTTCCCGCCGCACATTGCAGTGGGCACCGACCTGCTCTATGCCTCCATTACCAAGGCGGGCGGCGCCTTCGCGCACCATCGCCAGGGCCATGTGGACTGGACCATCGCCCGACGCCTGGCCATCGGCTCGCTGCCGGCGGCGCTGTTGACGATTGCGGTCCTGCATACCTTCTTCACTGACCCCACCGCCTACGCGGGCCTGATCAAGGGCATGCTGGGCGTGATGTTGATCCTCACCGCCGGCGTGCTGCTGTTCAAGAAGCGCCTGCTGGGGCTGATCAGCCCGGAAAGCTTCATCGTACGCCACGCGGCACCGCTGACCGTGCTGTCAGGCATCGTGCTCGGCGTGTGCGTCACCCTGTCCTCCGTGGGTGCCGGCGCCTTCGGCGCTGCCGTGCTGATCATGCTGTTCCCGCTGTTGAGCACCGCGCGCATCGTCGGCACCGATATCGCTCACGCCGTACCTCTGACCCTGGTCGCGGGGCTGGGCCACCTGTGGCTGGGCAACGTCGACTTCCTGTTGCTCGGCGCGTTGCTGGTCGGCTCACTGCCCGCCATCAGCCTGGGCGCACGCCTGACACGCCACATGCCCAGCGGCCTGCTGCAGGGCCTGCTGACGACACTGCTGCTGGGGCTGGGCATCCGTTACGCCTTCTTCTGAGCTCTCCTTGCTGCGGGATCCTTCGCACAGGCAATACCAAAGTCGGGGCAGGCAATCCACATTGCCTGCCCCGTTGCTATTCCCTCAAACCAATAAAACAGCTATAAAAACACTAGCGATCATAACCCCGTGCTATTGAGCCGATGGACAATGCCCATTTGTCAGTGATGCAAAGTGGCGCTACCATCGGACGCAGCCTGCATGTCCGGCAATGCCGCAGACAGCGAAACGAATCCCCTGGAGAAACAAGATGTCCAATCACGTCGATGTCACCGGCGCCAACTTCGAACAGGAAGTTCTCAACGCTGAAGCCCCGGTCCTGCTGAAGTTCTGGGCCCCGTGGTGTGGTCCGTGCAAGATGATGGCGCCGGTCGTCGAAGAAGTCGCCAACGAGAAAGGCGAAGGCCTGAAGATCGTCAACGTCAATGTCGATGACGCGCCGGAAATCGCCGCCGAGCAAGGCGTGCGTGGCGTGCCGACCGTGATCCTGTTCAAGTCCGGCGCCAAGGTCGCCTCTCTGGTCGGTGCCCAGTCCAAGGGTCAGCTGAGCCAGTTCATCGAGCAGAACCTCTGAGTCGACTTGCTGACAGGTGACTGCCCCGCCAGCCACCGCGCACTGATTCGATAACCAAAGGCCCCGTCACGCACAGCGTGACGGGGCCTTTGGCATTCTGGCAGCGGGTCATCCACGCAGAGCTGGCTCGCGGGTCATTCCTCCGCCATGCGTCGGCGACGGCGAATCCGGCGCACGGAGGGGCCCAGCAGGCGCGCCGCCCAGCGCGTGCCCGGGTGCGAGTCGAAGGCGATCTTGAGCGTCATGGTGATCGGCACTGACAGCAGCATGCCCACCGGCCCGAACACCCAGCCCCACACCACCAGCGACAGGAAGGCGGCCAGCGTCGACAGCCCCAGGGTGCGCCCCATCACGCGCGGCTCGATCAAGTTGCCGAGAATGAAGTTGATCGCCAGATAACAGCCGCCGAGCATCAGCGCCTTGACCGCGCCACCCTCCGGCATCACCAGCGTCAGCAACACCGCAGGCACCGCGGCCAGCGCCGAGCCGATGTTGGGAATGTAGTTGAGGCAGAAGGCCAGCGTGGCCCACAGGAAGGCGAACTCCACATCGAGCACCATACAGCTGATCGCGACCAGTCCCCCGGTCACGAGGCTGATCAAGGTCTTGACCGCCAGATAGCGGCGCAGCGTCAGCGAGAACAGCGTGAAGCGGCGCAGACTGACATGCGGGCTGCGCAGCGTGCTGACCAGCTTGTCGCGCAGTGACAGCGCCTCATAGAGCAGGAAGGTGGCCGTCAGCACGATGATGACGCTCGAGGACAGCAGCCCCCCAAGCCCGGTCAGCAGGTTCGGCACCCATTGGGTCAACGAGGCCGGATCGACCAGCTCGCTGAAACGGGCCGGCGCGATGGATACGCCGCTGTCCGCCAGCCATTCCAGCATGCTCTGATACTGTTCGCGCAGGCTCTCCTCAAGCTTGGGCATCTCATCGCTGAACAGGGTGAAGCGCGAGACCAGCAGCGCCGTCAGCGACGAGAACAGCACGCAGACTGTCAGGATGACGATCGGCACCCCGAAGCGTTGCCCGATACCGTGACGGGCCAGCCAGCGCACCGGCGCGTCGCAGACCGCAGCGACGAACACCGCCAGCAGCAGCGGGACCACCAGGTCCGCCGCCAGCTTGAGGCCGCCGATGATGATGACCACTGCGGCCATGCCGACCAGCAAGGGGTGAATCTCCAGCGCGCGGCGCACATTGGGCGCATGGCGAGAACGCCCGGAGCGTTCGAGCGCCTCCTGCTGACGCTCGTCGCGTGGCACCTGCATGCGTGTCACGGCCTCCTCGATGGAAGTGCCCTCACTGACGCTGCGTGGCTCGCCAACGCTATCGTCAGGCGCTTGCGCATCAGCCATCTGCGCCTCGGGCGGCACTTCCTCGTGTCGCGATCTTTCCTCAGGCGTATCGTTCGCGTGCATCCTGCGCCACCTATCCTGTCAGTGCTTGCCATCAGTACTTGCCATCAGTACATGCCATAAGTACTTGCGCGTCGTTGCCCCGCGGGTTCCTCGGGGCAGCCTTCGATGCGCCTATCTTGGGCGCATGCCTGTCACAAGCCAAGACTGAAACGAGATTGATTGCTCGTGTCGAGGAAAACCCGCGCCTCCCTCAAGACGCACAAAAAAATGGGGAGACCGAAGTCTCCCCAAGGGTACCGAGTCAGAGCGCACTGACTGGAGGCATAAGACACGACTGTTGCCGATACATCTAACTGCTGAGTCTTGAAACTGCTGTCAGGCTTGAAACTGCTGTCAGGCTTGAAGCCGTCATCAGATCTCGAAGCCGCTGCCGAAGCCTTCCACCGTCGGCGCCATCAGCGTCTCGCCACCGGCACGAATCATCGCGGCATGGCCTTGCGTGCGCGGCAGGATACGTTGGAAGTAGAAGCGCGCGGTATCCAGCTTGGCCTGATAGAAGGCAGCGTCCCCTTCGCCGGCCGCCAGCGCGGCCCTGGCCGTCTCACCGGCCCGCGCCCACAGGTAGCCCAGCGTGACGTAGCCGGCATACATCAGGTAATCGACACTGGCCGCGCCGACCGCTTCGCGGTCCTGCATCGCGCCCATGCCTACCGCCATGGTCAGCTCGCCCCATTCGCGGTTGAGCTCGGCGAGCGGATTGGCAAACTCGCTGCCTTCGCTGGCCTGACAGAACTTGTGGATCTCCTTGGTGAAGACCTTGAGCGATTCGCCCTGGCTCATCAGGATCTTGCGGCCCAGCAGGTCCAGCGCCTGGATACCGGTGGTGCCTTCATAGAGCAGAGTGATACGCGCATCGCGCACGAACTGCTCCATGCCCCACTCCTGAATGAAGCCGTGGCCGCCATAGACCTGCACGCCGTGATTGGTCGCCTCGAAGCCGGTCTCGGTCAGGAAGGCCTTGACGATGGGCGTCAACAGGCCGAGCAAGGTATCGGCACGCGCCTTGTCTTCGCTGTCCGGAGCATTCTCGACGATGTCATTGAACTGGGCGGCGTACATCACCAGCATGCGCCCGCCCTCGGCGATGGCCTTCTGGGTCAGCAGCATGCGGCGCACGTCCGGATGCACGATGATCGGGTCGGCCGCCTTCTCAGGCGCCTTGGCCCCGGACAGGGCACGCATCTGCAGACGGTCACGCGCATAGCTCAGCGCATTCTGGAAACTGGCCTCGGCCAGCGCCACGCCCTGGATCCCCACGCCGAGGCGCGCGGCATTCATCATGGTGAACATGCAGGCCAGCCCCTTGTGTGGCGGACCGACCAGATAGCCTGTGGCGGAGTCGAAGTTCATCACGCAGGTCGCGTTGCCGTGAATGCCCATCTTGTGCTCGATGGAGCCACAGCTGACGCCGTTGCGCTCACCGGCCTCGCCATTGGCGTCGGGCAGGAACTTGGGCACCACGAACAACGAGATGCCACGCGAGCCTTCCGGAGCATCCGGCAGCTTGGCCAGTACCAGGTGCACGATGTTGTCGGACAGGTCGTGCTCACCGGCCGAGATGAAGATCTTGGTGCCGCTGATGCGGTAGCCCTTGCTGCCATCGCTGTCATCCAGCGGCACGGCGCGGGTCTTGATCAGGCCCAGGTCCGTGCCGCAATGCGGTTCGGTCAGGCACATGGTGCCGGTCCAGCTACCTTCGACCAGCTTGGTCAGATAGGTCTGCTTGAGCACCTCGCTGCCGTGATGCTCGAGTGCATTCATCGCGCCATGCGACAGACCCGGATACATGCCCCATGACAGGTTGGCGGAGGCGACCATTTCCGAGAGCACCATCGCCAGTGACGGCGGCAGCCCCTGACCACCATGTTCCGGTGAGGCAGCCAGGCTCGGCCAGCCGCCCTCGACATACTGCTGATAGGCAGCCTTGAAGCCGCTCGGCGCCTTGACCTCGCCGCCCTCGAAGGTACAGCCCTCGCGATCGCCCGACTGGTTCAGCGGCGTCAGCACCTCGTGCGCGAAGCGTGCGCCCTCCTCGAGGATGGCGGTCACGATATCGTCGCTGGCCTCATCGCCACCCGGCAGGCTGGCATAGTGCGCGGGATAGTCGAGCAGCTCATTCATCACGAAGCGGATGTCGCGCAACGGCGCCTGATAGTCCGGCATGCTTTACTCCTTGAGCCGTCGCGACGCGGCGGCGCTGACCTGAACAACGACAGGTGGCGGCAAGACGCTTGTCAGGCGGCGCAACACTCGCTCGAGCAATGAAGAAGCGAGTCGCTGGCGGCGAACAGGTCTGACGCAACACTATCAAACATGTGTTTGAAATTAACGCCTCCTTCGCCATACCGTCAAGCGGTCGTTTGATTTCTGACCTGCGACATTGGTGGCAAGCCCTGTCTCATCAGTGGCAAGCCCTGTCTTCAGGCCACGCCGCGCGCACGGCAGACACAAAAAGACACACACTAAAAACAGACACAAAAAAGCCCGACCGCAGCCGCGGTCGAGCAATATCTCCCCCAGAGATAACCTGTCCTGCAAGATTCCTTGTGTACCGTGCTCTCTCCCGAGAGCCGATCCAGAGAGCCCGATCCAGACGATAAAGGCCTTGCCCGCCAGCCTCAGGCCATGCGAATGCTGCCATCGAGGCGGATCACCTCACCGTTGAGCATGCTGTTGGTGATGATGTGCTCGGCCAGACGCGCGAATTCATCGGGCTTGCCCAGACGCTTGGGAAACGGCACCGCCTCGCACAGCGCTTCGCGAGCCGGCTCCGGGATGCCGGCCATCATCGGTGTCTCGAACACGCCGGGCGCAATCGCCATCACGCGAATGCCATGGCGTGCCAGCTCACGTGCCATCGGCAGCGTCATGCCGGCGACCCCGGCCTTGGAGGCGCTATAGGCACACTGCCCCACCTGGCCGTCAAAGGCCGCGACCGAGGCGGTATTGAGAATGATGCCCCGCTCGCCGTCCTCGCCCTCGGCGGCATTGCGCGCCATGCGTGCCGCCGTCAGGCGCGCCACGTTGAAGGTACCGCTCAGATTGATCGCCAGTGTCTTCTCGAAGCCCGCGAGCGGAGCAGGCTCGCCGTCACGGTCCACCAGCTTGGCGACGCTCACCACGCCGGCGCAATGGATCACCCCATGAATGGCACCGAAGGTCTGCTCCGCGACATCCAGTGCGGCCTCGACACTGGCGCTGTCGGTGATGTCGCAATGACAGAAGCGTGCCGCCTCCCCCAGTGAGTCGGCCTGTTCACGTGCGGCCTCGGCAAGGTCCGCCAGCACCACCTGGCCGCCGGCCGCGACGATACGTGAGGCCGTGGCGGCCCCGAGGCCGGATGCTGCGCCGGTGATCAGAAAGCAGTGGTCGGCGATCTTCATGAAACGAGTCCCCCGAAAGGTGATGGCAGGAAAGGTGATGAGAGGCCGGTGGTGACAGGCGCGTGGTAACAGACAATCCCCGCCGGATAGCCGGCCGTGCCTGAAAGCCGCGTGTATGCCTCGGTGTTCAGCTCGCACGCGCCTGTGCTCGCAGCAGGAAACGCTGGATCTTGCCCGATGGCGTCTTGGGCAGGCTGTCGACGAAGTCGATCTCGCGGGGATAGCTATGCGCCGAAAGTCGCTGACGCACGCTGGCGCGAATTTCCTCCGCCAGCTCGTCACTGCCGACATGGCCATCGCGCAGCACCACATAGGCCTTGATGATCTCGCCACGCAGCGCATCCGGCTTGCCGACCGCCGCCGATTCCGCCACCGCCGGATGCACCAGCACAGCGTTCTCGACATCCGCCGGGCCGACGCGATAGCCCGCGGTGGTGATGATGTCGTCATCACGCCCGGCAAAGGTGAAGCGGCCATCGGGCTCTGCCACCACCACGTCTCCGGTCAGGTAATAGCCCTCGACGCAGGGCTGTTTCTCCTGCCAGGTGTAGCCGGCGAAGAAGTGCGCGGGAGAGCGGGCGATATCCACCGCCAGCACACCCGGCTCGCCCGGCGGCAGCTCACGATACTCGGCGTCGAGCACGGCGAGTCGATAGCCGGGTAGCGGGAAGCCGACACTGCCGACCACGACCTCATGGGCCAGCGCGTGATGATTACAGCAGGTCATGCCGGTCTCGGTCTGGCCGTAATGGTCCATCACCGCACAGCCCAGCTCCCGCGCGACCCAGCCCACCACCTCGGTGTTGAGGGGCTCACCGGCGGAGCTTGCGACCCGCAGGTTCAGGCGCTCGAAGGCCCCCTCCCCGAGCCCGGAGGCCTTGAGCATCCGATAGGCCGTGGGCGCCGCCGCGAAGTTGTCGATGGCGTGGCGCTGCAGGAAGTCCAGCCCGCCCTGCGCGCTGAAGGGAGCTTGCATGAAGTAGGTGGTGGCACCCAGCAACAGAGGTGCCGTGATCCCGTAGTAAAGCCCGTAGGCCCAGCCGGGGTCGGCCATGTTCCAGAAGCGCTCGCCGGGGCGCAGATCCACTGCCAGCCGCTGATAGAGCCAGAAGGCCGGCAGCGCATTGAGTGCCACCGCCACCCCCTTGGGCTTGCCGACCGTGCCGGAGGTGAACATCTGCAGGAAGGGCGCATCACTCGGCAATTGTACGGGCGGTTGCGCCAGGGGCTCGCTTTGCATCAGGGCCTGCCAGTCCAGATCCCCCTCATCCAGTGCCTCCCCCTCCCCGCGCACGCAGATGATCGGTGGATGGCTCGCAAGCGCCCTGAACTTGGCACGCTGACCGGACTCGGTGATCACGACACTGGTCTCGGCGCGCGACAGACGGTAGGCGAGCGCATCCGTTCCGAAGGCCGTGAACAGCGGCTGATAGATGGCGCCCAGCCGCCAGGTGGCGGCCAGCGCGATCAGAAGCTCAGGCGTACGCGACAGCATGCAGGCCACGCGCTCGCCGGGTCCGACGCCCTGCGCAGCCAGCGCCGTGGCCATCCGAGCACTCTCGAGATCCAGTTCGGCGTAGCTGAGCGTGCGTACCTTGCCATGCTCATCCTCGTGGACCAGAGCGATGCGCTCGCCCTGCCCAGCGCGCAGGTGCCGACCGATGCAGGCGTCAAAGGCATTGCCCATGTGCCCTTGCCCGGAGGACGTCAGGAGTTCATCGCGCAACGCGTCGATGTCGAAATGTTCCAGATACTCGCTCAGCGTCTGGCTGGCAGCCGGTTGCATGGCGGATGAATTCGCAGGTTCGTCAGATGTAGCGGCAGATGTAGCGACATATGCAGCAGAGGCGGCGCGTGACGTGCGGTTTGTTGTTGTATCGCTTGGCGTCATGGCGTGACTGGCTCCTGAGTGGCGCTCCGGGGCGGATCGAGATGGCTGGGCGCCAGCCATCTACAGTTAACGTAAACGTCAAGTTAGCGGCAAGCCTGTCGTGCGGCAAGCATTGTGGCGCTCGACTGGCCGAAAGTTGCAGACGCCGTGTAACGGACGGCGTGTAACGCACGCTGTGTAGCAGACGCCGGGTAACGGATGCTATGTAGCAGACGCCGTATAACCGACGCTCGCTCAGGGAAGACGACACAGGCTGTCGACCAGCGCCTCGGCCAGCTCATCCGGGGAACGCTCCCCCTCGGGACGGTACCAGCGTACGCTCCAGTTGAGCGCCCCCAGCATGAACTGGCGCAGAAGCAGAGCATCTCCCTTGAGCAGTCCCGCGGCGACGGCCGCCTCGATGGCGTCGCGCCACAGGGCTTCATACTCGTCACGCAGATGCACGAGATGCTCCCGCGAGGCTTGCTCGAGGCGACGCCATTCGTAGAGCGCCACGACATGCGCATTACGGTCCGTCAGCAGGGTTTCCAGATGCGCCCGTGCCAATGCCAGCAAGCGCTCTCGCGCCTGCTGATGCCGTGATGCGGGCGCTGAGCCGGCTTCCAGCCGCGCGAGATGCTCACGCGCGATGGCCAGTGCGCTGAACATGCCCTCCTCGATCACGGCGCACAGAATTTCCTGCTTGTCGGCGAAGTGATGGAAGAGACTGCCGGACTTGATGCCCATTTCCTGGGCCAGCATACGGACGGTGGTGCGATCGAAACCCTCCTCGACGAACAGGCGGGCAGCGATACGGACCAGCTCCTTGCGACGGGGTGAGGCGGTGGCTACATTCATCGTATAACTAGCGCTTGCTTGGTTTATGGGATTGAATGGATCAAAGCATAGCCACGCAGTGATCACAACGCCGACTGCACGACTCGATCTTCCAATAACAAGACACAGGAGACCGTCATGACGACCGCTTCCCGCACTACGCCAAGCCCCGCCGCCAGCGCCGATGACATCGTGATTCTCGCCGGGGCCCGCACGCCGATGGGCGGCCTCAAGGGCTCACTCTCGACGCTGAGCGCGCCACAGCTCGCCGCCGTGGCCATCAAGGCAGCCATCGAACGCGCAGGCCTCACGCCTGCCGATGTCGACGAGGGTATCTTCGGCTGCGTGCTGCCCGCCGGCGTCAAGCAGGGCCCGGCGCGGCAGGCCATGCGTCAGGCCGGCGTGCCGGACAGCATCGGCGCCACCACCATCAACAAGCTGTGCGGTTCCGGCATGAAGGCCACCATGCTGGCGCATGACCTGATTCGCGCAGGCACCAACCGCATCATGCTGGCCGGCGGGATGGAATCGATGTCCAACGCCCCGCATCTGCTCACCCAGGCGCGTGGTGGCTATCGCCTCGGCCATGGCGAGCTGAAGGACCACATGTTCTTCGATGGGCTGGAAGACGCCGAGACCGGCAAGCTGATGGGCGTGTTCGCCCAGGAAGTGGCCGATGCCCGCGGCTATGACCGCCAGCGCATGGACGACTTCGCCATCGAATCGCTAAGGCGTGCCATGACGGCGACCGAGTCGGGTGACATCGCGCCGGAAATCGCCGCCGTCACGGTCAAGAGCCGCAAGGGCGAGAGCGTGGTCGAGCAGGACGAGCAGCCCTTCCAGGCCAACCTCGACAAGATTCCCACCCTGCGCCCGGCCTTCGCCAAGGACGGCACCATCACCGCCGCCAATGCCAGCTCCATCTCCGACGGCGCCTCTGCGCTGGTGCTGACGCGCCGTGATGAAGCCGCACGGCGCGGGCTGGCCGTCAAGGCGCGTATCCTCGGTCACAGCACCCACTCCCAGCACCCCAGCGAATTCACGCTGGCGCCCATCGGGGCCATCGACTCGCTGATGAAGCGCCTGGAGTGGACCACGGAAGACGTCGACCTGTTCGAGATAAACGAGGCCTTCGCGGTGGTCACCCTGCTGGCGATGGATGCCCACGACATCCCGCATGACAAGGTCAATGTCTTCGGCGGCGCCTGCGCCCAGGGGCACCCGGTGGGCTCCACCGGCTCGCGCATCATCGTCACCCTGATCAACGCGCTGGAACGCCGCGGCAAGAAGCGCGGCATCGCGGCGCTGTGCATCGGCGGCGGCGAAGCCACCGCGATCGCCGTCGAACTGGAAGGCTGATCCGCCAGCAGACACTGAACCAACCTGATGCTTGAAACGACACGAGGCCCGGATCACGGATCCGGGCCTCGTGTCGTCGTGCGGCCTGCGATGCTCTCAGGAAGTGATCAGGGGCTCAGCCTTCCGAGCCCTGACACTGGCGCCGCTTAGCCATAGCGGCCGGTGATGTAGTCCTCGGCCTTCTTGGTATTCGGGTTGGAGAACATGGTCTTGGTGTCGTTGTACTCCACCAGTTCCCCCATATGGAAGAAGGCGGTGTAATCGGCGACGCGCGCCGCCTGCTGCATGTTGTGCGTCACGGTGACGATGGAGAACTGGGTCTTCAGCTTGTCCATCAGGTCTTCGATGGTCGCGGTGGAGATCGGGTCGAGTGCCGAGGTCGGCTCATCCATCAGGATGACGTCCGGCTTGACCGCGATGGCACGCGCGATGCAGAGGCGCTGCTGCTGACCACCGGACAGTGAGGTGCCCGGCTGGTCGAGAATGTCCTTCACCTCTTCCCACAGACCCGCATCACGCAGCGCGCTCTCGACCAGATCATCCTTGTCGGCGCGACGGCTGACCAGGTCGTGCATGGTCGGCGCGTAGGCGATGTTGTCATAGATCGACTTGGGGAACGGATTCGGCTTCTGGAACACCATGCCGACGCGACGACGCAGCGCCACTTCATCCATGTTGCGCGCGTTGACGTCACGGCCATCCATCTCGACCAGACCTTCGATGCGCACGCTGCGGATCAGGTCATTCATGCGGTTCAGACAGCGCAGGAAGGTCGACTTGCCACAGCCGGACGGGCCGATCAGGGCGGTGACGTTCTTCTGGAAGATATCGATGTTGATGTTCTTCAACGCCTGCTTCTCGCCGTACCAGAGGTTGAGATCTTCCACGCGAATGGCCAGCTCGTGGTTGGCATCTTCATTGATGACGACCGGGCTACCGGGACGAGTGGCGGCGGCAGGCTTGGCGGGAGTGGCGACGGTGCTGTTCATGTCTCGTATTCCTTGATGAGTCGTGGGCCAGGGCTAAGGGTGGAAGGCGACCGGCCAATCGGCGGGCCGCCTCGCAGCTGCCTACCAGCGACGCTCGAATTTCTTGCGCAGCATCACGGCTGCGGCATTGAGTAGGATCAGCACTGACAGCAGCACTAGGATGCCCGCCGCAGTACGTTCAACATAGGCCTGCTCCGGCTCGCCCGCCCAGGTGAATATCTGGGCGGGCAGCACGGTGGCAGCCTGGGTGATGGCAGTCGGCGCATCCGGAATGAAGGCCACCATGCCGACGATGATCAACGGCGCGGTCTCGCCCATCGCCTGTGCCAGGCCGATGATGGAACCGGTCAGGATCCCCGGCAGTGACAGCGGCAGCACGTGGTCACGCACCACCTGCCAGCGGGAGCAGCCGACGCCGAAGGCGGCCTGACGAATGGTGTCCGGTACGCTGCGCAGCGCCGAGCGCGTGGTGATGATGATCACCGGCAAGGTCATCAGACCCAGCGTCAGACCACCGACCAGCGGGGAGGAACGCGGCATGCCGAAGAAGTTGATGAAGATCGCCAGACCCAGCAGACCGAACAGGATCGACGGCACCGCCGCCAGATTGTTGATGTTGATCTCGATGGCCTGGGTAAAGCGGTTGTCCGGAGCGAACTCCTCCAGATAGACCGCCGTCAGTACGCCGACCGGGAAGGCGAAGGCCAGCGTGACCAGCAGCGTCAGGATCGTGCCCATCGCGGCCGACCAGATACCGGCGTATTCCGGCAACTTCGAATCACCGGTGGTGAAGAAGTTGATGTTGAACTTGAGCTCGGCCGTGCCGTTCTCGATCATGCGGTCCAGCACGGCGGTCTGCTTGGGCTTCAGGTGTGACTTGTGGCCCTTGAGGTACTGATCGACCTGGTCATCGGCGATCACCCAACGGTCGATCGTCTGACCCATCAGGCTGGCGTCAGCGGCCATGTCGCGCGGCAGCTGGCGCAGCCAGCCGCGGCTGACCAAATCACGCACGTCTTCTTCCACCGCTGCCAGCGGGATTTCCTGCGACTGCTCGCTGTAGGTGACCGGCACGTGCAGTTCTGCCTGCTGGAAGGCCGGGTAGCCGCGCATGACCATGTCGCCGATGAAGACCACCAGGAAGGTGGCGGCCAGGGCGAGTGCGCCCATGGACATGAATTTCAGGCGCTTGGTGCGGCGATGACGGCCCTTCAGCTGGGCCGAGATATCGTCGAATGAATGGCTCATGTCTAGTCTCGGCCTCAGAGGTTGTTGGCGCTGTACTTCTCACGGAAGCGGCGGATCAGGACCACCGAGACCATGTTCAGCAGCAGAGTGACAACGAACAGCACCAGACCCAGCGCGAAGGCCGACAGAGTCTCGGCACTCGCGAATTCCTGGTCGCCGGTCAACGCGGCAACGATGCGCACCGTGACGGTGGTCATGTCTTCCAGCGGGTTGGCGGTCAGGTTCGGACGCATGCCCGCCGCCATCACCACGATCATCGTCTCGCCGAGGGCGCGTGACATGGCCAGCAGAGACGCGGAGATGATGCCCGGCAGAGCCGCCGGCAGGATGACGTTGCGGATGGTCTCGCCGTGGGTCATGCCCAGCGCCAGAGAGCCCTGACGCATGGTGTCCGGCACGGAGGTGATGACGTCATCGGACAGTGAGGAGATGAACGGAATGATCATGATGCCCATGACCAGACCCGGCGCCAGCGCGTTGTTGTAGGACGCCTCGATGCCCAGCGGCGAGAAGATGTCGACGATCAGCGGCGCGACGGTGATGGCGGCGAAGAAGCCGTAGACCACGGTAGGGATACCGGCGAGCACTTCCAGCACCGGCTTGGCGACGGTACGCACGCTCTCGGGGGCGAACTCTGCCATGTAGACCGCGGCGAGCAGGCCGATGGGAATGGCCACCAGCATCGCGATCAGAGTGATCATGAAGGTACCGGCGAACAGCGGTACGGCACCGAAGTTGGCGGTGCTCTCGACGCCTTCACCACGGCCGGCGGCCATCTGGAAGCTGTTGCCCGGATCCCAGGTGGTGCCGGTGATGAAGGTCCAGAAGCTTTCCATCTGGAAGAAGCGGATGGCCTCGAAGATGATCGAGACCAGAATGCCGAACGTCGTGACGATGGAGATCATCGCCGCGCCGATCAACACATAACGAATGAGGGTCTCGATGGCATTGCGCGCATGGAAATCAGGCTTCACCAGGGCGAGGCCGATGACCAGGCCGACGGCTGCGACGACCAGACTGGCGATCAGCAGCTGCATGCCTTCGATATCGATATCTGCGGTGGCAATCGCAACGACGGCTGCCAGACCGACCAGCAGAGCAGGCCCTGAGCTGGAGATTGCCGTGAACCAGCCGTACTGATCCGGCTGGGCGTACATTTCAGCACCGCTGGCGCGCACACGCTGTGCCTTGCTGCGGCCGCTGAAGAAGGCCACCAGGCCAGCCAGCGCCACGATGCCTATGAAGAAGAGAAAGATCTGCTGAGTCTGCATCTTTCGGGTCCCGGAGTCGCGTTGTTCACAGGGGGAAGGCTTCATGCCTTGCGAAACCCTGCGACCAGTCAAGCAAACGGGCCGGCTGCCAAGGGCAACCGGCCGCGTCAGAGGGTCAGCTGCGTTGCTTACTTCTGGAGATCGGCCAGAGTCAGCTTGGTGCGCTCAGCGACCTGCTCGCGAAGCGTGGCGCGCTCTTCCTTCGGCAGCGGGATCAGACCGATGCCCTTCAGGTAGCCCAGCTCACCGATCATCTTCTCGCTCATGAACAGGTCGTTGTAGGCCTGCTGAGCCGGCACGTCATCCTTGTGCTGGTTCTTCACGTAGTAGAACAGGGAGCGGGAGACCGGGTACTCGCCAGAGGAGATGGCATCGGCTTCCGGCTGCACGCCATCGATGGAAGCACCGACGACCTTGTCAGCATTCTCTTCGAGGAAGGAGTAGCCGAAGATACCGAAGGCTTCGGTGTTCTCGACCAGCTTCTGGATGATCAGGTTGTCATTCTCGCCGGCAGCGATGTAGTGACCGTCCTGACGGATGTTGGTGTAACCCTCACCGCCGTAGCCTTCCATCTCTTCGGTGGAGACTTCCATCACCAGCTCTTCGAAGGCGTCACGGGTACCGGAAGTGGAAGGCGGCCCGTAGACGGTGATCTTGCGGTCCGGCAGGGAGGAGTCGATCTCGGACCACTTGGTGTAGGGGTTGTCGACGAGCTTGCCGTCGACCGGCACCTGAGCGGCGACCGCCAGGGTGATCTGCTCACGGGTCAGGTCGATGCTGCCATCGCGGACAGACTGGGCGAAGGCGATACCGTCGAAGCCGATCATGGCTTCGGTGATATCGGTCACGCCGTTCTCTTCACAGCGCTCGAATTCAGACGTCTTCATGCGACGAGAGGCGTTGGTGATGTCCGGAGTGCTGTCACCGACACCTTCACAGAACAGCTTCATGCCGCCGCCGGAACCGGTGGATTCGATGACCGGAGTCGGGAAATCGCTGGTGGCACCCAGCTCTTCAGCGACGTAGCTGGAGAACGGATAGACCGTGGAAGAACCCACGATGCGCAGCTGTTCACGGGCTTCTGCAGCACCAACTGATGCAGCGATGACAGCCACTGCGAGACCGGACTTGAGGAACGCCTTCATGCCTGAAACTCCTTGCGATAGGAATGAGCCAGTGAGGTGGCTTCTTGTCTACAGGGAGTACCTTGCCAAGCATTCATGACAACTGTGTGACAGTCGCCGGCTCAAGCCTTTCTCAGTCGGACGGCGTCTCATGGCGCGCCAGGGCGCGGCGCCCTGCCAGCACCCGCAGCAGAATATTGCTGACCAGCGCCGTGCCCAGCATGCCGAGAATCATCGGCCACAGGCTGTCCATCGCCAGACCTGCGATCAACATGCCGATCACGGCGCCACTGGCAAACTGCATGCTGCCGATCAGCGCATTGGCCGTGGCGCTGATGCGCGGGAAATACTCCAGCGCCGAGGAGATCGCGTTGGGCGCCACCATGCCGTTGGCCCCGACGAAAACCATCAGCAGCGGCGCGATGACGTAGAGCAGGTCCAGCCCCAGTGCCAGCGCCGATACCAGCAGGATGGCCGCAGACAGCTGGATACCGATGCCGATGCGCAGCAGACGCGGCGGCGACAGGCGTGACAGCAGGCGCACGTTGAGACGGTTGGCGGTGAACATGAACAGGATGTTGGCGCCGAACAGCACCGGGTACCAGGCCGCCGTCACTCCGAAATGCTGCATATAGACGTAGGGCGACGCGGTGATGAAGGCGAACATGCCACCGAAGCCCATCGCCTGCGTCAGCGCATAGCCCATCGCCGGCCCGTGGCGCAGCACGCTGGCATAGTCACGCGCGACCTGCAGGAGGCTGGCCGGCGGCTCGTCCGCCTCGCGCTTGCGCCGGGTCTCGGGCAAGCGCAGCGGCAGCACCACCAGCAGGAAGGCGGCATAGGCGGCCAGAAAGGCGAAGATCAGCCACCAGCCCGCCATGCCCAGCAGCAGACTGCCGATGGCAGGCGCGATCAAGGGCGCCAGCATCATGATCACCGCGACGGTGGACAGCACCTTGGCCGCCTCGCGGCCACTGAAGCAATCGCGCACGATCGCCGAGGAATTGACCACCGAGGCGCCGCCGCCCAGCGCCTGCAGGAAGCGCAGCGCATAGAGCCCCTCGAGGCTCTCGACCTGGGTGATGGCCAGACTCGCCAGCAGGAAGACGAAGATGCCTGACAGCAGGACCGGCTTGCGCCCGATACGGTCTGACAGCGGGCCGAAGATCAGCTGCCCCAGCGAGAAGCCGAGCAGGAAGACCGACAGCGACAGCTCCGTATGGTGCACCGTGGTCGCCAGGTCTTCTGCCATGGCCGGCAGTGCCGGCAGATAGGCATCGATGGCCAATGGAGCCAGGGCCGTATTGGCCGCGACCAGCAAGGCCAGCTGACGGGTTTGACGCTTGTCCACATCCCCTCCTGCAATCGTTTGTCGATGGTATGTCCACGTGCCGAAAACGCCACGTCCTTGCCGTCAGATGACGACAGTGGGCGCGCCGCCGCACAATTGATACAGTTGACCTACACAGGTGACGAATGTCACATCACGCTGATGAAATCCCCGCGGATCATCCACTTGGGGCGATCGGCCCGAGATGTCTTCACAGCCGGCAGGCGTGGGTGCACACTCGGTGGCAGCGCTCGCTCCGGCGGCCCCTGCCCTTCACCTCTTGCCTTATTCATGAGGGCCACTCACCCCTTCGGGTGGCTCACGCTCAGTACAGGAAACTCTTGCATGGCACAGGACAAGCTCTCCCAACTCAAGGAAATGACCACCGTCGTCGCCGACACCGGTGACCTCGAGGCCATTCGTCGCTTCGCGCCCACTGATGCTACCACCAACCCGTCACTGATCCTGCAGGCCGCTCAGGACCCGTCACGTCGCGAGCGCCTGACCGAAGTCGCGCGCAAGGCCACCGACATCGATGATGCCGTCGACGCCGTGGCCGTGGATATCGGTACCGAGATCGCCGGCCTGGTGCCGGGTTATGTCTCCACCGAGGTCAGCGCCCGTCTGTCCTTCGATGCCGACGAGACCATCCGTCGCGCGCATCGCATCATCGAGCGCTACGCCGCCAATGGCATCGGTCAGGAACGCATCCTGATCAAGACCGCCTCTACCTGGGAAGGCATTCGCGCCGCCGAGAAGCTCGAGCGCGAAGGCATCCGCACCAACCTGACGCTGCTGTTCAGCTTCGCCCAGGCCCAGGCCTGTGCCGATGCCGGCGTGACGCTGATCTCGCCCTTCGTCGGTCGTATCCTCGACTGGCACAAGGCCAATCAGCCGGACGCCGACTTCAGCGGCGACAACGACCCGGGCGTGAAGTCGGTCAAGGCCATCTACGAGCACTACAAGGGTCACGGCTACAAGACCATCGTGATGGGCGCCAGCTTCCGCAACACCGGCGAGATCGAAGCGCTGGCCGGCTGTGACCGCCTGACCATCTCGCCGGCACTGCTGGGTGAGCTGGCCGAGAGCACCGGCCCGCTGGAACGTCGCCTGCTGGCCGCCGATGCCGAGCAGAACGTGCCGGAAGTGCTGACCGAGTCCAACTTCCGCTGGGACATGAACGAAGACGCCATGGCCACCGAGAAGATGGGCGAAGGTATCCGCAAGTTCATGGCCGATCAGCGCAAGCTCGAGACCCTGCTGGCCGAACTGCGCAGCCACTGAGCCTGAGGAGGATAGCGCCGATGATGAGCTCTTGTTAAGCAAGAGCTCATTGAATGGCCAAGGCAACAAAAAGCGCCTGCCGTGTTTCACGGCAGGCGCTTTTGCATCGTGCATTCTGAATCGTGCTGTCAGGCTCAACGCTCCAGCGCGCGCCTTCAGTGCGGCTGGCGATGCTCCTCACTTTCCAGCAGCTCGATCAGCGGCTGGAACTCCAGGCGATTGTGGCCGTTCAGGCACATCAACAGCCGGTGAGCCTCGAGAATGCGACCGCGCAGCTCCTGCTCCTGCTGGGGCGAGGCATCGGCGTCATCCTGAGACTCGTTCAGCGCTGGCGCGTTGCAGCAGGAAGCTCCGTCCAGATCGGCCTGGTCCGCCTCCGGCAGGCTGCCGGCGTCCACGACACTGGCCACCTCGTCGAACCCCATCACCTTGAGCATGGTCAGCACGTCGGGATGGGCAGCCACCACCTGCGCCGGCATCACCAGCCGGTCGCGGACCGCCAGCGCCAGCTTGGCCAGAAAGCCCAGTGCGGTGGAATCGACATTGGTCGCTTCGCGCAGATCGATGATCACGCTTTCCAGTCCCTCAACCGCAGCCACGCGCTGTACCTGCTGATCCAGCGTGGCACACAGCGTCAGGCGTACATCACCGGATAGCTTGAGCACGAACAGGCCGTCTTCGAACACGGCCTGGATACGTCCTTCATCCATCATGGAATCCTGTCAGCGTCATCAAGGTAAGGTCATCCGGCAGCTCGCCATCCAGCGCCAGTCCACGACGCAATCCTTGCACATCCTCACTGCTCAGAATCCGTTGATGCAGTGCTCGAGTCCTGTCCTCCAGCGCCTCGCCCGGCAGGCATTCCAGTACACCATCACTGGCCAGCCACAGACGGAAGCGCTCAGGAAGCGCCACACGATACGCTGGATAGCGGGTGTCTGGGAAGAGCCCCACCGGCCGACCGCTGCCTTCCAGCTCACGCAGTTCGCCGTCGGGCGTGACCAGTACCGGCATCGGCAACTGGGCACCCAGGGTGTAATGCAGCGTGCGCGTGTCACGGTCCATCACACCACACATCACCGTGGCATGCTTGCCGATGCCACTGTCGATCAGTTCACGGTTGAGCAGTGCCAGCCACTCGGGGCCGAAGGTTTCCGGCGTATGTTCCTCCCAGTGGCGGATCGCGCGTGCGAACAACAGCTTGAGCAGCACGGTCACGAAGGCCGACGAGGCGCCATGCCCGGAGACATCCGCAAAGTAGAACAGGCTGAAGCGTTCGTCGATCGCCTGATACTCGAGGAAGTCACCCGACAGATACAGCGACGGCGACAGGCAGTACTCATAACTGACGCCATTGATGTGCTGCCCGCTCTGGGGCAGCAGACGCTGCTGGATCTGGCCACCGGCCTGCTGGTCCTGACGCAGCAGCGCCAGATGCGTCTCCAGGTGCTCGTTGAGCTCCTCGAGGCGCGCGCGTGCCTTGGCGTGCTCATGGGCCAGCTGGTGATGCTCCGCCGCCCGCTTGAGCAGACTGCGCAATACCGAGCCATGCTCGCGCGGCGAGATGAGGTAATCGACCAGCCCGGCCTCCACCGCCGGCAGCAGGCATTCATCGCCACGGCTCTCGGCCACCACCACCGTCGGCAGGCGCTCGGCCAGACGCGCCCACTCATGACTGGAAACGGCCTCGACATGCGCGACCACCACCGCCACTCCGCTGGGCAGTGTCGCGATGCCATCACAGGCCGCCACCGCACAGCGTTCATCCGTCAACAGGTTCGCCAGCGCATCACGCCGCGAGCCGGGAAGATCAATCAGACCGATCAACAGACGCTTGCCTTGCTCATCCGCCATGCCAACCCCTCATTCCCGTCCTTACTGCCATCCACTCGCAGTCTTGATGCTGCTTGCCCTCGCGACCGGCACCACTGCCCCTTCACGGTACCGGTCGCCTGCTGCGGGTGACGCGTTACTGGCTGTCGTCTTCCGGTGCGAAGGCACCGTCGAGATCGGCATCATCGAAGCTGTCACTGGCGAAGGGATCATCGCCCAGCTTGCCATCGTTGATCTCGAAGTTGCGGCGCTGCAGGTAGGCATCACGAATGAAGCTGTAGCGATCGCCCTGGATCAGCTTCTCCTGCTCGAGCAGACCGGCACGGGTATCGACCAGATCCAGCGCCTTCAGGCCGTAACGCACCTTGTCGTCTTCGACGTAGTTGACGGGATCAGCGAAGTAATCCACCGGCATGCCCGCGGTATCACGCACGGTACTCGGACCGAACAGCGGCAGCACGAGATACGGCCCCTGCCCTGCACCCCAGACGGCGAGGGTCTGACCGAAGTCTTCCTCGTCCACTGTCCAGCCAAGTTCGCTGGCCGGATCGAACAGGCCGCCGATGCCGACGGTGGAGTTGAGCAGCAGACGGCCGGTGGAGACACCGGCATTGGCCCACTTCCACTGCAGCACCGAGTTGAACATGGTGCTGACCTCTCCCAGATTGGAGAAGAAGTTGCCCACGCCATCCTGTACCAGCTCCGGCGTCACATAGTCATAGCCCTGCGCGACCGGCTTGAGGGCATAGCGATCCAGGGTGTCATTGAAGGTATAGACGTTACGGTTGAAGCCCTCCCAGGGGTCCTGAGGGTTCGGCTCGCTGTCTCCGGTGCTGGCGCAACCCGCCAGCAGGGACATGGCCAGCAGTGCCGGCAGGGAAGTCTTGATCGTGTGCATCTCGTCACCTGTAAGTCTATTGGATTCCTGCAGCGGTCCTTGCCACATCCCTGGCTGTCAGGTCCGGTCTTCTTTATACGTTCCGCGCCCGCCAAGAGCCAGCACAGGCCACGTGGATTCGCGCAATGTCCTGCTTCAACCGCAGCGTTTCAGCAGCACGCTGCCGGCACTGTAGCCTGCCCCGAAAGAACACAATACCCCCAGGCTCCCCGGCGCCAGATCAGCGTGATGGAGGTGGAAGGCGATCACCGAGCCCGCGGAGCTGGTATTGGCGTAGCGATCGAGAATGATCGGCGCTTCCTCGCTCGACGGGTCACGCCCGAGCACGCGCCGCGCGATCATGTCGTTCATGTGGCGGTTGGCCTGGTGCAGCCACATGCGATCAAGATCACCGCCGTCTGCCTCGATCTCGCCCAGATGGGTGGTGATCAGCTCGGCCACCATCGGGCAGACCTCGCGGAAGACACGCCGCCCCTCCTGGATGAACAGCTTGTCATCGGCCTTTACACGATGGCTTGCGCTGTCAAGTGTCATCGCGGATGCCACGTCGTCCTCAAGCACCGCCGTGCGATTGAGGAAGCCGAAATTGTTGCGTATCGCGTTGGAGAAGCGCGTCACCAGACGCGTGCCGAGCACCTCGAAGCCATCGGTGCGCGTGGCGACATCCGCCGCTTCCAGCACTACGGCCGTGCAAGCATCCCCGAAGATGAAGTGGCTGTCACGGTCGCGGAAGTTGAGATGCGCACTGCAGATCTCCGGATTGACCATCAGCACGCGCCTGGCACTGCCGCTGCGAATCGCGTTGGCGGCGGTCTCGATGCCGAAGGTGGCGGAGCTGCACGCCACGTTCATGTCGAAGGCATAGCCACCGGCCTCGAGCGCGGCCTGCAGTTCCACCGCCACCGCCGGATAGGGGCGCTCGAGGTTGGAACAGGCCACGATGACCAGATCCAGGTCCGCGGCGTTGACGCCCGCCGCCGCCAGCGCTTCACGCGCGGCCGCCACGCCCATCTCGCACTGCACCGAGGGCTGGTCATTGGCGCGCGCCGGCAGGCGTGGGCGCATGCGCTCCGGGTCGAGAATGCCCTCGGCATCCAGCACGTAGCGGCTGTGGATACCCGAGGCCTTGACGATGAATTCGGCGCTGGACTCGGTGCGTGCCTCACGCTCACCACGTGCGATGGCGTCGGCATTGGCGGCATTGTCCGCCGCCACCCAGGCATTGAAGGACGCCACCAATGCCTCGTTGCTGATGGCATTGGGCGGCGTGTAGAGCCCGCTGCCGGTGATCAGTACGCGATGATTGCCGCTGGCGCTCATGGACTGACCGGCGTTGGCGTGTTGCGTCTCGGCAGCGTGATCATTGTCATTGTTTGGCATGCATCCACTCCTGACAGTGCTATCCCGCGGGATATCACCAGAATTGAGCGGGGCACGACCCGGCGCCGCGTCGTCATGCCCCATGTTCAGTGTACGCTGTCTCGGCGATTCCAGACGCCCGAGTCAGCATTTGTCGGGCGATCACAGTGAATGCTTAAACAGCAAGTCCTGTCTGCAGCTTGGGCCATCCCGCCGCGGCACGCCTCCACGTACCGGTCACGCAAGCCCCTGATGCCACGCACAGCGCCCTGGAATGGCCCCAGACAAGGCAGAGCTTCAGCCAGGGCAGAGCTTCACAAGGCAGAGCTTCAGCCAGGACAGAGCCCAGCCTCAGGACATCAGCGGCGCGCCATCAGCTCCTGCCAGCGCTTCTCGAGGCGCTTGGCGGAGACGGTCTCCAGGGTGCCGAGCTGCTGGGCAAACAGCGAGACGCGCAGTTCCTGCAGCCACCAGCCGAACTCTTCCAGCTCCGCATCCGGCAGCCCCTGCTCGCGCGCCTTGCTCAGGCGGGCATCAAGGCGGGATTCGAAGCCCTTGACCTCCTCCATGTCACGCTGGTCGCGCATGCGCTCACGCGGCGCCTTGTCGAGACGGATCAGCATCGCCTCCACATAGCGTGGCAGCTGATGCAGCCATTCACCGGAGGCCTGGATGAAGCCCGGCGTGATCAGGCGTGCCTGCTGGGCCTTGAGGTCAGCCACCACCAGCGCCATCGAGAAGTCGATCTTGCCCTTGAGGCGCTTGGATAGCTCCAGATGCTGCTTGAGCGCGGCCTCCAGCGGCTTGAGTAGCGCCTCGGCGTGCGGCACCAGCTCGGCCCGCCTGTCATCGAGACGCGCCTGCAGCTCACTGCGCGAACGCGGCAGCGGCTCGACGGCCATCACCTGCTCGAAGACGCTGTAGATGAAGTCATCCGCCAGCTGGCGACGCGTCCCGACCTTGGCGAACAGCAACGCACAGCGTTCCAGCGCCTTGAGGTCACGGTCCAGATAGCGCACCTGGTCCGGCAGGCGTGCCATCGCCAGGCGCGTGATGCCATCACGGTGCGCGGCGGCGGCCTTGGCCGGATGATCGAACAGCTCCACGCTCAGATTCTGCTCGACCTGAGCCGTCGCGCTGGCAGGCGCATGGCTTGACGGCGCGCTGTTCTTGCCGGTCTTGCGCGCCAGCTTGCGCTGCTTGGCGCTCATGCCGCTGTCGGCAGGCGCCGCCGCCTTCACCACCAGCGCCGGGTAGGCCTCGACGCGAATGCCCGCCTGGGTGGTGCTGTGCGAGGTGGCGATCGGTGTCTCCGGCAGATCTTCCAGCACTTCGCTGTCGGCTTCACGGCTGCGGCTGGCCATCGCCCGCGCCGCGGCCGCGGCCGAGTCCTTGAAGCGTGCTTCCAGCGCTTCGAGATCACGCCCTTCGCCCAGCACCTTGCCGTCCTGATCGACGATGCGCAGGTTCATCTTCAGGTGCGGTTCCAGCGTTTCGGGCGCCCAGGCATCCTGCGGCAGGCGCAGGCCAGTCTTGACGCGCATGAACTCGGCCAGCGCATCGGTCAGCGGCACGTCGTCCGGGGTCAGCGCTTCAAGTGCGGCATCGACCCAGTTGGGAATCGGCACCACCTGCTTGCGGTACTGCTTGGGCAGCGACTTCATCAGCGCGATGGCCTTGTCACGCAACAGCCCCGGCACCAGCCATTCGATGCGATAGCGCGGCAGCTGCGAGAGCATCGCCGCCGGCACGATCATCGTCACGCCGTCATCCACCGCACCGGGCGCGAAGTGATAGCTCAGTGGGTAGGCGACGCTGTTGTGATGCAGCTGTTCGGGGTAGCGCGCGACGGTGACTTCCTCGGCGTCGCGCGCCATCAGGTCGTCGAGATTCAGGTGCAGGACATCGGGGTTGTCGCGCTCGGCCTCCTTGCGCCACTTGTCGAAGCTGCGCCCGTTGTAGATGCCTTCCGGAATGCGCTCGGCATAGAAGGAGAACAGCGTCTCTTCGTCGACGAGGATGTCCCGCTTGCGCGCGCGGTCCTCAAGCTCACCGACCTCATCCATCAGGCCGCGATTGTGGGCGAAGAACGGCGCACGGGTCTGGAATTCGCCCTCGACCAGCGCACGGCGAATGAACAGCTCGCGGGATTCTTCCGGCGCCAGCGGGCCGTAATGCACCTTGCGCGCGGTGACGATGGGCAGCCCGAACAGGGTCACCTGCTCACTGGCGACCACCTGGGCACGTTTCATCTCCCAGTGCGGCTCGCTGTAGCTGCGCTTGACCAGATGCTCGGCCAGCGGCTCGACCCACTCGGGCTTGATCGCCGCGACCTGACGCGCGTAGAGCTTGGTGGTCTCGACCATCTCGGCCGCCATCACCCACTTGGGCGACTTCTTGGCCACACCGGAGCCCGGGTGAACGAAGAAGCGTCGGTTGCGCGCGCCGAGATACTCGCGGTTTTCCTGCTTGAGGCCGAGATTGGAGAGCAGCCCGGTCAACAGCGCGCGATGCAGTGATTCGTGATCGATGGCCACCGACGGGCGGCGGCCCTGCCCCGGTGAGGCCAGTACCCGCGCGGTGACCTCGGCCTGCGCCTCGGCGTCGCGCTCATGCTGGGCGCTGGTCATCTCCAGCCCCAGGTCGCGCGTCAGCTGCTTGAGCTGACGGAAGGTGTCATGCCACTCGCGCAGGCGCAGATAGTTGAGGAAGCGCGCCTTGCACCAGCGGCGCAGCGGGTTGGCACCCAGCGCATCCCGCGCCAGTTCGAAGCCTTCCCACAGATTCAGCCAGCTGACGAAGTCGGAGTTGTCATCATCCCACTCGTGGTGGATCTGATCGGCCTGCTGGCGCTTGTCGGCAGGGCGCTCGCGCGGGTCCTGGATCGACAGCGCGCTGACGATGATCAGCACTTCACGCAGGCAGCCGCGCGAGGCGCCTTCAAGCACCATGCGCGCCAGACGCGGGTCGATGGGCAGACGCGCCAGGGTGCGGCCATCACGGCTCAGACGGTTGTGTTCATCCACCGCGCCCAGTTCGCGCAGCAGGCGGAAGCCATCGGTGACGAAGCGCGAATCCGGCGCATCGACGAAGGGAAACTTCTCGATGTCGCCCAGCTTGAGCGACAGCATCGACAGGATCACCGAGGCCAGGTTGGTGCGCTGGATTTCCGGCTCGGTGTATTCCGGGCGCGCGAGGAAGTCCTCCTCGCTGTAGAGGCGGATGCACAGGCCTTCGGCGATACGCCCGCAGCGGCCCTTGCGCTGGTTGGCGCTGGCCTGGCTGATCGGCTCCACCGGCAGACGCTGGATCTTGGAGCGATAGCTGTAGCGGCTGATGCGCACCAGGCCCGGGTCGATCACGTAGCGGATGCCCGGCACGGTCAGCGAGGTCTCGGCGACATTGGTGGCCAGCACGATGCGGCGACCACGATGCGGCTGGAAGACGCGGTTCTGCTCTTCGTTCGAGAGGCGCGCGTACAGCGGCAGCACCTCGGTATCACGCAGCTGGGCACGACGCAGGGTGTCCGCGGTGGCGCGGATCTCGCGCTCGCCGGGCAGGAAGATCAACACGTCACGCGGGCCCTGCATCCAGCCCTTCTCACGCTCGATCACCGACAGCTCTTCCACCGCGCGCAGGATACCTTCCTGCAGGCTGAGGTCTTCCTCATCCTCGGCGTCGCGCACCAGCGGCAGGTACTGGGTCTCGACCGGGAAGTTGCGCCCGCTGACCGAGACGATGGGCGCCGGCGTGCCATCCTGAGCCGCGAAGTGCTGACTGAAGCGCTCCACGTCAATGGTCGCCGAGGTGATGATGATCTTGAGGTCCGGGCGGCGCGCGGTGAGACGCTTGAGATAACCGAGCAGGAAGTCGATGTTCAGACTGCGCTCGTGGGCCTCATCGATGATGATCGCCTCATAGCGGCTCAGATCCGGGTCATGCTGGGTTTCCGCCAGGAGGATACCGTCGGTCATCAGCTTGATCAGCGTCGACGGGCCGGTGGTGTCGTTGAAGCGCACCTGATACCCGACCGTCTCGCCGAGTGTCGTCTCGAGCTCCTCGGCCAGACGCGCCGCCACCGAGCGCGCCGCCAGACGGCGTGGCTGGGTGTGACCGATCAGGCCATTGCGCCCCAGCCCCATCTCCAGACACAGCTTGGGCAGCTGGGTGGTCTTGCCCGAGCCGGTCTCGCCGGCGACCACCACGATCTGATGCTCGGCAAGCGCGGCGAGGATGTCTTCGCGACGCTCCACCACCGGCAGTTCCGGCGGATAGTTGAGCGCGGCGGGTGTCTGCCAGCGTGCCAATGCCGTCTCGCGCGCGGCGCGCTGGGCGATGCTCGCCTCCAGGCGGCTCTCGATATCGTTGATAGCACGATCGACCGGCTTGCCTTCCTTGAGACGCCGCCGCAGGCCAGCCAGGCGCTTGCCCAGCTCGCGCTGATCACGGCTCAGGGCGCGTTCAAGGCGAGCCGCGAGGGCTTCAAGACGCGCATGTTCGGACGGTGCGGTAGCGGTGTCGCTCAAGGACTGCCTCTTCTCAACCAGCGACCACACGCCACGCGCGCAGCCGGAAACTCTCGGGAATTCAGCCTCACGCTCGCCTGCACGAGGCAGCAAGCCATGACGCCTGAATGACAAAACGGCCCGTCAACAAGTGACGGGCCGTCCATTGTAGCCCTGCGCGTAGCCGCGCCCAACCTTGGCGGTGCTAGTCCCCTGCCACGCCGCCGGCTCAGCGCTGCCCTCAGTGCTCGCGTAGCGGCGTATTGCCACCGCTCTCTTCGCTGTCGCGCAGCTCACGGCGCAGCACCTTGCCGACGTTGGTCTTGGGCAGTTCATCGCGGAATTCGACGAAACGCGGCACCTTGTAGCCGGTCAGCTGCTCCTTGCACCAGCTGCGCAGGCTGTCGCGATCCAGGTCCGGGTTGCTGGAGACCACGAACAGCTTGATCGCCTCGCCGCTCTGCTCGTCCGGCACGCCCACGGCCGCCGCCTCGACGATATCCGGATGGCCGCTGACCACGTCCTCGATCTCGTTGGGGAACACATTGAAGCCGGAGACGATGATCATGTCCTTCTTGCGATCGACGATGCGCACGAAGTCATCTTGCTGGATGACCGCGATATCGCCGGTGCGGATGAAGCCCTCGTCATCCATCGCCTCACGCGTGGCATCGTCACGCTGCCAGTAGCCCTTCATCACCTGGGGGCCGCGCACGCACAGCTCGCCCGGCGCATCGCGCCCCAGCGTCACGCCATCGGCATCCACCACCTTGAGCTCGGTGCCTGGCACCGGCTTGCCGATGGTGCCCAGCTGCAGCTCGCGCGGCGGATTGAAGCTGACGATGGGTGAGGTCTCGGTCATGCCGTAGCCCTCGGCGATCGGGCAGCCGGTGACGGCTTCCCAGCGCTCGGCCGCGCTGCGCGTCAGCGCCATGCCGCCGGAGATGGTCAGCTTGAGACTCGAGAAGTCCAGCGCCTTGAAGTCATCACGCTGGCACAGCGCCGAGAACAGCGTGTTGAGGCCGACGAAGGCGGTGAACGGTGTCCTGGCCAGTGTCTTGATGAAGCCATCGATATCGCGCGGATTGGTGATCAGCACGCTGTGGTTGCCGCTCTCCATGCTGTAGAGGCAATTCACCGTGAAGGTATAGATGTGATAGACCGGCAGCGGCGCGATCAGCACCTCCTGACCTTCATTGAGCACATCACTGATCACGCCGCGCGCCTGCAGCATGTTGGCGACCAGATTGCGGTGGGTCAGCATGGTGCCCTTGGCAACCCCGGTGGTACCGCCGGTGTACTGCAGCGCGGCGATGTCCTCGGGCTGGCGCGTGACACGCGTGTGCGAGAGCCCCGCCCCGCGCTTGAGCACGTCACGCAGGCCGTGTGCGTCGGGCAGGTGGTACTTCGGCACCATCTTCTTGACGTAGCGCACCGCCAGATTGATCAGCGGACGCTTGGGGAAATCATGCAGGTCACCGATCTCGGTGATGATGACCTCCTCGATGGACGTGCGCTTGAGCACCTTCTCGAGCTTGTCCGCCATGTTGGCCAGAATCACGATGGCGCGGGCGCCGGAGTCATGGAACTGGTGCTGCATCTCGCGCTCGGTGTAGAGCGGGTTGGTGTTGACCACCACCAGACCGGCGCGCAACGCACCGAACACGGCCACCGGGAACTGCAGCAGATTCGGCAGCTGGATGGCGATGCGGTCACCGGGCTCAAGGCCGGTCTCGTGTTCCAGCCAGGCGGCGAAATTGCGCGACAGGCGGTCCACATCGGCGTAGCTGAGCGTCTTGTCCATGCAGCTGAAGGCCGGACGCTCGGCATAGTTGGCGCAGCTGGCCTCGAAGACCTCGAGAATCGAGGGGTAATCCTCGAGACCGGACAACGGCTCACCGCTGACGATCAGGTTGGCGTCCCCGGTCACGGGGCCAGCGTGATCAGACGCCTTGTCGGCTTCCGGGTCTGCCGAGGCGTTGGCAGGATTGGCATCATGCATGGCTTGGGCTCCATGACTGCATTCGTCTGCTGGATCGTGGCCGGGCGCGGAGTCTTTCACTGGCAGCCACAGGCGAGAATTCAGCACTTGTTGTTATCAGGGCGTCACGCCCACATGTGAACAATGACATGAATGACGGCGTGATGGGGAAAAGGACGGCGCGACAACGCGCGCGCAGGTACCGGCAATACACCGACGACACCCCGGCAAGAACCTCCAGGGCCGCCGCGCTTCACCTTAACCAGTCACGCCAATGATGTAAAACGACCGATTGAAACCATCGTTCACATCCGAAAAAGTGTCGTTGAATCAAACCACTACTCTTGTACGACCTTGGTCAGAGACTAGCCGCGACTGCCAACCTTGCCATGTCGTTATGCGCTTCAGGCCTTTGAGTCGCGCTCGGCTAGCCCTTAACCTTATGCTCATACAGTCGCGACAGGCGCTGCTGAGCATCATCACTTCACTCAAGCAGCGGGCATGATCGCTGTCTAGCCGCCAGATACCCAGAGGACCTCGCATGGCCAAGATCTATCAGGACAACTCGCAAGCCATCGGCAATACGCCGCTGGTCAAGATCAACCGCCTCAGCAGCCATCCACGCCTGTACGCCAAGGTGGAAGCCCGCAACCCGGCGTTCTCGGTCAAGTGCCGTATCGGTGCCAGCATGGTGTGGGACGCCGAAGAGCGCGGCGTGCTCAAGCCGGGCATGGAGATCATCGAGCCGACCTCCGGCAATACCGGCATCGCGCTGGCCTTCGTCGGCGCGGCGCGTGGCTACCCCGTCACCCTGACTATGCCTTCCTCCATGAGCATGGAACGCCGCAAGGTACTGAAGTCCCTCGGCGCCAACCTGGTGCTGACCGACCCGGCCAAGGGCATGCAGGGCGCCATCGACAAGGCATGCGAGCTGCAGAAGGCCGAGCCGGAACGCTACTTCCTGCCGCAGCAGTTCTCCAACCCGGCCAACCCGCGCATCCACGAAGAGACCACCGGCCCGGAGCTGTGGGATGCACTGGATGGCGAGATGGACGTGCTGGTGGCGGGCGTCGGTACCGGCGGCACCATCAGCGGCATCGCTCGCTACTTCAAGACGGTGCGCGGCCAGTCACTCGAAGCCGTGGCGGTGGAGCCGGCGGAATCTGCCATCATCACCCAGCGCATGCAGGGCGAGTCGATCACGCCGGCCCCGCACAAGATCCAGGGCATCGGTGCCAACTTCATTCCCGACAACCTGGACCTGGCGCTGATCGACCGCGTCGAGCCGGTCGCCAGTGAAGATGCCATGGCCATGGCGCGTCGCATCATGCAGGAAGAAGGCATCATGTGCGGCATCTCCTGCGGTGCGGCGATGACCGCGGCGCTGCGTCTGGCGGAAGACCCGGCCTACGCCGACAAGTCCATCGTCGTCATCCTGCCGGACAGCGGCGAGCGCTACCTGTCCTCGCCGATGTTCGCCGGCATGTTCGACGATGTCGAAGGCTGAGCCTCACGCGTTGACCAGGCAAAAGTCGCAAACACGAAGGGCCGCAATCGCGGCCCTTCGTGTGTCTGGCATTCACGCTCTTTCTCGGTCGCTCAGCGTCAGCGACTCAGCCAAACGTCAGCGACTCAGCCAAACGTCAGCAGCTCAAGTCAGAAGCCAGCCAATCCGGCTTGCGGCGCGCGGTGGCGGTGCGATCGACCGCCCCGCTCTCGGATTGCTCCTGCCCTGGCTCTTCCTGGCTCAGCGGCAACTCACCGCCAAGACTGGCGACCAGCTCGCCTTCGCGGAACACGACCAGTTGCCCCGGCAGCAGGCGCTGCCATTGCTCGTTGTCGGTCAGCGGATCGGTGGCGATCACCGAGACCACATCGGCATCGGTGGTGTGCTGCTGGAAGTCGACGCTCATCTCGAAGTCGGTGAGGCTCGCCTGCCCGAAGGGCGCACGGCGCGTGATGTGCGCCAGCTTGGTGGAGCAGTAGGCGTAGAGATGCACGCCATCGGAGAGCAGCAGATTGAAGACGCCAAGCCCGCGCAGACGCTCGCACTGGGCGTGCAGATGCCGCCACAGGTCTTCGCACCGCGCCGGCGGATTCGGGAAGGCGCGCCGGATCTCGCCGAGCAGGAAGCAGGCAGCGTGCTCGCTGTCCGTGCTGCCCACCGGGCGATAGTACGGCAGGGGCAGTGCCTGCCAGTCCGCCAGCTGACCGTTGTGGGCATAGCACCACTGCCGGCCCCACAGCTCGCGCGTGAACGGGTGGGTATTGGCCAGTGTCACCTGGCCGACATTGGCCTGGCGAATATGGCTGATGACCATCTGCGACTTGATCGGATAGTCGAGAATCATGCGCGCGATGGGCGAATCCACCGACGGATGCGGGTCACGGAATTCGCGATAACCGCCCTCTTCATAGAAGGCGATTCCCCAACCATCGCGGTGCGGACCAGTGCCACCGCCTCGCTGCAGAAAACCGGCGAAGCTGAAGCAGATATCGGTCGGCACATTGGCACTCATGCCGAGCAGTTCACACATGGGGTTCCTCCCGCTGAGTCGGCTTGCGCGTCATGCGACGCACCAACATGATCACTACCAGCAGGCCGATCACACCGGCCACGGCGTAAGCGATCATGCGGCTTTGCGGTGATTCTGCCTCACGCTGGGCAAAGTCCGAAGCTCCTTCGAACCACTGACTGATCAACGCAGGCACCTTGTCGATGGGCAGACGGCCCTTCATCAGCAGATCATTGAGGTCTTCCTTCTCCTCTACCGCCTGATCCAGGCCCTGAATCTCACCGAAGGACTCACCCTCGATGGGCGAGCGGTCCAGATTGGCGGCACGCCGCGCCGCATTCTCGTTGAGGGTATAGGGCGCCAGGTCAATCACCCGCGAACTCCCGCCCAGCGCGATGCGCGCGCTGATCTGCACATCGGCACTGACGTCACGTTCCAGCGGCGGCAGTTCGATACGCCAGCGACTCTCGCCCGCTTCCGCCACGCTCAGCGGCTCGCCCTGCAGCGTCGCGTCCAGCTGGGTATTGGCGGTGTTGAGCAGCGGATGGCGCGCGCTGACCTCCAGCGCGCTCGGCGGCGTCGCATTCTGCGCATTGCCACCGATCGGCTCGACCAGCAGCGGGTCGACCACGCTGGTGCGCTGGCTCAACTGACGTGCAAAGGGCGCGCCATCGCGCTGGCCCTCGATGGTCAGCGTCAGGCGAGCACCACCCGGCTGCTGCGGCGGCGGCATGTTGACGCTGAACTCCGAACCGTCACGCTCAAGGCCGCGCTGCTGGGCGCTGGTCACGGCTGCCGTTTCTGCTGACATGCCACCCTCGTCTTCCGGCACCAGACGCGCATTGCCGTCCAGCGTCGCCAGGAAATCCTGCTCGTCGACATCACGTGCGCCGTCGACCAGCGAGGCTGAGAGGGAATAGCCAAAGCCGCGATACAGCGTGGCCGGCAGCGGGCGCGACACCAGCGCCAGGTCTGACACCACGGTGATGCGGCTGTCGACACCCACCTGCCCTTCGATACGCCATTGTCCGGCCTCGGGATCGGCCACGGTGATCAGGTCATAGCGCGGCTGATGTTCCCAGCGCACGCCCTCAGGCAACGACGCCTTGTCGGCCAGCGAATAGCGCTGTCCATCCGGCGCAATCAACACCGGCGCGCTGTCATCGGGGCCATGGAAGACCAGCGCCGTGAATTCCTCGACGCTGCCATCGATGGTGAAGCGCTTGTCCTCGAGCGGCACCAGCTCGCCGGGCACGATACGGTCGAGCGCCCCAAGGAAGGCACGCAGCAGGTCTTCCGGGGTCTCGGCGACCGTCGCCAGCCCGCCGGTGCCATCGGCGACCTGCTGCAGCAGATCGATATCGGCGTTGCGCGACAGCGCGACGGTATGCACCGTGATGTTGTGCGCCGCCAGCTGTGGCGTCAGCTCATCGGTGATGCGCTGACGCGAGGCGCTGTCCGAGGCGGCCTTATCGCTGCTTGGCTCACGCAGGTCGACCATGCCATCGGAGAGCAGAATGACCTGACGCGGCCCCTGGCCATCGATGCTCGCATCGGCGCCTTCGGCGGCGGCACGCAGGCCCGCCTCGAGGTCGGTGTACTGCTCGTAATCGTCCAGCCGCCCTTCCAGCCCGCGGGCCGCCTGCTTCCAGCCCGCATCGACCGCGCCCAGCGCCAGCAAGGGCTGTACCTGCTCACCGAAGCCCCACAGTCCCGCACGCGAGCGCTCCGGCAGCAAGGTGACCAACAGGTCCAGCGCACTGGCGCGCAGATTGGTCGGGTCGTTGTGCTTCATGCTGCCGGAGACATCGATCGCCATGCGCAGGTCAGGCGCAATGTCGCGTGCCGAGCCACTGCTTGCATTCACGTCACTCGCGACATCCCGGGCCACGAACGGCATCTGTTCAGCCTGTTCGCTTGACGACTCATCTACCGGCTCACTCACCGACTCGCTCATCGGCTCACTTGCCGAAGCGTTGTCCGCTGGCGACGCCTGCTCGGCGAAGGCCGAGGGCGACGCGAGGCTGATGCCCGCCAGCATCAGGGCAGCCAGCCAGCGCGCCCCCGCACCCTTCGCTAGAGGGCCGGATGAAGAGCCGGACGCAAGCCCTGGTGAACGGACTGGCTCAAGAGACGAAGTGACAGCTACATCACGGGGCATGACAGATCCTTAGTCCACGCTCGGACAATGCACGGCTGGCGCTGATCGAACGACGCTCGATCAGAGCGACGGTTCCTGACGGTCACGGCCTGCGCGGGTACGCGCCGACGCACGAGCCGGGGTGCCACGTTTCTCGCTACGCAAGCTGGCGCCAGCGACGTGGCCCTCGCGCACTTCCTCATCTTCCTGCTCGTGGCCATGAGGCTGGCGGCGCTGCTGGGCGGCGCGGCGACGCTGTTCACGCCCGCGTCCCAGCCACCAGATCACCAGGCCCAGCACCACGCCGGCCCCGATGCCCAGTACCAGCATGCCGAAGGCCGAGGCCATGCCACCACCATCCTTCTGCACCACGCTGACGGCAAAGGCCACGATGGCCGGCGCAAGGCCGGTGTAGGCATCTTCCGCGACGCTGGCCGTGACGTGAAAACTGGTCGGCACGGCGATCATGCCGGCGATACCGCCGACGAGGATCCAGCGCAAGAAACGCGGCAGTATTCGCACCGCCATATAGCCGGTAAACAGCACTACCGCTGCCAGGCCAAAATAGATCAGCCACATCTGCGGCAGCGAATCGGAAATCATCATGCCCTTCACTCCTGTCATAACATCCTGTCGAGACTGACATTCTGAGGGGTGCCTGTCCCGTGCAGAAGCAGCCGGCACCTCAGTTCAGCCATCGAGTCATCCCATCATCGGGGCCACACGTTGCGTGGCACCAGAGGCTGCGCATTCATCTCTCACGGCGGCGATGCCTCCCATGAGGCAAGGGCTTGCGCACGCTGTGGGACAGGCTCAATGTTACACTCCATGCCCGCCCGACACACTCGAGCACCCCACTTTCAAGAGGTAGCCATGCCCGATAGCCCCGTCCAGCGCCATTATCGTGCCGATGACCCCGAATGGCACTGGCTTGAAGAACGCGACACGCCAGAGGTCACCACCTTTCTCACGGCGGCCAACGCCGAGAGTGATCGCTGGTTCGCCCCGCTCGCGCCGCTGAGCGACGCCCTCTATCACGGCCATCTTGCGCGCCGCGAACTGGCCGTCTCAAGCTTGGCCGAGGCACTGGATCACTACGTTTATTGGAGCGAGACCGCCGCCGACGCCGACTATCCGGTCTGGTGGCGCCATGCGATCGGCGCCGACCCCGCCGATACCCGCCAGCACGAATGCCTGCTGGACCTGCAGAGCCTGTCGCGCCATCACGACTTCGTCGAGCTCGGCGATATGGCCATCTCCCCGAATGAACAGCAACTGGCATGGACTCTGGACACCAGCGGCGACGAGGTGTTCAGCCTGCGTCTTGCAACACTGAACGCGACGAATGGCGACTCACGCAACGCCGGCCACGATGACGAGTGCCTACTGGAGGATATCGGGCCGGATCTGGTGTGGGCCGAGGACGGCCAGCACCTGCTGTTCACGCGCTATGACAGCACCCAGCGCCCCTTCGAGATCTGGTGTCTGAATGTCGCGAGCCGCGCCGAGACGCTGCTCTATCGCGAGGAAGACAGCGAATTCTGGATCGGCATGGGCAAGACCCGCTCACGCGCCTGGCTGATTCTGGAGACCGCCTCCAAGGACACCAGCGAGACCTGGTTGCTCAAGGCCGACACCCCGCTGGGTGAGATGCGTCTGGTGCGCGCCCGCGAGACCGGCGTCGAGTACGGCGTCGACCACCGCCCCGGCCACTTCTATGTGCTGCACAACAGGCAAGCGCCGCACTTCCAGCTCGATATCGCCTCCGAGCATGCGCCCGGCGACTGGCAGCCGCTGATCGCCACCCGCGATGAGGTGACGCTGGAAGGCGTCGAGGCCTTCAGCTGGGGGCTGATGGTCGATGAACGCGATCACCGTCAGGCCCAGGCCTGGCTGCGCGTGATCGAATTCGAGGGCACGGCACCGACACAATCGATCTGCCGCGACGAGCGCCTGGCGATGCCGGAGCAACCGCTGAGCCAGGGGCTGGGCGACTGTCCGCATTTCGACGCTCGCCGCCTGCGCATCCGCGAGGAAAGCTTCACCACGCCGCCGAGCTGGATCGAGCTGGACCTCGACACGGGAGAGCGCCGCCTGCTCAAGCGTCAGACCGTGCATGGCGATCTCGCGCCCGAGCAGCTGATCAGCCGCCGCCTGTGGGCAACCTCCGACGATGGCGAGCAGGTGCCGGTCTCGGTGGTCATGCGGCGCGACCTGTGTGATGACGCGGGCCGCCCCCACGCTCCGCTGCCGGTCTTGCTCTACGGCTATGGCGCCTACGGCGAGACGCTGGACCCCTGGTTCTCGATCGCCCGCCTGGAACTGCTGACGCGCGGCGTCGCCTTCGCGGTCGCCCACGTGCGTGGCGGCGGAGACCGTGGCGAGCCTTGGTATCTGGCCGGCAAGCTGGAGCACAAGGAAAACAGCTTCAATGACTTCCTCGCCGCGCGTGATGCGCTGGTCGAGCAAGGCGTCGGGGCCGCGGATCGCATTGCCGCCTACGGTGCCAGCGCCGGTGGCCTGCTGGTCGGCGCCAGCCTCAACAAGCGTCCCGAGGCCTTCTGCGCCGCGGTGCTCGATGTGCCCTTCGTCGATGTGCTGCGCACCATGGAAAACCCGGAGCTGCCGCTGACCACCGCGGAATACACCGAGTGGGGCAACCCGCACGAGAACGAGGCACGGCGTCGCATCCGCGCCTATTCGCCGCTGGACAACCTGAGCGCCGCGCCCTATCCGCCGCTGTTCCTGCAGGGCAGCTGGCATGACACCCGCGTGCCCTACTGGGAGCCGGCCAAGCTGTATGCGCGTCTGCGCCAGATGGACTGCACGCCGCATCCTGTCCTGTTGCGCACCGACATGAGCTCCGGACACGGCGGTGCCTCGGGTCGCTTCAAGGCGTGGCGTGACAATGCGCGCCAGGACGCCTTCCTGCTGTGGGCGCTGGGCGTGTGCGAGAAAGCCGACGGCAATGAGGCCACGCGCGACGACGACTGAGGTGCCTGTGCTTGCGTGTCTTTCGCACAGCGCTGTGACTGTCGGATAGCACCCTGACAGCCGCATACGACAAGGCCCCCGCCGGTTACCCGGCGGGGGCCTTGATGTTTTCGTCAGCTCAAGGGGTCACGCTTGACCTGACGAAGGGTGCAACATGACTGACTCAGCGCGGATCGAGCTTGGCCAGCTTGGTGGCGATACGATCACCATAATCGGCATCCGCCTGACGGAAGTGCGCGATCATCTTGTCCTGGACCACGTGGCTGACGCCTACCATGGTGCCGGCGATGACGTCGGTGATGCGCGTCTTCTGGCCTTCATCGAACAGACGATAGAGGTTGCCGGCCTGGCTGTAGTTATCCTCATCGCTGTTGTCGTGATAGCCCATCCAGGCGTTCTGCTCCAGCGGCATCGCCGGCTCGGCGACGGTAGCGTCCGGCACAGGGGCGCCCTGCTCGGCACGCTCGTTGGGGTAGAAGTTGGTGCGTGAGTACTGGCCACCTTCCTTCGTTTCTCCCGGCACGCCCTGACCGACCTGGCCGCCCAGCGGGCCGCCACCGTGACCGGTGACCGGGCACATGCCCGCCATCACGCCATCACGCTGGTAGTGGTTGACCGGGCAGACCGGACGGTTGACCGGCAGCTGCTCGGCGTTGGCACCGACACGGTAGCGGTGTGCATCGGCGTAGGCCCACAGACGAGCCTGCAGCACGCGGTCCGGCGAGGCGCCGATACCCGGCACGAAGTTGGACGGCGAGAAGACGGACTGCTCGACTTCCGCGAAGTAGTTCTCCGGGTTGCGATTGAGCTCCATCTTGCCGACTTCCATCAGCGGGAAGTCACCGTGCGGCCACACCTTGGTCAGATCGAACGGGTTGATGTGGTAGTCACGTGCCTGGGCTTCGGTCATCACCTGCAGGTTGACGGTCCAGCTCGGACGCTCGCCACGCTCGAGGCGGGTGAACATGTCGTGCTGGTGGAAGTCCGGTGCGACCTGCGCCGCTTGATCGTCGGTCAGTGTCTCGTGGCCCTGGTCGGTCTTGAAGTGCCACTTGACCCAGACACGCTCGCCCTTGTCGTTCCACAGGCTCAGCGTGTGCGAGCTGTAGCCGTTCATGGTGGTCAGCGACTTCGGGATACCGCGGTCGGACATCAGGATGGTGACCTGATGCAGCGCCTGCGGATGGTTGGCCCAGAATTCCCAACGATTCTGCCAGTCGACCATGTTGGTGCGCGGGTCTTTCTTCTGGGTGTGGATGAAGTCAGGGAACTTGGACGGCTCGCGGATGAAGAACACCGGCGTGTTGTTACCGACCATGTCCCAGTTGCCGTCCTCGGTGTAGAACTTCAAGGAGAAGCCGCGCACGTCGCGAGTGTTGTCGCCGCTGTCCTGGCCACCGGCCACGGTGGAGAAACGCGCCAGCAACGGGGTCTGCTTGCCGACACCCTGCAGGAAGCGGGCGATGGTCAGGTCAGACAGGTCACGGGTCAGGGTGAAGGTGCCGTAGGCGGCGACGCCACGGGCGTGGACGACACGCTCCGGAATGCGCTCACGGTTGAAGTGCGCCAGCTTCTCGAACAGACGCCAGTTGTCGAAGGTCAGTGAACCATTCGGGCCCGCTGTCTGGCTGATGTCATCGTGAGGCACCGGGGCGCCGTTACCTGTGGTATAGCGTGGAGTCTGGGACATGTAGACGTTCTCCTGTCAGGTAGAAAAAAGCGCTATCAAACTCGACTGGCAAGGCCAGATGCTGCTGATGTCACATTTTCATGCGCTGCTTGATGTGAAAGCCTGCAGCCCATTGTCGAATCGGGTCGGGGCCGATGCCTGCCCGGCATGTGCTGGCTTGTGGCCCCTTGATGCCTGCTTACCTTACGCACCTGGTGCTTCTAGCGATAATCAATTACCAGCATGTCTTCGATAATCAGCCCCTATCACTGAGCCTATCAGCCACCCTCAGCGGCGTGAACCGCAGGACGGCACTCAATCCGGCGGCATCACCAACCCTGTTTTCACCTTTCTTCGCCACCCCATCTTCACGTCCGGAAATGACCACATCATGACCATGAAAAAGCCCCCTGACCTTTGCAGGTCAGGGGGCTTGGTGAGTTACATCATACCTTGTGGGGCGTCAGCACCTCATGCCGGCATCTGATTGGCACGCGCATCACGCGACCACACACGGTGAGCCATCAGGGCATCACGCAGCGGCAGGCTGGCGGCGAGCACATCATCCACCAGGATGACGCCCTCCTCGACCGGCACGCGAGCGGCGGCCAGCAGCTCCTTGCCTTCACAGATCGCCACGATGGGCTTCAGGTGCTTGTAGGCTTCCTGGACATAATAGAGTCCCAGGCCCGAGCCGCTCAGCGCCTCGACGCTACCCACGCCGCCAGCGACGACGACGGCATCCACCGTCACGGACGGCAGGCCATTGAGCATCGCATCCGGCGACAGCATGGTGCCGTCTCCGGCCTTGATCGGCGCCATGCTCGGGGCGATCAACAGCCCTTCGGCACCCTCGGCGGCCAGCTGCTCCTTGATCGAGCGAACATCTTCCATGGCGACGCCATCGGCGGCCAGGATCGCGACCTTGCGGGTGGCGATGGAGTCCGGCAGGCGCGCCATCAGGCTCAGTGCCGGGTCGCTGTCGACCTGGCTGGTGCCCAGTTCACCGTCCGGCGCGGGCTTGCTGGTCGGTGTCTCGATGCCGTGATTCTCACCGACGCGACGTGCCAGCTCCAGATCGATGTTGGGCAGGATCTCGGTGATCACCCGCTCACGGATCCACGGACGCTCGACCTTGGAAAGCTCGAAGGTGTAGGCCGCGATGATGTGCTCCTTCTCCACATCAGTCTGGCTGTTCCAGAACAGGGTGGCCTGGGAATAGTGATCCCCGAAGGAGGCGCTGCGCGCACGTACCTTGTGCGCCTCGATGCGCTCATGATACGGCTCGAAACCGCCATGGGCATCCTGGGACGGCGGTGTCTCGGCCGGCCAGCCACCATCGATGGAGTTCGGCTCGTAGGACGCCTGCCCCGTGTTGATGGTCTGACGATGCTGGGCATCTCGCTGGTTGTTGTGGAACGGGCACACCGGCTGGTTGATGGGAATCTCGTGGAAGTTCGGCCCACCAAGACGCAGCATCTGGGTATCCAGATAGGAGAACAGACGCCCCTGCAGCAGCGGGTCATTGGAGAAGTCGATTCCCGGCACGATGTTGGCCGGATTGAAGGCGACCTGCTCGGTCTCGGCGAAGTAGTTGTCCGGATTGCGGTCCAGCACCATCTTGCCGATCGGCACCACCGGCACCAGCGATTCGGGGATCAGCTTGGTCGGATCGAGGATATCGAAGTCGAAGCTGTGCTCGTCCTTCTCCTCGACCACCTGGATGCCCAGCTCCCACTCCAGCGGCGCGCCGCTCTTGATGTCATCCCACATCATGCGACGGTTGAAGTCCGGGTCACGTCCCCACAGCTTCTGGGCTTCATCCCAGATCAGCGAGCAGGTACCAGCCACCGGCTTCCAGTGGAACTTGACGAAGCGCGACACGCCTTCACGGTCGATCAGACGGAAGGTATGCACACCGAAGCCTTCCATGTTGCGGTAATGACGCGGGAAGGCGCGGTCCGACATGGTCCACAGCACGGTGTGAGTGGTTTCCGGCATCAGTGACACGAAGTCCCAGAAGGTATCGTGGGCTGACTGGCCCTGGGGAATCTCGTTGTGCGGCTCCGGCTTCACGGCGTGCACGAAGTCAGGAAACTTCATCGCGTCCTGGATGAAGAACACCGGGATGTCATTGCCGACCAGATCCCAGTTGCCGTCATCGGTGTAGAACTTGGTCGCGAAGCCACGCACGTCACGTACCGTGTCGTTGGAGCCACGCGAGCCCTGCACGGTCGAGAAACGCACGAACACCGGCGTCTTCTTGGACGGGTCGCTGAACACGCCGGCCTTGGAATACCTGGCGGCATTGTCGTAGGCCTGAAAATACCCGTGCGCGGCCGCGCCACGCGCGTGAACGATACGCTCAGGGATACGTTCATTGTCGAAGTGGTTCATCTTCTCGCGGAAGATGAAATCTTCCATCAGGGTCGGACCGCGTTCCCCCGCCTTCAGCGAGTTGTGGTTGTCCGCGATGCGCAGCCCCTGGTTGGTACGCAGGTCATGCCCTTCGGCGTCGGCGCGATAGGTCTCCAGCGCCTCGTCCTTGGTATGACCGTCACCGGCATTGGGCTTGGTGTCATGCGGCCCATTGCGGTTGGGATGGGTATAGGGGTTCTCTCCCTCTGCCGAGCGATTCTGGCCCTCGTGATAGGGGCACTTCGCGCTGTCGGCATTCGACTGGGAAGAAGGTGCTGAATCGTGCTCATTGCTCGCCATGCTCAAACGCTCCTGTTTTCGCTAGATCCGCAACGCGCCACTACTGTGGCGCTGAAGGATGATTCGGCCTTGCCGCCTCTTGCCGGCGTACTTCTTGTCCAAGCACTTCTTGTCCAAGTACTTCTTCTCAAAGCACTTCTCGAACAAGGCACCTCTCGGCGCCGTGACAGATTACCGGGCAGTCAGGTGCCCCGGGTGACAAGAGGCGTTGCTGCGGCGGGTGTCTCCATCGAATCCATCCAGACACCCGTAAGGGACTTCACTTGCTGTTGACGACTGCACTTGCTGCTTGCACGCCTGACGGGACTCGACACCGCGCCGTCAGGCCTTGGACTTGACCTTCGAGACGATCCACAGCAACACCACCGCCCCCACGACCGAGACAACCAGCGAACCGATGATGCCGGTGGAGGCCAGCCCCAGCAGCTTGAAGATGACGCTGCCCAACAGGCCGCCGACGACACCGACGACGATGTTGCCAAGAATGCCGAAGCTGCCGCCGCGCATGATGTTGCCTGCGATCCAGCCGGCCAGACCACCGATGATCAACCCGAGAATGATACCCATCTGCTGTCTCCTTCCTTGCTGATGTACAGGCGCTTGGCGCCGCTGTACAAGTCTTGGAGACGACGTCACACAATTAAAAGGGGGCGATCTTTCATTTGTCAGAATGAGGAGCCGGGCTGGCCCAAGAAGGCGATCTCTTCCGGCGTGGACTCGCGACCGAGAATCGCATTGCGATGCGGGTAGCGGCCGAATCTACGCACGATGTCCGCATGCAGATGCTCATAGCGCAAGGTGTGCTCGAGGCCGGGGCGTGCGAACAATTGTTCGGCATGCTCATGGATGCGCAACGATTCGCTGTGCATCCACGGCATGATCGCGAAGGGCTGCCAGGCCAGCGGAAGGCAGTCCAGGTCGCCCAGCGTGACGGCCTGCTGGGAGAGCGCGAGTGCCAGGTTGTCGCCACTGAAGGCGCGCGGAGTATCGCGATGGATATTGCGCGCAAACTGGTCCAGCAGCAGGATTTCCGCCAGCCGCCCACCGACGCTCGCCCGCCACTCCCACAGCTCACAGGCAAGTGCCTGCTCGAGCCGCGCGGCGAATCGCTCACGCAGCTGGCCATCGAGGGCATCGCTCTTGCGAAACCAGTCCTTGGGCGTCAGCTGAGTGAACCAGTAATCGAGTACCTGCCGTGCCTGGGGATGGCTGTCCGCAATCAGCCTGGCGGCGTCAGGTTGCGGGGATTCCGAGGGGCTTGAGGGGAGCATGGAGGGGGGCATCGAAGGTGTCCTTGCGTGGAGTCGAGAAGGAAGCCGCGCGACAGGCCTGACTGAGCGCACCACCTTGCACTGCGAGTGTCGGGCCTGAGCGGCGCGGGGCGATCATGGTTCTGACACCGGATCTTCATCTTGAGCGTGGAAAGTAGCCTCTCCCATCAGCGCTGTCAGCCTTTGCGGCATGCCCCGCGCTGGCTGGTGCACTGATGTCACTTATGTTGCCACTCTCTATCCCAACCTGACGCCAGACCGTTACAAGGAAGCCCGCCATGTCCCGCCGCCTGTCTGATCTGCTGCCTTTGCGCTCCTCTCGCAAGTCCCACGCCGCTCAAACCACCCCTACATCCCCCGCTTCGCCAAGCGCTGCGCCAGCCGGCAATGACGCTTCGACAGTCACCCCCGCCGGCGCCCCGTCACGGATGGACCGCCGCCAGCTGCTGGGGCGCGGCCTGCAAGGTGCCGGAGTCGGGCTGCTGGCGACCACGGGCCTGCTCGGCGCTCCCGCCATCGTGATGGCTGAAGGACGGCGCCCGCGCATGCCCTCCGGCGTGATGAGCGGCGACGTGACCGCCAGCCGCGCCATGCTGTGGAGCCAGAGCGACAAGCCGGCACGTATGCTGGTCGAACTGGCCGACAATCCCGAGATGCGCGGCGCCTTCCAGATGCGTGGCCCGGTGGCCCTGCCGGCGGACGGCCTGACCAGCAAGCTCGACCTGACCCGCATCGGCACTCGCGCCAACGCCAGCGGCGAGGTCTTCTACCGGGTGCGCTACGCGGCGCTGGATGACCACCGCGCCATCAGCGAGGCCACCGCCGGTCGCCTGGTGCTGCCGCCGAGCGCCCAGGCACCGCGTGCGCTGCGTTTCGTGTGGTCCGGTGACACCGTCGGCCAGGGCTGGGGCATCAACCCGGACTTCGGTGGCCTGCGCCTCTACGAGACCATGCGTCAGGTCAAGCCGGACTTCTTCCTGCACTCCGGCGATACCATCTACGCTGATGGCCCGCTCGAGGAGAGCGTCATCCAGCACGACGGCAGCCTGTGGCGCAATATCGTCACGCCCGCCAAGTCCAAGGTGGCAGAAACGCTGGACGAGTATCGTGGCCAGTACGCCTACAACCTGATGGACGATAACCTGCGCCGCTTCAATGCCGAAGTGCCGATGTTCGCCCAGTGGGACGACCACGAGACCACCAACAACTGGTACCCGGGCGAGATTCTCGAGGATGATCGCTACACCGAGAAGAATCTCGACTTGCTGTCCGCCAATGCGCGTCGCGCCTTCCTCGAGAACATGCCGCTGCGCACCGGCCCAGCCGCGCCGGAGCGCATCCACCGCAATTTCAGCTTCGGGCCGGGGCTCGAGATGTTCATGCTCGACATGCGCAGCTTCCGCGGCGCCAATTCCGCCAACCGCCAGACAGGGCGTGGGCCACAGACCGACTTCCTGGGTCGCGATCAGCTGGCATGGCTCAAGCAGTCGCTCAAGGCCAGCACCGCCACCTGGAAGGTCATCGCCTCCGACATGCCGATCGGGCTGCTGGTGCGTGACGGCGACAACTTCGAGAACGGCGCCAACGGCGATGGCGAGGCGCTGGGGCGCGAGCAGGAGATTGCCGAACTGCTCAAGTTCGTACGCGATCACGACATCCAGAATCTGGTCTGGCTGACCGCCGACGTGCACTACACCGCCGCGCACCACTACTCGCCCGAGCGCGCCGTCTTCAAGGACTTCACGCCGTTCTGGGAATTCGTCAGCGGCCCGATCCACGCCGGCACCTTCGGTCCCGGCGAGCTGGACAACACCTTCGGGCCGAAACTCGAATTCGTGAAGGCACCGCCTGAGGGGCGGGCCAACATGTCGCCCAGCGAGGGCTTCCAGTTCTTCGGCCAAGTGGATCTCGACCCCGAGAGCGAAGCGCTGACCGTGACGCTGAAGGACATCCACGGCGCCTCGCTCTACCAGCAGGTGCTGACCCCCGCCGCCAGCGCCTGACAGCGGCGTCTGTTTCTGACACTCGCTGCTGACTATCGGCTTCCGATACCAGGTTCTGACAACGACAACGCCCCGCCTCCTGCTGTCGATCGACACGCAAGAGGCGGGGCGTTCTGGTCATGGCGACAGGTCGACAGCCGCTGGCGGGCTATGTCTGCACGAATCAGACAATTGCAGAAAAATGTCAGACAAATTGTCAATGGTGAGGGTCCGGCATTTCTTTGACACTGATCGGCACGCTAGATGTCGGTCGCTGACAGCGTGTCTCGTGGTACCGCGCGCCAACGGTGAGGCATGTTCTGCAGACGATGGGCAGCTGAGCAAGCAGGCCTCCGAGCCCTGTTGTTCAACAAGGATAATGCCATGAACGCCCTCACCCTGAGCTCCTTCGTGTTCTTCACGGGGCTGGTCGCCGTGATCACCTGGTGGCTGACCCGTCGTGACGACCATCAACATTCCACCGGCTATTTCCTCGCCGGACGCAGTCTGACCTTCCCGATCATCGCAGGCTCCCTGCTGATGACCAATCTGTCCACCGAGCAGATGGTGGGCCTCAACGGCGCCGCCTTCACCGACGGCCTCTCCGTGATGGCCTGGGAAGTGGTGGCCGTGGTCTCGCTGGTCGCGATGGCCATGTTCTTCCTGCCACGCTTTCTCAAGAGCGGCATCACCACCCTGCCGGAACTGCTGGCACTGCGTTTCGATCGCACCACCCAGCTGCTGGCCAACCTGATCTTCATGCTGGCCTACGCCATCATCCTGCTGCCCAGCATTCTCTACTCCGGTGCCCTCGGCCTGATGGGCGTGCTCGACCTGCGTGCCCTGACCGGCATCGACTCGCAGATGGTGCTGCTGACCGGCACCGTGATCGCCGTCGGCATCGCCGGTGCCATCTATGCCCTCTTCGGTGGCCTGCGCTCCATCGCCATCTCCGACACCCTGAACGGCATCGGCCTGCTGATCGGCGGCATGATCATCGTCTACTACGGGCTGGACCGTGTCGGTGACGGCAATGGCATTCTCGCCGGCTGGGAGACGCTCAAGGAGACCCACCCGGAGAAGCTCAATTCGCTGGGCGGGGATGACCAGTCAGTGCCGGTCTCGACCCTGTTCACCGGGGTGCTGCTGCTCAACATGTTCTACTGGTGCACCAACCAGCAGATCATCCAGCGCACCTTCGCCGCCAAGACCCTCGCCGAGGGCCAGAAGGGCGTGCTGCTGACCGGCGCCCTCAAGCTGCTGGGCCCGCTGTACCTGGTGCTGCCGGGCATCATCGCATTCCAGCTCTACGCCGGTGACGGCATCAAGGCCGACGCCGCCTATGGCCGGCTGGTCTTCGATGTGCTGCCCGCGCCGCTGACCGGCTTCTTCGCCGCGGCGATGGTCGGGGCGATCCTGTCGTCCTTCAACTCGGCGCTCAACTCCACCGCCACCCTGTTCAGCCTCGATGTCTACAAGGCACGTCTCAAGCCGCAGGCCAGCGATGAAGAGGTGGTCAAGGCCTCCAAGTGGGCCGGCTGGATCATGGCCGCCGCCGCGATGGCCATCGCGCCGCTGCTGGCGACCCAGGAAAGCCTGTTCGTCTACGTGCAGAAGGTGAACTCCATCTACTACATCCCGCTGCTGGCGGTGATCGTGGTGGGACTGATGTCCAAGCGCGTGCCGGCCATCGCAGCCAACCTGGCGCTGGTGCTCGGCTGCGCGGTCATCGGCCTGTTCTACTTCGTGCCGACGCTTTCCGAGCTGGTCGATCGGGTGCACAACTTCCACTTCATCGCCATCGTGCTGGTGCTGTTGATCGCCATGATGCTTGTGATCGGCAAGCTGTCACCGCGCGCCGAACCCTGGATCCAGCAGGACGTCGGTGCCATCGACATGACCCCCTGGGCTGGCACGCGTATCGCCAGCATCATTCTGCTGGTGCTGGTGATGGCCATCTACCTGGCCTTCGCCGGCTGATCGCCCCATTCGCCCAGAGCGATCGCATACCACATGTCATCGACATGAGCGTATGACATGAGCACGCCAGCGCCCCGTCATCTTCACCGATGGCGGGGCGCTGGCGTCTCTGATTGGGCATGAAGGATGACCCGCAATGCGCGGTGAAAGCCGTGACATGCGTCTTTTTACGACACTGCGATCAAGGCCTGATACCAGAGACTGAGAAGCAATGACCGCCTGTTCATTCTCAACGCTCAATCGACGCCAGCTGCACCTCAAAACCAACGTATGTTCTACAAATGGCGGATAGCGAGAAATCGGGAGATACCTACACTATCGCCAGTCTTGCCGTGAATGTTACCGGTGAGTCTCTTCACGGACGATGACACAGCTTGCTGTGTGCATTGCATCGCCACGGCTGGATCGGCGTCGAATCGCCACCCGGGTCACCTACCCACCGCCTCATGATTCGCCTCCGCACGCCTAAAGGAATCCTCCCCCATGCATGCCCTGACACTTGTTTCTTTCGTGTTCTTTACCGGCCTGGTCGCTGCCTTGACCTGGTGGTGGACACACCGCGATGACACCTCGCATTCCACCGGTTATTTCCTCGCTGGACGCAGCCTGACCTTCCCGCTGATCGCGGGGTCCCTGTTGATGACCAACCTGTCCACCGAGCAGATGGTCGGCCTGAATGGCGCCGCCTTCACCGATGGCCTGTCGGTGATGGCCTGGGAAGTCATGGCGGTACTGGCCATGGTGGTGATGGCGATGTTCTTCCTGCCACGCTTCCTCAAGAGTGGCATCACCACCCTGCCCGAGCTGCTGGCCCTGCGCTATGGCCGCAGCACCGAGCTGATCACCAACCTGATCTTCCTGTTCGCCTACGCGGTGATCCTGCTGCCGATCATCCTCTACTCCGGTGCCATCGGCCTGCAGGGCATGCTGGATCTGCCCTCGCTGACCGGCATCAGCTCGCCCAATGCGCTGCTGTGGATGACCATCTGGGTGGTCGGCATCATCGGTGCCATCTATGCCCTGTTCGGCGGCATGCGCTCCATCGCCATCTCCGACACCTTGAACGGCGTGGGCCTGTTGATCGGCGGCATGCTGATCGTCTATTTCGGCCTCGATGCGGTGAGTGATGGCCAGGGCGTGATGGCCGGCTGGGACACGCTGACCGCCGCCAATCCGGAGAAATTCAACTCCATGGGCGGTGAAGACCAGTCGGTGCCCTTCTCGACCCTGTTCACCGGCGTGATGATCATCAACTTCTTCTACTGGTGTACCAACCAGCAGATCATCCAGCGCACCTTCGCCGCCAAGACCCTCGCCGAGGGCCAGAAAGGCGTACTGCTGACCGGTGCCCTCAAGCTGCTGGGCCCGCTGTATCTGGTGATTCCCGGCATCATCGCCTATCACCTCTACGCCTCTTCCGGCGTCAAGGCCGACAGCGCCTACGGCCAGCTGGTCTTCGATGTGCTGCCCGCACCGCTGACCGGCTTCTTCGCCGCGGCGATGGTCGGCGCGATCCTGTCGTCCTTCAACTCGGCGCTGAACGCCACCACCACGCTGTTCTCCACCGGTATCTACAAGGCGCATCTGCGTCGTGATGCCAGCGACGAGGAAGTGGTCAAGGTCTCCAAGGGCTTCGGCTGGGTGCTGGCGATCGCCTCCATGACCCTCGCGCCGCTGCTGGCCGGTCAGGAAAGCCTGTTCGGTTACCTGCAGAAGATGAATGCCATCTACTTCATCCCGATCTTCGCCGTGGTGCTGATGGGGCTGCTGACGCGTCGCGTGCCGACCATCGCCGCCAACCTGGCACTGCTGATCGGTTGCAGCGTGATCGGGGTGGTCTACTTCGTGCCAGCCTTCTCCGGTGTGCTCGACGTGATCCACGAGTTCCACTTCGTCGGCCTGGTGTTCGTGCTGCTGATCGCGATGATGCTGATCATCGGCAAGCTGGCACCGCGTGACGAGCCGTGGATCCAGCAGGATGTCGGCGCCATCGACATGACGCCCTGGAAAGGCGCCAAGGTCTGCGCGCTGTTGCTGGTCGTGCTGGTGATCGCCATCTATCTGGCCTTCATCTGACGCCTGAAAGTCGCCGCTTCAAAACGACAAATCGTCATCAAATGAGTATCACGCCCCGCGTTGCCCCCTCGGACACGCGGGGCGTGTGCATTTCAGGCATGCTGGACTGCATGTTCCCTGAAGAGGTCGCCCATGCCCTGCTTACCCCATCGACAGTTAAAGGGGCTGTTCTTTTCCTCGCTGAGGTCGCCTTTCTCCTCTTCGCTGAGGGCTTCTTTCTCCTCTTCGCTGAAGGCTCCTGTGGCGCCCAAGGCGCTGGGTATCGCCCTGCTGCTGTCCAGTCTGACCGCCGTCACCCCGAGCCAGGCCGCCGAGCGCTGGCAGCGAGCCGAAGTGCTGACGGACAGCTTCATGGAAGTGGCACTCAAGCGTGAATACCAACCCGGCAGCAGCGCCTCGCTGGTGCGCTGGCAGGCGCCCATCAAGGTGCGGGTCGATTCGCAGCTGGGCAATTCGCGCATGCAGCGAAAGATGAGCGAGGTCCAGTTTCGTCATCTGGCCGCCATTACCGGCCAGCCGCTGAGTTTCGTGTCCTCCGCCAGAGAGGCCAACCTGCGCATCGCCTTCATCGCCCGAGACCACATGACGCGCGAGGCCGCCGCCTACATCGGCAAGCAGCAGGCCGCCACCCCGGGCATGCGCAAGGCATTGCGTGAAGGCGTGTGCCTGACGCTGTTCAAGACCGGGCCGGATCACGCCATCGCCAACGGCCTGATCCTGATTCCCGCGGACTATGCCCGCCAGAAGGCGCGTCTGGTGGACTGCGTCGTCGAGGAGAGCGCCCAGCTGATGGGGCTGCCCAATGATTCAGACAGGGTCTTCCCCTCCATCTTCAGTGACGTCACGGTGGATACCTGGCTGAGCCCGCTGGATTACGTGCTGCTCAAGATGCTGTATGCCCCGGAACTTTCCCCCGGCATGTCAGCCGCGCAAGTTCGCGCTGCGCTGCCCGCGGTCATCCAGCGCCTTGCCGAGCAAGGCGAGCTGTCACACGCCATCCGTCGCGTGCGCCAGGGCAGTCTGCGGGAATGGGCCGGTGACTAGGCTCACCGAGAGCGCAATCCCGGACACGGAGTTGGAACGCCTGAGCGGAGCACAGGCATAATCAGGTCAGGCGCGCCGGGCGCCGACATCCGACGGAGCTGCGCCTTCATGCCACTATCTTCTCCCGCTGCCGACCGGGCACGCCTGCCCTTGGCCGTCACGCTGCTGTCGCTGTGTCAGGCCTTGCTGGTCAGCGGCAACATCCTGCTGATCGCGGTCTCGCCGCTGATCGGTGCCCAGCTGGCTTCGAGCAGCTGGTCGACCGCGCCAGTCGCCACCCAGTGGCTGGGCCTGATGTGCGCCACCATTCCCGCCTCGTTGATCACCGCTCGTCTCGGGCGGCGGCGCGGCTTCGTGCTCGGCAATCTGTGCGGGCTGGCTGGCGCGGGGCTGGCCGTGCTGGCGCTGCATCTGCAGCATTTCGGACTGTTCCTGCTTGCCACCTGGCTGGTGGGCATCGGCATCGGCTTCGGGCAGCTATATCGCTTCGCCGCGATGGAGGCCGCCCCGGAGGAGCAACGTGAACGCGCCATCGGACTGGTGATGGGCGGTGGCGTGCTGGCGGCCTTCTTCGGGCCCTGGCTTGCACGCACCAGTCATGCATTGGCCGACACGCCCTTCCTGGGCAGCTTCATCGGGCTGGGGGCGCTCTATCTGCTGGCGCTGTTGCTGCTGGCCTTCATCCGCCTGCCCCGTGAAGGCAATGCCCAGTCAGCCGACGATAATGCAGTGGCGCCGGCACGCCCATTGGGCGTGATCCTGCGTCAACCGACCTTCCTGCTGGCCGTGCTCAGCGCGATGGTCGGCTATGGGGTGATGAATCTGGCGATGACGGCCACACCGCTGGCCATGGCCCATGCCGGGCACGGCTTCGATCACGTCGCCACCACCATTCAATGGCACGTGGTCGCCATGTTCCTGCCGTCCTTCTTCACCGGGCGGCTGGTCGCCCGCTTCGGGGCGGGCACCATGATCGTGACCGGCTGCGGCTTCCTGCTGGCAAGCCTTGCCACCGCGCAGCTGCTGGCCGCCGACTACCTGACGGGAACCCAGGGGTTCTTCCTCGGTCTCATCCTGCTCGGCATCGGCTGGAACTTCACCTTCCTGCCCGCCACCACGCTGCTGACCCGCTGCCATCGTCCCAACGAGAAGGCCCGCACCCAGGCCGCCAACGAGTTCCTCGTCTTCACCACCGGGGCGGTGACGGCGCTGCTGGCCGGCCCTCTGGTCAGTACGCTGGGCTGGGCGCTGCTCAACCTGCTGCTGATCCCCGCCTGCCTGCTGCCCATCGCACTGCTGGCGTGGCGTCAGCTTGCCTTGCGCGCCGATCGCCCGCAGATAGAGGGATGATGGCGAGCCGTGCGGCGCACGCTGACAAGTCCCGGCCATCACCCAGCTCATCATCAGCTGCCAGGACGCCATCACGTCGCGCCGCCTCGCCCCCACTGACAGGGAATGCCTGATGTTCAACACCATGACCCGCAACGCCCGCCAGCTTGCCCGCGATGTGGGCCGCGAAGCACATGACCTGCTGGAGCGCGGTCTCGACCGCCAGCTGCGGCTCGCCGTCACCGGCCTGTCCGGTGCCGGCAAGACCGCCTTTCTCGTCTCGCTGATCGAGCAGCTGCGCCATGCCGGACTCGGCGCGCGTCTGGAACTGCTGCCCGCCGCACGCGACGGCCGCCTGCTCGGCGCGGAACGCGTCAGTCAGCCGGACCTCTCCATTCCGCGCTTCCCGCTGGAAGCCGGCTTGCGCTCGCTGTCCGGCCAGTATTCGCCCCACGGTCCCGAATGGCCGACGCCGACCCGCAGCATCAGCGAGCTGCGCCTCAAGATCGGCTTTCGCCCCACCTCGCGCGCCGCGCGCATGCTCGACAGCCAGCGCGCCACCCTGACGCTGGACCTGATCGACTATCCCGGCGAATGGCTGCTGGACCTGCCGATGCTGGAGCAGGACTTCAGCGGCTGGAGCAGCGAGTGCGAAACCCAGCTGGCCGACGGGCGTGGCGACTGGGCGCAGGACTGGATGGCGGCCGTCGAGGGCCTGACACCGGACAGTGAGGTGGATGAAGACCGCCTCGCCGAGATCGCGAGCCTTTATACCGACTATCTGCACGCCGCGCGCCGCAAGGGTGGCTTCGTCGACCTGACACCAGGCCGTTTCCTGCTGCCCGGCGAGCTGGACGAAGCGCCGGTGCTGCAGTTCTTCCCGCTGCCGGGACTAGGTGACTGGAGACCCGACGCGCTGGCCGCCCTGCCGGAAGCCAGCCTGTATCGCACCCTTGCACGCCGCTTCGATCACTATCGCCGCCGCGTGGTGCGCCCCTTCTATCATGACCACTTCCGGCGCTTTGACCGCCAGATCGTGCTGATCGACGTGCTGGGCGCGCTGAATGCCGGCCCGGCGCCCTTCCGCGACCTGAGCCGTGCGCTGGACAAGCTGTTCGACAGCTTCGCCTATGGCCGCCGTCACCTGCTGGCGCGCCTGATGGACCGCCGCATCGACCGCCTGGCCATCGCCGCCACCAAGGCCGACCACGTCACGCCAGAGCAGCATGGCGCGATGCGCGACCTGCTCGAGCAGCTGCTGGCGGACCCGCTCAAGCGCCTGCGCTATCGCGATGTGCCGCTCAAGGCCTTCACCATCGCCGCCATCCGCGCCAGCGAGGCGCGCGAGGTGGTCGAGAATGGTCAGCGTCATCCGGCGCTGGCGGGACAACTGCTCGCTGAGCACGAGGGGGCGAGCGACTCGGACACGCAAGGCGCCGGCCGCGAGTCCGTGCTGCTGTTCCCGGGCGAGGTGCCCTCACGGCTGCCCGACCCGAATTTCTGGGCCGAAAGTCGCTTCGACTTCCCCCACTTCGCGCCGCCGAAGATCGACGGCAATGCGCCACCTCACATTCGCATGGACGCCGTGCTCGACTGGCTGCTGGGAGACCACCTGAAATGACTACCGAATCCCGCCATCCGCGCCCGGGCAAACGCTTCACGAGCCCCGATTCGGCGCAGGCCGATGCCGCCTCGACCACCTATGCCGAGCGCCCCACCGAGAGCGCATCAGAAAGCGCGGCAGAGGCCCTGCGCGGCGCGCGTCACTTCTCGCCGGAGATGGAAAGCCAGCCCCTGGCGGCGGCCGAGCCGGAACCCGCCACGCCGGGACTGGATGCGACGCTGAGCGCCCGGCCACGTCACCGCGGCCTCAAATGGCTGCTGCTCGGCACCCTGACCCTCGGGGGTGTCGAAGCCGGTCATGCGCTCTATCAGGCGGCCATGGGCGGTGATCTGATCACCGGCGCCTGGGGCCTGCTGGGCCTTGGCGCCATCGGACTCGGCGCCCGCGCGCTGGGCAAGGAGCTCTTCAGGCTGCGTCACCTGCGCAAGCACGTCGCGCTGCGCGCCGAGCTGGAAGAACATCAGCAGGATGACTTTGGCCAGGAGAGCTTTGGTCAAAGGGGTTTTGGCCAGAAAAGCTTTGGCCAGCGCGGTGATGCGCCACCCACGCCTGACGAGGACTCGGGCAAGGCAGGCGGCAAAGCCGACAGCCAGCAGGAAGACCTGCTCGAACAGCTGCGTCGCCAGATGAAGCTCGGCGATGATGACGCCGGCGTGCGCGCCTGGCGCGCCGCCTGTGAAGCGCATCACTCCCCGTCGGAGCGCCGCGAGCTGTTCGCCTTCCACGTGCTGGGGCCGCGGGACCGTGAGGCGCGGCGTCTGATCTCGCGCATGAGTGGCGAGACGGCGGTGATGGTGGCGGTCTCGCCGCTGACCTGGGTCGACATGAGTCTGGTGGCCTGGCGCGGGCTGCGCATGATGGAGCGCCTGTCGCGCCTCTACGGGCTGGAGCTGGGCTATGCCAGCCGCCTGCGGCTGTTCAAGGAGGTGCTGGCGTCGATGGCCTTCGCCGGTGCCAGCGAACTGGCCGCCGAGGCCAGCATGGACCTGCTGTCGATGAATCTGGCCGGCCGCCTCTCCACCAAGGCCGGTCAGGGGCTGGGCAGTGGCCTGATGAACGCACGTCTCGGCCTGCGAGCCATGCGCCTGCTGCGCCCCATCCCCTTCCATGCCGAGGAGGTGCCGCGCATCGGTGAGCTGCGCGCGGAGCTGTTCTCGCGCATGCGCAAGGCCGACAAGGGCGAGGACGACGCGAGCTGAGCAGGCCGCGACCTCCCCTGCCACTGCCTTGAAAAACAAGACGCGCGCCTCTGATAGCTGGCCATTCGGGCCTTCAGGGCGCGCGTCTTTCGTGAGTCATCTCACCTTCGATGGTTTTAGTCTTCGATGGTTTCAGCCTTCGCTGGCGATGCCGGCCTCCAGCCACTTCATCACGCGCAGTGCCTCATGGGGCGAGGTCGGATTGCCGCCCTGGCCACGAATGCAGTCGCGCAGCCCCGCGTACCAAGCCGGATAGTCGCCATCGCGGCCCTGATGGGTGCCGCCCACCAGCACCTGCTCGCCTTCGGCGCCGTCCGGGTCGGCCTCCAGCACAGTCAGCATTCCGGGACGCGCATCCCGCCCCCACTGGCGCGCCTGGCGCTCCTGCGGGTCACGCGAGGGCCAGTCACCAGCCTTGAGGCAATCTTCCTGAGGGTCGAGCCCGAACACCACATAGCTGCCACGGGTACCGTGCGCGGCGAAGCGTGCCGTCGGCGCCGCCGTCAGTGCACTGGCGTGCAGCTCCACCACCAGACCGGGGTGCCTTGGATGGTGGGCGTAATCGAGCACGGCGTGGAAGAAATCATCGGTCACCGCGCCTTCGCGCTGGGCGCGACGCGTGAGCTGGATGGCGTTCGGTTCGCCGAACAGGCACAGCGCCTGATCCAGCAGGTGCGGGCCGAGGTCATACCACAGGCCGCTGCCGGGCAGTGCCTGCTCACGCCAGCGGTTCGGCACCGTCGGGCGGAAGCGGTCGAAGTGGGATTCCAGATGCGCGATGCGCCCCAGCGTGCCGTCGTTGATCAATTCCGCCAGCGTCAGGAAGTCGGCATCGAAGCGCCGATTGTGAAATACCGCCAGCACCCGTCCGGCCTGCTCGGCCTGGCGGGTCAGGGCCTCGCCTTCTTCAAGCGTCACCGTGAAGGGCTTGTCGACGACCACATGCTTGCCTGCCGCCAGCGCCGCAGAGGCCAGCGGGGCGTGGGTCTCGTTGGGCGTCGCGATGATGATCAGATCGATATCGTCACGCGCAAGCAAGGCCTCCGGGGTGGCCTCCACCTCCAGTTGCGGACGCTCGGCCCTGACGACCTCGGGCCGCGAAGTGGACAGCGCCACCAGCGCCAGCCCGTCCGTGGCCTCGATCAAGGGTGCGTGGAAGGTACGCACCGCCATGCCATAACCGATCAGCCCGACCCGGATCGCGCTCTCGGAGGGGAAGGCGGCGCCGTGCCATGCGGCGGTGTCGCTGTGATCATCAGTGGCGGGGTGGGCTATGCGGCTCATCGGGCATCCTTGTCGTTGGCGCAATCTTGAGGGAGTCGTGCCTGGCAGCGCCATCCTAGCAAGGCTCCCGTGCCACAGACAGAGATGACAGCCGCCTTTAATGCTTGTCCATCGCAGACTTCATCCCGCGAGCGAGTCGCCGCGTAATGCCCGCCATCGAACAGCAGTCCCCTTGAAGTCTCGTGGCTCAGCCCGCAGACCTTGCTGTACCAGGAGAGGCGTGGCAATGAGTGGCAATATCACTCGCCAGCCGCCTCGCCATTTGATTCGCGAAGGAGCAGACAGCATGCGCAAGACGCTCATCATCGGTGCCAACGGCAAGATCGGTCGTCAACTCTGCGAGAAGGCTCAGGCCGCCGGCGAACCCGTCGTGGCGATGATCCGCTCGACCGAGCAGCAGAGCTGGTTCCATGAACGCAGCATCCCGACGGTTCTGGGCGATCTGGAAGGCGAGATGCGCCAGGCCTTCTATGGCTGCGATCAGGCGGTGTTCGTCGCGGGCTCCGGCCCGAATACCGGCCCGGACAAGACACTGACCATCGACCTGCACGGTGCGATGCGCACCGCGGAGCTGGCCGCCGAATTCGGGCTGTCGCGCGTGATCCAGGTCAGCTCGATCCGCTCCGAGACACCGCTGGCCGGTCCGGCGGCGATGCGCCCCTACTTCGCGGCCAAGAAGGCCGCTGACCTGTGCCTCGCCGAGAGTGGCCTGCGTCACGTCATCGTCAAGCCCGGCCGTCTCACCAACGAGAGCGGCAGCGGCAAGCTGACCCAGAACGCCGATGACTCCGACAAGATGCAGGTCTCGCGCGCCAATGTCGCCGAGTTCCTGCTTGGCTTGATCAAGGCCCGCGAGATCGGTGGCCGTCATCGCAAGGCGCCCATCTTCACCCTGTTCGACGGTGATACGCCGGTTTCGGGTCTGCTGAACGCCACGACGACCGCCGACTGAGTGCGCGCCTGAGCCTGTGGCAAAGCGCACTGGCAGGTCGCTTTCGCCAGGCTTGCCCACGCTTGACCTGCCACTCATCCATGCCTGCGCGCAGCCCGCGCGGGCGTTGGGCCATCTGGTAGCTTTCCCCCCATGCTCCATGTCCGTATAGTGAGCCACTGACCCCGCCAACAGAACTTCCGAAATGCTGCAGAACAATTCGCTGCTGGCGCAGCTGAAAGATCAAATCCGCCAGGAAATTCCCCGTGTCACGGGGGTGATCAAAGGCACCGACAAGGGCTTCGGCTTCCTCGAATGCGAGGACGGCGAGTCTTACTTCGTGCCGCCACCCGCCATGAAGCAGGTACTGCACGGCGATACCGTCGAAGCGACCGTCAAGGTGGAAGGTGAGAAGAAGTCCGTACAGCCGGAAGTGCTGATTGAGACGGGTGTCGATCGCTTCGTCGCTCGTGTCGGCAAGCGTGATGGCCGCCTGAACGTGATGCCGGACCACCCCTCCATCAACACGCGCATGAAAGCGCGCGTGAAGCGTGGCATCAATGAGGAAGCCCTCAATGATGGCGACTGGGTCGTGGCACGTCTGCTGCGTCATCCGATGCGCAAGGACGACCGCAGCTTCTTCGCCCAGATCGAGGAAGTCATCGCCACCGTGGACAACCCGCGTGTGCCGTGGCGCGTCACCCTGGCGCGTCACGCGCTGGAACAGGCCTCTCCGGAGGGCGGCACTGACTGGCCGCTGCTCGAGGAAGGCCTGACTCGCGAAGACATGACCCACGTGCCCTTCTTCACCATCGATGGTGAGAAGACGCGTGACATGGATGACGCCCTGCACATCGTCGAGCGCCCGGAAGGCGGCTGGACCCTGAGCATCGCCATCGCGGACCCGACCGCCTACGTGCCGGAAGGCAGCCGTGTCGACGAAGAGGCGCGCACGCGCTCCTTCACCGTCTACCTGCCGAGCCAGAACGTCACCATGCTGCCGGAAATCCTGGCCGACGACCTGTGCTCGCTGAAGGAAGGTGAAGACCGTCCGACGCTGATGTGCATCGTCGACATCGATACCGATGGCGTGATCGGCGAGCCGAAGTTCTTCGCGGCCACCATGCGCTCCCACCACCGCCTGACCTACGACAACGTCTCCGACTGGATCGAAGGCAAGGAAGGCAGCTGGAAGCCGGAAACCGAAGAGCTGGCCGAAGGTCTGCGTCAGCTGGAAGCCTTCACCCAGGCGCGTATCGCCTGGCGTGCACGCAATTCCCAGGTCTTCCGCGAGCGTCCGGACTTCGAGTTCGAGCTGGATGAGGAAGGTAACGTGCTCAACGTACGTGCCGACCACCGCCGCATCAGCAATCGCATGATCGAAGAATCCATGATCACCGCGAACCTGAGCTGCGCACGTCTGCTCTCCAAGCACATCGGTCACGGTATCTTCAACGTGCACCAGGGCTTCGCGCCGGAGAAGTACGACGACACCATCGAGTTCCTGGCTGGTCAGAACATCACCGCCACGCCGGAACAGCTGGGCAGCCTGGAAGGCTACCGCCTGATCCGTCAGGAGCTGGACAGCCGCGAAGACACCTGGCTGGACGTGCGCATGCGTCGCTTCCAGGGTTACACCGTGATGTCCGCTCAGCCGGGACCGCACTTCGGTCTGGGTCTGGAAGCCTACGCGACCTGGACCTCGCCGATCCGCAAGTACGGCGACATGGTCAACCACCGCTTGATCAAGCGCGTGATTCTCGGCCAGGACGTGCCGGCGGAAGCCACCGAGCAGCTGACCGAGCACCTCAGCGAACGTCGTCGTCTCAACCGCATGGCCGAGCGCGATGTGAAGGACTGGCTCTACGTGCGCTACCTGACCAAGGCCGCCGAAGAACAGCAGGTCTTCACTGGCGAGATCATCGACATCCGTCGTGGCGGCATGCGCGTGCGTCTGGAAGAGAATGGCGCCAGCGTCTTCATTCCGGCACCGCTGATCCACAGCGATCGCAAGAAGGTCGCGATCGATGACAAGGAAGGCCGCGTGCGCATCGAAGACGAGCTGCGTTACTCACTGGGCGACATCATCAAGGTCTCCTTGACCGAAGCCCGTGAAGAGCGTCGTTCACTGGTAGGTCGTCCGGCCGAATAAGCCGCGACCCACCACTGCCGTATGTAACTGCCTTGTCATCACAGGCAATTGCCACGGCCATCTACGCCCCGGAGCGCTCTGCGCCCGGGGCGTTTTTCGTTCTCGTGCATTACGTATACGGTGCGTGTACCAAGCGTGAGAAATTGTAATTTTGTGAAACAGAAGCTCACGCTATACTCCTCACATCGACACACGACATCTGCTTTCACTGCTGCAGCGTTACTGGATTGACCAAGCGCGAATGACTGAAGCCTGTCCCTGATGAAGTTCGTCCATGCGAGGACCCGGAAATGAAAACTCATCGCTCCACTGCAGCTACCTCACTGCGTCACCTGGCCGAGCATGCCGCCATCGTTCGTCACCCGGCCATGAGCTACGCCCGCGTCGACGCCGCAGCAGACAGCAGCTCAGGCAGAAGCTCGGAAGGCAACTCCACCTCTCCGGAGCGCCAGCGTGAGATTCAACGTGAAGCGATGGAACACGTCGCGATGCTGCTGGAACGTGATCGTCGCCGCACCCGCAACCGTCTGCTGCTGGCCGCCGGCCTGCTGCTGAGCCTTGTGCTGCTCGCCAGCCAGCGCCCAGCCGAGCCGGAAGCCGCCTTCTCGCAGGAGCTTGGCCAGGCAATGCCCAGCGCCCTGCACCTGTCCCAGCATGGACTGGCGTGATGACGCCCGATCTCCCTCCATCAGGACAGATAACGATGCCAGGACCCCATGCAACACCAGGCACGGATGCCAGACATGACTGAGTCGATCCTCTGCTAGACCCTGCAATGCCCGCTCCGGCGACCCTCCCCCCTGTCGCCCCCTGTATTCCTGTAGTGCACGCACTTGCCCTGTCCGGTGGCTCCGGACAGGGTCTTTTTTTGCCAGTCGTATGGCTTCTCTTGCGCAGCACTGACCAGAGGCCAGCTGCCGCACTCCCTGCTGGAGCACGCCAGCATGGCGAAACGCCTTTCTTCCTCCCTCGCAGTAAACCTGATGCCAGGAGCCTGATGCCAGGGGCGTGATGCCAAGAGCTTGATGACAAATGTCCGAGAGCGGGAGCGCATCGCACCAACATTGTTCCCTGTTGTCACACAGAACAGTCATCTCCTGATGTAACGTCATTGCCAGCCGCAGTGTGGAACATCGCGTGGCGAGGCGTCTCGTCACGCGCGACACCGCATGTCATGCCTCGTGCCCTTGGTTTCACGTCGGGTTCCCCCCATGACTTGACCAGAGGCTCGTTCGTCAATGCCACTGGCTTGCTGGAATCTGCGTGCTCGATTGCGTCTTTCTCAAGCACCCGGGAACACCCTGAAGCACGACAAGGCAGCCATGGCGGGCAGTGACGTCGGGATTCATCTTCATCGCGCACGACCGGTAAAGCGGTCTTGAGGAGTCCGTGTGCATATCGCTGACATGACCATGTTCCATGCCCCCTCCAGTGGCGGGGTCAGAACCTACTTGGAAGCCAAGCGACGACGTCTGCGGACGCGGCCCGATGTTCGTCACAGCCTGCTGGTCCCCGGCGAGACCACCAGTGTCAGTGATGATCTCTACAGCGTGCCGGCACCGCCCATTCCCTTCGGCAACGGCTATCGCTTCCCCCTGCGCCGGGGCGGCTGGGTCAGCACGCTGCTGGCACTGCAGCCGGATGTCATCGAGGCCGGCGACCCCTACGTCACGGCGTGGGCAGCACTCGATGCCGGTCGCAAGCTCGATGTCCCGGTGCTGGGCTTCTATCACTCGGACCTGCCGCGCCTGATCACCAATCGCCTGGGCGAGTGGTCAGGGGCCAACGTCGATCGCTACGTCAAACGCCTCTATCGCCACTTTGACCGCGTGCTGGCCCCCAGCCAGGTGATGGCCGACCGACTCGACCGACTTGGCGTCGACAATGTCCATATCCAGCCACTCGGTGTCGATCTTTCCACCTTCCACCCTGACTGCCGCGATGAGAGCCTGCGCCGCGAGCTTGGTCTGGAAGACCACGTGCGCCTGCTGGCCTTCGCCGGCCGCGGCTCACGCGAGAAGAATCTGGATGAGCTGCTGGAGGCCGCTCGCCTGCTCGGCCCCGACTACCATCTGCTGTTGATCGGCTCGGGCATGCCGCGACATCTGCCCGATAATGTCAGCGTGACCGGGCATTTCTGCAGCAGCACCGAAGTGGCGCGCCTGGTGGCCTCGGTGGATGTGCTGCTGCATGCCGGCACCCAGGAAACCTTCGGTCTGGTGGTACTGGAAGCCATGGCCTGCGGCACGCCGGTGGTGGCGGCACGCGCCGGCGCGCTTGCCGAGAATGTGCCACTGGGCTGCGGTCAGCTGTGCAACCCACACTCGCCGCATGCCATGGCGCGTGCCGTGCAGGAAGTCTTCGCCAACGACCCCGCCGCACTGGGTCGTCAAGCGCGGCGGCATGTCGAGAAGCACCACGCCTGGGACCGTGTCGTGGATGGCTTGCTCGGGCATTATCACGCGGTCACCGGGACTCGCATGCAACCGGTACTCGAGGAGGTGACCCATGGCTGAATCGCCGGCTGCCAAGCAGCACTTTCTGCTGGTCCTGCATGATGTCGCGCCCGAGACCTGGACCGACTACCGGGACTTCGTCGCCGAGGTGGATGCCCTCTGCCAGGCACGCCTGAACCATCCCTGCCCGATCACCTGGCTGGTGGTGCCTGACTTCCATCATCGCAGCGCCCTGGAAGACGCTCCGGAATTCATCGCCCTGCTGGACTCTCGCCGCCAACAGGGGGACGAGCTTGCCCTGCATGGCTTCCATCACTGCGATGACGCGCCAGCCCCCCGCACCCCGCGCGATTACCTGATGCGCCGCGTACTGACCTGGGAGGGCGAGTTCTACCCCCTCGATGAGGCCGAAGCCAGACGACGCCTGCGGGAAGGTGCCGCACTCTTCAAGCGTCTCGGCTGGCCATTGGACGGCTTCGTGGCCCCTGCCTGGCTGATGAGTGACGGCACTCGCAAGGCGCTGAAGTCCCTCGACTTCCGCTACACCAGCGACCCCCAACATCTCTATCGGCTGCCCGACTTCACGGTCATCGATGCGCCCGGACTCGTGTGGAGCGCACGCTCCGCGCCACGCCGCCTGATGTCGCAGTGGGTGACGCAGCGCAAGCTGAGCCGCGAGCAACAGGCGCCGGTGTTGCGTCTAGGCCTGCATCCGGTCGACATGCGTCATGCACGCTCACGCCAGTATTGGCTGACGCTGGTCGAGCGCCTGCTCGATGAAGGGCGCCTGCCGATGACCAAGATCGGCTGGCTGACCCAGCAGGGGCTGCTCACCCCCGCCACGTCTGACACGACGCAACTGAACTCGCACCAGGCGGCCCACAGTGCTGCCTGAGACCCACCCACCTGATGAGTCCCGTCGTATGGGCCTTGTGACAACCCGCTGCGGGAATCTGCCATGAATCGTGCCCTCTGGTTACTGGGTGCTGGCCTTGTGATGGTCATCGCGATACCGCTGGTGCTGGGCGGCAGCGGACTGGGCGGCCAGTTGCGCCAGTTCCCCCTCGACACCTTCCTCTTGATGCTGGGCATGATCGTGATGTGCTGGAACCTGAACGCCGGGCGGTTGCGTCTGCTGCTGGCCGGGCGTGGCGGTCACCTGGGGCAACGGCGCGCCGTCGGCATGGTGATGGCGACCGAGTTCGCCATCAGCGCCACCCCCGGCGGCAGTGGCGGTCCGCTTACCCTGATGGGGCTGCTGTCACGTCAGGGGGTGCGCCCGGCGCAGGCCACGGCGGTATTCGCGGTCGATCAGATCACCGACATGCTGTTCTTCCTCTCGGCACTGGCCAGCATCGGGCTCTACGCCCTCTCGCATACCATCGACCTGCGCCTGGGGTGGATGCTGGCCGTGCCGGCGCTGTTGCTGATCATCGGCTTTGGCCTGCTGGCCGCGCTGGGCAAGCATCATCGGCGCCTGCTCAAGACCAGCGGACGCCTGCTGCGCTGGCTCAAGGTACGCCATCGCTCACGCATCAAGCTGGCGCGGGGCCTGATCCACTTCCGCCATGCGCTGGTCGAGACGCTCGCCCTGCCGCGCCTGACGCTGAGCCTGATCTTCCTGCTCTGCTGTGCCCATTGGCTGCTGCGCTACTCGATCCTCTATCTGGCCGTGTCCGGACTGGGGCAGGACATCGACTGGAGCTGGACCTTCATCGTGCAGATGCTCTCGCTGGCGGCGGGCCAGCTGACGCTGTTGCCCGGCGGTGCCGGAGGTGCGGAGCTGTCCTCCACTGCCCTGCTCAGCCCGATGATCGGCGCCGCCAGTGCCGCAGCTGCCGTGGTGATCTGGCGAGCGGTGACCTTCTATTTCTACCTGATCGCCGGCGCTCCGGTGTTCTTCGTGATGGCGGGACGCAGCATGCTGGGAAGCTTGCTCAAGCGTCGCTCGGCAGCCACATGACAGGATGACCGAGCAGTGCTGCAGGCTTCATCATGAAAAACACTTGATCATCGCCATATGAATAAGACTTTGTTATGTTGGCAGGCGGCTTTATTGAACGGCCATACAATAACCACAGCTCAAGGTGATCTCACATGCCGCATCCTTCCCAACGTCACCCGACTTCCGCCCGCATTCGCCGTCCGCTGGCCATGATGGGCGTGGTCGGCTCGCTGCTGGCCACCTCGACCTCAGCGGCACTCGCTGATGACAGGCCCCTGCGCAGCATCGACCCCGGCCATGGCACCGACAAGGTCGTGGTCGCCCACCGGGGTGCCTCGGGCTACCTGCCGGAGCACACCCTCGCGGCCAAGGCGATGGCCTACGCCCAGGGCGCCGACTTCCTCGAGCAGGATGTAGTGATGAGCAAGGATGACCAGCTGGTGGTGCTGCACGACCGCTTCCTGGACCGCGTGACCAATGTCGCCGAGGTCTTCCCCGAGCGTGCGCGTGATGATGGCCGCTACTACGCCATCGACTTCACGCTGGATGAGCTGCGCCAGCTGTCGTTCAGCGAGGGCTTCACCGTCAAGGATGGCGAGCAGGTCGCCGACTACCCTGAGCGCTTCCCGCTGGGCAAGTCGCACTTCGGACTGCACACCCTGAGTGAAGAGATCGAGATGATTCAGGGCCTGAATCACTCCACCGGACGCGATGTCGGCCTGTATGTGGAGATCAAGGCGCCCTGGTTCCACCAGTCGGAAGGCAAGCAGGTCTCGCGAGCCGTGCTCGAGACCCTCAAGCACTACGGCTACGTCGCGCAGGATGACAATGCCGTCGTGCAGGTCTTCGATCCCAATGGCCTCAAGCGCATCCACGACACGCTGCAGCCCGAACTGGAGATGGACCTGCGTCTGGTGCAGCTGATGGGCGAGACCAGCTGGGACATGACCTTCCAGCCGGATGCGGCTGGCAAGCTTGAGCCCTACGACTATGACTGGATGTATCAGGAGGGCGGCATGCAGCGCATCGCCACCTACGCCGATGGCATCGGGCCGTGGAAGCCGATGGTGATCGAGGACAGCTCGACCCGGGACGACATCAAGGTCACAGCAATGGTCGAGGAAGCCCATGCGCAGGGCCTGATCGTGATGCCCTACACCTTCCGCCTCGATGAAGGGCGCATCCCGGACTGGGCCAGCGATTACGACGACATGCTGCGCGCCTTCTTCGTCGACGCCAAGGTCGATGGTGTCTTCACTGACTACCCGGACCGCGCCGTGCAGTGGCTGAAGCAGCACGGTGATGCTCTGTAAGAGCTCTACGAGCAGCCCTGCAAGCCCTGCCTGCAAGCTCCCCTGCAAGACAGTCAATCCTTGGCAGGGGAACATCAAAAAGCCGGGCTCCATGAGGAGTCCGGCTTTTTCGTCCTGCCTGATCGTCAGCGCTCGCTGTCAGTTCACGATATCAGCATCGACACGTGATGAGCGCTGCCTTCATTGACCCGCCGCTTCGGCGGCCAGCCCCTTGAGCAGCCCGGCGATCTTGTCCAGCGGCAGCTTGCAGTCGCCCAGATCATGACGATTGGCCATGTACTGCGGGTCATTCCACTCGATCACGCTGCCGCCCTCCACGGCGCGAATCAGCATCTTCTGCGGCAGGTCCAGGGCGGCCGCCCCGTTGCACTGCATCAACAGGGTGCCCACCTTGGGATTGCCGAAGATGACGGTATGCGTCGCGGGCAGCTCCATGCCGACCTTCTCGGCTCCCGCCTCATGATCGATGACGCTGAACAGCGTCAGCCCCTTGGCCTTGAGCGCCGTCTCGAGACGCGCCTGGACGGAGGCGACATCATCACGGCTGGTCACCGACTCGATGCCCTTGGCAGGCACCTGCATGCTCGCTGAAGCTTCAGGGGCGGAGGCTGCCGCCGCGCCGGAATCTGCACTGGCAGACAGCGGCATGCCTGCAACCAAAGGCAGGGACAGCAACGCCAGCAGGCGCGCGGAGCGCGTAAGGGCGGGGAATGACTTGAGCATGGAACATCCTTATCAGTGAGTCGTGTTGCGCCGTGGGGCATCTGCACGTGTCGCTTGGTCAGGTGCCAATGAACAGTCATCAGATTAGCAACTGCTTGATATGAACGCACCTGCCCCGCCTGCATCAGCTGAAACACCTCTCCCCTCGCCTGCGCCACCGGCTGCGTTTGGGAGCGACTGGTGGCGGCCAGAAACGAAAAAAGGGCAGGCCCTGTGGGCCTGCCCTTTCGGTGACATGCGATCCGCTTGACGCCGATCGCTGTCAGGAGATCAATGGCTTACCAGCCAGTGACTTCCTTGATGGCATCGCCGATCTGCGCGAGTGAACGCACAGTCTTGACGCCAGCTGCTTCCAGAGCCGCGAACTTCTCGTCGGCAGTACCCTTGCCGCCAGAGATGATGGCGCCTGCATGGCCCATGCGCTTGCCCGGAGGCGCAGTCACACCAGCGATGTAGGAGACGACCGGCTTGGTGACGTTCGCCTTGATGTAGGCAGCAGCTTCTTCTTCAGCAGAACCGCCGATCTCGCCGATCATGACGATGGCTTCGGTCTTCGGGTCCTTCTCGAACATCTCGAGGATGTCGATGAAGTTGGAACCCGGGATCGGGTCGCCGCCGATGCCGACACAGCTGGACTGGCCGAAACCGTGGTCAGTGGTCTGCTTGACGGCTTCGTAGGTCAGGGTGCCGGAACGAGACACGATACCGACCTTGCCCGGCTGGTGGATGTGACCCGGCATGATACCGATCTTGCACTCACCCGGAGTGATGACACCCGGGCAGTTCGGACCGATGACGCGCGCGCCCAGCTCGTCGCACTTGACCTTGACTTCCAGCATGTCGAGAGTCGGCACGCCTTCGGTGATGCAGACGATCAGCTTGATGCCTGCATTGGCCGCTTCAAGGATGGAATCCTTGCAGAACGGTGCCGGCACGTAGATGACGGACGCTTCAGCGCCAGTCTCGGCAACGGCTTCGGCGACGGTGTTGAACACCGGCAGGCCCAGGTGAGTCTGACCACCCTTGCCCGGCGTCACGCCACCGACCATCTTGGTGCCGTAGGCGATGGCTTGTTCAGAGTGGAAGGTACCCTGGCCGCCAGTGAAGCCCTGGCAGATCACCTTGGTGTTCTTGTCGATCAAAATGCTCATTACTTGCCCTCCGCAGCTTTGACAACCTGCTGCGCCGCGTCAGTCAGGCTGGTAGCAGCGATGATGTTCAGACCGCTTTCGGCCAGCTTCTTGGCGCCGAGTTCAGCGTTGTTACCTTCCAGACGCACCACGACCGGCACGTTGACACCGACCTGCTCGACGGCACCGATGATGCCTTCGGCGATCATGTCACAACGCACGATGCCGCCGAAGATGTTCACCAGAACAGCTTTGACGTTGTCGTCGGACAGGATGATCTTGAATGCTTCTGCAACGCGTTCCTTGGTAGCACCGCCACCCACGTCGAGGAAGTTGGCCGGCTTGCCGCCAGACAGGTTGACGATGTCCATGGTGCCCATCGCCAGGCCTGCGCCGTTGACCATGCAGCCGATGTTGCCGTCGAGGGCAACGTAGTTCAGTTCGAACTTGGCAGCATGCGCTTCACGCTCGTCTTCCTGAGACGGATCGTGCATCGCCTGCAGGTCCGGGTGACGGTAGACGGCGTTGGCGTCGATGTTGATCTTGCCGTCGAGGCAGTGGAGGTTGCCTTCGTCGGTGATGACCAGCGGGTTGATTTCCAGCAGCGCGAAATCCTTGTCGGCGAACATCTTCGCCAGACCCAGGAAGATCTTGGTGAACTGCTTGATCTGGGTCGGGTTCAGACCCAGCTTGAAGGCCAGTTCACGCGCCTGGTACGGCTGTGCGCCGACCAGCGGATCGATCTCGGCTTTCAGGATCTTTTCCGGCGTCTCTTCAGCAACCTTCTCGATTTCCACGCCGCCTTCGGTGGAAGCCATGAAGACGATGCGACGAGTGGTGCGGTCAACGACGGCGCCCAGGTACAGCTCTTCGGCGATGTCGGTGCAGTTCTCGACGAGAATCTTGGTGACCGGCTGACCGTTTTCGTCAGTCTGGTAGGTCACCAGGTTCTTGCCCAGCCACTGGGTCGCGAAGTCGGAAGCGGCTTGTGCGCTGTCGACCAGCTTGACGCCGCCAGCCTTGCCGCGGCCACCTGCGTGGACCTGTGCCTTGACGACCCACTTGTCGCCGCCAATCTTCTTGCACGCTTCAGCAGCGTCTTCCGGGGTGTCAACGGCAAAGCCCTTGGACACCGGCAGGCCATAGTCGGCAAAAAGTTGTTTTGCCTGATATTCGTGAAGGTTCATCGTGTCATGCCATTGGTTGCATTAGACTCGAACGGCAGTCGCAAGATGCCACTGCCACCGTTCGCCCCGGCCTGGCCGGGGCGACGCGCCTCTTGTTCGGAAGGACGCTTACTTGCGCTTCTTGCGGTTTGCGATGTGAATCGCATGCCCGTCAACGGCCAGCGCGGCTTCGTGCACGGCTTCCGACAGTGTCGGGTGAGCCGTGCAGATCAGTGCGAGGTCTTCGGCGCTTGCGCCGAACTCGAGGGCAGTCACACCCTGTGCGATCAGCTCACCGGCATGCTGGCCGATGATGTGAACGCCCAGGACGCGATCAGTCTCAGCGTCGGCAATGATCTTGGCCAGACCTTCAGTGGCATTGTTGGCCATGGCACGACCGCTTGCCGCGAACGGGAAGCTGCCGGTCTTGACTTCGATGCCTTCGGACTTGGCTTGCTGTTCGGTCTTGCCGACCCACGCCACTTCCGGGAAGGTGTAGATGATGCTCGGGATGGCGTCGTAGTTCATCTCGGCCTTGTGGCCAGCGATGATGTCGGCAACCATCACGCCCTCTTCAGAGGCCTTGTGCGCCAGCATCGGGCCACGCACCACGTCGCCGATGGCGTAGACGCCCGGCACGCTGGTCGCGCACTGGTCGTCGACGTGGATGAAGCCACGCTCGTCCAGATTGATGCCCACATCGCTGTCGAGCAGGCTCTGGGTGTACGGACGACGGCCGACCGCGACGATGATCTTGTCGAAGGTCTGTTCCTGTTCGCCGTTGGCGTCGGTGTACTTGACGACGACTTCGCTGTCCTTGATGTCGGAACCGGTCACACGGGCGCCGAGCTTGATGTCCAGACCCTGCTTCTTGAGCAGCTTCTGGGCTTCCTTGGCGACGGCCGCATCGACCATCGGCAGGAAGCTGTCGACCGCTTCCAGCACGGTGACTTCAGAACCGCAACGGCTCCACACGCTACCGAGCTCGAGACCGATGACACCGGCACCGATGACACCCAGACGCTTCGGCGCTTCGTCGAACTCGAGCGCGCCGGTGGAATCGACGATCAGACCTTCGGTCAGCGGCGTCGGCGGAATCTCGACCGGCACGGAACCGGACGCGATGACGATGTTCTCGGCTTCGTAGGTCGCCTTGCCACCGTCGTGATCGGTCACTTCGACCTGCTTGTTCGGCAGCACCTTGCCGGTACCTTCCAACGCGGTGACACCGTTGGCCTTGAACAGACCGGAGATACCGCCGGTCAGGTTCTTCACGATCTGCGCCTTGCGCTCGATCATCTTGGCCACGTCGATCTCGACGCCGTCGGCCTTGATGCCCAGTTCGGCGAATTCATCACGCGCTTCGACGTACTTGTGCGAGGTTTCCAGCAATGCCTTGGACGGAATGCAGCCGACGTTCAGGCAGGTACCGCCGTGAACGACCTTGCCTTCCTTGTTGACCCACTTCTCGACGCAGGCGGTCTTCAGACCCAGCTGAGCAGCGCGGATAGCGGCAACATAGCCACCAGGGCCAGCGCCAATGACGATCACATCAAATTTATCGGCCATGTCTCTTCCTGTTGGTGCAGTTCGATTCGGGTTGGCAACCCGGCGAGTGTCAGTGCCACCCGCCGGGGCCGCTCACGCCCTCGAGATCCTCAAGGACGTGAGACATTGCGGTCTCAGACGTCGAGCAGGAAACGAGCCGGATCTTCCAGCAGGTCCTTGATGGCGACGAGGAACTGGACTGCATCCTTGCCATCGATCATGCGGTGATCGTAGGACAGTGCCAGATACATCATCGGACGGATGACGACCTGACCGTTCACGGCCATCGGACGCTCCTGGATCTTGTGCATGCCCAGAATGGCGGTCTGCGGCGGATTCAGGATCGGGGTGGACATCAGGGAACCGAAGATGCCGCCGTTGGTGATCGTGAAGGTACCGCCCTGCATCTCATCGATGCCCAGCTTGCCGGCACGGGCACGCTGACCGAAGTCGACGATGGTCTTTTCGACATCGGCGAGCTTCATGCTGTCGGTATCACGCAGCACCGGCACGACCAGACCGCGGTCGGAAGACACGGCAACACCGATGTCCTGGTAACCGTGGTAGACGATGTCGGTGCCGTCGATAGAGGCATTGACGTCCGGGAAGCGCTTGAGCGCTTCGGTGGCCGCCTTGACGAAGAAGCCCATGAAGCCGAGCTTGGTGTCGTGCACCTTCTGGAAGGTGTCCTTGTACTGCTTGCGCAGTTCCATCACCGCGCTCATGTCCACTTCGTTGTAAGTGGTGAGCATGGCGGCAGTCTGCTGGGCATTGACCAGACGCTTGGCGATGGTCTGACGCATGCGGCTCATCGGCACGCGCTTCTCGGGACGCTCGCCCTCGAAGGTCGGTGCAGATTTCGGCGCGGCCTTGGCATCAGACTTGGAAGCGCCGGACTTGGCAGCCGGCTTGGCAGCGGACTTGGCCGCAGTGCCTTCCTTGACGGCCTTGGCCACGTCTTCCTTCAGCACGCGACCGCCCTTGCCGGTACCGACCAGCTTGCTGACGTCCAGATCGTGCTCGGCCACCATCTTGCGCGCTGCCGGGGCGAGGATCTTGTCGCCGACCTTCTCGTCCTGACCTTCGTCAGAGCCGGACTTGTCGTCGCTTGCCTCAGCGGCCGGCGCGGCGCCACCGGAAGCACCAGCGCTGAACAGTGCCAGCACGGCTTCGGTCTCGCAGGTATCGCCTTCCTCGACCTTGATCTCGCTCAGGGCGCCGTCGGCCGGAGCCACGACTTCCAGCACGACCTTGTCGGTCTCGATCTCGACGATCAGCTCGTCGCGCTCACAGGCTTCACCGACCTTCTTGTGCCAGGTGGCGACGGTGCCTTCGGCAACGGATTCCGGGAAGCTCGGTGCCTTGACTTCCAGCGTCTTGCCTTCGCCACCGGCGGCCGGCTTGCTTTCGGCCTTGGCGTCGTCCTTGCTCTCTTCAGCGGCGGAGTCGTCCTTGGCGTCAGAAGACGCAGCGGCGTCTGCATCACCGATGGAGCCCAGCACTTGCTCGGACTTGCAGGTGTCGCCTTCCTGGACCTTGATCTCGCCCAGGGTGCCGTCCTGCGGTGCGACGACTTCCAGCACGACCTTGTCGGTCTCGATCTCGACGATCAGCTCGTCACGCTCGACGCTGTCGCCGGGCTGCTTGTGCCAGGTCGCCACAGTGCCTTCGGCGACGGATTCCGGAAAAGACGGCGCTTTGATATCGATAGCCATTGGAGTTCCTTAACTCAATTCTCTCTCGGTGCCCTTGCGGGTCGCGAGCCTTTACTTGTTGAAGGCGTCGTCGACCAGCTGGCGCTGCTGCTCGTTATGAACGGACATGTAGCCCGCGGCAGGTGCCGCAGAGGCCGGGCGTCCGGCGAAGTCCAGGCTCATGCCAAGCCCCTGACGGTGCTGCTCAGCGACCTGACGCATATGGTGCTGACTCTGATACCAGGCACCCTGGTTGAGCGGCTCTTCCTGGCACCACATCACCTGCTCGAGATTCTCGTAGTCGGCGATGGCGGCCTGGAGCTCTTCCTTCGGGAAGGGATAGAGCTGCTCGACACGGATGATGGCAACATCTTCACGGCCCTGCTCGGCGCGATAGGCGGCCAGGTCATAGTAGACCTTGCCCGCACACAGCACGACGCGCTTGACCTTGGAAGCTTCCAGGTTGCCCTTGTCGGACAGCACCATCTCGAAGCGGCCATCGGCCAGCTCGTCGAGGGTGGAAGTCGCTTCCTTGTGACGCAGCAGAGACTTGGGTGACAGCACGACCAGCGGCTTGCGCAGAGAGCGGATGACCTGACGACGCAGCAGATGATAGATCTGCGCCGGCGTGGTCGGCATGCATACCTGCATGTTGTGCTCGGCACACAGCTGGAGGTAACGCTCGAGGCGTGCGGAGCTGTGCTCCGGGCCCTGACCCTCGTAGCCGTGCGGCAGCAGCATGGTCAGACCACACAGGCGGCCCCACTTGCTCTCGCCGGAGGAGATGAACTGGTCCATCACCACCTGGGCGCCGTTGGCGAAGTCACCGAACTGGGCTTCCCACACGACCAATGCCTTGGGCATGGTGGTGGCATAGCCATATTCAAAGGCCAGCACCGCTTCCTCGGAGAGGTAGGAGTCATGGATGGTAAAGGTCGCCTGACCATCCTTGATGTGCTGCAGCGGCACGTAGGTGTCGCCATCCTTCTGGTTGTGCACCACCGCATGACGGTGGGAGAAGGTACCGCGACCCACGTCCTGACCGGTGATACGCACCGGATGGTCGGCATCGACCAGGGTGGCGTAGGCCAGTGTCTCGGCGAAGCCCCAGTTCAGCGGCATGCCACCAGCGGCCATCTTGCGACGGTCTTCGTAGATCTTGTTGACCTGACGCTGGACCGAGATGCCGTCCGGCACTTCGCACATCTTGTTGGCGAGGGCCTGCAGCTGCTTCATGTCCATCGAGGTATCGGCAACGCCGGTCCACTCGTGGCCCAGGTACGGCGTCCAATCGACGAACAGACCGGTGTTGGGTTGCTTCACCAGCGCATTGGCAACGTGGTTGCCGGCATCCAGGTCGGCACGGTACTGGTCGACCAGGTGCTTGGTCTCTTCCGCGCTGAGCACGCCTTCCTCGACCAGACGATCCGCATACTTCTCGCGGGCAGTCTTCTGGGACTTGATCTTGGCGTACATCAGCGGCTGGGTACCGGACGGCTCGTCGGCTTCGTTGTGACCGCGCTTGCGGTAACACACGAGGTCGAGCACGACGTCACGCTTGAACTGCTGACGGTAGTCGATGGCGACCTGAGCGGCGTGCAGCACGGCGTCCGGATCATCTCCATTGACGTGGATGATCGGCGCCTGAACCATCTTGGCGATGTCGGTGCAGTATTCGGTCGAGCGAGCGTCATCGGCACGCGAGGTGGTGAAGCCCACCTGGTTGTTGATGACGACATGCACGGTACCGCCCGTCTTGTAGGCACGGGTCTGCGACATCTGGAAGGTTTCCATGACCACGCCCTGACCGGCGAATGCCGCGTCACCGTGGATGGAGATCGGCAGTACGCTGTCGCCTTCGCTGTCTTCGCGACGGTCCTGACGGGCACGCACGGAGCCTTCCACCACCGGAGAGACGATTTCCAGGTGCGACGGGTTGAACGCCAGCGCCAGGTGGACTTCGCCGCCCGGGGTCATGACATTCGAGCTGAAGCCCTGGTGGTACTTCACGTCGCCGGAACCCTTGGCAATCTGCTTCTTGCCATCGAATTCCTCGATCAGCTCTGACGGGCTCTTGCCCAGCAGATTGACCAGCAGGTTGAGACGGCCACGGTGGGCCATGCCGATCACGACTTCCTTGGTACCGTACTTGCCGCTGCGCTGGATCAGCTCATCCATCATCGGAATGAAGGATTCGCCGCCTTCCAGACCAAAGCGCTTGGTGCCCGGGTACTTGCTGGCGAGATAGCTCTCGAGGCCTTCGGCGGCGGTCAGACGTTCCAGCACGTGATGACGGACATCGCGTGAGAAGTTCGGCTTGGAACGTACGGACTCGAAACGCTGCTGCAGCCAGCGCTTCTCTTCCGTGTTAACGATGTGCATGAACTCGGCGCCGATGCTGCGGCAGTAGGTCTGCTCCAGCGCGGCGTGGATTTCCTTGAGCGGTGCAACATCCTTGCCGAGGAACAGCGAGCCGGTCTGGAACTCGACGTCCATGTCAGCGGCGGACAGCTGATGGAAGGACAGTTCGAGGTCCGGTACCGGTGCCGGCTTGCGCAGACCGAGGGGATCGATATCCGCCTTCTGGTGGCCACGGAAGCGGTAGGCGTTGATCAGCTGGAGAACACGAACCTGCTTCTTGTTCTCGCTGCTTTCGCCCGCAGAGACAGCCACCGGGCGGCGACTGTTGCGACCCATCTCGTAGAACTGATCACGGATCGGCGCTAGCGGAACATCCTGGGAGGGGCTGCCGTCATGACGCGGCAGAGTATCAAAGTAGTTGCGCCACTCGTCGGGAACCTCATTCGGGTCGACAAGATAACGCTCGTAGAGATCTTCTACGTAGTGGACATTCCCCCCGCTCATATGGGAAGTGCGCCACATCAACTCCATTGTGCCTTCTTGCATCTCTCGGTCACCCTGACTGATGGGGTGGGGTAGGCGCCTGACAAGCGCTGTCGGCGTCACTCGATTATGCCCTGTATGGCGAAACCATGGAGGCCTTCACCATCTGAGTCTTCTTTTATCGTCAAAAGCCGGTGCACAAGGCACCGGCTTCAGCAAGCTGTGCGCTGCGACAAGGTGTGACACCCTGCCGCAGCTGACGTGCATCATAGCAAGCTAAGGCGCGGCTTTTAAGTGGCGTTTGCCAGCAAAAGCTCACGAATCTTGCCGATGGCACGTGTCGGGTTCAGACCCTTGGGGCAAACCGCGACACAATTCATGATTCCGCGACAACGGAATACGGCAAACGGGTCGTCCAGCTCGCTCAAACGCTCCTTGGTGGCGGTGTCACGCGAGTCCGCCAGGAAGCGATAGGCCTGCAGCAGACCGCTCGGACCGACGAACTTGTCCGGGTTCCACCAGAAGGACGGGCAGGCAGTCGAGCAGCAGGCACACAGAATGCACTCGTAGAGACCGTCGAGCTTGTCACGGTCTTCCGGCGACTGCAGACGCTCGATGGCCGGCGCCGACGTGTCGTTGAGCAGGTACGGCTGGATGCGCTCGTACTGCTTGTAGAAGATGCTCATGTCGACGACCAGGTCACGCACGACCGGCAGGCCCGGCAGCGGACGCAGCACCAGCTTGTTGTCCTTGACGACTTCGGACAGCGCGGTGACACAGGTCAGGCCGTTCTTGCCGTTCATGTTCATGCCGTCCGAACCACAGACGCCTTCACGGCAGCTGCGACGATAGGCCAGCGAGCTGTCCTGTTCCTTGAGCATTTCCATCACGTTCAACACCATCAGGTCACGACCTTGGGTGTCGACCTGAAACTCCTGCATGTACGGCGCAGTATCGGTTTCAGGGTTGTAGCGGTATATGGATACCTGAAGCATGGTTTCCCCTCCGGGCAAACGGGTCAGGTGCGTGCGGTGACCTGCACGCACCTCGATCACGGCGAACTCAAGCGAGAGTGAACTCGAGCGAGTGCGAACTTGGTCTGAAAGAAGGCGCGGCGTCCCGAGCGGGTCGCGACGCGCGCCTTGGGTTCAGACTCAGTAGGTACGAATCTTCGGCTCGAAACGCTCGACGGTCTTCGGCGCGAAGTTCACATCACGCTTGCCGACACGCTTCTCGTTCGGGAAGAACAGAGAATGCTTGAGCCAGTTCTCGTCATCACGGTCCGGGAAGTCGTAACGGGAGTGAGCACCACGGCTTTCCTTGCGGGTCAGGGCCGCAATGGCAGTGGCTTCCGCCACTTCCATCAGGTTGTCCAGCTCGAGAGCTTCGATACGCGCGGTATTGAAGACCTGAGACTTGTCGGACAGACCCGCCTTGGCGATACGCTCACGCAGATCGGACAGTTGCTTGACGCCCTCTTCCATCTTGTCTTCCTGACGGAAGACACCGAAGGAGTTCTGCATGATCTGCTGCAGTTCGCGCTTGAGTTCCGGCACGGACTCGCCGCTTTCGGACTCGTTCCAGCGGTTCAGGCGCACCAGGGCTGCATCGATGTCGCTCTGCGTCGGCTCGAGGTACTCGACACCTTCGTTGAGCGCGCTTTCGATGTACTTGCCCGCGGCGCGGCCGAAGACGACCAGATCCAGCAGCGAGTTGCCGCCCAGACGGTTGGCGCCGTGAACGGACACACAGGCCACTTCACCCACGGCATAGAGGCCGTTGACGATGCGGTCGCTGCCGTCTTCGTTCTGTGCGATGGCCTGACCGTGCACGTTGGTGGCGATGCCGCCCATCATGTAGTGGCAGGTCGGCACGACCGGGATCGGCGCGTTGGTCGGATCGACGTGCGCGAAGGTCTTGGACAGCTCGGAGATACCCGGCAGGCGCTTGTTCAGCACTTCCTCGCCCAGGTGATCCAGCTTCAGGAAGACGTGGTCGCCATTCTCGCCACAGCCACGGCCTTCGAGGATTTCCAGCACCATGGAGCGCGCGACGACGTCACGGCCCGCGAGGTCCTTGGCGTTCGGCGCATAACGCTCCATGAAGCGCTCGCCGTCCTTGTTGACCAGGTAGCCACCTTCACCGCGGCAACCTTCGGTGACCAGCACGCCCGCACCGTGAATCCCGGTCGGGTGGAACTGCCACATTTCCATGTCCTGGACCGGCAGGCCGGCACGCAGTGCCATGCCGATACCGTCGCCGGTGTTGATCAGGGCATTGGTGGTGGAGGCGTAGATACGGCCCGCACCGCCGGTGGCCAGAACGGTGGCCTTGGACTTCACGACCACGGTCTCGCCGGTCTCGATGCACAGGGCAATCACGCCGACGATATCGCCGTTGGCATTCTTGACCAGATCGATGGCGTACCACTCGTCGAGGAAGACGGTACCGTTCTTCAGGTTGGCCTGATACAGAGTGTGCAGCAGGGCGTGACCGGTACGGTCAGCCGCGGCGCAGGTACGAGCCGCCTGGCCGCCCTTGCCGAAGTCCTTGGACTGGCCACCGAACGGACGCTGATAAATGCGGCCGTTGTCGAAACGGGAGAACGGCAGACCCATGTGCTCAAGCTCGAAGACCGCTTTCGGGCCTTCGGTACACATATATTCCGCAGCGTCCTGATCAGCGATGTAATCGCCACCCTTGACGGTGTCATACATGTGCCAGCGCCAATCATCATTCGGATCAGCAGAAGCGATGGCACAGGTGATACCGCCCTGGGCAGAGACAGTATGCGAGCGGGTCGGGAAGACCTTGGACAGCACGGCGGTCTTCTTGCCGGACTGGGACAGTTCGAGACCGGCACGCAGGCCAGCGCCGCCGCCGCCGATGATGATCGCGTCGAATGTCAGGCTACGCATGGTGGACATGTATCAGGCTCCCCACAGGACTTGAACGCCCCAGACCAAGAAGATGAACAACGCAAGGATGACGAAGACCTGGAAACCGAAACGCAGTGCGGTCGGCTTCATGTAATCGGTCGCCACGGTCCACAGACCGATCCAGGCGTGTGCGGCAATCGAGATGAATGCCATCAGAGAGAAGATGCGCATCGCCGTGTTCTCGAACAGACCACTCCAGGTGGTGTAGTCGAGGTTCGGATGGAGCAGCAGGTAGCCGACCATGAACACGGAATAGACTGCCAGAATCACGGCAGAAACACGCTGCAGCACCCAGTCGGACAGACCGCTGCGGCTGAAATTGGTGATGTTGTTTACCATACCCAGACTCCCGCCAGGACCACGAGAACAGCACTGATCACGACAGTGACCTGCGCCTTGCGATTAGCACTTTCCAGTTCGACACCAATATCCATGTCCATCAGCAGGTGCTTGATGCCAGCCACGAAGTGGAAACCGAGGGCAGACAGCAGGCCCCAGGCCACGATCTTGGCCAGGAAGTTGGTCGCCAGGGTGTCGCGCACTGCCTCGAACCCTTCCGGGGAGGACAGCGAGGCATCGAGTGCCCACAGCGCAAATACCAGGCCCACGAACAGAATCACGCCAGTAATACGGTGGGTGATTGAAGTCAGCGCAGGGAGAGGGAACTTTATCGTCGTCAGATCGAGATTTACGGGTCGTTTGCTATTCACGGCTCTTACACACTCTCTTGGCCCAACACGGACGCAAGCCCGCAGGGGCGGTGGTTTGAGGAAGGGTCTCGGGCGCAGGCCATCCACGGTACCGAGCCGAATTTCCCGCCAGTCGCGCGACGGTGGATTATAGGGGTTGGCCATTGGCATGACAAATGGCATGACGTCGCAGGGCCGCAACCACGGATTGCACAAAATGCAGTGAACAGGACGCGACCTGACGCCACGGGATACGTAAACGTCGGGGAACTGACGCACAGCAGCATGGCGCGCGTCTCTACGCCGTGTGGCGAATTGACAATCTTTCGCGGGCTTCTATAGTGGGCGGGATTGATGCAAGCCCGGCATGGCAAGCAAGTCAAAGAGTTACGCGAATAATGAGGAGGTCGGCATGACTGACAAGAAAGCGACATTGACAGTAGACGGTATCGACAAGAGCATCGAGTTCCCGGTCTATTCCGGCACGCTCGGCCAGGACGTCATCGACGTTCGCGGCCTGACCGCCGAAGGCATGTTCACCTACGACCCGGGCTTCGTCTCCACTGCCGCCTGCGAATCATCCATCACCTTCATCGATGGCCAGAAAGGCGTACTGCTGCATCGCGGCTACCCCATCGACCAGCTGGCCAAGAGCTCCAACTACATCGAGCTGTGCTACCTGCTGCTGTTCGGAGAGCTGCCGAGCGACGAGGAATACGACAAGTTCGCCCAGCTGATCAGCAACCACACCATGGTGCATGAACAGATCGTCAACTTCTTCAAGGGCTTCCGTCGCGACGCCCACCCGATGGCGATCCTGTGCGGCGTGGTCGGTGGCCTGGCCGCCTTCTATCACGACAACCTGAACATCACCAACGAGAAGGAACGCTACGTCAGCGCCGTGCGCCTGATCGCCAAGATGCCGACCCTGGCGGCCATGTGCCACAAGTACAACATCGGTCAGCCGTTCATGTACCCGCGCAATGACCTCTCCTACGGCGAGAACTTCCTGTACATGATGTTCGGCAACCCGTGCGAGGAGTACAAGATCAACCCGGTGTTCGCCAAGGCGATGGACACCATCTTCATGCTGCACGCCGACCACGAGCAGAACGCCTCGACCTCTACCGTGCGTCTGGCCGGCTCCACCGGTGCCAACCCGTTCGCCTGCATCAGCGCCGGTATCGCGGCACTGTGGGGCCCGGCACACGGCGGCGCCAACGAAGCCGTGCTGGCCATGCTCGACGAGATCGGTGAAGAGTCCGAGGAGAACATCCAGCGCTTCATCGACAAGGCCAAGGACAAGGAAGACCCGTTCAAGCTCATGGGCTTCGGTCACCGCGTCTATCGCAACTTCGATCCGCGCGCCAAGGTCATGAAAGAGACCTGCGACGAAGTGCTGGAGCAGCTGGGCATGGCGGACGACCCGCAGCTCAAGATCGCCAAGCGCCTGGAACAGATCGCGTTGGAAGACGAGTACTTCATCGAGCGCAAGCTGTACCCGAATGTCGACTTCTATTCCGGCATCATCCTCAAGGCGATCGGCATCCCGACCAACATGTTCACGGTCATCTTCGCCATGTCGCGCACCATCGGCTGGATCTCCCACTGGAACGAGATGATCGCCGGCGGCCACCGCATCGGCCGTCCGCGTCAGCTCTACACCGGCCACCCGCAGCGCGACTATCCGGCCAAGTAACCCAGCACCAGGCAACCCGGCAACATCGGGTCATTCGCCTGCAGGACAGACCGCCTCTTCGGAGGCGGTTTTTTTTGGCTGTCGCCTCTCATGCGCGCAGCCTCTGCCTGACAGCAAGCCACAAAGCCGCCCCATCCCCGCCCCGGACGTGCTAGCGTGCTGATGTACCTTCGTCACGCCCTGTACGCGCCGGCACGCCATGCGCCCCACCGCGAGCGGCGCAACCTCATTCCTGATTGATGGCAAGGAGCCCCCAGCATGTCAGACACACACACAACGCCACGTACCGCCGCCTTCATCGGACTCGGTGTCATGGGTTACCCCATGGCCGGCCACCTGAAACGCGCAGGCCTGGAGGTGCGGGTCTACAACCGCACACGTGCACGCGCCGAGCAGTGGAGCGAGGAGTACGGCGGCAGCCATCACGCTACCCCGCGAGAAGCCGCCGAGGGCGCCGATATCGTGCTGATGTGCGTGGGCAACGATGATGACGTGCGCAGCGTCACCTACGGCGACGACGGTGTGCTGGCCGGCATGGCGAGCGGCAGCCTGCTGGTGGACCACACCACCGCCAGTGCCGACCTGGCACGCGAGCTGGCCGCCGCCGCGGCCGAGGCTGGCATCGGCTTCGTCGACGCACCGGTCTCCGGCGGTCAGCAAGGCGCCGTGAATGGCGTGCTGACCATCATGTGTGGCGGCAGCGAGGCGGATTACGCACGCGCCGAGCCGGTGCTGACGCACTACGGTCGCATGGTGAAGCGCATCGGCGAGACCGGTGCAGGCCAGACCACCAAGATGGTCAATCAGATCTGCATTGCCGGGCTGGTGCAGGCGCTTTCCGAGGGCCTGCACTTCGCCGAGCAGGCAGGGCTGGATCGCGAGGCGGTGATCGAGGTGATCTCCAAGGGCGCCGCCGGCTCCTGGCAGATGGAGAACCGCCACGCCACCATGATCAAGGACGAGTACGATCACGGCTTTGCCGTCGACTGGATGCGCAAGGACCTCGACATCTGTCTGGCGGAAGCACGCCGCATCGATGCCAGCCTGCCGGTGACCGCGCTGGTCGATCAGTTCTATGCCGACGTGCAGGCCATGGGCGGCAATCGCTGGGACACCTCCTCGCTGCTCAAGCGCCTCTCCAGATGAAGCGGGCCTGAATACATGCGAGCGAGCTGAATCGCATCACACGGCCTCGCACTGAAAACGCCTCATTCCAACGCCATATGGACGCGGGAATGAGGCGTTTTTTCGTGCCGCAGCGCAACATCCCAGACAGCAGCGGCGCTCGGCAGGTTTTTCCACACTATCTGTGGATAACCTCGTTGATAACCCCTAGACAAGCGCGGCGAACCAGCATGACAGCAGGCTTACCAACAGATTGCACAAAATTTAACCAGCGCATAAACCATTGATATAAAAGAAATTTTTGGTAACACGACGTAAGCGCCAGCCGCAGGGGCCGCACTTTGGGAAGAGACGCAGGGGGAGATGTGACAGCGCGCGAACAGTGGACAAGACACGGGGTCTGTCAAGAGCGACTTGGGGATAACATGCTTTTCTGCCGACACACAAGCTGTGCATAAGCCAGAATCAGGGACAAAAAAAACACACCCCGTAAGGTGTGCTTTTTTGTTGACTTCACGAGACCTGAAAGGTGACTCGAGATGTCTGAAGAGTGGCGTCCCATAGGGGGTTCGAACCCCTGTTACCGCCGTGAAAGGGCGGTGTCCTGGACCACTAGACGAATGGGACGCAGTCGCTTGAGAAACTTGGTGGAGCCTAGCGGGATCGAACCGCTGACCTCAACACTGCCAGTGTTGCGCTCTCCCAGCTGAGCTAAGGCCCCGTCTCTCAAGAACGAGGCGTATCTTACTGATAACCCTCGGGGTCGTCAACTTCTTTTTCACACAATTCTCATCGTGCTGCTGATCAGCACTGAAAGCGCTGTTCAGCGCCCTGCTGCAAGACATGGCCCCCATGACGACATACGTCACGGGGGCCATCATCTGCACATCGCAGACACCCTTGCAGGTCGCGATATTCTTACAGGTCGCGATATTCCTTCTCGAAGCGCTTGGCAGCCTTCTTGGAGACGCCGCCCAGCACGGCCACGGCGTGACGCAGACGCGCGCGCGTCATGTCGGAGCCCAGAATGACCATCGCGTCCATCACCGAGGTGGAGGTCGCCGAGCCAGTCACCGCCACGAATACCGGTGCCAGGAAGTCCTTCATCTTGAGCCCGAAGTGCTCGGAGAGCAGCTTCATTTCCGCCAGCAGGTGCTCCTTGTCCCAGCGGCTCACGGCTTCAAGCTTCCAGGTCAGGAACTGCATCTGACGCACCAGGTCTTCGCCTTCCAGCTTCGCCTTGGCGAAGTCGTCCGGCGTGATGGCCGGCAGACCGGAGAAGAAGTGGCCGGCCAGCGGAATCGCCTCGGACAGCGTCTCGATGCGCGGCTTCACTTCCGGCAGAATCTGCTTGACGTAGGACTCGTTGAAGGCCCACTGACGCAGCTCGCTCAGCAGCTCGTCCTCGGACAGATCACGGATGTAGAGACCGTTCAGCCAGCTGAGCTTCTCGACATCGAATACCGGGCCACCCAGCGAGACACGCTGGATATCGAAGTGCTCCTGCATCTCGCTCAGGGTGAACTTCTCGCGCTCGTCCGGCATGGACCAGCCGAGACGGCCGAGATAGTTGATCACCGCCGCCGGCAGGTAGCCCATGCGACGGTAGTAGAGGATCGACGTCGGGTTCTTGCGCTTGGACAGCTTGGTCTTGTCCGGGTTGCGCAGCAGCGGCATGTGGCACAGTTCCGGCATCTGCCAGCCGAAGTATTCATACAGCAGCTGATGCTTGGGCGCCGAGTTGATCCACTCCTCGCCACGCAGCACGTGGGTGATCTCCATCAGGTGATCATCCACCACGTTGGCCAGGTGGTAGGTCGGCATGCCATCGGACTTGAGCAGGATCTGCGCATCGACCTGGGCCCACTCGACCTCGATCTCGCCACGCAGCATGTCCTTGACCACACAGGTACCGCTTTCCGGCACGTTCATGCGGATGACGAAGGGCGCGCCCGCCGCTTCACGACGTGCCACTTCTTCTGCCGGCAGCGCGAGATCGGACGGCTTGAGCGCCATGTGCAGACCTTCGGCCTTGCGCGACTCGCGCAACTCGTCCAGCTCTTCACTGGTGCGATAGCACTTGAAGGCATGGCCGGCATCGATCAGCTGCTGGCAGTGCCTGGCGTAGATGTCGCCACGCTCACTCTGACGGTACGGGCCGTGCGGACCACCGACATCCGGGCCTTCGGCCCATTCGATGCCCAGCCAGCGCAGCGAATCGAGGATCATCTGCTCGGATTCACCGGTGGAACGCGTCTGATCGGTATCCTCGATACGCAGAATGAACTCGCCACCGTGCTGACGAGCGAAGCACTGATTGAACAGGGCGATGTAGGCGGTGCCGACGTGGGGATCACCAGTCGGCGACGGTGCGATGCGCGTACGAACGGTCATGTGGAGTCCAGTAGTTCGAGAAGAGAGGGCAACAAGCGTCTCGGCAATGACTGACTGCCGGGGCGTGAAATCACGCTGCTGTCTCAGCAGCAAGTGCTGGGGCATATTATACGCAAGGTGAAGATGTGCGACAGTGCGTCGCCGTGTACCAACGCTCTCTCGGCGGTAAGCTTGCGCCAGATGCGTCATTCTCTGCCTTGAGACGTGACGCCAGCGCCTCCCTGCAACTATCTCTGCCACCACCGGCAGGAGCATGAATGCCCCGAACTGCCGCTGCACCCGATGTTTCACCCTCCCCCACCGATGCCACTGCATCGGCAGAATTCGTGCCACGCCGCTGGCTGGAGACACTGGCACGTGCCGGTGGCCGCTGGCCCCAGCTCGCCATCCTGTGCGCCCTGCTCTCGACACTGGTGCTGCTCGCCCAGGCCTGGGCCATCGCCCGTCTGGCCCAGGGCGTGGCGATCGACCGCGAAGGCCTGGCGACACTATGGCCGGCCATCGCGGTGCTCGCCGCCAGTCTCTCGCTGCGCGGCGCGCTCACTGGCCTGCGTGGCTATGCCGGCACCCGCGCCAGCCAGCAGATCCGCCGTCGCCTGCGCGAGCGCCTGTTGCAGCGCTTCGCCGAACTCGGCCCGCTGTGGGTGCGTCGCCAGCATCGCGCAAGTCTCGCCAACCGCGTCTGGGACCAGGTCGAGTCACTGCACGGCTACTACGCCGACTTCCGCCCACAGACACGCCTCGCGGGGCTGATTCCGCTGATGCTGCTGTGCGTGGTGTTTCCGCTCAACTGGACGGCCGGCCTGATTCTGGCCACCACCGCACCACTGGTACCGATCTTCATGATTCTGGTCGGCATCGCGGCGCGCAAGCGCTCGCAGGAGCAGTTCCGGGAGATGGACCGCATGGGCCGTCATTTCATGGACCTGCTCACCGGCCTCAAGACCCTGAAGCTGTTCGGCAGCGCCAGACGCGGCCCCCAGGTCGAGGCGGTCAGCCATGCCTTTCGCAAGCGCACCATGCGCGTGCTGCGCCTGGCCTTCCTGTCCTCCACGGTGCTGGAATTCTTCACCGCGGTGTCTATCGCGCTGCTGGCCGTCTACCTCGGCTTCCACTTCCTCGGCCACCTGCAATTCGGCACCTGGGGCGACTCACCGCTGACCCTGCAGACCGCGCTCTTCATTCTGGTGCTGGCGCCCGAGTTCTATCAGCCGCTGCGCGAGCTGGGCGTGCACTATCACGCCAAGGCCGAGGCCGAGGCTGCCGCCAGTGACCTCGCCCCCATCGTCGGCAGTGCCCCCTTCACGCAAGAGGCCGAGGCTGGCGCACAGGCGCACAATGCCATCAGCGACCTGCCCGCGGTGCGCCCTCAGACCCGCAAGCTGCACTCGCTGATGCTGGAAGAGGTCTGTGTGCGCTATCCCAATCAGTGGAACCGTCAGACCAGCACGCTGACTCCGCCGGCGCTCGGCCCGCTGACCCTGCGGATCACCCAGGGCGAACGCGTCGCGCTGACCGGCGCCTCCGGCTCCGGCAAGTCGACGCTGCTCAATCTGCTGCTCGGCTTCGTCGAGGCCAGCGACGGCCTGCTGTATCTCAACGGCCATCCGCTGAGCCACGGCCTGCCGCCGGGCATGGCGACCTGGGTCGGTCAGGAGACGGTGGTCCTGTCCGGCACGCTGGCCGACAACCTGCGTCTGGCCAGGCCTCACGCCAGCGACGCCCAGCTCGAAGCGGCGCTGGACAATGCCGACCTGCTTGACTGGTACCAGCACCTGCCGCGCAGGCTCGAGACGCGCCTTGGCGAGGGCGGTCAGGCGCTATCCGGCGGCCAGGCACGCCGCCTGTCACTGGCCCGCGCCTTCTTGCATGACGCGCCGCTGGTGCTGCTGGATGAACCCACCGCCAGCCTGGACGCCGACAGCGAAGCGCGCGTGATCGCCGCGCTCAAGCGTCTCGGCGAGGGCCGCACCCTGCTGTTGCTGACCCACCGACCAGAGCTGCTGACGCTGTGCCAGCGCCTGATTCACCTCGACGATGGCCAGCTGGTGCAGGACCACCCGCTCCCCCTCCCGACGCCGCGAGGTGACGCATGAACCGCGCCATCCGCAAGCCCGCGCCTGACACGCCCGCGGCTGTCACAGCCAGTGAGCCAGCACTGGCCGAGCCGCACGCCGAACAGCGCCCACATCTTCGCGAGTTGACACCCTATCTGGCCTTGATGCGCGAGCATCGCGGCTGGCTAGGCATCGGCGCGCTGCTGGCGCTGATCACCCTGCTGGCCGCCACCGGTCTGCTGGCGCTGTCGGGTTGGTTTCTCTCCGCCACCGCCGTGGCCGGCTTGAGCGTCGCCGCCACCCAGGCCTTCAACTTCTTCACCCCGGCGGCAGGCGTGCGCGGCCTGGCGCTGGCGCGTACCGCCGGGCGCTATGGCGAGCGCGTCACCACCCACGAAGGCACGCTGCGTCTGCTGGCGAGCCTGCGCCGCCGCCTGTTCGAGGCCATCGAGCCGCTCTCCCCCGCCGCCCTGCAGCATGCCGGCCAGGGAGAGTTGATGACGCGCCTGGGCGCGGATGTCGACGCCCTGGACAGCCTTTACGTGCGCGTATTGATTCCCTCGCTGGTGGCGATCTGCGCCATCCTCGCCGCCGGCACGCTGATCGGCATCTTCGCGCCGACACTGGCGCTGGTGGCGGTGATCGGGCTGGTGCTGACCGGCGGACTGGTGCCGTGGCTGGCCTGGTGGCGCGGCAGCCGTGACGCCATGCGGCATCAGTCCTCGGCCAGCCGCCTGCGCGCACGCCTGCTGGAGCGCCTGCAGGGACTGGGCGAGCTGGTGATCTATGGTCGCTGGAATGAGGAGCTTGAGCGCCTGGCCGAGCAACAGGCCGAGCGGGACCGTATCGAGCGCGCCCAGGCACGCCGTCAGGCACTGGCCAGCTGGCTGAGCCACAGTCTGCTGGGGCTGACGCTGGCCGGGGTGGCGCTACTCGGCGTGATGCAGATGGCGCCATATGCGAACACCGACATGACGATACATTCTGGCGAGCTGCTCGATGGTCGCCTGCTGGCGCTGTTCCTGCTGGCCGTGCTCGGCGCCTTCGAGGCGCTGGCGCCACTGCCGCTGGCCTGGCAGGGGCTCGGTCGCTGCCTGTCGGCGGCCGCGCGCCTCAACAGCGTGCAGGCCAATACGCCGGCGGCCCAGTTCCCCAGTGACTCCGAGGCTGCCACGCCGGTGGGACATGCCTTGGAGATCGAGCAGCTGAGCGTCACCCACGGCGACACGCCGGTGCTTGAAGAGCTGTCCCTGACACTGGCCGCAGGCGAGCATCTGGCACTGCTCGGTCCGTCCGGCAGCGGCAAGAGCACCCTGCTAGACGTGCTCAGTCGCTTCCATATTCCCAGCGCCGGACGCATCACGCTGGGCGGCGTGGCGCTGGACTCGCTCGATGAGGCCACGCTGCGCGCAAGCTTCGCGGTCTGTTCGCAGGACACGCATCTGTTCTGTGCCAGCTACGCCGACAACCTGCGCCTGGCCGCTCCCGAAGCCAGCGATGAGGCACTGACGCGCATGCTGGAAAGCCTTGGCCTCGGCGACTGGCTGGCCCGCCAGCCACAGGGGCTGGCCGGCTTCCCGGATGAAGGGGGACGCTCGTTGTCCGGTGGCCAGCTGCGCCGCTTCGGTGTGGCACGCGCGCTGCTGTCACCGGCGCCGATCGTGCTCCTCGATGAGCCCTGCGAAGGACTGGACCGCACCAGCGCCGAGCAGGTGATGAGCGCGATTCTCGCCGCCTGCGAGGGCCGCAGCCTGATCATGATCACTCACCAGCCGCTGGGGCTAGAGCGCTTTGCGCGCCTGGCGCTGCTGGAAGCGGGCCGCCTGCAGGAAGACGCCACCCCGACCACGCTCAGCAGCGATTCCCGTCTCGCCAGGCTGATGGAGCGCACTGCCTGACGACAGTCACATTCGGCCACTACGGAGGGATACATGCATGGCAGATAGCAGACTGGAAGATCAGCCATTGGCGGCGGATACCTTCGCGCGCCTGCCACAGGGCTTCTGCGCACTGGTCACCGGTGCCAGCGGCGGGATCGGACGGGCGCTGATCGCTGAGCTGCTCGCCCATCCCCACTGTGGAAAAGTGCTGGCGGTGAGTCGCGATGTCTCATGCCTGGCGGCGCATCCCGAGCTCGAGACGCTGGAGGCCGACCTGACCACCGAGCAAGGCACCGCAAGCCTCGAGGAGTGGCTGGCACAGCAACTGGATGGGGAGAGCGAGACGGGACAGCCACCGGCGCTGATACTCAACGCACTGGGCCTGCTGCATGACGAGCGCGAGCAGCTATGGCCGGAGAAGCGTCTGGAAGACTTGAGTCTGGCGGCCCTGACGCGCCTGCATCAGGTCAACGCCTTCGCCCCGGCCCTGCTGCTGGGAATGCTGGCGCCACGCCTGCGCCGACGCACGCCGGTGATCTTCGCCTCGCTGTCGGCGCGGGTCGGCTCGATCTCCGACAACCGCAGCGGCGGCTGGTATGCCTATCGCGCCAGCAAGGCCAGCCACAACATGCTGCTCAAGACCGCCGCCATCGAGATCGCACGGCGCAATCCCGAGGCGCTGCTGGTCGCGCTGCATCCCGGCACCACCGACACCGGCCTGTCGACGCCCTTCCAGGCCCGCGTGCCCGAGGGAAAACTGTTCACCACGGGCTTTGTGGCGCGCCGCCTGCTGCGCGTCGCCTCTGAGCTCCCGCCCATCGCCAGCGGCGGCTTCTACGACTGGGCCGGCCAGGCCATCGAGTGGTAACCCTCTCGGTGGAGGCAACGTCAGAGCTGCAGATGCTCCTGAAACCACTCGGTGATGAAGTCGAGGTAGGCGCGGGTCTTGTCGGGCAGGTACTTGCGTGAGCGGAACAGCACCACCATCGAGCCATGCTCGTTCCAGTAGGGCTGCAGCAGCGGCACCAGCTCACCACTCTCCACTGCCGCGCGGGCCGAGAAGGTCGGCAGATAGGCGAGACCGAAGCCGGCCTTGGCCGCCTCCACCACCCCGAGCAGATTGTTGATCACCAGCCGCGACTCCGGCTCCACATCGAAGGGCTGACCATTGAGCGTGAAGCGCCAATGAGCCCCCAGATCGTAATTGCCGTAGAAGATGGTATCGAAGGCGCGGATGTCCTGGGGCTGCACCGGCGGTGCATTGACGCGCGCCAGATAGTCCGGCGCCGCATACAGGCCATAGACCACCTTGCACAGCGGGCGCGAGACCATCGAGGAATCCGGCAGCGGCCCCATGCGAATCGCCAGATCCACCGACTCATCGATGGGCTCGAAGCGCTGATCCTCGAGCAGAATCTCGACGCTGACATCCGGGTAGCGACGCATGAAGGCGGTGGTCGGCGCGGCCAGATACATGAAGCCGAACGACACCTGCGCTGACACCTTGAGCTGGCCCATCGGCTGCGAGGTGACGGATTGCACGCGGGCCTCGGCGGATTCCAGCTCCTCGCGGATGCGCAGGCCGTGCTCGTAGTAGATGCGCCCCGCCTCGGTGAGATGCAGCTTGCGGGTCGAGCGATTGATCAGGCTGACGCCCAGCTGCTCTTCCAGTGCCGCCACCCGCTTGGACGCCAGCGACTTGGAAATTCCCAGTCGCCGTGCCGCCGCCGTGAAACTCGCTGCGCGCACGACTTCGACGAATACGCGCAATGCATCAAGTGTCGCCATGTGTCTCCCTTACCCTCGCTGTGCAACCGCCATGGCCCCCTGAACACGGCCAGACACCCCATCAATCTTCCAGGTTTCCATATTGGAAACCCTAGTTTTCGATTGTACGCGCTTATTCTCCAAAGCGCGGCACCCTATACTGTGCGCCACGAACATGCGGGAGCAGGCGCGCCGCGGCATCGGCCGCCTGCTCCCGGACTAGACCGACGACGGCCGGGCCTGCGTGGCGCAGCCCGACCGTCCAGGTTCGCGCTCAGGTAGTTGCACTGCTCATCCCACCGATTCCCGGTGACTGGTCTGCATGGCGACGCCCCCACGCGCGGTTTCGCTGTCGGCCCATCCCGGGCCTCGGTGGCGATCTTCAGTGTTGTAATGCAAGTTTCTTGTGCGCCTGGCCGTCTCACGACGCCAGGCGCTTTTTTTATGCCTGTCTTCAGTGACTTACAGCCACTTCTTCCACTTGAAGAATAGATAGGTCGAGAGCGCCGATACCCCCATCAGGCACAGCGCGAAGGGATAGCCCCAGTCCTCGTCCAGCTCCGGCATCCAGTGGAAGTTCATGCCGTAGATGCTGGCGATCAATGTCGGCGGCATGAAGACCACCGCCGCCACCGAGAAGATCTTGATGATGCGGCTCTGATCGAGGTTGGTGAAACCGATCGAGGCATCGAGCAGGAAGTTGACCTTGTCGAAGATGAAGGTGGTGTGCGGATTGAGCGAGTCGATGTCGCGCAGCATGTCGCGAATCTCCTGCCGTCGCGACTTCTGGCGTGGCGCCGAAGGCAGGTGGCGCGTCAGCTGACGCAGCAGGCGCTGACTGTCCAGCAGCGACTGGCGCACCTTGTCGTTGTAGCGCTCCTGCAACAGGATGCCGTGCAGGGTGTCTTCCAGCGCCTCGGGGTGCACCGCCTGCTTGCCCAGCGCCTCCAGCGCCCGGTAGATATCCTCGATCTCATCGGCCAGGTAATCGACCTTCATCGCCAGCAGCGCCAACAGCACCTCCCAGCCATCCTCCGGACTCAGTCGCTGGCGACGCAGGTGATTGCGGAACAGCCGCAGCAGGCCGATGTCCTCGTGGCGCATGCTGATCAGCTGGCGCCCATGCAGATGGAAGGCGACGTTGGCCGTCTGTGGCTCGCGCCCCTTGCGATGCGGAAACAGCGAGACGACGTGGATGCCATCGCCTTCCAGATAGAAGCGCGACGACGACTCGATCTCCTCCAGCTCCTCGACATCAGGCAGTTCCACCGTGAACTGCTCACTCACCCAGCGCTTTTCCTGCTCATCCGGCTCGCAGAGATCGATCCACAGCACATCGCTTCGCACCAGAATCGGTGGCGCCAGCTCGTCATCGGCCAGCAACCCGGCATGCAGGGTAGCCGCCTCTTCAGCGCTATCCGCCAGGCGCGGCGGCGCATCGGCTTGGCCGGGCTGCGGGTCGGGCAACACGATATGTTCGCCGCGCAGGCGGCCATCATCGTGCAGTCGATAGAGTGTGATCATGATGACTTCCTCGAAAAGCCCCGCGGGTCGCGCCTGTGCACTGACTGATGACAATGACTGGCCGCAATGGCCAACCGTCTGAAAAGGCAGCGAAACCCGGGCGCCTTGGCGGCGTGGGAATAGGATGTCGTCATTCTAAACGAGATGGCGCGCCAACGGAGGCCGAGCGACGGGGCGTTATCAAGCACGAGGGCGAGGTCGCGTGTGAGAGACCGCCCGAGGGAGTGATTGAGCGAGTGATCGAGCGAGGAACGAGCGAGGATCGAGATAGCGCGCCAGAGCTGCGTCTGACGGCCAGACACGAAAAAAGGCGACCCGTGAGAGTCGCCCTAAGACCGTGACTAGCTTGATGAGGAGAAACCCGAACAGGGGCCTGACTCCGCTGTTCTGGCTACCGCATTCCATGGCGGGAAGCGATGAATCCAGATTATGCTCTCCAGCAGACGCCGTCAATACTAATGAGAAATATTTTCATTAACATTGAGTCAGCGTTTATCTCACGCGCCGCTGGCCTCCCCTCACCGGCTGACGTATCATGGCGCCAGAATATCAAGGTCGTGACTGGCCTGATGAGACGCTTGCCAGGGACCTGACATCCAAATCTGGTGAGCACGAAGCACCGCTCGACTCGCAAGCCTTCCTCCCTGTCATTGGCAGACGGAAAGCGAATGAATCGAGAAGCGCTTCCGGACGCCTCCCTCGTGCAAGCGAAGGAGGCGTCTTTTTTTGCGCATAAAAAAGCGGCCCACCCCGTAGGATGAGCCGCTGGCAAGGACCGTAAAACTGTCTGATGAGAAGCCTCCCGGACAGGGGCCTGACTCCGCTGGCCGGGACACCGCTACCCATGGCGGGGAAGCGATGACCCCAGAATATGACCCGCAGGCTCAGACGTCAACACTAATGAGAAATATTTTCATTAGCATTGGTGGCTCAAGCACTTGCCGTGCCCTCTCACCTCAGTTTCAGCCCTGCTTGTGCCACTCGAACTTCTTGAACGGCTCGTCGATCGGCGTCTCGGCCAGGTGATTGGTGTAGTTGCTCATCACCTTCTGGGACAGGCCCAGAATCACTTCCAGCACATTGCGCTTGGTGTAACCGGCATCGAGGAAGGTCTGCACGGTGGCGTCATCGACGAAGCCACGCTCACGCACCACGGCCAGCGTGAAGGTACGCAGGGCTTCCAGACGCTCGGTCGGCAGCGGCGTCTCGTTGCGCAGCGCCTCGGTGATGGCGTCATCCACTTTCATCGACTTGGCGATACCGGTATGCGCCGGCACACAGTAGTGGCAGTTGTGCTCGACGTTGATGGTCTGCCACACGACGGTGGTCTCTTCATCATCGAAGCTGCTGTCGAGGAACAGCTGGTGCAGCACCTGGTAGCCTTCCAGCAGGCCCGGCGCTTCCGCCATCACGGCGTGCAGGCCCGGCACCATGCCGAAGGCTTCGACGGACTTGCCGAGCAGCGGCTTGCTTTCCTGCGGGGCATTGTCGGCGGTATAGAGTGTGAAATCAGTCATGAGAACTCCTTCGGAATGATGAGCGAGATGCGCGGAATCTCAGGGGCGGGCTGCCAGCCAGTGGCATGAAGCCTCCAGCAGCGCCCCTGGGGATGAAAGGCAAGATATGAGCAAACGCTCAAAATAACGCCTGACCATCCGCTGCACTGCGTTGTCGGGAAACACACTAGCTGGATTTGAGCGATCATTCAAGTTAAACTTGAGTACTCACTCAATACCTTGCTCCTTGCAGACCGCCCGCTTCGCCAAGCCGCGCGAAGACAGGCGTCACTCGCGAGCCCCATCGTCAGGACAGCCATGCCACGCGCGACCTTGCACAACCGCCAGGATTCCCTCGAACGGGCGCTCAATCTCTTCTGGCAGAAGGGCTTTCATGCCACTTCGCTGAAGGATATCGAGCACGCGCTCGACATGCGTCCCGGCAGCATCTACGCCACCTTCGGCAGCAAGGATGGCCTCTTCCAGGAAGCACTGGACTGCTACTCCGCGCGCAGCCTGCGCGAGATGGAAAGCCTGATGGCCAGCCACGACTCGCCATTGACCGCCCTCGCCACCTATATCCGCAAGCTCGGCGGACTGCGCGACTGCGAGGTGCCGTCCCGCGCCTGCATGCTGGCCAAGAGCCTGCTGGAACTCGGCGAGCGTGAACAGGCCGCCCGCGACAAGGTCGAGATGCTGCTCGCCAACATGGAAGCCCGCTTCCGCCAGGCCTTCGCGGACGCCCGCGACGCCGGTGAACTCATCGACCCCGAGCGCCCCGCGCACCAGCCGGAACGCCTCGGCCGCCGCCTGCAAGCCGAAGTCATGGGGCTGCGCGCCTACGCCCAGCGTGAAGGCGAAAGCGACGCGGTCCGCCAGCTCGCCGAAGACATCGCCCAGGATATCGAAGCGCTGAAGATCTAGAACACGTTACAGTTTAATAGCATTGATTTTATACTGGCAGGTTTATTATCAGCTGCCAGTAAATCAAACCTTAACCTTCGACACCTATGAATTGGTGACATAGAGTATCATAATCAATAATTTCAACATCTGGGTATCTTCTTCTAGCCTGCTTGACTTCTTCAATGGGCGCATTCTCCCAACTACCAACAACAAGGACTAGCTTAGGTAAATTCACTTTAATACCATATTTTTCATAGGCGTGCTTAATATTCAGACTATAAGAAAAATATTCACGATAGTTTGCCAGCTGCGCCACACCCTCTTCGACATAGTCTATAAACCTTCTGCGGCTACGCCCAGCTTTTGTTAAGCTCTTTTTAGTTAAAAGAGCAGTCTTTAGATCATAAATATCATAATTCCCGTCTTCCCTTTCTAGCAAGAGATCCGGGTTTATAGCAGTATCCTCGCAAGTGCCATCGTGCTCTTTCCACTCTAGATATGGTTCATATATAAATTTTGTCGCCTTAAAAGCATCTTCTATTATCTTAGGATGCAATTTCAAAAACTCGCCTATTGTCGTCTCATGTAGACTTGGGAAAAGATAAATACTTTGCAATTGTCCAGCTACTATTAGTTTTTTCTCCCGAGCTTCACTTGCCACATGAACAAACTTAAGTCTTTTATCGCTCAATGAGTCTTTAAAAGCATCATGCAGCTCTCGCTTATTGATAGATTTTCTTACTACGAACATTGTTAATATATTTTTACAACGAAATAGACCATCATTAACGTTTACCAAAACACAATTGCTCATAAAGAAAGAACTAAAGTTATCTCCAAACGATATAGGGGACCCGCTACCACCTACTCGAACCAATTTGGTTGGATATAATTCTAACAGAGGAAATCTTCGTGCTACTTCATCTACGTCATACTCTTGCGCCATACATAAATTGATAAAACCGTTATTACTACCATCCAAGTGCACTAACGGCTGGTGATCCTCAAGTTCAAATTGACTCAAATATCTATGAATGGACTTTTCTTTATGCCTTTTAGATATCAAACCATCATAAGTGTTTGTAGCACCTAAAAGCTCTACGATATAATAATCCCCGCACTGGCAAAAAAGAGCCATACTAGGATAGATCACAACATTATCATCAATAGATAACACTCCCTCTTGTAACTGTGTAGAAAGATGACAATAGTAACTATTGAAAAACTCTTTTGACTCGGCGACAAAATTCTCAAATAGCATAAATCCCTCTCTAGACTTTATCTGTCCGGTATTTCCATAATAACTAAAATAATATACCCATACACACGACATTACATACGAACTATGTATAATTCACAAATAAGTGTTAGAATGCCCAACAGCCCACACCAGCCGATATGACTGCCATGCCGATGACACCGATTGACCGCACCTTCTCCGTCGCGCCGATGATGGAATGGACGACCCGTGACTACCGCGCCTTCGCGCGCGTGTTGAGCCGTCGTACGCTGCTGTACACGGAGATGGTGACCACCGGGGCATTGCTGTTCAATCCGGACCGCGAGCGCTTCCTCGGTCACGACGAGACGGAGCATCCGCTGGCGTTGCAGCTGGGTGGCAGCGACCCGCAGGCGCTGGCCGAGTGTGCGGCGATCGCCGAGAGCTGGGGCTATGACGAGGTGAACCTGAATGTCGGCTGCCCGAGCGATCGCGTGCAGAACAACATGATCGGTGCCTGTCTGATGGGCCATCCGGAGCTGGTGGCCAAGTGCGTGGCGGCGATGCAGGCGCAGGTGAAGATTCCGGTGACGGTGAAGTGCCGCATCGGGATCGATGATCAGGATGAGGACGCCGATCTCGAGCGCTTCATCACCACCGTGGCCGATGCCGGCTGCGACACCTTCAGCGTGCATGCGCGCAAGGCATGGCTGCAGGGCCTGTCGCCGAAGGAGAACCGCGATGTGCCGCCGCTGAACTATGGTCGCGTGCACCGCCTCAAGCAGGCGCACCCGTCCTTGCATATCGGCATCAACGGCGGCCTGAAGCTGATGGATGAGCTGCACGAGCAGCTGGAGCACGTCGACAGCGTGATGGTCGGCCGTGAGGCGTACCACAACCCCTGGTTGCTGGCGACGGTGGACAGCGAGCTGTACGGCGAGGCCGAGAATCCGCACACCAGCCGCCACGATGCGCTGCGTGCCTTCCGCCCCTACATCGAGAAGCGTCTCGCCGAGGGCGTGCGCCTCAACCACATCAGCCGCCATCTGCTGGGGCTGTTCCAGGGTCAGCCGGGCGGCCGCCAGTTCCGCCGTCATGTCTCCGAGAACGCCCACAAGCCGGGCGCGGGCATCGAGGTCATCGATGATGCCATGGCGCGCGTGCCGGAGCATCGGCCCGAGGCACAGGTCGAGCAAGCCTGATCGAGCTGGCCTGTTCGCGCCGCTTCTGCCCTGTCTCTTCTACCCTCTCTTCTTCCCTCTCTATTCTGCCCTGTCCTCTTGAGAGCGGCGCTTTCAAAAGACAGTCCCCCGACACCCGGCCCTCGCGCCGGGTGTCGTCGTCTCGGCAGTCAGCAAAGTGACGACACTGCATTGGAAGGCGTGACACCTGACGCAACTCTGCGTCGCCATCTAAGCTAATAACCCCTTAAATACCAACAACATGCATGACTTTCGTTTGATTGTCTGACAAAGCCATCTCACGCAGAATGACTGACCATACGGACAACAACCGGTCTCGACATCGTCACGCCATGCTCGCGTGATGTCAGCCACACAACTGCTCCGTCATCGGCGATTCCTCCACAGTCCTCCTCTGCAGACCTGTGGGCCGGTCCATGTAGTCCCGTCATCCGGGCTGCGCTGCTTCTGCTGACACTTCCTTCGAGGTTCCATGTCCACACACTCCCCTACCGGAGCCAACAGCCGTGAGCTGTTCGGGCATCCGGCCGGACTCTATCTGCTGTTCTCCACGGAACTGTGGGAACGCTTCTCCTACTACGCCATGCGTGCCCTGCTGGTGCTCTATCTCACCGATGCCGTCACCAGTGGCGGTCTGGGCTGGAATCAGGGCGACGCCCTGCAGCTGTATGGCATCTTCACGGGCCTGGTGTACATCACGCCGATGTTCGGCGGAGCGCTGGCCGACAACTGGCTAGGTGCCCGCCGTGCGATCCTGATCGGGGGCCTGATCATGGCGGCCGGGCAATTCGTGCTCGCCGTGCCGCCGGCCATGAGCGGCCTCGACCCCGAGATGCTGCTGTATGTCGGTCTCGGCCTGCTGATCGTCGGCAACGGCCTGTTCAAGCCCAACATCTCCACGATGGTCGGCGACCTCTATCAACAGGGCGATCACCGCCGTGATGGCGCCTTCACCATCTTCTACATGGGCATCAACATCGGTGCGCTGCTGTCAGGCATCGTCGCGGGCTCCATGGCCGAAGGCTATGGCTGGAACGCCGGCTTCCTGGTGGCCGGTATCGGCATGCTGCTGGCGGTCGCCATCCAGCTCATCTTCGCGCCGCGCCATCTGGGTGACCTGGGGGTCGAACCCAGCGCCCGGCGTGAGGCACGCCTGAGCAAGAGCAACAACCGCAAGACACCGCTGAGCCGCGAAGAGCGTGACCGCATCAAGGTCATCATGGTGCTGGGCCTGTTCACCATCCTGTTCTGGGCCGGTTTCGAGCAGGGCGGCGGCCTGATGGCGCTGTATGCGCAGGACTACACCGACCGCATGCTGATGGGCTTTGAAGTGCCGGCGGCCTGGTTCCAGTCACTCAATCCGCTGTTCATCATCCTGCTCTCGCCGCTGCTGGCGGGTCTGTGGACGCGCATGGACAACCGCGAGCCCAGCTCGCCGGTCAAGTTCGCCTTCGGCCTGATCGCCCTCGGCATCGGCTTCGTGTGCATGATCGGCGCGGTGCTGGAGCAGAAAGCCGCAGGCAGCGCCTCGATGATCTGGCTGGTCGGCGCCTTCTTCTTCCACACTCTCGGCGAGCTGTGCCTGTCGCCGGTGGGGCTGTCGATGGTCACCAAGCTGTCACCGGTGCGCATGGGCGCGCTGATGATGGGCGCCTGGTTCGCCTTCGTGGCGCTGGCCAACTACCTGGCCGGCATGATCGGCTCTCTGGTCGGCGAAGCCGGTGCCATGAGCGTGTTCGGCGGCATCGCCATCACCGGCGTGCTCGGCGGCCTGCTGTTGCTGGTGTTCGCCGGCAAGCTGGTGGACTGGATGCACGGCGCGGAAGCGCGTCATGACGGCCCGCTCGAGACCCAGACCAGCCACGGCTGAGTGCTCTGTGGCTGTCGCTTTCGACCAGATGACAGACTGTTACAACGCAAACGCCCCGCTCATTAAGCGGGGCGTTTGCGTGATCACTGCCAGCAACAGGACCGTAAAGGAGCGTGATGCGCCTAGATGGAGTCCGGCACGAACAGCTGCTGGAAGTTGTCGACGGCGCTCTCGGCATCGTCGATCGCATGGAAGCGCGCCACGTGATAGAGCGCCTCGCCCTCATTGGCCAGCGGCAGATTGGCCATGCCGATGATGATGCCATCCGCGGGTGACAGCACCTCGCTTTCGCTGTTGCCGAAGGGGTCGGCGACGATGCCCAGCACCTGATGCTTCTCGACGCGGTCCCCCAGACCCACGCGGCTCTGGACGATGCCATCGATGGAGGCCCGCGCCCAGCTGGAGCCGTTGGACATCTCCACCGCGCGCGAGCTGGGCTTGCGGTCGCGGTCCTTGGCCAGCATGCCGATGGAGCGCATCACGCGCTTCACGCCGCTGACGCCCGGGCGAATCGCCCACTCATCGAAGCGCAGTGCCTCACCGGCCTCATAGGTGATGACCGGCACGCCGCGCTCGCTGGCATAGGCGCGCAGACTGCCCTCGCGCAACTCGGCATTCAGCAGCACCGGCGCGCCGAAGGCGTCCGCCATCTGACGTGTGGCATCGCTGCCGGTCATGGTGGCGCGGATCTGCGGCAGGTTGGTGCGATGAATCGCCCCGGTGTGCAGGTCGATGATGTGGGTGGCCTGATCGGCGATCTGCTCACGGAACAGCGCCGCCACCCGCGAGCCCAGCGAGCCGCTCTCGCTGCCCGGGAAGCAGCGGTTGAGGTCACGGCGGTCCGGCAGGTAGCGCGTGTGCTGCACGAAACCGAAGACGTTGACGATGGGCACCGCGATCAGGGTGCCGCGCAGCCGCGAAAGGCTGGAACTCTTGAGCAGCCGCCGCACGATCTCGACGCCGTTGATCTCGTCACCGTGGATGGCACCGCACACCAGCAGCACCGGGCCGGGCTGACGGCCATGCACCACCTCGACGGGGATGTGCAGCGGCGCATGGGTGTAGAGCTTGGCGACAGGCACATCGACCTGGGCCCGCGTTCCCGGCGCGATGCGGGTACCGCTGATTTCAAATGGAGCGCGTGACATCGCCACCTCAGAGATTGTTCGACCAACGAGCGGCAGGCACTGCGACATGCCCGCCAGATCAGGCTACTCGCCCAGTGTCTCGAAAGAAAACACTGTGCGACATGCGCCTTTTAGCGCATTGGTGCGCCAAGGGAAAGACTTCATTGCAGCGTGTCGGGATGAAGCGCGGCCAGAATTGTTCAACAATGGGCCTTCACGACTCACCTTGCCCGCCCTCTCGACATGAGATGCCCGTGACCGATTCTCTCGATGCCCTGCTGACACTGCCCGATTACTCTGCGCTGGCCTGGAGCGCGATCATCTTCTCGACCTACCTGACCGGCATCTCCAAGGGCGGCTTCGCCGGAGGCTTCGGCTCACTCTCGGTGCCGCTGATGGCGCTGGCCATCGGGCCGCTGGAAGCCGCCGGCATCCTGCTGCCGCTGTTGCTGGTGATGGACTTCCTGAGCTCCCGCGCCTGGTGGGGCAAGCAGCTGTGGTCGGAGGTGCGCATCATCCTGCCCAGCGCCGCCATCGGCATCGCGGTGGGCGTGGTGCTGTTCGACGAGCTGGACGAGAACATGATTCGCGGCCTGCTGGGCGTCATCTCGCTGCTGTTCGCCGCCTATATGCTGTTCAAACCGACAGCCAGGAAACCGCTGCCCCGCTGGCTGGCCATTCCTGCCGGGGCCACCGCCGGTTTCACCAGCTTCTTCGCCCACGCCGGCGCCCCGCCCTATAACCTTTACATGATTCCGCGCCAGCACCCCAAGGAGACCTTCATCGCCACCACGGTGATCATCTTCGCTGGCATGAACCTGATGAAACTGGGCCCCTACGTGGCGCTGGGCGAGATCAACCTCACCAGTCTCTCCACCTCGCTGCTGCTGGTGCCGGTGGCCTGGGCGGGCGTCAGAAGCGGCCTGTGGCTGCAATCCCGCGTCAACGAGAAGCTGTTCTTCCGCCTGATCATCATCGCGATGGCGCTGGTGGGTGTGCAGCTGATCTACAAGGCCTGGGGCTGAGGGCCACAAGGCCCATCACGCCCTGACGGCCACTGCCGCCAGCCATTGAAACTCCCGCCACGGCCCTTGAGGCCGAGCGCTGGAAGCCCCCTTGAGAACGATCGAGACAACGCCATGACACACCATATCAGCTACTACCACGCCCATCTCTATTACACCGATGAGCAGAGCCTGGCCGCCGCTCGCGAACTGGCGGCCCAGGCCGAACAGCGCTTCACGCTGCGCGTCGGGCGCTTCCACCAGCAACCGGTCGGCCCGCACCCGCTGTGGAGCTGTCAGCTGTCCTTCCTGCCTGAAGAATTCGGGCGCATCATCCCGTGGCTGGCACTCAACCGCGGCTCGCTGGACATCTTCGTGCACGCCGGCACCGGCGATGACCTCTTCGATCACACCCAGGGCGTGATGTGGCTGGGCAACTCGCATACGCTGAATCTCGCTGCCTTCGCCAGCGAGTGAAGCCGCGGCAAGCATTGAAGCCAGGGCGATGGTTGACGCCCACCGCGGGTCTGACACGCTATCATCGCCTGACACCACTGACTCAAGGATGACCTCATGACACGACTGCGCCGCCTTTCCTCTCGTGCTGCCCTGCTGGGTGTGATGGCCTCAGGCCTGCTGCTGGCCGGCTGTGATGACAACGAGGTCGGGGATGTCTCGCTGGGCCTGTTCACCACCAAGGACATCAAGATCGAGAGCCTGATCGACCCCAAGGTGCCGGGCGTGACCTGCCACCTGAGCAACATCGAGGCGGACCTCGACTTCTCCGATCCCTCCGACATGAGCATCGCCTGCCGCCAGACCGGCCCGATCACGGCGGAGATGATCGCCGACATCGATACCTCCAAGAGTGGCGAGGAGGTCTATCGCAAGTCCAAGAGCGTGCTGCTCAAGAGCCTCAAGATTCGCCGCATTCTGGATCGCGACTCCCAGAGCCTGCTCTATATCGCCTACAGCACCAAGGAAACCAGCGGCAGCTTCAAGCATGCGCTGAGCAGCGTGCCGCTGTGGGGCAGCGACGCCTGGCAGGCACCGTCAGCGCAGTGAGTCGCCCGAGCGTCTGAATCAAGCACCGACTCATCAAGTGCTGACTCATCAAGCGAAAGCTTCACCATCATCCCTTGAAGTTGTGGGCTGTCGCTCCAAGGTCTTGTGCAACGGCTAGCCAGCCGGATTTTCATTCGCATGACGCAAAGGAGTGACACACGATGTCGAGCCCGGAGCACAAGCAGAAGATCTGGAAGCTGATCAAGGATGTGAAGGTCGGCATGTTGGTGACGCAAGGCGATGGCATGCCCCACGCCCGCCCGATGCATCTGGTGCAGGATGACTACGACGGCACCCTGTGGTTCTTCACCCGCGCCAGCGCCGAGAAGGTGTTTGAGGCCAAGAAGGACAGCGAGGTCTGCCTGAGCTTTTCCGATCAGGATGATGGCGTCTACGTGTCGCTGAGCGGTCATGCCAACCTGCACCGCGATCAGGGCCTGATCGACAAGTTCTGGAATCCGTTCGTGGCCGCCTGGTTCCCGGAAGGCAAGGATGACCCCGACGTCACCCTGCTGGAGATCTCGGTGCAATCCGGCGAGCACTGGAAGGCCAAGGAGAGCAAGGCCTACCAGCTCTACGAGGTGGCGCGCGCCAACCTCGACAAGGACCACACCCCGGACATGGGCGAGAACGAGAAATTCGGCACGGTGTAAGCAGAAGCCCGAGCTCGTCATGGAGAGCTCTTTGCAGTGCCGCGTGAGAGTCAACGCGCACGGCCATGCCAGACACGACAACGCCAGCCCGAGGGCTGGCGTTGTCGTGTCTGGCAGCCTGCCGTTTCCAGCAGGCCTGTCATCGGTGGTGAGGATTCAGGCCAACGAACGCCTCAGGCCTTCATGTCGAGCACGATGCGCCCCTCGATCTTGCCGTCGATCATGCGTCCGAAGATGTCGTTGATGTCCTCCAGCCTGCCTGTCTGCACGGTGGCGGCGACCTTGCCTTCCGCGGCGAAGTCCAGCGCCTCCTGCAGGTCCTGACGCGTGCCGACGATGGAGCCACGCACCGTGATGCCATTGAGCACGGTGGAGAAGATCGGCAGCGGGAAGTCGCCCGGCGGCAGGCCGTTGAGCACCAGGGTGCCGCCACGGCGCAGCATGTTCTGGGCCTGATCGAAGGCCTTGGGCGATACCGCCGTCACCAGCGCCCCATGTGCGCCGCCGATGTCGCGCTTGATGACGCTCGCCGGGTCTTCCTTCATGGCATTGACGGTCACGGTCGCGCCCAGACGGCGGGCCAGTTCCAGCTTGGCATCATCCACATCCACCGCCGCCACGTTCAGGCCCATGGCGCGTGCATACTGCACCGCCATGTGTCCCAGCCCGCCGATGCCCGAGATCACCACCCACTGTCCGGGGCGGGTGTCGGTCATCTTGAGGCCCTTGTAGACCGTGACCCCGGCGCACAGCACCGGCGCGATCTCCACGAAGCCCACGCTGTCCGGCAGGCGGCCGACGTAGCCGGCGTCCGCCAGCGTGAACTGGGCAAAGCCGCCATTCACCGAATAGCCGGTATTCTGCTGGCTCTCGCACAGCGTCTCCCAGCCGCCCAGGCAATGCTCGCAGTGGCCGCAGGCCGAGTAGAGCCAGGGCACCCCGACACGGTCGCCTTCCTTGATGTGGGTAACGCCCTCGCCCACCGCGGCGATGGTGCCGACGCCTTCATGGCCGGGAATGAACGGCGGATTGGGTTTCACCGGCCAGTCGCCTTGCGCGGCGTGCAGGTCGGTATGACAGACCCCGGAGGCGGCGACCTCGACCAGAATCTCGCCACGCCCCGGTCGCGGCACTGCGACCTCCTCGATCACCAGCGGTGCACCGAATTCACGTACCACGGCGGCTTTCATGCTGCTATCCATGATGGACTCCTCATCCATTGAAGACTGACGAACATTCAAGAAAGACGGACATTCAAGACAGACGAACCAGCAGAGTTGCGGCGGAGAGTTGCGGCGGAGAGTTGCGGCGGAGAGTGTGGGCTTGCGCCTGCATGCGCCAGCGCCCAGGCCAGCGTTTTTCCAGCGCCCGAGCCTGCGCTCAGACCAGTGCAAAGCTTGCCCCTCCATTGAAACCGGACGCAGCGCTCCCTGCCCTGCGCCAGATCAAGCAATCGGATCTGGCGCGGGCATCGATGTCATTTTCTCAAGCAAGAATCGCGGGAGGCGTGCAGCACCACCAGTCGCGGTGGCGCTGCCAGCCAGGCCTAGAAGAAGCCGAGCGGATTGATGTCGTAGCTGACCAGCAGGTTCTTGGTCTGCTGGTAGTGCTCCAGTGCCATCTTGTGGGTCTCGCGACCGACACCGGATTTCTTGTAGCCACCGAAGGCGGCATGGGCGGGATACTGGTGGTAGCAGTTGGTCCACACGCGGCCGGCCTGGATACCACGACCCATGCGGAAGGCGACGTTCATGTCGCGGCTCCAGACACCGGCGCCGAGACCGAATTCGGTGTCATTGGCGATGGCCAGCGCCTCGGCCTCGTCACGGAAGGTGGTGACGGCCACCACCGGCCCGAAGATCTCCTCCTGGAAGACACGCATCGAGTTGTTGCCCTTGAGCAGGGTCGGCTGGATGTAATAGCCGTTGGCCAGCTCGTTCTCCAGCTGCTCGCTGCTGCCGCCGGTGAGCACCTCGGCGCCTTCCTCGCGAGCGACATCCATGTAGGACATGATCTTGTCGAACTGCTCGCGGGAGGCCTGGGCGCCGACCTGTACGTCGGTGTCCAGCGGGTTGCCGCGCTTGATGGTCTTCACGCGCTCCATCACCCGGGCCATGAAGTCGTCGTAGATGCTTTCCTGGATCAGGGCGCGTGACGGGCAGGTGCACACCTCGCCCTGATTGAAGAACGCCAGCACCAGGCCTTCGGCGGCCTTGTCGATGAACTCGGGTTCGGCATTCATGATGTCGGCGAAGTAGATGTTGGGCGACTTGCCGCCCAGCTCCACCGTGGAGGGGATGATGCTGTCGGCGGCGCACTTGAGAATGTGCGAGCCCACGGGAGTGGAGCCGGTGAAGGCGATCTTGGCGATGCGCTTGCTGGTGGCCAGCGCCTGACCGGCCTCGGCCCCGTAGCCGTTGACGATATTGAGCACGCCCGCCGGCAGCAGGTCACCGACCAGCTCCGCGAGCACCAGAATCGAGGCCGGGGTCTGTTCCGCCGGCTTGAGCACCACGCAGTTGCCGGCCGCCAGCGCCGGGCCGAGCTTCCAGGCCGCCATCAGGATCGGGAAGTTCCACGGGATGATCTGACCGACCACGCCCAGCGGCTCATGGAAGTGATAGGAGACGGTATTGGCATCGATGTCCGCCGCGGTGCCTTCCTGAGAGCGCAGGCAACCGGCGAAGTAACGGAAGTGGTCCGCCGCCAGCGGAATATCGGCGTTGAGCGTCTCGCGCACCGCCTTGCCGTTGTCCCAGGTCTCGGCGACGGCCAGCATCTCGAGGTTCTGCTCGATGCGATCCGCGATCTTGAGCAGGATGTTGGAGCGCTCCTGCACCGAGGTCTTGCCCCAGGCAGCGGCTGCCTTGTGGGCGGCGTCCAGCGCGAGGTCGATATCCTCCGCACTCGAACGCGGGATACGGCAGAAGGCCTCGCCCGTCACCGGGCTGACATTGTCGAAGTACTCACCCTTCACCGGCTCGACGAAGCGACCGCCGATATAGTTGCCGTAGATATCCTTGAACGTGACCAGCGCATCGGCGCTGCCCGGGGAGGCGTAGATCATGGCGAACTCCTGTTGGCCGGATTCACGAGTGGCGCTCGTGATCGACGGCCTGTTGTTGTCGTTGCTGCGCAGTCGTTGTCGTTACTGAAAAGTCGTTGTCGTTGCTGAAAAGTCGTTGTCGTGTCAGCGAAACGCCTGTGTTGGCCCTTCTGCAGTGGCGCCGTTGGCGCTGACCCGCTGCCCGATCCATCAAGCGGTACTTGATCAGGCGACTCTCACAGTCTTGACCACCGACGCCAATCGCGACATGCCCCCATGGGCGGAGACCGTCTCATCCCTTGGGAGGAGAAAAGGAAGGAGAAACGAACGCCGCCATACCGCGAAGGCCGCAAGGCACGACACCACGCCATGACGTTATGCTCAGGATATCGCCCGCCACCGGCCAGGAGCCTCCATGTACCGTCTGTTGATCGCGGATGACCATCCGCTGTTCCGTGATGCCATCAGTCGTACCCTGAGTCTGAGCGTCTCCGATGACTCGGCGCCGCCCTACGAGCTGCTGCAGGCCGCCAGTCTCGCCGAGACGCTCAGCCTCATCGACGCGCATGCCGATAGCCTCGACCTGCTGCTGCTGGATCTCGACCTGCCCGACAGCCACGGCCTGGAAGGCCTGGCGCGTTTGCGCCAGGAGGCAGACTGGCTACCGGTGGCGATTCTCTCCGCCCACGAGGCGCGCGAGACGGTGCTGGAAGCCTTGGCACTCGGCGCGGTGGGCTATCTCTCCAAGTCGAGCTCGGCGGAGGTATTGCGCGAGGCGCTTGCGCGCATGCTGGCCGGTGAGGTCTATGTGCCCGCCCGCTTGATGCGCGCCGCCCCGCGCCCGGCGCTGGCGAGCCAGGCGGCTTCTTCATCAGCCTCGGCATCGGCCTCAGCACCAGTGCCACCGCCAGCGCCTCAACTCGCGCCGAGCCTCAGCGAGGCGGAATTCGCGCAGCGCTGGCAGACCCTCACCACCAAGCAGCGCGGCGTGCTGGAGCGCATGGTGCTGGGCGAATCCAACAAGATGATCGCCTGGCAGCTGGGCGTGGCGGAAACCACCGTCAAATCGCATGTCTCCGCCATCCTGCACAAGCTGGGGGTCGCCAGCCGGGTACAGGCGATCCTGCTGGCCAGCCACTCCCTGCCTGCCGTGTCTGGCGCGAGCGCGCCCCCTGCCGCCCCACAACGCGCAACGCCCCGCCGGGGCGCTCACGAATGAGGCACACAGCGGGGCGTTGCGAGGGCCTGCCACCAGCAGGCCTTTTGGAACTCACCAAGGCCATAGGGCCTGGAGCATAGAACAGAGAGTGCGGGGCCTACATCAGCTCGCCGACCAGCACATAGCCATTGAGCAGGATGATGATCGCCGCGACCAGCACCCCGATGGCTGTCACCCAGTGACGATTGACCAGGTCTTCCATCAGGCGGCGGTTGGCGGTGAACATCAACAGCGGCACCAGTGCGAAGGGAATCCCGAAGCTGAGTACCACCTGGCTTGCGACCAGCACCTGCTGCTCCGGCAGCTCCATCAGGATAATGGCGATGGCCGGTGCCATGGTGATCACGCGGCGCAGCCACATCGGAATGCGGAAGTTGACGAAGCCCTGCATCACCACCTGACCGGACAGGGTGCCGACGATGGACGAGGACAGCCCCGCCAGCAGCAGCGTGAAGCCGAAGATGAGACTCGCCGCATCCTGGCCCATCAGCGGTGACAGCAGCTTGTAGCTCTCGGTGATGGAGGCCACGCCGGTCTCGCCGTTGCCGTGGAAGACCTTGGCGGCCAGCACCAGCATCGCCATGTTGATCAGCCCCGCCAGCGCCATGCCGATGATGACATCCAACCGGTAGTAGCCCATCACGCGACGACGCTGACCGCTGTCACGCACCCGGATGCGATTCTGGGACAGCGCGGAATGCAGGTAGATGACGTGGGGCATCACGGTGGCACCGAGGATACCCGCCGCCAGGAAGATGGCGTGACTATCCGGGAAGTTCGGCGACAGCAGACCATAGATGATCGGCTCCACCGGTGGGCGACTGAGAATGATCTCGAGCAGGAAACCCGCCGAGACCGCCAGTATCATCGCGCCGATGATCATTTCCATCATGCGGAAGCCGAAACGCTGCATCACCAGCACCGCATAGGTGATGGCGCCGGTCAGCAGCGCCCCTTCCAGCATGCTGAGCCCGAACAGCAGATTGAAGGCCAGCGCCGCCCCCAGGAATTCAGCCAGATCGGTCGCAATGGCGACGATCTCCGCCTGCACCCAGAAGGCCCACACCACCGGACGCGGGAAGCGTTCACGGATGACCTCGGCCAGATTCTTGCCGGTCGCCAGCCCCAGCCGCGCGGACAGGGTCTGGATCAACATCGCCATCAGGTTGGCCCACAGCACCACCCACAGCAGGGTGTAGCCATAGCGGGAGCCGGCCTCGATGTTGGTCGCGAAGTTGCCCGGGTCGATATAGGCGACGGCGGCGATCATCGCCGGGCCGAGGAATGGCAAGGCCCGGCGCAGGCGGCCAGTGAGACGGACAGGGGAAGCTGTGTGCGCACCACCGGCAGCAGAGGCAGCAGAGGCGTCGCCTTCGCTGCCCAGTGACATGCTTGCGGCATGACGTACGGATTTATCGGACATGACATTCAGCATGGGGGGAAAACCTGCCAGATCAATGACCCGCGAACAGATAAAGAAATATGCGGGAGGCTATGTGATCAGCATACACGCCAAATGTCATTGATTCTCATTAAAAATAAGCGTGATACCTGATAGGCTCCTTCAATCACCCCCCGTGGCGGACACCTATTTGCCACTGTCTTTGCCTTCCCCCTTTCCAGTTTCTTCTTGAGGCCCTTTTCCAGCTCCTTTTCCCTCCCCCCTTCCTGCATCTCTTCCAGCACCTCTGCGCGCGGCTAGCGACGATTGACCAGCAACTGGCGCAGGCGCAGTGGCTTGACCGGCTTGAGCAGAAACCCGAACCCGAGCGCGCGCGCCCTGGCCTTGAGCGGCGCCGAGTGGTCCGCGCTGATCACCACCACCGGCAGGCCCGGCCAGCGTTGCCGCAGGCGTTGCGCCTGCTTGAGGCCATCAGGCTGCCCTTCCCCAAGCTGATGATCGACGATCAAGACCTGCGGCGCGGCCACGGCCTGCTGCAACAGCACCTCGGCATCATCGGCGCAGTGGACACTCGCGCCCCAGCCCCCGAGCAATGACTGCATGCCGGCACACACCTCCCGATCATCCTCGACCACCCAGATAACGGTATCGAGCAGCGGCTGCGCGAGCGGTGACGCGCAAGGCTGGCCGGGAGAAGTCGCGTCAGCCGCTGGCCCCTCCACACTGGCAGGCTGACGAATCGGCACGCGAACCGCGAAGGCGGCGCCGCGCCCCGGCGTGCTGGTCAGCGACAGGGGGTGCTCCAGCAGGCCGGTGATGCGCTTGACGATCGCCAGCCCCAGCCCGAGGCCGCGCTGCTCGTTGTCCTGGCGCGGCGCCAGACGTCGGAATTCCTGGAAGACCACCTCGCGCTGATGCTCGGCGATGCCGGGGCCGTTGTCGGCCACGGTGATCTCCAGCCAGTCACCGCGACGCCGACACCCCAGCAGCACCCGCCCGCGCGTCGAGCCATCCGGCACATGGCGCAGCGCATTGCTCAGGAAGTTGCGCACCACTCGCGCCAGCAATTGCAGGTCCGACTCGATGCTCAGATGACTGGCCACGTAATGCAGCTCGAGCCCACGGGCAGCGCCCAGTTGGCGATATTCCTCGGCGAGCACATCCAGAAGCTCACGCACCGGAAAGACGGCGACATCCGCCGTCAGCACGCCGGCATCCAGCCGCGAGATATCGACCAGCGTGCCCAGCAGACTCTCGACATCTGCCAGCGAGCGCCCCAGCCGCGCCACCAGCTCGCCGGGCGTGGAGACACCCTGCGAAGCATCGCCCGGCGTGACGCCAGAAATGGCATCGCCCGGCAGGGAAGCATCCAGCGCCAGCCGCGCCAGTTGCTCTTCCAGGGCGCTGGCGAACAGCCGCGCGGCATTCAGGGGTTGCAGCAGGTCATGGCTGATGGCGGCGAGAAAGCGGGTCTTGGAGTGGTTGGCCGCCTCGGCGGCGGCCTTGGCAGCGGTCAGGCGTCGATTGAGCGCCCCCAGCTCATCGAGGGTGCGATGCAGGGCATCGGTACGCTCGCGCACCTGATCCGCCAGCAGTACCGCATGTTCGAAGGCGGCGTAGGGCGCGCTCGGTGAAGGGCTGCTGGATTCGACCCTCTCGATCAGGGCGGCGTTGATCTTCTCCAGCTGGCGATTGCGCGCCTTGAGGGCGGCGAGTTCGGCGCTCAGGGCGTCCGGCTCGGTCAGGGAGCCTGTCCTGGTCAGCAAGCCCTGCTCGGTCAGCGGCGTATCAGGCGACATCCTCTCCTCCCGTGCCGTCGGCAACCGAGCGGCGCTGGCCGATCACCACGCCGGTGAAGGTCTGGTTGATGTGCATGCCGTGGTGCTGCTCACCGTAGGTATTGAAGCCGATCACCCGGTGCCGCCTGAGCATGCGCGAGGCCTCATCCTCCAGCGCCAGCGCCTCGATCTCCATGCGCCGCAGGAAGCAGTCGCAGCCGATGGTCAGCGCGGGCGGCCCCAGGCGCGCCTCCACCTCGGCCAGGCGCTGCTCGAGCTGCTCGAGAATCGGCGTGGCCTGCATGGCGGTGAGCACGATGCCGGTCTCCACCGCGCAGTAGAAACTCAGACTGGCATCGTCATTCACGCGCTGGATGGAGCGCACGTAATGCGCCTCGCCGATGCGTACCGCCAGCGGACAACGCGCGAAGACCGCCTCCTCCAGCGCCTCGGGCGCGACGCCGGCCAGCCTGGCGTACTCCTCGGCGGCGGGCTCGGCATTCAGCTCCAGCACGCGGCGCGAATCACGGTCCACCGCCGTCACCACCAGCTTGTCGGCCAGCGGCGTGAGGTGATGGGTGCTGATGACCTCGAACGGCAGCCGCGTATTGACCACCACCACGACCGCCGCCTGATCATGAAAGACGCCATCGGCGTAGACATAGGTGTGCGACAGGCGATTGTCATCCCCGGCGGAGCCACCGAAGGCGGGAATGCTGCCCAGCGCCGCATCCAGCGTCGCCAGCACCTGCTCCTCGCTGCTCGAGAGCCCGTCGAGCAGCGTCAGCGCGAAGCTGTTGCCCATCACCGGCGCCACGGCCTGCTCGCGACAACGTGCCAGCAGCTCGTCACTCAGCGCCTGTGCACGCGGAAGATCGAAACCGCTCAGATCATCGATCAGCACCTGCGCCAGCGCGAAGTCACTGCGCGCAAGGCCAATGGCGGTGATGGAACCGCGCGCATAGCCCGCGGGCGTGATCTCGCCGGCGGTAGTGCAGCCGCTCACCGGCACCTCGCCGAAGGTGGCGGCCAGCGCCTGACCCAGTGCCGCCAGCGGATAATCCGCCGAGCAGAAGAACAGCACCCCGCCGAGCCGCTCACGACTTCCCAGCGCCAGATCAAGCGTTCGGGCAAGCTCAGCCACCGCCGCCTGTGGGTCCTTGAGCTGGCTGGCCGCCGTGGCCAGCGCCACGGCATGCATCTCGCTCTGTGGCTGCGCCCTTTCCTTCACGCGACTGCTGACATCCGTCATGTCCCCTCCTCCCGTCGAGCGCGGCGGAGCCGGAGATGACGATCATCCGTCGGTGTCCGGCCTAGAGCACCAGCCCGCTGGCTCTCACCACGCGTCGTTCAATGGCGCCTTCCAGCGTCTCGCGGCGGGTTCCCGCCAGCGTGACCCGCGACTTGGCCCGCGTGATGCCGGTGTAGACCAGCTCGCGGGTCAGAATCGGATTGGCGCCCTCAGGCAACACGAATAACACATGGCGGAACTCGGAACCCTGCGACTTGTGGACCGTCATCGCGAAGACCGTCTCCACCGCCTCGAGGCGTGACGGCAATACCGCGCGCACGCCACGGTGGAAGCGCTGGATGTCGGTGTCCTGCCCGTCACGCTCGGCGTCTGACGTCGCCTCCTCCTCGACCGGGAAGAACACGCGCAGGCGCCCGCCGGCGGCGGGATCCGGCAGGGTGATGCCGACATCGCCGTTGTAGAGCCCCAACGCGCGGTCATTGCGCGTCACCATCACCGGGCGACCGGCGTACCAGCCGCGCTCATCGTCGATCAGTCCACGCCGCATCAGCACCCGCGCCACGCGCTGGTTGAGGCCATCGACGCCGTAGGGGCCACGGCGCAGCGCGCACAGCAGCTGGAACTCGAGCAGCAGGTCGATCACCTCACGCGCCGGGCGCCGCTCACGCACGGCCTCCAGCGCCGGGCGGTAGCCATTGACTACTAGCTTCTCGAGATCGCGGTCCTCCGGGCCACTGAGCTTGAGCCAGGCGATGTCGCGATAACCGGCCTTCCAGACATCGCGCAGCGCCTGACGATCCCCGGCGTTGCTGGCGCGTGCCAGGGCGCCGATGCCACTGTCGGCAGAGAAGCGATAGCTATTCTGCAGCACCACCACGTGATCGGCGAGTCGGCCGCGTGTCGCACTCGAGACTTGCGGGGCCTCCTGGCTATCACCAGCAGGCTGGCCCTCTGCTGCCTCGGGCGCGGCGATGGCCTGCTCCAGGGTTTCGCCGGTCAGGCGGCTCAAGTCGGCACACAGCGCCGGTGAATAGCGCGGCGGCAACGCATGCTCGCAGAGATCGCCCAGCACGGCGCCGGCTTCCACCGAGGCCAGCTGGTCCTTGTCGCCGAGCAGAATCAGGCGGGCGTGGGCGGGCAGTGCCCCGAGTAGCGCGGCCATCAGGTCAAGATCGACCATCGAGGCCTCGTCCACCACCAGCAGATCCAGCGCCAGCGGGTTGCCGGCGTGATGGCGGAAATGGCGCGAATCCGGACGTGCGCCCAGCAGGCGGTGCACGGTGCTTGCCTCGCGCGGGATGGCGGCGCGTACCGCGTCTGGCACCTCGAGCTTCGCCACCGCCCCCCGGATCGACTCCGACAGTCGCGCCGCCGCCTTGCCGGTCGGGGCGACCAGGCGGATATCCAGCGCCCGCCGCTCGTGCGGATGGCCTGTCTCATCGCTCTCCACCTCGCCCTCTGCACCGTCAGTCCCCCCCCCCAGCGCCTGAGCCTGCAACAGCGCCAACAGGCGCGTGACGGTGGTGGTCTTGCCGGTACCGGGACCGCCGGAGATCACCGTCAGGCGCTGACGCAGCGCCAGGGCGCAGGCCAGCTTCTGCCAGTCCGGCGCGCCGTGGGGGTCCGGCTGATTGCTGGCGAACAGCTCACGCAGACGCTCGCCCAGCGCATCACTGACCCGTGTCTCGCCCTCCTCGCTCGGCCCCATCCGCGCACGCAGCCCCGCCGCGACTTCACGCTCGGCCTGCCAGTAACGCCGCAGATAGAGGCGCTCGCCCACCAGCACCAGCGGGCGCAGCGGCAGATGACCCGCCGGGGAGTCGGCCTGCGCCAGCACGCTGACCAGCCGCGATGCCGCCAGCTGCTCGGCCCAGCGGCCGGCATCGAGATCCGCCAGGAAGGCCTCCGGCAGGGCCACGCTGACCTCGGCCAGGTGCGCCTCGGACTGCTCCAGCGGCGGCAGCGACAGGGTCGCGCGTGGCTCGGCCAGCGCCCGCGACAGCGACAGGCACACATGCCCGCGTCCCAGCTGGTGGCTGGCCAACGCGGCCGCCAACAATACGCTGGCCGGGGCCTCCGGCACATGGCGCGCCATGAAGCGCACCAGATGGGCATCGACGCGCCTAAGCCAGCCCAGCTCCACCCACAGTCCGAGCGTGGCGAGCAGGGTGTCGGCAGTCGGGGCGTCAGGGGCAGCGCTGTGCTGCTGCGTTGGCACAGACATGGTGTCAGACATCGAAGGCCCCCTGCTGGCCGCTTTGCGTGAGTGGCGAGGTGTCGGTGGTGTTGAGGAGCAGGCTATCCAATGCGGAGCTGTCGCCGCCCAGCCAGAGATCCAGCGCCTCGATCAGCGCCTGTGATGGCCGGCGCTGGAAGACGCCGGGCGTCGCTGTCCCTTCAAAAGGCCGGCCGGGCGTCGCTGTCCCTTCAAGGGGCCGGCCGGGCGTCGCTTCAGTCTCATCCACCGCAAGCGCGGGTGAATCACCGCCGGCATCCAGGCCGCGCAGGAAGACATACAGCACTCCGCCCATGCAGCGCTCGTAATCGTAGTCCTCACCGAGGCGCGCCTTGAGCAGACGATGCAGCGCGAGGGTGTAGAGCACGTATTGCAGGTCGTAGCGGTGCTCGACCATGGCGCGGGCCAGTGACTCGCCAAGATAATCCTCGGGGCGCTCGCCCAGATAGTTGGATTTCCAGTCCAGCACGTACCAGCGCCCGCCAGACTGGAAGGTCAGATCGATGAAGCCCTTGAGCATGCCGTGCATGCGGCGTGGCGCGAGCCTGGGCCGCGAGCGCGGCAACGGCTCCAGCGCGGTGACCACGGCGTCCAGCGGCAGACTGCGCGCGTGTACGGCCGGCAGCCAGAATTCCAGCTCCGGCTGCCAGGCCTCGAGTCGATTGAGCAGGATAGGCTCGCCCTCGAAGCCCTGCAGCGGACGGGTCAGTGCCTGCTCCAGCCAGTCGGTGAGACGTGGCTGCCAGCTGGCATCGAAGCCACCGAAATGCAGCCGCGAGCCCACCAGCCGCTCAAGCTCGCCGCGATAGTCATCCGCACCGAGGCGATCGAGATCCACCGCCTCCAGCAGCCCGTGCAGGAAGGTCCCCGGGCGCGGTCCGCGCGGGAAGTCATGCAGATGGATCTCGCCCACCGTCATCGGCAGGCCGCCAGCCAGCAGCGGGCCGGACTGGCCTGCCACCTCGCGGTCCGGGCGCGTCAGGCCCTGCTCGCCTTCTTCCAGCGCGATCTCGGTGGCGCCTTCGGGCACGCGGTCATCCTCGGCATCGCCGGTGTCTTCCAGCGCCGCCGTCACCTGACGGGCATCCGTGAGCAAGGCGGTGTAGGAGGCGATCCACCAGTCATCCTCGATGCCGCCGGCGAAGTGACGCGCGCCGTGGAAGTGCTGATCGCGCTCCGCCGGTGGCTGATAGTCATGACCGGGCAACTCCGGCAGACCGGACACGCGAGCGAGTCCGGCCGACTGCTGTTCACACCAGCCGTGCAGCGCAGCCTCGATGGCGCTGGCCTCGATCTCCTCGTTGTCACTCAGGCCGAGCAGATAACCGATGGCGGTGACGGGCAGGCTGAGCTGCTTGCTGAAGCCGCCCTTGCCGATGGGCGCCAGTCCCAGCCAGCAGGCGAACTTGGGCCGTGTCAGCGCCACGTAGAGCAGACGCACGTCTTCCATCAGACGTGCATGGTCGGCCGCCGCGATGGCCTCCTTGGAGGGCTTCTTGACCAGGATGCTGTCATCCAGCGCCATGTCCGGCTCTGCCGCCGCTGGCAAATCGGTCTTTGCACCGGCTACCTGCTGTGCATCGGCCTCTGCCTTCTCTTCAGCCACAGTCAGCCAGCGCTGCTTGAGGGTCAGCAGGCCGAAATTCCTGTCCGGCTCGGCGGCGCGGAAGCTGGCCATGAACGGCAACAGCACGATGGGATACTCGAGCCCCTTGGACTTGTGGATGGTGACGACGCGCACCAGCCCCTCATCACTTTCCAGTCGCTGACTGAGGCTGTCGCTGTCCAGCGCTTCATGGCCGGATTCCAGCGCCTGATGCCACCAGCGCAGCAGCGCCTGCTCGCCATCGAGGCGCTGGGCGGCATTCTGGGCCAGCTCACCAAGGTGCAGCACGTCCGTCAGGGCACGCTCGCCCCCGGCGCGCGCCGCCAACCGCTCACCGACCCGGAAGTCGCGCATCACGCCGCGCAGCATCGGCAGCACACCGCGCCGTTGCCAGTCGCGGTGGTAGCCATCGAAGCGCTCGACTTCACGCTCCCAGGCCAGCTCATCCACCGCGAGGCGTTCGACCAGCGAGAGATCCTCGGCCAGCAGCCGCGTCGCCAGCGCCGCGCGCAGACGGCGGTCATCACGCGGATGGGCCACGGCCTCGAACAGCTGCAGCAGCTCGAAGGCCTCCGGCGTGTCGAATACCGAGCTCTTCTCGCTCAAATAGACGCTGCGGATACCGCCTTCGGCCAGCGCGCCACGCACCGCCGCGGCCTCACGGCCATTGCGTACCAGCACGGCGATATCGCTGGCGGCCACGCCACGTGGCGTCGCATCGCCTTCGTCCATGAACACCAGCCCCGGCTCGCCCGCCGTCAGACGCTGCTGTCCTTCCAGCAAGGCCTGGATCTGGGCGCGACAGGCACCACTCATGGCGCGGCGGTGGTCATCGGCGCTCAGACGCTCACCGCTGGCCCACCACAGGTTCAGCGCGCAGGCGGCCTCTTCGCGGCCATCCGCATGACGCAGCACCAGCCGGGTGCGTGTGCCCTGGGCCTCGACCGGCTGGAAGGGAATGTCCTCACTGCCGAAGGGTGCCTGATGCTGGGCGAACAGGGCATTCACCGCGGACACCATCGCGGCGCTGGAGCGGAAGTTGCGCGGCAGGGTGAAGCGCGAGCTGGTGACCTTGCGCGCCGCCAGATAGGTGTCGATATCGGCGCCGCGGAAGGCATAGATGGCCTGCTTGGGGTCACCGATCATCAACAGCGTGCTGGGCGCCTCGCCAGCATTGCCATTGACGGCATCGTTGCCGATGGCATCGTCGTCGGACGGGCCATCGCCCGCCGTCTGCGGATAGATGCGCCGGAAGATGCGGTACTGGACCGGATCGGTGTCCTGGAATTCGTCGATCATCGCCACCGGCAGCTCCTGACGGATCTGGCGCGCCAGACGCTGGCTGGCCTCGCCATTGAGCGTCGGGTCCAGCGCGTGATCGAGATCATTGAGCAGATCCGAGAATTCCCACAGCCCGAGGCGGCGCTTCTCGCAGATCAGGGCGCGGGCGACGCTGTCACGCGCATGCACGGCGACCTGATCCAGCAGTACGGCATCCGGGGCGGGCACCTCGGCCAGCATGTCCAGCGCCGCGAAGAAGGGGTGGCGCGGCGTCTGGCAGTTCTTCTTGGTGCCCTTCTCGAGCTTGGCCTGACTCAGCCAGCACAGCTTCTTGCTGTCGAGCATGTCGGCGGCGAAGTCGTGCTCGCCGCTGGCCAGCCAGGCGGCCGTCGCCGCCAGGCGAGGCTCGAGTTCGGCCTCCTTGTAGCTGTTGCCGTTGAGGGCCTTGCTGGCGAAGGCCTCGCCCATCACCGCACGGATGGCCGGCTCATCGAAGCTTTCCTCGACGGCGCGCCGTGCGGCCTCCTGCTGCTGACGCCACTGTTCGGCATTGCCGAGCAGCTCGCTCAGGTCATGCGGGGCCTCAAGACATTCGCCGTCGCGGTACAGCGGGCGCGGCGTGCCATCCCGCAGCAGGCCACGCAGCTCTTCTCCCAACGCGTCAGGCCCGGCCCAACGCCCACGGATCAACGCCTGCCACTCGCGGGCCAGCGGATAGAACTCGCAGCGCCAGTAATCCTCGACGCAGCGCGCCAGCAGCGACTGGCCATCCTGCAACAGCTCGGCGCCGAAGCGTCCGCCAGCATCGAAGGCATGTCGGCTGAGCATGCGCTGGCAGAAGCCGTGGATGGTGAAGATGGCGGCGTCATCCATCAGGCGCGCGGCCTGATCGAGGCGCCGTGCCGCGGCAGCCTTGAGGCGAGATGCGTCCTCGACAGGTGATGGTGTCAGCAGCGGCGCGAGCAACTCGGCCAGCACCGGATCAGGACTGGCACGCTCCAGCAGCGCCTCACGCGCCTGCTTGAGGCGTGCCCGAATGCGGTCACGCAGCTCGGCGGTGGCGGCTTCGGTGAAGGTCACCACCAGAATCTCCGGCGGCGTCAGCGGGCGCGGATAGCAGACGCCCGCGTCCTGGCCGGGCAAGGGCCCGAGCACCAGCCGCACGTAGAGCGCGGCGAGGGTGAAGGTCTTGCCGGTACCGGCACTCGCCTCGATCAGGTGCTGACCGAGCAGCGGCAGCGTCGGAATATCGAGGGCCTGGCCCTGCTGGCTCTGATCCATCTCGTCACTCATTGCCGCTTCCTTGTCCTGAGCGATGCCACTCCTCACGCCACTCTCCACACCGCGCATGTCTTCCACTCCGGTATCGCTCATGGCGTCGCCTTCCCGGTGGCAAGCTCCACCGCGCGTTCGCCGAGAATGCCCTGCCGCACGCCGATCATGCTCTCGATCAGTGGCTGATAGAGCTGCACGCTGTTGAGCACGCCGCCGGCCTGTGCAAAGGCCTCGAACTCCGGCCACAGCTCGCCCAGCGCTCCCTCCTGACGCCTGAGCGCCTGGGGGCCCTTGAAGATGTCTTCGCTGAAGCGGGTTTCCATGGCGCGCGTCAGACTCTCACCAAGCCAGGGCTTGTGAATGGCCCCGAGCGCCGTCTCAAGGTTTGCGTTGCCGTCCGCGGCCTGCGCCTTGAGCGCGCCGAACAGGGCATTGCGATCCTCCTCGCCCACCACCTCCCAGAGGGTGGTCGCCAGTTCCAGCGCGGCCGCCAGCGGCGCCTGCCAGCCCTGGGCATACGCCTTGACGAGATGGCGCAGCGCGGCCTCGGCCTGCTCGATGCGCAGCGCGGGGAACAGCAGCCAGCGGTCCTCGAACACCGCAAGCCACTGATAGCCTTCACGGCTTGCGCCCTGATCACCTGCCACTTCCCCGAGGCCGGGACGCGCATTGGCCATCAGCCAGTCGAGGTAGCCGGCCAGCAGACGATGCGGCTTGCCGAGCTTCTTGTAGCGCCCTTCCTTGCCGGGCTTGAGGGTGCCGAAGTGGGTCGCCTCCAGCGTGGCCAGCAGGCGGCTTTCGCCCTCGGCGTCATCGCGCAGCTGCTGACGACTGATCAGACGCGTAGTGAGGGTCACGCGCAGCATCTCGCCGCCCTCATCCTGCATGATCAGCGGTACCTCGAGGGTGCGCGGCGGCAGCGAGAGGGCATCGCTGAGCTGGTCACGCCAGCTGGCCAACTCCTGATCCAGGCGCTTGAGGCGCGGTTCGATCAAGGCATCGGCAAAGCCCAGCGCCGGCAGCCGCCCGGCCCGGCGCAGACGTTCGGCGGCCAGCGGCAGTGACTGCCCGGCAAGCGCGGCGTCCAGCAGCTCGCGGGTCAGGGTGAAGTTCTCCAGCCCGTCGGGGGCGAAGGGTTCGTTGTCTTCATCCGGCACCTCGGCATCGCGGAAGCGCACGCCGACGCGGTCCAGCCCCAGCTGCCAGGGGCGGCGCAGGAAGCGCGCCAGCGAATCGGCACCGAGGCGCAGATGGGACTCCGGCGCCTGCTCCACCAGCTGCCTCAAAGCAGTCGCTGCCGCCGCTTTCACCTGACTGGCATTGCTTGGGTTTTCCTGAAATGTTTCAGGCACTTGAACCTGACCCGCCGCGCGATACAGGCTCGACCAACTGGCGTCATAGCTGAACAGATCGATGACCGCCGCCTGGGAGGCATGGAAATAGTGCCGCGAGAACGGCTGCAGCGGGTGTTCGGTGATCAGGCGCTCACGCAGCGCCGCCTCCCGCGAACGCTTGGCGGAGTGCGGCTGCTCGGACTCCCAGCCCAGCTCGATGTAGTCGAGCAGTTCACCGACCAGTACCGAGGGCGGCCGCTCGCCGTTGTCGCGCTGGTCACGCCCGACCCACGAGATCGACAGGCGATCCCGCGCCGCCAGCAGCGCCTCCAGGAACAGGTAGCGATCATCGTCGCGGCGTGAGCGGTCGCCCGCCTGCGGGCGGCTGGCCATCAGGTCGAAATCCTGCGGCATGCGCACCCGTGGGTAGTCGCCATCATTCATGCCCAGCAGGTGCACTTCGCGGAAGGGAATCGCACGCATCGGCATCAGGGTGGCGAAGTTGACGCGCCCGGCGAGAAAGCGCTGGGCGAGACCGCCGCTGTCCAGCTCGCCGCGCAGCGCCTCGCGCACCACCTTGAGCGACAGGCAGCCCTCGAAACCGGCCTGCTGCCAGCCCTTGTCGAGGCGTGAGAGCGCCGCCTGCAGACGCGCCAGAATGTCGAATTCCTCGGCGCTGTCCGGGCTGAGGCTCTCTTCCCACAGCCGCTGCAGCGTGGTGGCCCAGTCCGCCGGCGTACGCGAGGTATCCAACCAGCGCCGCCAACGATCCAGGCTCTCGATCAGCTCGCCGACCTTGCCTGCCAGCTCGGCCTCGAGACCGGCCACTTCATCGAAGGGCACCACGCCGTCGAAGCTCAGGCCGTTCATGTCGACAAGGCCGTCCATCAAGTCGTCCCTCTGGCCGTCCATCAGGTCGGCGCTCTGCTCATCGCCAACTACCCCCTGCGTCGGGGCGCCGGCCGCCGGGGAGCCGGCCTCCGGGGCGCCGGTGGCGTAGCCCAGCAGCATGCGCTCGAGGCCGAAGCGCCAGCTGTTCTCGTCGAGTGGCATGAAGCCGAGCTGCTCCCGGTGCTCACCGGAGAGTCCCCAGCGCACGCCGCTGTCGGCCAGCCAGCGCCGCAGACGCTCGAGCTCGCCCTCCTCGATGGCGAAACGACGCCGGAAGGCGGCGACATCCAGCGCATCCAGCACCTCGCTGACGCCGAGGCGGCGCTCCGGCAGCTCCAGCAACATCAGCACCAGCCCGAGCAGCGGATTGGCCTGACTGGCCACGCGGTCGGCGATGGTGAAGGGAATATGGCGCGGATTGCCCGGCGGCAGCTGACCGAACACCGCCTCGATATAGGGGGCATATCTGTCGATGTCCGGCACCATCACCAGGATGTCGCGCGGCCGCAGCGGCTCGCCCTCGCCACGTTTCTCGGCGTCATGGGCCCGCTCGAAGGCCGCCAGCAGGCGGTCATGGAGGATCTCGACCTCACGCAGCGCCGAGTGGGCGCTGACCAGACTGATGGAGTCGTCATCGGCCGCGAGCTCCCGCGGACTGCCCTCGGCCAGGGCGCGCTCGCCGGGGTGGACCAGCTCGAGTATCTCGTCCTGGATCTGCTGCAGCAGCGGTGCCTGCTCGGGTGGCATGTCCTCGCTGATACGCGGCACGAAGACGTCCAGCTCGAGATCGAAGCCGCTGTCGCGCCCCGACAGTGCACTCTCGAATTCATACAGGCTGACGATGAAGTCACGCCCCTGTGCGCCAAGCCCTGCCAGCAGCGGGTTGGCCTTGAGGTGCAACTCCTCCTCCGCCAGCCCGATCAACGCCGGCGCCTCGGGGTGTCGGGCACGCTGTTGCGCGAGGCGCTCGCTGTCCATGCGCTGGCTGTCTGCTCGCGAACTGCGCCGCACGGCTTCGCGGTCGGAGACGATATCGCCCCAGTAATGGCGGCAGGGATTGGTGATCATCAGGTAGATGTCCATCACCCCGGACAGCGCATGCAGCGCATCCAGCGTCTGGCCCGGCAACGCCGAGATACCGAACACGAACAGGCGTGGCGGCAGTGGATGACGGCGTGTCGAGGGCAGTGTCTCCAGCGCACGCGCCGCCGCGACGAAGCGACCATGCAGGGCGGCGCGGTGGTGCTGGCGACTGCTGGATGGCGCATCGGCCAGCACCGCTCGCCACAGTGCCGGCTGCCACTGCTGGCTGTCCGGCAGGTTGTCGGGCAGCAGATTGGCCGGCAGCTCGCTTGCGGCTTGCTGGCGCGCGAAGGCATCCCGGAAGTTGTCGTCTTCCAGCCCGCTCTCCCAACTGCGTACCCACTCGGGGCGATAGTTGAGGTACTGATCGAACAGGTCCGCCAGCTGGCAGGCCAGCTGCCACTGCTGACGCTCAGCCTCCGGGCCTTCGGGCAGCGCTGGCAATGCGTCCTCACCAACCGCCTCGATCAACTGGCCACGCTCATCGCGACACAGGTAATCCCTGAGCGGCGCATAGCATTCGGCCTGGGATTCATCGGCCAGCAGCCCCGGCAGCAGGCGCAGCAGACGCCAGGCAAGCGGGCCCTTGTCGAAGGGCGACAGCTCCGGAATCTCGTCGCCCAGCACGCCGCCCAATACCCCGCGATAGGCGCGCCACACGAAGCTTGAGGGCAGTGGAAAATCCACCGAGGCGGCGATGCCATCGGCCTCGGCCAATGACAATCTCAGCCACTGGGCCATGCCGTTGGACTGGACGAGGAAGGTTTCCGGCACCAGCGGAGGCTGAGGCGCGGCCTTGATCACCTTGAGGGCCAGATCGCGCAGGTCCTCGAGGTGATTGGCGTGAAGAACGGTAAACATGCGGGCATCCTGCTGGGAGTGACAACCCGGCCATCGTGGCCGTGGCAAGCCGCTGCGCGGAAGAGACAATGAATGGCTCTATCCTAGCGTCGCCGTGGCGCCGGCCCAAACGAAAAACGCGCACCACCCAGAGGGTGATGCGCGTTTTCAGGCAGAGGCAGGCCACAAGGCCTGCACCTCATCCTGCGATAGCAGATACGCTGATCAGACGATGCGCATCAGTTCGCGGCCACGCGGGCTGATCGCCAGCCACAGGCCGAGCACCACGCCCATCAGCGACAGCGCCGCCACGTACCAGGTGGGCGACAGCGGCGAGACGGTCATCATCAGCGAGACCAGAATCGGCGTGAAGCCACCGAAAATGGCGTAGGCGACATTGTAGGAGAACGACAGGCCGGTGAAGCGCACCGCCGGCGGGAAGCCGCGGATCGCGATGCTCGGCACCGCGCCGACGATGCCGACGCTGAAGCCGGTCAGGCAGTAGAGCGGCACCAGCAGGCTGGGGTCTGAGTGCATGGTGGCGAGGAAGACCCAGTAGGTGATGCCCAGCAAGGCGCTCCACAGCACCAGGGTGACGCCGGCGCCGATGCGATCGACCATGTAACCGGAGACGATGCAGCCGACGCACACCGCCACGATCGCCAGACTGTTGGCGGAGAAGGCCGCGGCACGGCTCAGGCCCTCGAGGCCCGCGATCAGGCTCGGCGTCATCAGGATCACGACCACGATGGCAGCGGTCAGAATCCAGGTGACCGCCATCGCCACGGCAATCGCCGGACGCTGTTCCCGCAGGATCATCTTCAAGGGCAGCTCGGCGGCCAGCGCCTTCTTCTGCTGCATCTCGGCGAATACCGGCGTCTCGTGCAACCAGCGACGCAGATAGACCGAGAACAGCCCGAACACGCCGCCGATGATGAACGGAATCCGCCAGGCGAAATCACTGACCTCTTGCGGGGTGTAGACACTGTTGATGGCGCTGGCCATCAGCGAGCCGAGCAGGATGCCCCCCACCAGCCCCATCGAGAGCGTGCCGCAGGCCAGACCATTGTGACGCGGTGCGACGTGCTCGCTGACGAACACCCAGGCACCCGGCACCTCACCGCCGACTGCCGCGCCCTGGAACAGACGCAGGATGATCAGCAGCAGCGGCGCCCACATGCCGATGACGGCATAGGTCGGCAGCATGCCCATCAGCAGGGTCGGGAGCGACATCATGAAGATGGACAGCGTGAACATCTTCTTGCGGCCCAGCGTATCGCCAAAGTGGGCCATGATGATGCCACCCAGCGGGCGCGCCAGATAACCGGCGGCGAAGATGCCGAAGGTCTGCACCTGACGCAGCCACTCGGGAATGTCGGGCGGGAAGAACAGCTGGCCGACGACAGTGGCGAAGAACACGAAGATGACGAAGTCATAGAACTCGAGGGCGCCGCCGAGAGCGGACAGACCGAGCACCTTGATGTCACCACGCTTGAGCGAATTTTCGTTGGGCAAATCGTGAGCAGCGGAGGCGGAGCCCGCTGCGGGGACGGAATCGTTCATGGATCTCTGTTTAGCGGGGGCTGGTGTCCAGCGATGGTCAAGGGTGATTCACGCGTCGCACATCTTGTCTTGGAGGCTTTCAGTCGGGGAGACATCATCGATCACGGAGCGGAAGTCGTGCTGATGATGACTGAAAGCACCGGGGTTGCCCCGGAGGCGTGGCGATCATGCGGAATCCTGCCAGCGTACGACGCATCACTGTATTGCAAAAAACACAATACAGATCGATGCAATCATGCGTCTCATGTATCGCGTCCAGAGTAGCAAAGGCGACCTTGGCTGGGTAGCGTTCGCTCACTGTTTGGCAGGGGTCTTGCGGGAAATCACGCCGACCTTGCCAAGAGTTGGCATGAAAAACCCCGGCGCCTCGAGAAGGCGGACCGGGGTGGTGAACGTCCTCCTGTGCAGTTCAAGCAATGAGGGACGTGATGGGTGTCATGCAGTGAGTCATCTTCCCGCGCCTGCCGGGCGACGCCCGAGACCTGGATTCAAGCTCAGGTTCATCGACAAGCGTCAGCTGCAGTAGCCCCAGCCTTCCAGGCGCTGACGAATGTCCTCGACCCGCTGGCGGTTCTTGCCGAGATCGGAATGCCCTCTGCGCGAGACGCTGCGCACATGGCAGACCCCCTCCTCTTCATTGCAGACAATTTCCACATCATCGACGAAGCCCAGCACGGGGGTGTGGAACTCGGCGTGCAGATAGCCGCCATCTTCGCTGACGATTTCAGCATGGCCCATCGATTCTATGATGCCGTGCAACTTCTCCATCGCACTGACGCAGCAATCCTGCGGCATCGGGAGTGGCGCGACATAATGCTTGCTGTCAGTGGCCTGGGAGCTGACCCCGTTGGGGGTGCTGGGGGCCGGAGCCAGCATGCCATCATGCAGGCCGAGATTGTCGGGACGAGGTGAAGCAAAAAGACCTTGGCGCATTTCGAATCCTTCCTGTCATCTCTGGGCGTCGGTAACAGCATCCTCTGTCACCAGCCTGATTGTTATCCAAGTCAGCTTGAAGACGTTGCGAAGACTGTGCGCAAGAAAGCCACATGCGGGCTTCTCCGCTTATGTGATTCGCTTGAGGCAACTCCCACACGCTGCCATCGCGTGGGCTTGTCGGTGAATGACAAGGGCCTCGACTTTCAGCGTAGCGACTTTTGTCGATTTTGCCCGTGGAAGGGTTTGATCCAGATCATCTGCCTGATAATGCGCCGCACCTTGAGCGGCTTGAGGCCGTGCCCTCTTCCGCCCCAGCGAAGCCAGACCGTACACTGGGCAGCATTTCACCCGGCCCGGCCTGCCCCATACGCAGCTCCAGCCCCAGCCGCCGGCCAGACGACTTCGCAAGGACCCCATCGTGAGCTTCCGCTTTCTGCACACTTCCGACTGGCATCTCGGCCAGAGCTTTCACGGCCAGAGCCGTCACGTCGAGCATGCTGCCTTTCTCGACTGGTTGCTCGGGCAGCTCAAGACTCTGGCGCCGGATGCGCTGCTGATCGCCGGAGACCTGTTCGATGTGGTCAACCCGAGCCTGGCCGCCCAGGAACTGCTCTACGACTTCATCGTGCGCGCCCACGAGCAGGACGCGGCGCTGGAGATCGTGATGATCGCCGGCAATCACGATTCCGGCTCGCGCATCGAGCTGCCGGCCGCGTTGTTGGCACGTCTCAAGACCCATGCGCTGGGTCGCGTGCGCTGGGTGGATGACTCCGCCGACGGCGGCGATGCCCACAGTCTCGACTGCCAGCATCTGCTGGTGCCCCTGCATGATCGTGACGGCAAGCGCCGCGCCCTGTGCCTGGCGGTGCCCTTCCTGCGCCCGGCCGAGGTCACCGGCCTGAGCAGCGGCGAGCAAGCCGAGCAGGAAGGAGAAGCAGCAGGCAAGGCCGAACGCACCCGCAGCGAGGCCTACCGCGACGGCGTGGCCCGCGTGCACCAGCAGCTGGTCAGTGCTGCGCGCGCCGCCCGCCAGCCCGGCGAGGCGCTGATCGCCATGGGCCATGCCCATATGCGTGACGGCGAGGTGTCCGAGAACAGCGAGCGCCCGATCCTGATGGGTGGCGAAGAGGCGCTCTCGACCAGCCTGTTCCCCGACGACATCGCCTATGTGGCGCTGGGCCACCTGCATCGCCCGCAACGCGTGGGTGGCGAGGAGCGCATCCGCTATTGCGGTACGCCGCTGGCGATGGACTTCTCCGAGGTCGACTACGGTCACCGCATCCTCGATGTCACGCTCAACAATGAAAGCCTGGAGAAGGTCACGGAGCATCGCGTGCCCTGCCATGTCGCGCTCACGCGCGTCGGGCCTGCGCCCCTGGCCGAGATCACCTCTCGGCTCACGGCGCTGGTCGCCGAAGCGCAGGCGGATCTCGAGCCGACACGCTGGCCGTGGCTGGAAGTGACCGTGCAGCTGGAAGCCCCGCTGATCGACCTGCGCGCCCGTATCGAGGCACTGCTGGAAGGCGCGCCGCTGCGTCTGATCAAGCTGGTCACCCGCTACCCGGCGCCCAGTGCCGAGCATCGCGCGCCGAAGGGCGTGAAGCTCGATGAGCTGGGCCCGATGGGGCTGTTCGAGCGCCACTATCGCGCCACCTATGACAGTGAGCCGGACCCGACGCTGATCGAGGATTTCGCCCAGCTGCTCGAGGAGGTCGAGGCCGCGCGCGAGACGCGTCTCGAAGGCGAGCCGGCCACCCGACCCGCTCGCAAGGCCGACAAGGCGGCTTCGATAGACAAGAAAGCTTCGGCAGACAAGGCCAAGGGAGGTCAGGCATGAAGATTCTCGCCCTGCGCCTCGACAACCTGGCCTCGCTGGCCGGCGCACATGAAGTCGACTTCGAGAAGGCGCCGCTGTCCGATGCCGGCCTGTTCGCCATCACCGGCCCCACCGGGGCCGGCAAGAGCACGCTGCTCGATGCCCTGTGTCTGGCGCTCTATGGCACCACGCCGCGCCTGCGCCAGACGCCGAGTGGCGGCCAGCTGGAGGATGTCGGCGAGCATCAGCTGACGCTCAAGGACCCGCGCAGCCTGCTCAGGCGTGGCTGCGGCGAAGGCAAGGCCGAGGTGGATTTCATCGGCCGCGATGGCCTGCGCTATCGCGCCAGCTGGACGGTCAGCCGCGCGCGCGGCAAGCCCGGTGGGCGCCTGCAGAATGCCAAGCAACATCTCCAGCTGCTGCCCACCGGCGATGACACCCAGCCGGCTCAGACCCTCAACACCAACAGCAATGACGCCAAGGCGTTGATCATCGACAGGCTGGGGCTGAATTTCGAGCAGTTCACCCGCGCCGTGTTGCTGGCGCAGAGCGAGTTCAGCGCCTTCCTGCGTGCCAATGACAATGAACGCTCGGAGTTGCTGGAGAAGCTGACCGATACCGGCCATTACTCCGAGATCTCGATGGCCGCCCATGAGCGCGAGCGCGCCGCCCGCGAGGCCGTCAATGAACTGGAGCGCAAGCTGGAAGGCCAGCTGCCGGCCAGCCCGCAGGAGCGTCAGGCGCTCGAGGAGAAGGTCCGTCTGCGCCAGACGGCCATGACCCGGCTCAGCGAACAGCATGATGCGCTGACGGCCTATCACCAGTGGACCACTACGGCGGGCGAACTCGAACAGGCCCTGCGTCAGGCGCAGCAGGAGCAGACCGCGGCTCACGCCGCCAGCGATGGGCTTTCCCGTCAGCGCGAGCAACTCAGTGCCCTGGAAGCCCTCGCGCCGATTCGCCCTGCCCTGCTGCGCCTCAAGGCGCTCGCGCCGCAGCATGCGCAGCTGGTCACGCAACTGGCCCAGCTGAAGCAGCAGCTCGACGCCCTGTCGCCCAGGGTTGAGCAGGCCAGAGCCGCCAGGCACACCGCCGATGAACGCATGCAGCGCTGCGATACCTGGCGTGGCGAGCAACTGCCGAAGCTTGAAGAGGCACGTCAGGTAGCCTCGCGTCTTTCTCAACAACGCGAAGCACACGCCAGCCAGCAGAGTGAACAGCAACGCCTGCGCGACACGCTCGGCCAACATCAGCAGGAGCTGGAGACACAGGATCGCCAGCGCCAGCAGCTGGAGCAGCAACTCCAGCAGCTGCAGGCGACGCTGGTCGACGAGTCAGGCCAGCCGCTGCGCGATGCCGAAGATTATCGTGACCAACTGCAACGTCAGCGCGATGCACTACTGGAGCTCAAGCCCGTACTCAGCGAGCAGATCAGTGGCCTGGCCCGCCGTGATGAGGTGCAGCAGCGTCTTGTCGAACTGGAGCAGCAACTGCCCCGACAGCAACAGGCGTTGAGGGATGTGGCTGGCCGGCAGGCGCAAGCATTGCAGGCCCGTGACCAGGCGCGCCACGAGGAAGACGCCGAGCGCCGCCAGCAGGAGCAGGAGCGTCTGGCACGCAGCGACAACGTGATGGCGCTGCGCCGCGGGCTGGTTCAGGGCGAGGAGTGTCCGGTGTGCGGCAGCCACGAGCACCCCGCCGCCGGCCAGGCCGCACCGGCCGAGGCGCTGATCGCTCAGCTGGAGCAGCAGGCCCGCGAGCGCCTTGACCAGCGCCGCCAGGCCACGGCCACCGCACAGCAAGCCATGGAGACGGCCAGTCACGAGCATGCCCGCCTCGAGCAGCAGCTCGGCTATCTGCAGCAGGAACAGACCCAGCTGCACACGGAGCTGCAACGCCTGCAGCAGCAGGCGCAGAGCTGCCAGACGAACCTGAGCGAGCTTCTGGCCCGGCACTCGCTGTCGGAGCAGCCCCAGCTTGCCCCCTTGCCGCAGCTGCCGGCTGCCCACGCACTGCAACTGATCGAGCAGCGCCTTGGGGAACTGGACGCCCGCCAGAACACGCTGGTGTCGACACTGCGTCAGCTGACGCCGCTGCGTGAGCAACGCCAGGCACTGGCAACACGTCACGCCACGCTGACGACGCAATGCCAGCATGGCGAGGCGCAGCTTCAACAGTGCGAGACGCAGATCACTGCGCTGGCGCGCGAGATCGAGCAACTCAGTGACACGCTTGCCCAGCAACTGAGCGCAGACCCCAAGCGGCAGCATGCCAGTGTGGGCGACTGGTCCGACTGGATCGAGTCGCTGACCACCCGGATGCGCAACGAGCAAGAGGATGCGCGGCAGGCACTGCAGGAATTGAGCGACCAGCAACAGCAGCTGACGCAGCAGCAGGCCAACCTGCAGCAACGCCAGACGGAGCTGCGCGAGGAGCAGGACTCGCTCGACCGCGAATGCGCGCATTGGCAGGCAGCGAATCCCGGCCTGGATGACGCGCGCATCGCGGAGTTGCTGGCCGTCGAGGATCACGAGCTGCAGGCACTGCGCCAGCAATTGCGCAGCGCCCACGAGCGCGTCGCACGCGCGGATGCCCTGTGTGAGGAGCGCAATGCGCGTCAGCTCAAACACTGGCAGGCCGCTCGGACCTCCAGCTGGCAGACGGTACTCGAGCAGCTGGCAGGACTCGAACAGCTGGCAGCGCCCGCCGTGGAGACGTCAGGAGCAGGTACCGCTGGAGAAGGTCCGGCGAGAGAAAGCACGGCGAGAGAAGGCACCGCAGGAGAAGGCACGGCGGGAACGCAAGAGACGGGCGTCATCCGCGCCCAGGCCCAGCAGGCCCTGGCGCTGCATGCTCGCTTGCAGGCTCATGCGCAACCCCCGCAAGAAGATGCCGCTGGTGCGCCGGAGGATGCGCAGCCACAGCCCGAGGAAGACACCCACGCGCTTGGCGAGGCGTTGGCCACTTTGATCGCGGCGCTCAAGACACCGCTCACTGCCGTGCGCGAGGCCCATCAATCGGCGCAGGCGGCGATACTCAATGATGATCAGCGCCGCAGCGGCAGCGCCGAACTTGGCGAGCAGCTGGTCCGCGCCCGCGCAGTCCATGAGCGCTGGGGAGCGCTGTCGGAGCTGATCGGTAGTGCCAGTGGTGCCAAGTTCCGCACCATCGCCCAGGCCTTCAATCTCGAGCGCCTGATCGAGCATGCCAATCTGCATCTGGCCAATCTGGTTCGCCGCTATCGTCTGGCCCGCGGCGCCAGCCCGCTGGGGCTGGTGGTGGTGGATACCGAGATGGGTGACGAGCTGCGCAGCGTGCATTCGCTGTCCGGCGGCGAGACCTTCCTGGTCTCGCTGGCGCTGGCGCTGGGCCTGGCGGGCATGGCCTCCGGTGAGCTGCGCATCGAATCGCTGTTCATCGATGAAGGCTTCGGCAGCCTCGACCCGGATTCGCTGGCCCTGGCGATGGAGGCGTTGGATGGCCTGCAGGCCAGCGGCCGTCGCGTCGGGGTCATCTCACATGTGGCCGAGATGCATGAACGCATTCCGGTGCGTATCGCGGTGCGCCCCTCGGGCAACGGCCAGAGCCGACTGGAGATCGAGGGCTAGCGGCGGTCAGGCGTCACGAAGCCGGGTTCAGCGTAGCCGCTTGAGGCAGCTAGGTATCGCGAAGCCGCTTGAGGCGCCGGCTGGCGAGCTGGTCCGCCAGTCGGGTCGGCTCGGGCAGCTTGGTCTTGCCCAGACAGTGCAGGGTCATCGCCAGCGCCGTGTCCAGATTCATGCGCTGGCCCGGCGAGACGAACACCGGCTTGACCTTCGCGCGCGAGCGCAGCACGGCGCCCAGCTGGCTGCGCTGTTCGCGTTTGGGCAGCTCGCTATTCTCGATGATGCCGAGCTCGCCATCCGCTTCACGCACGCGATCCGTCAGTGCGACCCAGTCGCCGCGCGCATCGCCCGGTTCGCCATGCTTGCCGCACAGGCGCTTCTTGGCCACGCCGAAGGATGGCAGGTCACACCACAGGCCGAGATGCGCCGCCACACCCAGGCGGCGCGGGTGCGCGATGCCATGGCCGTCCACCATCAGGCATTCGGGCGCACGCTCCAGCGACTCGAGGGCGGCGATGGCGGCGGGCAGCTCCCGAAACGACAGCAAGCCCGGAATATACGGCATGCGTGTCGGCTGACGGATCAGCTGCTGCTCGAGGGGCTCCAGCGTCGCCAGATCCAGCGTCACCACCGCCGCGCGTGTCACCTCGCCCTCATCCTCGAAACCGATATCGACACCGGTGATGGTCGCTGGCCAATCGCCGGGGCTTGCTCCCCAGGGCGGCGTCAACGTCAGTCGAGTGGCCATTTCGCGTTGCTTGGCAACGGCGGCGGCAGGGTCGAGATTCCAATCGTGCAGTGCTGTCATCCACTCACTCATGCATTCCCTCACGGTGGTTGCGAGTCTCTCTCCCTCAGATGCTATCGATCGCCCTCACCTTCAAGCTGCTTGCCCAGTGAACGCAGCACCTCCGCCGCCTGATTGCGGAAGGTGTCCAGCCCATTGCCGACCTCCCCCATGCTGCGCTCCAGCTGACGCGACAGGCGATTGGAAAGCGGCTGGTCCGCGCGGGCCGTCAGCTGCTCCGGCGTCATGTCGAGCACCAGTCGGTAACGGATGTCGCCGGGCGCCGCGGCCGCCAGCGGGTCACTGACCGCCTCACGAGTGAAGCGCGCGAAGTCGATGCTGGCCGCCTTGTCGCCGCCGTCCGGGCGAATCAGCAGGCGATGGATCTGACCACGGGTATCACTGAGCACATCATCGACCTTGCCCAGCGCCTCGCCCTGCGGTGACACCACCGGCGCCAGACGCAGGGCCTCCAGCGAGACCAGCGGGACGCGAATCTCCGGCGTGGCGCTGCTGGCCGGCATGCCGGATTCGGCGTGGGCCGCACTGAGTGGCAACCAGGGGGTCGCCAGCAGAGCGCACAGCAACAGCTGGCGGGCAGGCGTGGCCTGCAGGCCACGGCGCAAGGCATCGAGTGAAGAGATCATGTGGGCATCCTCGGGAAATGATGGGCGGTGGAGCTATGATGAGCGGTGGAGCTACGATTAGCGGTGGACCTACGCCAGCACAGGATACCAGCCCCGGTGACGCCTTTCGTTCAGGCACAAAAAAACCGGCACCTCGTGAGAGGTACCGGTCTTTTCAGAAGCCGTGGCCAGCACTGCGACCAGTGCCGGCCCGACTCAGGCCTGATCAGGCGCGACGACGGTCGTCGTTGCCACCTTCACGGCGCTGCGGACGAGCGCCCGCACCATCTTCTGCCAGTTCCAGCGGACGGCCAGCGACGCGAGCACGCGCCATCTTGGACACGATGCTGGTCGGCAGACCGCTCGGCAGTTCCACGACACTGTGCGTGTTGCGGATGTCGATGCGACCGATGCGTGAACCTTCGATGCCGCCTTCGTTGGCGAGAGCGCCAACCAGCTGGCCCGGCTTGACGCCGTCACGGTGGCCGACGGCCACACGGTAGAGCTTCATGCCTTCACGTGCGACCGGCGCGGAGTTGCGACGCTCACCGCGTTCCGGACGCTCGGTGCGCTCACCGCGCTCGGAACGCTCATTGCGACGCGCACCCGGCTTCGGCAGAGACTGGATCGGCGTCTCTTCGGCGCGAGCCATCTTGACGAAGACAGCGGCCAGCTCGACCGGGTCGTGACCTTCTTCGACCAGGCTCTGGACCAGAGCGCGGTGACCGTTGGAGCTGCTGCCCAGGGCTTCGACGACGCGAGCACGGAAGGCGGCGTCACGGTGACCACGGATCTCTTCTTCGCTCGGCAGCTGGCGTTCGGTGATGCGCTGGCCCAGGGCCTGCTCCATCCAGCGAACCTTGCGCATTTCGCGACCGCTGACGAAGGTGATGGCGCGACCTTCACGACCGGCACGGCCAGTACGACCAGTACGGTGGACGAAGGATTCGCTGTCACCCGGCAGGTCGTAGTTGAAGACGTGGGTGATACGCGCCACGTCCAGACCACGAGCGGCGACGTCGGTCGCGACCAGCACGTCGACCTTGCCACGCTTCAGGCGAGTCACGGTGCGCTCGCGCAGGGACTGGTCCAGATCACCGGACAGCGCTGCCGCGGAGATACCGCGAGCGATCAGCTGTTCGACGACAGTGGTACAGGCGGCACGAGTACGCACGAAGACGATGGCCGCATCGACGGTCTCGACTTCCAGCAGACGGGACAGCGCTTCCAGCTTGGCGCCGCCTTCGACACGCACCATCATCTGTTCGATGGTGGAAGCGGTACGCGATTCGGACTTGATGGCAACCTTGACCGGATCAACCAGGTAGCGGTTGACGATACGCTCGATCTCGGTCGGCAGCGTCGCGGAGAAGAAGACGCGCTGCGCTTCCTTCGGGGTATCGGCGACGACGCGCTTGACGTCATCGATGAAGCCCATGCGCAGCATCTCATCGGCTTCATCCAGCACGAGGGCTTTCAGGCCGTTCAGGTTCAGGCTCTTGCGGTCCAGGTGGTCGATGACACGACCCGGGGTGCCGACGACGATCTGCGCGCCGCTCTTGAGGCTACGCATCTGCTCGCGGTAGTCCTGACCACCGCAGAGAGTGGCCACTTCCAGGCCACGCATGAACTGACCGTAACGTGTGAAGTTGACGGCGACCTGTTGGGCCAGCTCACGGGTCGGGGCCAGCACGAGAACCTGCGGTTCACGGCGGTCGAGGTCCAGACGGGTCAACAGCGGGAGTGCAAAGGCAGCGGTCTTGCCGGTACCCGTCTGTGCCTGGCCGATCATGTCACGGCCTTCGAGCAGACTCGGGATGGTCTGAGCCTGGATCGGGGACGGAGTTTCGTAGCCCAGCTTCTCGAGAGAGGTCAGGACGGCAGGCAGCAGGGCAAGATCGCTGAAGCGATCGACGACGGAAGTCGTGGTCATGTATATCTCACACCTAAATGGCTACAAGTAAGGCTTGCAGCTGAAGAATGGGTCGGGTTGAACCGACACGAAGCGTAAGGGCTCCGTCTGGCGATGCAGTCAGGCACGAGGCGCTGGCATCATCAGAAAAAACGTACGAGTGCTGGACGTCTTGGCATGGACGGGCCCGGGTTGCTCTGAAGGTGGACGCAATTCCACTTTCAGGCACAACGCTGCGGCGACCGTACAGCAACCAGAGGCTCTTCTACTCAGAGTCTCGGGGCGCTCCATCATGCACACTGTGGACAGGGACGGGTCTTGCATCGCGGCGGCCGGACATCGATCGAATCGAGGGGTCACGGATGGCTGGGGCAAGCTACGCCACGCGGTCCGGGAGGCGCGAAATACCGGCTGATGGCCACAAGAAACGGCGATCACGTCGGGCTCGGCTACTCAGGATGGTGGGTCACTACATGCGAGGAGCTGGCATTCTAGCAGCCTCTCACGCATTCTGCATCCTTTCTTTTGACCTTGGTCGCAGGCCGCCCGTCCTCGGGCAGGCATGCGCCCCGCCATCACGACTCGCTGAACAGCCACCTGACAGGAGCCTGCATGACTGACGCGCAAGACCATGACGCCCCCTCCCCACAACATCCCGCCGAGCATGTCACCACGCTGTGGGTCGACGCCGATGCCTGTCCGCGCGCCGCGCGTGACATCCTGGTGCGCGCGGCGGAACGCACCGCGACCCCCACCTGGTTCGTCGCCAATCATCAGGTGCCGCTGCCGCGCTCGCTGCACGTCAAGGCGCTGTCGGTCCCACAAGGGGCCGATGCTGCCGATCAGTTGATCGTCGAGCGCGCCCACCCCGGCGACATGGTGATCACCTCCGACCTGCCGCTGGCGCTGGAGGCAATCGAGAAAGGCGCGCTGGTGATGACGACCCGCGGCGAGGCGCTGGATGGCAACAACATTCGCGCCAAGGTGCAGATGCGCGACTTCATGGAGAGCATGCGCTCCAGCGGCGAGCACACCGGCGGCCCGTCCGCCTATGGCCAGCGCGAGCAACGCGACTTCGGCAATGCACTGGACCGCTGGCTGGCGAAGATCAGACGCCCGACACCGCGCGCCTGATCCAACCGCAGCTGCTCGCCATCAACTCGGGCGCCATCAACTCAGGCGCGATCAGCTCACACTTCAAGACCTCAGGCGTGACGGCGAATGCCCTGGCCCGGCAGACGCTCGCGGTCATGGGGAGCGTCGAGCGCCAGGCTCGGGCCGAGCGGCACGATAGCGGTGGGATTGATGGTCTGCTGACTGGCGTAATAGTGGGTCTTGATATGCGCAAGATCGCAGGTCTCGGCGATGCCCGGCCACTGATACAGCTCGCGCAGATAGTGCGAGAGATTGGGATAGTCGGCGATACGGCGCTGATTGCACTTGAAGTGCCCGAAGTAGACGGCATCGAAGCGGATCAGGGTGGTGAACAGGCGGATGTCGGCTTCAGTCAGCCATTCACCGGTGAGATAGCGCGAGTCGGCCAGTCGGCGCTCCAGTGAATCCAGGCACTCGAACAGCGCCGTGAAGTGACGCTCGTAGACCTCCTGCCGCGTGGCGAAGCCGGTCTTGTAGACGCCATTGTTGACCTTGTCATAGACCTCGGCATTGATGGCATCGATCTCGTCGCGCAGATCTTCGGGATAGAAGTCCAGATCATTGCCGGTCAGCGAATCGAAGGCGCCATTGAAGATGCGCACCAGTTCCGCCGACTCGTTGTTGACGATGCGACCGGTCTGCTTGTCCCACAGCGCCGGCACGGTGACACGGCCGGTGTAGTGCGGGTCGGTCAGGGTGTAGAGCTGGTGGTGATAGCGCACGCCATTGATCGGATCACCGCTGGAGCCTTCTTCCTCGAGATAGCTCCAGCCATGTTCGAGCATCAAGGGGCTGGTGTAGGACATGCCGACCAGCGGCTTGAGCCCCTTGAGAGAGCGCATGATCAGCGCGCGGTGCGCCCAGGGGCAGGCCAGCGAGACGTAGAGGTGGAAGCGGTCCGCACTGACGGGCACGGCCGCTTGTCCCTGCGGCCCCTCGAGCGGGGCATCGGGCGCCACGACCCAATCCCTGAGCCGCGCGCTCTCGCGCTTGAATTCACCGCCGGTGCTGTCGGTGTCATACCAGCGATCCTGCCACTTGCCGTCGACCAGTAAGCCCATCTTGCACGCTCCTTATTATGGCTTGAGAGGATGCCCCCAGCCTAAGAGTCGAGCGCGACAGCGCAAGCGAATTCACTGCGTGGCAACGATCGAGTTTCTCGAACGATCACGTTGTGCGATCCCAGTGCTTTTCTCAAGCTCTGCACGCTTTTCAGGAACGCCGCTCGCTGGCGTCCTGCTCGACGGCAGCGTGCAGCTGCGCCTTCATCGCCCGGACGGCAGGGCCCGCGCGATCATCGTCCGGCAGATAGAGCATCAGCGATACTTCGCGTTCGCCGCTATTGGCCAGCGGCAGTGGCAGCAGCCGCCCCCGGGCCAGAGCCTCGCTCATGCGGGTACGGGGCAACCAGGCGAAGCCCAGTCCGCGTTCGGCAAGATCGACTGACGTGGCCAGGTGACTCACCGTCCAGCGCGCCTCGGCCTTGAGCCAGCCGGCATCCATGCCGCTGGAACGGCTGCTGTCGCGCACCACCAGCTGGCGATGCTGCACGAGATCACGCAGATCCAGCGGCCGCCCGAGGGCGTGCAGCGGGTGCCCCGGCGCTGCCACGGCGATGAAGGTTTCACGCAGCAACGGGGTGCCGAGATGGCCATCCAGCATCAGGCCGCTGATCAACAGGTCCGCTTCCTTCTCCTCGAACAGCTCGCGCCCGGCGCAGCAGCAATTCACCCGCCTCGGTCAGCCGGACATTGCGCCCGACCGGCTCCAGCACCTGCACGCCCAGCAAGGCCTCGAGGCGATGCACGGCGTGATTCAGGGTCGAGGGGCTCTTGTGGATCGCGGCCGCCGCGCGCGCGAAGCTGCCGTGGTCTACCACGGCGGCCAGCATCTGCCACTGAGCCAGTGTCACGCGTGACGACATCGGGATTCCTCTTGCAGAACGTACGGGAATGCACGGGGCAATCCTGACATGCCAGGCGCAAAAAACCAGACACCTGATACTGCAACCCGACGGGAGCAAAAGAGCATTCTGTGCTGTCAGACTCCCGACATCTGGTCGCAATCCTCGGACATCAGGACGGCATCCTCTGAAATGCAGGAGGCCAAATACGCTATTTTGCGTAACTTTACAAAATTTAACACCAAGCAGGATTTACTGCCTGAACAGCGTTTCCTAAGCAAAAATGGCGCTATTTTCGCCAGACCTCATGTTGCCGGTACCGCCAATTGCGCCGTCAATGATCTAAACAGGGTTGAATTACTCATACTGGACATGCGTCCAGCCTATCGAACGATGGGAACCTTGGTTAAGGTTCGAATGCCTCATTGTTGCCATCTTTTCATTTCACATAACTTTATCGGTCACATATGCTGCGAATCCTTCATTCGCTCCCTCGCGCGCACAAGTATCTTCTTTTACCTGTTGCCACCATGGTTACCGTGCTGGGTGCTCACAAGCTTCTCGAAACATTCGATGCTCCTGATGTCTCTACGGCCTCACAGTCCATCGCCATCGACCTGGCCAGTGCAAATTCCAGCACCCCGGCCAAGCTGCCGCTGGCGATTGCTGCCGCCGACGACACTCAGTCTCCCCTGAGCCCGGCGCAGCTCGCCAATCAGGCGGCGCCCAGCTCGGCCTCCGGTGACATTCCGCTGGCAGCACTGACGCCCAGCGAGATCGTCGCCATCGATTTCGACATGCCGACGCTGCTGACGGATGCCAACTATCATCCCGACAGCCAGACGGCAGGCCCGATCGTGGCACTGGCGCCGGCGGCAGTGAAGACCGCAGAAGCCGTCATCGGCACCGCGACCGACGAACAGGCCGGCGGTACCTCCTATGACGACCTCTCCGTCGACCCGGTCGAGCTCGGCGAAAGCCCGACGCTGCAGACCGAGCTGGCGGCCGAGGAAGTCTATGTGCCCGAGTGGCAGACCTATACCGTGCAGGCCGGCGATACCTTCGCCGTGATGGCGGAGCGCTCGCTGGGCCTTGGCTACAGCGAGACCACGCGCATCCTCAGGGCGCTGCCTGACAAGCGCGTGCTGACGCATTGGCGCATCGGCGACAGCTTCGATTACAAGCTGGATGAAGACGGCAACCTGCTGGCGTTGCGCATCATGAAGGACGCGCGTCGCGGCTTCATGGTCAAGCGTGAGGCCGGCGGTGAAAGCTTCAATGTCGCCAAGATCGAGAAGGCAACCCAGGCCACTCAGCGCATGTTCGCCGGTACGGTCAGTGGCAGCTTCTCCCTGTCAGCGGAAGCCACTGGCCTGGGCGTCGCGGAAGTCAGCCAGCTGACCCAGGTACTGGGCAAGAAGATCGATTTCCGTCGCGATACGCGCAAGGGTGACAAGTTCCAGGTGCTGGTCGAGTCCGACATGATCGACGGTACCAGCATGGATTCCCGCATCCTCGCCGCACGCTATGAAGGTTCTCGCAAGTCACTGACCGTAGTGCGCAACAGCAGCGACGGCCGCTACTACACCCCCGACGGCAAGGGCCTCGACCCGGCCTTCAATCGCTATCCGCTGGCGCACAAGGCGCGCATCAGCTCGCCGTTCAACCTCAGCCGTCGCCATCCGGTGACCGGACGCATCAGCCCGCACAAGGGCACTGACTTCGCGGTGCGTATCGGCACGCCGGTGCTTTCCACCGCGGATGGCGTCGTCGAGCTGGTCGGCAACCACCCGCTGGCCGGTCGCTATCTGGTGCTACGCATGGACAACGGCTACAAGACCCGTTATCTGCACCTGTCACGCCCGCTGGTCAAGAAAGGCGAGCGCGTGACCATGGGTGAGAAGATCGCCCTGTCTGGCAACACCGGCCGCTCCACCGGCCCGCACCTGCACTATGAGGTGATGGTCAACAACCGCCAGGTCGATGCCATGCGCGTTCAGCTGCCGAACAACAAGTCTCTGTCCGGCAAGGCGCTCGCCAACTTCAAGCGTCAGTCAGAGAACATGCTGGCCAAGCTGGAAGCCGCCGACAACACTGGCGCCATCGCCAAGGCCTCCACCCCGAGTCAGGGTGACGAGAGCTAACGCGAACCCAGGCGCGGGCCCGCAAGCATAGGGCCTGCGCCTGACATGAAATACGCCTGACATGAAATGTGCCCGATAAAAGAAAAGGCCCCTCACCTCACGGTGGGGGGCCTTTTCTTTTGTCGGTGTCTCATGCCAGAGATCAGGTCACTTCTTCATGCCCTTGTTGGACGCCTGCTCCAGCAGCTCTTCCGCTTCGCTGCTCGCGCCCTCCTCTCGCATCTTGGCCACATCGGCATACAGGCAGACGTAGGTACCGCAGGATGCACAGAACACCTTGTCGTCGGGATTGTGGACCTGCGAGACGCGGACTCGCTGGCTGCCACAGTCCGGGCACGGCTTGGGAATACGCAGTTCCTCGGAAAGATCTGACATGAAGCATTCTCCTGTTCGGTGTCTGGGCCGCTCGCCTTGAAGCTGGTCGATTGGCGTCTCCCCAAGACATGGGGCCACTCGCACGGCATGCAACCCCGCTGGCGGGGAGTCGCTCGTCATTCGGCTCGAGCTACCTCACCGAGATACCTCGCCCAGGCACTGCCCGGCACTACGCTCAGACGCAAAGCCCCGGCACGGTGGCCGGGGCTTGAGAGGCAGGCGCGAACAGACAGATGTCACGCGGCGCTGATGCTGCCGGCAAGCGACTCATGGCTGGTGCCGTGGCTTGCGGTGTTGGACATGCGTGCGACGGGCCGCTCCGGCACACGGTGCTGGCCGTGTGACCTGGCGCCATCACGCGTCAGGCGGAACTCCTCCTGCAGCGCCATCTCACGTGCCGCCAGGCGAAAATCGCCCATCGAACACAACGCATGGCCGTTGGGGCACTTGAGGATGTGATCATCCGGCAGATCACGGGCAGGCCAATCCAGCGCTTCGTTGCATTCGGGACACTGAGGGCCATTACGGGTCGGGACTGATGGGGTAAACATGCGCGAACTCCTTTTCGACGCAAAAGATGACGATGTCATGACCAGATTCTCAGTACAGAAAACATCAAGACGTGGCTCGGTTTGCGTGCGCATGATGGAGACAGATAGCGACAGACTCCATTGCACTTTCGGTTAGATGCCACAATTTTATCGCTGGTCAGTCTCTGCGCTCACGGCTGCGGAAGGTATCGCGCAGAGCGCGGAACACACTTCATGGCAGCGCGACGGGCAAGAGTCTGACAGCACTATCTTACAGTCTGATAACACCTCGCGAATGACGCAGATCAAACGCATACCAGATCAGGGGGTGTCCGCCGCACCGTTCTTCAGACGGGCGTCAGACGGGTATTCATGGGCTTGAAGCCAAAAAAATCCCGACCAAAGGCCGGGAAAACACTCTCAGGCAGAACAGGACCTATCGCGGAAGCAACGCGGCTCGCCGCAGGTCGACCAGGACGCTGAACAGTCGTCAGCGGTATCACGGAAATCTCGACTCCACCTGCAGTGCCATAAATTCAGTTTCGTTGCCTTGGGCAACAAGCCCGCGACCAGGGCGAAACAGCGAATCCGACTGGCACTGAGGTAAAAATTCTTGTGCGCCCTCACACGCACTGGCGAACACTGGGCCTTACAGGCGCTTGCTTCAGGCCGAGGCGTCCAGCTGCTGGACCACCTTCTGCGCCATCAGGGCCGGGTCAATCGCAGCTCGCTTGCGAGCACTGACTTCAAGGCGATCACGCAACATGAACCAGACACCCAGAAACTCATCACATTCTGCACAACTGACGATGTCATCATCTGCCGGGGAGTCTTCGAGGTGAACCCGGTTGCTGCCACAGCGTGAACACTCCATGGGAACCTTGCGTACTGTGTTCATCTCGATGCCCTCCATTGGATCCATGATGAAAACCTTGTGCTCGAAACCGGTGGAGCGGGCGGCATGACGATGTGGAAACTTGCACCAACCTGACAAGGGATTGAAAAAGCGGCTCTGCGGCTCCATCAATGTTGTATCAGGTGATCTCCTGCCTGCCCCGCCGTGCTTCGACAGTTGCAAAGTTAGACACTTCCAAAACCGTGTACAAGTTTTAACGCGTATCAGAACGTATCTGTATAGCTAATGTAGACGCATTGGCAGGCGTTTTCGTGTGCGCTGATCAAGCGTTTACCTCTCCCCATGCGCCCGCTGTGGCATGAGAGAGCGCCGCCAGAGCCGTGTAACACTTCGCTACAAAAAAGCCTCTTTTGACGTGCAAAAACATCTTGTCCCACTCGTCAGGCAGCCAATCAGCGAGCAGAAAAAGCCTTGAACGCGCACTGATTGCGGCATATCCACGTGCCTTGTCTCGACTTCTTGCCTTGAATGGCGAGGGCCTTGGCATCCAAGCAATCCTTCAGCACCTCACCTCTCTGCTCGCCCCCTCTACTCGCCCCCTTCGTCAGGGCCCTGCTGACAGAGCGCTTGCGGGCGGCCTGTTCGCGACAGGTACGGAGCACCAGAAAGCTCACTCTCGTGGCACGACGACATTGCTCCACTACACCTTGCATGTGACAGACAGAGGAATTCTCGTACAAGTTTTTCTTTCACCCCCTTGAAACTTGTCGGTCTCGTCAGGATCTCAGTGGGTAGGGTCATGGTTCTGGCGAATCATTAGCGCCATGAGCGAGAAGGAAGCGCTTGAGGGACCGGACCAGAAGTACCGATTCAACACGCAAGGAGTACGGCATGAGCAATATGAACCGCAAACAGATTCTGGGTGCGATCACCGCGACCACGCTGCTGTCCACTACCAGCATGGCCATGGCCAGTCCGCAGGGGCTCTACTCCGCAGATGAGCTGATGGATGCCAATGTCTACCTGCAGAACGATGACAACAACGTGATCGGTGAAGTCGAGGACATCCTGCTCGACGACAACATGCAGGTCGCCGCTCTGGTCGTCGAAAGCGATGACTCCATGGGGCTGGACGAGAACCAGTACGTCGTGGAAACGGGCAAGTTCACCCTCGAGACCGAACAGGGCGATGATCTGGATGCCCTGGAATATCGCATCCACCTCGACATGGATGTGAGCGAGTTCGAGCAGCAGCCGAACTACACCACCGACTGGTGGCAGGACACGCGCAAGAGCGCCGCAGCGGCCTGGGATGAAACCAAGAACACCGCTGCCAGCGCCTGGCAGGACACTCGTCAGGCGACCGCCAATGCGCTGACCACCGCCGGCAACGCCATCAGCGGTGCCGCCAATGACACTGAGCAGGAAATGGCAGAAGAGACTCAGTGATAGCGACCCTGCAAGAGATCACCCGAACCGGATGATCCTCGCCAATGCAGAGGAAAACGCCTCATGCCCCACGGCATGGGGCGTTCGTGGTTCAGGACCACGAGAAATCACGCCATTGATGCACTGGTGGGGGAAAGAAGGGAAAGAAGGGAAAGAAGAGAAAGAAAGAACAGCAAGAGAGGCCGAAGTGACAGGCACAAAAAAGCCGCCATTGGCGACTTGTCGGGGCACTGGAGCTTTTGAGCATCAGCTGAATGAAACCCCACTGGAAGGCATGCATGGTGGGCCCAGCAGGACTTGAACCTGCGACCAATCGATTATGAGTCGAGTGCTCTAACCAACTGAGCTATGGGCCCATGCAGCGCGCATATGATAGCGAAAGCATGAGCCTCGTGAAAGCCCGAAAACTCAACAACATAGCGATTTCCCCCTCCCGGCTGCGACGCGAGATGTGCGTTGATCATCCCCGTCAGCCTGCGACTGCGACGAGTGTCGCGAACCCTTAGAGCCGCCGCCTGTCCAATGTCCCATCTGCAGCATCGAATCTTTTCCAGGCGCTCATGGTGGGCCTCGCCCGATCAAGCCCCTGGCCATCAGGAGTCATGACATGTCATTGCCTTTCTCTCGCTGGACCCGCGCCCTGAGTCGCACGCTTGCGCGTCGCTCGACCGGCAAACCCGCCAGCCGCCTCACCGCCACAGCCGCCAAAAGCCGCTTCGGCGCCCCGATCAAGGCCGCGGCACTGGCCTTCGCCATGAGTGGCATCGGTGTGAGTCTGCCGACACAGGCAGCCTGGCAGCTGGTGCCCAATAGCAGCGGCGCCACCGCGACGCTGACCGCGCAGGGCAGCCAGGGCAATGTGGAGCACGTGCATCACCTCAATGGCCTGAGCGGCACCGTAGGAGATGACGGCAAGATGAGCATTCCCTTGAGCGTCGGCCAGACCGACCTGCTCGACAAGGTCGGCGAGCTGCCGCCGTGGCTGTCCGGCGTCAGTCAGATGCGCCTGGCCACGCTGACCCTGAACCTTGACCCGTTGGCCATCGCGGCGCTGGAGCCCGGTCAGACGACGCGCATGCAGGTGCCCTTCTCGGCCACCGATGGCAACCGCACCCACCGCGAGACCCTGCCGCTGGAGGTCACCCGTCAGGATGCCACCCACCTGACCTTCATCAACGCCGACCCCATCTCACTGGACAGTGCAGAAGTCGCCAGGAATCAGGTCGGCAGCACCCTGCTCAACCTGCTGGGCTACGGCAAGCTGGTAGGCGACATTCCCGTCACACTGCAGGGCGAGATGGTCGACCAGTAACCTTCAGCACAGCGCGACGCCGCCAGACAAGCGCGGCGCTTCCGTCGCGAGCACGTTCATCGCGTCATCAGAACCGCCCCACGGGGCGGTTTTTTTGTGCCGGTAGCAGCCAAGGATAACGGCCCGCGCCAGCCAGCGAGGGCGCGCATGACGGCGATAGTCAGCCCTCATGACACCACGACATAAGAGAATGATAAAAATAATTCTCATTCATGGTTCAGAAAGCGGTCATCTGAACGTCTACCCACAGGAGAGAACGACGAACAAGAATCATTCCTATATAAATCATTCCGGATGGAACACCGCGCTCATGAAAGACTCCGCCGCACATAAAGCCACTCGCTCCCTGCTGATGACCCTGCCCAGGCACCCTCTGGCACTGGCGATTGGCCTTGGCCTGCCCTTCGCCGGTCAGGCCATGGCGGCCGACCACCGTGAGTCTCAGGACGAGACCCTCGACACCATGACGGTGACCACCACAGCGGCTACCAAGACCGACACCGGCTATCTGGAAACCCCACAGGCCGTCTCCACCATCACGCGCGACGATATCGACAAGCGCGCAGCCGAGACGGTACAGCGTGCCGCGGACTACACGCCGGGCGTCTTCACCAACCAGATCGGTGCCTCCAACCGCTATGACTATCTGGTGCTGCGTGGCTTCTCCGATGGCAGTGTCAGCAACACCTTCCTGGATGGCCTGAAGCTGATGGGTGACTCGGGCTCCTACAGCTCGATGACCATCGACCCCTACTTCCTCGACAGCATCGAGGTGGTGAAAGGGCCGTCCTCCGTTCTCTACGGACGCTCCTCGCCGGGTGGCTTGGTCGCGATGCAGTCCAAGCGCCCCGAGTTCCAGGACTCCGGCCAGGTCCGCTTCACAGTCGGCGACGACAACGAACGCAGCGCGGCCTTCGACCTCACCGGCCCGCTGGATGACGAGCAGCGCATCGCCTATCGCCTGACCGGCCTCGCCAGTGCCGAGGACACCCAGGTCGACTCCGTCGAGGAAGAGCGTTACGCCTTCTCGCCGCAGATCACCATGGACGTCACCGACGACACCACCGTCACCCTGATGGGCTACTTCCAGAAGGACCCGGAAGGCGGTTACCACTCCGGCCTGCCCTATGAAGGCACGGTGGTCAGCTACAACGGCACCAAGCTAGATAATAATTTCTTCGATGGCGACGAAGACTTTGAAAAATTCGAACGCACCGAGCGTATGTTCGGCTATGACTTCGAACACCGCTTCAATGAGAATGTCACTGCTCGGCAAAAATTTCGCTATCTGAGCTCAGACGTTGATTACGAGACTGTTTATCAGACAGGCTGGGTATCAGGAACGGAACTCTCTCGTGGGTATACAGCTGCCGATGAAAGCCTTAACGCGTGGACAGTTGATAATCAGATTGAAAGTCACTTTACGACAGGAAATTTTGATCACGTACTACTGGTTGGAGCTGACTATCAAAGACGTGAAAACAATGTTAACTGGTATAGCGAGACTTACGATTACTACAATGTAAATGCTGGTAGCAGCTCAGATTATGATGATGAATATGACTCATTCACGAATGAAAAAAGACAGCTCGAGCAGGCTGGCATCTATGTGCATGAACAAATCGGGTGGGGAAACTGGAACTTGGCAGCAGGCCTAAGGAAGGATTGGGTTAGCATACACAATGAAGGCTACAATGATTATAATGAATACAAGCAAGATGGCCAGGTAAACAATTACTACTCAGAGATAGACGATTCCTTGGATGATAGTGAAATTACCGGACGTATCGGTCTGATCTACGGTTTCGATAACGGTATTTCACCTTACATTAGCTACTCTACTTCATTTACTCCTAATTCTTATGTAGGTGAAGATGGCGATCTTTTGGATCCAACTACTGGTAAGCAAACTGAAGTTGGCTTGAAGTACCAACCCAACGGTACGCGTGACCACTACAGCATTTCACTATTCCGTATAAATCAAGAGAATGTTGTTTCAAAAGACCCTCTTAATGATTTTTACGAAAGTACTGGTGAAATCGAATCTCAGGGAATTGAGCTCGAGGCTCGTAGCCAGCTGACCCGCGACTTCGCACTGCAGGCCGGTTACAGCTACACCGACGTGACCTATGCCAAGGCGGAAGATGGCACTGAAGGCAACGATGCCAACCAGGTGCCCAAGCACCAGGTCAGCGTCTGGGGTGACTACGCCTTCAATGAAGGCCCGCTCACGGGGCTGAATGCCGGCCTCGGCGTGCGCTACTACGCCGACATGTGGGCGGATTCCGAGAACACCGAGAAGGTGCCGAACTACGCACTGGTCGATGCCCTGGTCGGCTACGACCTGAGCCAGATCGGCTGGAGCGGCACCAGCGTGCAGCTCAACGTCAGCAATCTGCTCGACAAGGAATACATCGCATCCTGCTATAGCACTACTTATTGCTATTACGGTGCCGAGCGCAGCATGACCGCGACACTGACCTATGATTTCTGATTTGGAAAACTCCGCAGTCCGTCGATTCTGAATCGACCCGCACGACCCGCCGGCGGCAAGGATGTCGCCGGCACCATCGCCCTGAACCACTCATCGTCTGATAGCTCTGGCGTGTCCAGCACATGACACCGGGGATGCCGGCCACCGGGATTGCCGGCCACCGAGATTGCTCGACACAGGGGCGCTCGGTGACGACTCACTCTGCCGATGCCCACGGCAGACGTGACTGACCACGCCGACGGCTTCACCAACAGCTTCACCAACAACAACGACCGCAAACGCGGCACTTGATGAATGTCCTGACTGGTCCTCGCACCTGAGCCATCTGTCCCAGCTGGCTGCGAGCCTCTTCCAAGTCTTTATCTGCGAACATTCGCATAAGGTTATGTAATGCACAGCCTTCTAGATTCCGCCGCCACCTACGGCACTGCCACCGGATCCTCCGTGTCTGACGCCCAGACCGACACCTGTGCGAGCTCACTGTCCAGCTCGCCGCGCGCCGCCTTATTCTCGCCTGCCAACATGGATGCCTGGCAGGCAGGCATGGACCGCATCAGCCAGCTGGTGGCTGAACAGCTCGACAGTGTCCAAAAGCCATTCAGTGGCATCACCCCGGAAGCCCTGCGCCCGGCCTTCGCCGACCTCGATCTCGAGACGCCCCTCGAGAACCTCGAGGCCGGTCTGGATGAGCTCAAGTCGCTCTACCTGAAAGATGCCGTCTATTTCCATCACCCGCGCTACATCGCGCACCTCAACTGTCCCGTCGTGCTGCCCGGCGTCTGGGCAGAGAGCCTGCTGGGCGCGATCAATTCCTCCCTCGATACCTGGGATCAGAGCGCCGGCGGCACCCTGATCGAGCAGCGCCTGATCGACTGGACCACCGAGCGCCTGGGCCTGGGCCCAACCGCCGATGGCATCTTCACCAGCGGCGGCACCCAATCCAACCTGATGGCACTGCTACTGGCGCGTGATGCGGTCTGCGAGAAGCTGCCCAACCACCCCGGCAACCAGACCCACGGCCTGCCGCCGGAAGCCGGACGCCTGCGCATCTTCGCCTCCGGCATCAGCCATTTCAGTCTGCAGAAGGCCTGTGCCCTGCTCGGCCTCGGCCACAATGCCGTCATCCCGGTCGCCGTGGATGAGCGCCGCCGCATGGACCCCGTGGCCCTGCGTGACGCCCTCGACAATGCCCGCGCCGAAGGCCTGATCCCTATGGCCGTGGTCGCCACTGCCGGTACCACCGACTTCGGCAGCATCGACCCGTTGCAGGCCATCGGCCGTGAATGCCACGCCCGTGGCATCTGGTTCCATGTCGATGGCGCCTACGGCGGCGGCCTGATCACCTCGCGTCGTCACGGTCACTGGCTCAAGGGCACCGAGATGGCGGACTCCGTCACCATCGATTACCACAAGACCTTCTTCCAGCCGGTCAGCTGCAGTGCCTGCGTGGTACGTGATCGCACCCAGCTGCGCCACGTCACCTACCACGCCGACTACCTCAACCCGGAGCTTCAGGCCCGCGAAGGCACGCCGGATCAGGTCAACAAGAGTCTGCAGACCACGCGTCGTTTCGACGCCCTGAAACTGTGGATGACACTGCGCCTGATGGGCGCCGATGCCCTCGGCGACATGCTCGATTGCGTGATCGACCTCACCCGCGAGGGCTACCAGCTGCTCGAGGCGGCGCCGGATATCGATGTCGTCCAGGCGCCGGAGCTCAGCACCCTGGTGTTCCGCTTCCATGACGCCAACGAAGAGACCCTCAGCGCCGAGCAGTGGGACGCCTTGAACCGCGAGATCCGCAAGCGCCTGTCACGCAGCGGTGAGGCCATCGTCGCCGCCACCAAGGTCTCGGGCCGTCAGTACCTGAAGTTCACTCTTCTGAATCCGGAAACGCGCCAGGAAGACCTAGCCGCCGTGGTCGAGTTGATCCGCCAGCACGGCCAGGCGCTGGTCAAGGCGCATCAGCTGGCCGTCAGCACCACCGCCCAACCGAACCATGGCGCACCACTGGCCGACATTCCGGCCGCCAGCCGTCGCAGTCACACCACAGAAGCCAAGGAAAGCCGTCATGCATGACACCTCGAACCCTCACGTCACAGACACTCTGGAAGCGCGCGATGATGTGCTGGATTTCGTTGCCATCGGCATCGGCCCCTTCAACCTCAGCCTTGCCTGCCTGAGCGAGCCGCTGGAAGACGTCCAGGGCGTCTTCCTCGAGCGCAAGGCCGCGTTCGACTGGCACCCGGGCATGCTGCTGGAAGATGCCAGCATGCAGACGCCCTTCATGGCGGACATGGTCTCGCTGGCCGACCCGACCAGCCACTTCAGCTTCCTCAACTATCTGAAGCTGCATGACAAGCTCTACAACTTCTACATCCGCGAAGACTTCTTCCTGCTGCGTCGTGAGTACAACCAGTACTGCCAGTGGGCGGCGCGCGAGCTGAGCTGCCTGCGCTTCGATCACGACGTCCAGGACATCCAGCATGTCGGCGACATCTATGTCGTGCGCGGCACTCGCCCCAGCACCGGCGAAGCCTTCGCCTATCGCGCACGCAAGCTGGTGCTGGGCACCGGCACCCAGCCCTACCTGCCGCAAGCCGCCGATGCCGTGCGTGACGTGGTGCCGGTCGCGGGCAGCCGCGTGTGCCACAACGCTCACTATCTGGCGCGCAAGGAGGAGCTGACCTCCCAGCCGGCCATCACCATCATCGGTTCCGGCCAGAGCGCCGCCGAGATCTATCTCGACCTGCTGCGCGAGATCGACCAGCACAGCTACCAGCTCAACTGGATCACGCGTTCGCCGCGCTTCTTCCCGCTGGAATACGGCAAGCTGACGCTGGAGATGACCTCGCCGGATTACATCGATTACTTCCACGCCCTGCCGCGTGAGCAGCGCAACACTCTGCTGGCGACCCAGAAGGGCCTCTACAAGGGCATCAATCTCGAGCTGATCGACGAGATCTACGACACCCTCTACGCCAAGCAGCTGCAAGGCGTGGTGCCCACCACCCTGATGACCAATACCGAACTGACCTCGCTGAACAAGCAAGAGACCGACGGCGACTTCACGCTGGGGCTCTATCAGCGCGAACAGCAGCAGGCCTGGCGTCATGACACCAGCGCCGTGGTGCTGGCCACAGGCTATCACTACGTGGCGCCGCCCTTCCTGCGCAGCATCGAGTCACGCATTCGTCGTGACGAGGAAGGCCGCTACGCCGTCGGTCGCTTCTACGCCGTCGACACGCAAAGCACCGCGGATGCCGACGGCAACGAAGGCGATCAATCACCGTTCGCCGGCGAGATCTTCGTCCAGAATGCCGAGCTGCATACCCACTCGCTGGCCGCGCCGGATCTGGGCATGGCCTGCTATCGCAACAGCTGCATCCTGCGCGCCATCACCGGTCGTGAGGTCTATACCATCGAGCGCCGCATCGCCTTCCAGAGCTTCGGCGCGCCCGGCTCTGAAAAGGGCTGTGGCAATGGCTTCACACCGCTGCCCGCTGCACACCTGCCCTACGGCGAGACGGATATTCACGCCGGCCCATCCTCTACCGTCAGCTCATCTACCGGCCCATCCTCTGCCGTCAGCTCTTCTGCCGGCACCGCCTCTGCCGACGCCGCCTCTGCCCCCCAGGCCGACACGACCCACACCGCTGCACCGCAACACCGGGAGACCACCGCATGAACATGCCAGTCGACATCACCAGCGCCGCAAGCGCCGAACAGTCCAGCAGCGCGGCAAGTTCTCACAGTGCAGCGACACCGTCACAACAGGTATTCGGGACGACATCGCTCGCCGCGCCCGCAACGCTCGATCTGCTCAGCCCGGCGCCGGGAACGCGCTTCACCCGACGCGCGGTGGAGCTGGAGCAAGCCCAGGCACGCCTGCGCAAGCCGCAGGATGACAGCACGAGCGAGCGTGCCGAATTCGCGCTGCGCCCGCTCGACCTTGCCGCCGACATGGCGATGGTGGATGAATGGACCAGCGGTGAACGCGCCAGCTTCTGGGGCATGAGTGATGACCTCATCACCACCAAGTACGACTTCTACCAGGGCCTGGAAGACAGCCAGCACGCCCAGGGCTGGGTCGGTTTCTACAATGACCAGCCGGCCTTTCTGGTCGAGCTCTATGACCCGGCGCACGACCCGCTCGGCAAGCATTACAGTGTGCAGCCCGGCGACTTCGGCATGCACTTCCTCGTCGCGCCGCGCAGCGAGGACCAGGCCCCCATCAGCGGCTTCTCGCGGGCGGTGATCGAATCGATCATGGCGATGATCTTCGCCGGCCAGTTCCGCGATGAGCATGCCGATGAAGGGAAAGATGCAGTCCGTCCCGTGACCCGTGTGGTGGTGGAGCCGGACAGCCGCAATCGCGCCATTCATCCGCTGAATGCCGCAGTGGGCTTCGTCGATCATGGCCCGCTGGATCTCGACGGCAAGCCGGCGCGCCTGTGCTTCTGCACCCCGCAGGACTTCCGCGCTGCCCTGGCCAGCCGCAGCCCGCGTCTGGACCGCGGCGTGACCGCCACCCCGGCCGCGGCCAGCCAGCATCTCACCGGCCCGGACTGGCAGCAGGCCAATCGCCTGCTGGTGCGCAAGGCGCTGGCCGAGTTCAGCCACGAGCGTCTGATCCACCCGCAATGCGCCGATGACTGCGGTACCCGCACCGCCTGCCAGAGCCATGACAATTGGCATCACTTCCGCTTGCCATTGGCAGCGCAGGTCAGCGACACGCAGCCGGTCAGCCGCCGCGCGGCGGAATATCGCTTCGTGGCGCGCCGTTTCCAGCTCGATCACTGGCTGATCGATGCCGCCTCCATCCAGCGCCTGGATGCCAACGGCAACGCCCTGCCGCTGGACGCGCGTGAGCTGATTCTGGAACTCAATGACGTGCTGGAGATTCCGCCGCGTCTGCTGCCGGTCTATCTCGAGGAGGTCAGCGCCACGCTCGCCTCCAGCGCCTGGAAGATGCAGCGCGCCGTGCGCGAGAATCAGTCCGCCCGCGTGCTGGCAGGTGCCTCCTTCCAGACCCTGGAATCGGCGATGAGCGAAGGGCACCCGTGCTTCGTCGCCAACAATGGCCGCATGGGCTTCGATGCGCTGGACTATCGCGCCTACGCGCCGGAAGCCGCGCAGCCGTTCTCGCTGGTGTGGATCGCCGTGCATCGCGACAACGCCCATTACTCGGCCGTGGATGGTCTCGATCCGCGCCGTCTGCTCGAGGAAGAGCTGGGTGAAGCCGAACTCGCCCGTCTGGAACAGCAGCTGACCGAGAAGGGCCTTGCGCCTTCCGACTACCTGATGATGCCGGTGCACCCGTGGCAGTGGAGCCACAAGCTGGCGATCACCTTCGCCGCCGAGATCGCCAGTCAGCACATCGTCTGTCTCGGCCTGGGGGAGGACCGCTATCAGGCGCAGCAGTCGATTCGCACGCTCTACAACCGCAATCAGCCGAACCGTCGCTATGTGAAGGTGGCGCTGTCGATCCTCAACATGGGCTTCATGCGCGGCCTGTCGCCCTATTACATGCGTGCCACTCCGGTCATCAATCAGTGGCTGCAGGGCCTGATCGATTCGGACCCGTCCTTCGAGAAGTGGGGCTTCCGCCTGCTGCGTGAAGTCGCGGCCATCGGCTATCGCGATGATGTGCTGGAAGACGCGGACCCGGCGGCCGTCGGCTATCGCAAGATGCTGGCCAGCCTGTGGCGCGAGAGCCCGGAAGACGTCAAGGACGAGGGCGAGCGCCTGATGACCATGGCCGCGCTGCTGCATGTCGACAACGATGAGAAGGCCTTGCTGCCGGCGCTGATCGAGCGCTCCGGCATCGGCGCCGAAGCGTGGATCGACAAGTGGCTGACGGCTTACATGACGCCGCTGCTGCACTGCTACTTCAAGCACGACCTGGTGTTCATGCCGCACGGCGAGAACCTGATCATGCGTCTGCGCGATGGCGTGCCATGTGGTGCGCTGATGAAGGACATCGCCGAGGAAGCGGCGCTGTTCGCCACCGAAGAGACGCGCGCACTCGAACTGCCGGCAGGGGTCGAGCGTCTGGTGGTCGAGGTGCCGGAACCGATCCGTATCCTGTCGCTGCTCACCGATGTCTTCGACTGCATCTTCCGCTTCGCGGTACCGCTGCTGGTGCGCGAGCAGGTGATGACGGAGGAGGCCTTCTGGTCGCGCGTCGCGGCCTGCATCCATGACTATCAGGATGCCCACCCGGAGATGGCCGACAAGTTCGCGCGTCATGATCTGTTCGCGCCGCGCTTCACGCTGTCGTGCCTCAACCGCCTGCAGCTGCGCAACAACCAGCAGATGGTCGATCTCACCGATCCGTCCGGCGCCCTGCAGCTCAAGGGCGAGCTGGATAACCCCATCGCGGCCTTCGCCCGCCGCTAGGCAGTGACGCTTGGCGATCACCAGGTCTCGATGACCTGGTGATCGCCATGACCCGTCAGCTACGACCCGTCAGCCAAGACCAGCTAACTACGACCAAGCAGCACCGGGACCGCCCTCGAGACATTCGGGGGCGGTCCTTGGCGTGTCTGATACACAATCATTGATAATGATTCGTAACAACAATACCATTACCCTCCCATCACGACAGACCTCATTGCGAGCCGTGGATGTCCTCTCACGCCAAGCCCCCAGTTCGGCCTCATCGCGACACGAATGAGCGAACGCCTGACGCACACGGGCCAGAAGCTGAAACGCCCGCTGAGCTGCAGGCTTGTGCTGCACAGCAATACCGCCACTCGCTGGACCAGCTGTTTGCCGAGCATCGTCACGAACTGACCGGCTTTCTGGTGCGCCAGCTGGGCTCGCATGAGCTGGCGGAAGACATCAGCCATGAGGTCTATCTGCGTCTGCGCCTGACCGGAGACTGGCCCGCCAACCCGCGCGCCTGGCTGTTTCGCATCGCTCGCAACCTGATCATCGACCATCACCGCCACCAGTCCCGCGCACCGGAATTCGAATCGGTGTCCGAGGGCGATGAGCGTGTGGCGGCCGCCCATCTGGACCCGGAGAGGAGCGTGGCGCGCCGCCAGAAGCTGCAGGTCGTCGATGCGGCACTCTCCGAGCTGGCGGGCCATTTTCGCCTCGCCCTGACCTGGTATCGCCTCGAGGGCCTGACCAAGCGCGAGATCGGCGAGCGACTCGGCGTGTCCGAGCGCATGGCAGGCCGCTACGTCACCCAGGCGCAGCAGCACTGCGAGATGCGGCTGGCCGCGGCGGGCTGTTATCGCAATGAAGTCAGCCGCGACTGTGCCGCCTGCCAGCAGGACACCGCGGATTCGCCGCCAGCCGTGCAGCGCACGTCAGCCGCGCCCGGCAAGGCGCGACGACGAAGCCGGCGTGATGACATCCCGACAGCAAGAGGCGATCAGCACTGATGGCCCCGCGGAGCACGGATGGGCGACCGTCTCCGCGTCATGTCGCCCAGAATGAATCGCCCCTAGCCTGACGCCCTAGCCTGACGCCCTGACCACGGATGACGATGCTTTCATGTTCACTCTCGACCACCTGCGCTTTGACCTCGGCGAGCGCTGCCTGCTCAAGACGCAGTCTCTCGATTTCGCCCCCGGCCAGGTGCATGGCCTGATTGGCCACAATGGCTCCGGCAAGTCGACACTGCTCAAGCTGCTGGCGCGTCAGAACACGCCGACCAGTGGCAAGCTGGCGCTGGACGATCGCCCGCTCTCGCAGTTCGGCAGTCGGGAATTCGCGCGGGCGGTGGCCTACCTGCCGCAGCATCTGCCGGCGGCCGAAGCGCTGACCGGCCGCGAGCTGGTCGCCTTCGGCCGTTATCCGTGGCACGGCCTGCTCGGTCGTCCCGGCCCCAAGGATGAAGAAGCCATCGAGCGCGCCATCGCGCTGACCCACACCGAAGCCTTCGCCGAGCAGCAGGTCGATACCCTTTCCGGTGGCGAACGTCAGCGCGTGTGGCTGGCCATGCTGCTGGCCCAGGGCAGTCGTTATCTACTGCTGGATGAACCGCTGGCGGCGCTGGATATCGCCCATCAGATCGAGGTGATGGAGCTGGTCTCGCACCTGAGCCACACCCTCGGGCTGGGCATCATCATCGTGCTGCACGACATCAATCTGGCGGCGCGTTACTGCGATCGCCTGGTGGCGCTGCACGGCGGCCAGGTGCTGGCTGAAGGCGCGCCCGACGCGATGATGAACCCCGCCACCCTCAAGGATATCTACGGCGTCGAAATGCAGGTGATCACCCCGCCGCAGAGCCAGCAGCAGATCGCGGTGCCGCTATGAAGTGGCTGTTGGCACTGATCAGTCTGAGCCTGCTGGTGGTGGGCCCCGCCAGCGCTGCCGCAACGGAGGAGGCACTGGCAGACGAGGCTGCGGCGGCCGTGGCTGCGATGAAACAGACAGCGATGACCGAGACAGCCCAGCCACCGGCCGGCTTCGTCGATCGCCCCATCGTGGCACTGGACTGGACCCTGGCCGAGACCCTGACCGGACTCGGAGTGCGCGCCATGGGCGTGGGCCAGGTCGCCACCTACGCAAGCTGGGTGGATCAACCGGCGCTGCCGCAGGGCACGCGGGATCTCGGCCTGCGCACCCAGCCGAACCTGGAGCAGCTGGCCGCTCTCGCCCCCGCCGACATCCTGATCAGCCCGATGCTGTCCAGCCTCGCGCCGCGCCTGTCGGACATTGCGCCGGTCACCAGCATCGCCATCTATACCCCGGACGCCGACACCTGGCAGACACTGGTCAAGGCGACCCGCCAGCTGGGCAAGCTGACGCAGCGCGAGCCCCAGGCCGAACAGCTGATTCGCCTGAGCACCGCTCGCCTTGCCGGTTACAACGCCGCGCTGCGCCAGCAGGCGGCACGCAAGGGCCAATCGCCCCTGCCGCTGTTGATGGTGCAATTCATGGATGACCGCCATGTGCGCATCTTCGGCGACAACAGCCTGTTCCAGGCCGTGATCGAGCGCATGGGCATCGACAACGCCTGGCAAGGGGACACCAACGCCTGGGGCTTCGCCACCGTCAGCCTCGAGAAGCTGGTGACGCTGAAGGGCCGCATGGTGGTGGTGGAGCCGCTGCCGCCCGGCGGACACCAGACACTGGCACATAACGGTCTGTGGCAGGCCATGCCCGGCGTGCGCGAGAACAGCCAGGCCTCGGCGCCGCTGTTCCTGCCGCCGGTCTGGAGCTTCGGCGCCCTGCCCTCGGCCAATCGTTTCGCCGCACTGCTCGCCAGCCATCTGATAGATGATGAGGCGACACTTGAGGGGGAGACCACCGATGGCAACCACTGAGCAGGCCATGAGCACCCGCCCCGCATCAGGCCGTCGCCCGCTGCACCTCACGCCGGGCCGGGCCTGCAGCCTGTTGGCCCTGTCCCTTGTGGTGCTGGGCAGCTTCGCGCTCAACCGTGAAGGCCTGAGCCTGACGCAGGGCCTGACCGCACTGTGGGCCTCGCCCGACTTCAGCGCTGCGGCCAGTCTCGGCCAGGCAGACAGCGCGCTGCTCTCCGCGCAGCTGGTGGCGCATGTCAGCTGGTGGCCGCGTCTGGTCTGCGCTCTGCTGGCCGGTGGCGCGCTGGGCATGGCCGGCGTGCTGATGCAGCAGGTGCTGCGCAATCCACTGGCCGCGCCCACCACCCTCGGCGTCGCCAGTGGCGCGAGTCTGGCGATGATGCTGGCGACGCTGTTCGCCCCGGCACTGATGGCCGGCACGGGTCTTGGAGGAGACGGCTTCCAGCTGGGCCGTGAATGGGTCGCGCTGGCCGGCGGCCTGGCCGCCATGGGGCTGGTGTTCGCGCTGGCCTGGGCGCGTGGCATGTCGCCAACCGTGGTGGTGCTGGCAGGGCTGGTGGTCAATCTCTACATCGGCGCGCTGGGCATGGTGCTGTTGCTGTTCAATCAGGAGGCCCTGCACGGCACCCTGGTATGGGGCGCAGGTTCGCTGGCCCAGAACAGCTGGGATGGCGTGATCACGCTGCTCACCCGTCTACTGCCGGGCATGTTGCTGGCGCTGGTGCTGATGCGCCCGCTGGCAGTGCTGGACCTCGACGAGGCCAACGCCAGAAGCCTGGGCGTCTCACTGCGCAGGCTGCGCCTGATGAGTCTGGGACTGGCGGTATTTCTGAGCGCCTGCGTGGTCAGCGTGCTGGGCATCATCGGCTTCATCGGCCTGGCTGCGCCGGCCTGCGTGCGTCTGATGGGCGCGCGCCGCCTGGGCCAGCGCCTGCTGTGGGCACCATTGTTCGGGGCGCTGCTGCTGGCGGTGACGGACCAGGTGGTCGCCAGTCTCGATGGCCTGCTGCCCAACCTGATTCCGACCGGCGCGATGACGGCGGCCCTCGGCGCGCCGCTGCTGCTGTGGCTGATTCCGCGCCTCAAGCTGGCCCAGGGGGCTGGCCCCGCCAGTCATCACGGCATGTCACTGACGCATCGTCATCCCCGCCCCGACCGCCTGATCGGCTGGCTGCTGGCCGGGGTCTGCGTGGCCCTGATGCTGGCACTACTGGTCGGCAATGGCGCCGATGGCTGGACCCTGGGCAGTGACATGCTCCAACAGTTGCTGGCCGGCCAGACCAGCGTGCTGGACTTCCGCCTGCCACGGGTACTGGCAGCGGCAGGCGCCGGCGTACTGCTGGCCCTGGCCGGTACCCTGTTGCAGCGCCTGACCAGCAACCCGATGGCCAGCCCCGAGATTCTCGGCATCAGCGGCGGCACCGCCATCGCCCTGATGCTGACGCTGCTGCTGGTCCCGTCACCGGGGCAACTGACCCTGCTGGGCGCAGGCATCTGCGGGGCGCTGGCCTGTCTGGCGCTGCTGGTGGTGCTCAATCATCGCAGTGGCTTCATTCCCGAACGCGTGCTGCTGTGCGGGGTGGCGATCACGGCGCTCTACGATGCGGTGCGCGGCATCATCCTCGCCGATGGTGACCCGCGCGGTCAGCAGATTCTGGCCTGGCTGTCCGGCTCCACCTATTACGTGGGCCTCTCCGCGGCGGTCGGCGTGCTCGCGCTGGCGATCATCGCGGTTCTGCTGGTGCGTCCGCTGGCGCGCTGGCTGGATATCCTGCCACTGGGCATGGCGAGCGCCAGTGCGCTGGGCATCGGCGTGACCCGCGCCCGCCTGGTGCTGCTGGGTGCAGTGGCGGTGCTGACCGCGCTGGCAACCCTGATCGTCGGTCCGCTGTCCTTCGTCGGCCTGCTGGCCCCGCATCTGGCACGCCTGCTGGGCCTGAGCCGCGCCCGCGAGCACATGCTCGGCGCGGTGCTGTGCGGCGCGCTGTTGATGGTGCTGGCCGACTGGCTGGGCCGCCAGCTGCTGTCGCCCTACGAGATTCCCGCCGGCCTGATGGCCTCGCTGATCGGCGGCAGCTACTTCCTGTGGAGCCTGCGCAGAAGCTGACGCGCATACGCACACGCATAAACGACGAAGCCCGCCACCGATAGGTCGCGGGCTTCGTCGTTTGTGGAGTCTGTGGAGTTCATGAACAGAGTGAGCTGGCGGACGCAGCCCGGGCTCAGTTGCCGAACACCACCGTGCGCTTGTCATGCAGGAAGACACGACGCTCGAGGTGATAACGCACACCTCGCGACAGCGTCAGGCACTCGATATCACGGCCCTTGGCGATCAGGTCTTCGGGATAGTGGGCGTGATCCACCGTCTCGACGCCCTGGGTGATGATCGGCCCTTCATCGAGATCATCATTGATGTAGTGCGCGGTGGCGCCGACCAGCTTGACGCCCTTCTCGTAGGCCTGGTGATAGGGGCGCGCGCCCTTGAAGCCCGGCAGCAGCGAGTGGTGGATGTTGATCGCACGCCCCGAGAGCTTCTCGCACATGTCGCTCGACAGCACCTGCATGTAGCGCGCCAGAATCACCAGCTCAGCCCCGGTGTCCTGCACGATCTGCCATACCTGGGCTTCCTGCTCGGCCTTGGTCTCGGCGGTGATCGGCAGGTGGTGATACGGCAGGCCATGCCACTCGGCCAGCGGTGCCATGTCCGGATGGTTGGAGATGACGGCGGTGATATCCATCGGCAGCTGGCCGATGCGATGGCGATAGAGCAGGTCGTTCAGGCAGTGGTCCGAGCGCGAGACCATGATGACCACCTTCATGCGCTCATCCGGCGCACTCAGGCTGACGTCCATCTCGAAGTCGGCGGCACGCGTGCCCAGGCCCTGCTCGAAACTCGCGGCATCGAAGCCGTCATCGAGGGCACCGGCCTCGGTCTGCGGACGAAATTCGGCCCGGATGAAGAAGCGCCCCGACAGGCGGTCATCGAAGGAATTGAGCTCGGTGATATAGCAGCCCTGCTCGCGCAGGTAGCGTGTCACGACGTCCACCGTGCCGATGCGGCTGGGACATTGGGCGGTCAGAATCCAGGTATCACGCATACGTAGGTGCCTGTCATGTAAGGATTATCTATTGTTGGAAGCAGCAACGTCAGGGTTGCATCCGAGGCCCTGCGCGACAAACCAATATTATTGAGGCGGGCTTCAGTATTTCTGAAGCCCGCCTCCTGGCCCGGGCAAGGCCCCTGGCAGTTGATTCAGGTCATTGCGTGCGCCTGCGACAGACCTCTCTCCAGACGCAGACCTCAGGCCTCAGGCCTCAGGCCTCAGGCCTCAGATATCAGGCCTTGATGCAGACCCCGAATTCCTCGCTGGCATCCAGCAGCCAGCGGCCGAGGTAATCGGCGAAGCTTCTGCGCACCACCAGCTCGAATTCGCTCTCGCTGACGCGGCGCAGCACCAGTGTCGCCTTGGCGAACACCGCCGGCACGCCACGTCCGACCGGGAAGGCACGCGGGTGCACATCGGTGGGCGTCGACTTCATCAGCACCTGACGCGCCTGGTCGCCACTCAGCGAGATGACGGTCTGACCACCGCTGACGTTGACCACCTGATAGCGGCCGGCCAACGCCTCATGCAGCGCCTTCTCGACAGTGAAGGCTTCCTCGCCGGGTACCAGGATCAGCCACTCATCCGGTGACAGCCACTGGATCGAGCGACCGCCCTCGTTCTGATGGAGGGTCGCCGGCGTCAACGGCAGCGCCAGACCCAGCGCCGCCTCGACACCCTCGGCGAAGCCCGGCTGCGCGGGGTCACCGCGCAGCGTCAGGTGACCGAGAAACGCCTTCTCCTGCAGCACGACGCCGGCATCGCCGTCATCGCGGGCCGTGAACAGATGCGCCAGCGGCGAACGGGCGCACTGAGCGTGGACCTCGGGCGTCGGGCGCTGGTCGATCACCGACGTCTGAGAACTTGTCATGTCCTGCGGCTGCGCATCGACGGCGGCACCCGCTTGCGGGTCGAGTGTGGTGGCATCAGACATGCTGGCGCTCCCCTTTCTTGTCGTAGAACACCGGTGAGGTGATTTCGGCTTCCAGCGTCGTACCATCGGCCTGCGGCAGGAACACCGTCTCGCCGATGCGCTTGGCACCGCCCTTGACCACCGCCAGCGCGAAGCCATGTCCCAGCGTCGGGCTGTAGTAGCTGGAGGTCACGTGGCCGACCATCGGCATCGGGATGGCGTGCTCGGGGTCGAAGACGATCTGCGAGCCTTCCGGCAGCACGATGCGCTCATCGCCGGCCTTCTTGCGCGTCGGAATCAGGCCGACCATCTGCTTGCGGTCATCGCGGCGGGTATCCGGACGCGACAGCGCACGCTTGCCGATCCAGGAATACGGCTTGTTGTAGCCGACGCACCACTGCATGCCGAGATCTTCCGGGGTGATCGAGCCATCGGTGTCCTGACCGACGATGATGAAGCCCTTCTCGGCGCGCAGCACGTGCATGGTCTCGGTGCCGTAGGGCGTGAGGCCGTACTTCTTGCCGCACTCGAACAAACGCTTCCAGACATGCAGCCCGTAGTTGGCCGGCACGTTGAGCTCGTAGGACAGCTCGCCGGTGAAGGAGATGCGGAAGATGCGCCCGGGAATGTCGGCAATCAGACCTTCACGCACTTCCATGAAATTGAAGCTGTCACGGTCAAGGTCGATATCGGTCAGCTCGCCGACCAGCGCACGCGCCTCGGGGCCGGTGACCGTCAGGGTCGCCCAGTGATCGGTGACGCTGGTCATCTGCACGTCCAGTTCCGGCCATTCGGTCTGGTGCCACAGCTCCAGCCATTCCAGGATCGAGGCCGCGCCACCGGTGGTGGTGGTCATCAGGAAGTGGTCTTCGGCCAGACAGGTGGTGACACCGTCGTCCATCACCATGCCGTCGTCGTGACACATCAGGCCGTAGCGCGCCTTGCCGACGCCCAGCTTGGCCCAGGCGTTGGTGTAGATGCGGTTGAGGAACTCACGCGCATCGCGACCGGTGATGTCGATCTTGCCCAGGGTCGAGGCATCCAGCACGCCGACCTTCTCGCGCACCGCCAGACACTCGCGCTCGACCGCGGCATGCATGTCCTCACTGCCCTGCGGGTAGTACCAGGGGCGCTTCCACTGGCCGACATCCTCGAACTTGGCGCCCTGCGCTACGTGCCATTCGTGCATCGCGGTGTAGCGGATCGGGTCGAACAGCTCGCCGCAGTGACGGCCGACAATGGCGCCGAAGGTCACCGGCGTGTAGTTGGGGCGGAACACGGTGGTACCGGTGTCGGGGATGGTCTGCCCCAGACAGCGCGCGGCGACCGCCATGCCATTGATGTTGCCCAGCTTGCCCTGGTCGGTGCCGAAGCCCATCGCGGTGTAGCGCTTGACGTGCTCGATGGACTCGAAGCCTTCGCGGGTAGCGAGCTCGATACCGGCGGCGGTGACGTCGTTCTGCAGATCGACGAACTGCTTGGGCGCGCGAGCGGTGGGCTTGTCATGCGGCACCTGATAGAGCGGTAGCATCGGCGCTTCTGTCAGCTCGGAGACCGCAGGCACCTCGGCCTGGGCAGTCTCGAACTCGCAGGCTTCCACCGCGGCGACACCGCTGGCATAGGCCGCGACCAGCACATCTTCCAGCGCGAAGCTGCCATTGGCGGCGCCGCAGGCATCGAAGCCCTTGAGCATCGGTGCGCCCAGCGCGGGCAGGAAGCCGTGGATCTCGTCGCTCCATACCGGACGTGCGCCGGTGTGCGCTGCCAGGTGAACCACCGGGCTGTAGCCGCCGGAGCTTGCGATGGTGTCGCAGGCGAACTCTTCCACTGCCCCCGTCACGCTGAAGGCATCGATATCGATGGCCGAGATGCGCGCGCCTGTCACGCGGCGCTCGCCCTTGGCCTCGATCACGGCGGCGCCGGCGATGATGCGGATGCCCGCAGCGCGCGCCGCCTCGACCATCACGCCGGAGGGCGCCGGACGCGCATCGGCGATCGCGACCACTTCACGACCGGCTGCCGCCCAGGCAAGTGCCGCGCGATAGGCGTGGTCGTTGTTGACCGACAGCACCAGCTTGTTACCGGCGGCGACGCCGTAACGGGTCAGATAGGTGGTGACGGCACCGGCCAGCAGGTTGCCCGGCACATCGTTGTGGCTGTAGACCAGTGGCCGCTCGTGGGCGCCGGTGGCCATGATGACGCGATGGGCGCGCACGCGGTGCAGGCGGGAACGTGCCTGCTGGGCGCCACGGGCATTCAAGGGCGCGAGATCGGCCTGATGCTCGGTACGGCGCTCGTGCAGGGTCACGAAGTTGTGATCGTGGTAGCCATTGGCGGTAGTGCGCGGCAGCAGCTGCACATCCTCGCAGGCTTCGAGTTCCGCAAGCACCGCGTCACGCCATTCGATGGCAGGCTGGCCGTCCAGGGTCTGATCGAGACAGTCCGCCGACATGGAGAGCAGTGAGCCACCCAGCTCTTCCTGCTCGTCACACAGGATGACGCGCGCGCCGCTGCGGGCTGCGACCAGCGCCGCCATCAGGCCCGCCGGGCCGGAGCCGATCACCAGCACATCGGTGTGCTGATGCAGGTGATCATAGATGTCCGGGTCCTCCTCGAGCGGAGAACGCCCGAGACCGGCGGCCTTGCGGATGTACTTCTCGTAGGTCATCCACAGCGAGGCCGGCGCCATGAAGGTCTTGTAGTAGAAGCCCGGCGGCATGAACTTGCCGCCCAGCTTGCCGACCTGCGGCAGGAAGCGGCTCATCAGGTCCTTCTGGGCCTTGACCCAGCCGCTGACGGCGTGGGCTTCCAGGCCGTCGTAAAGCGCCTGCTGGGTGGCACGCACGTTGGGCACCTGGCCCGCTTCGGTGCTGCCCAGCTGCAGGATGGCGTTGGGCTCTTCGGCACCGGCGGCGACCAGGCCGCGCGGACGCGCATACTTGAAGCTGGCGTTGAGCACGTCGAGGCCGTTGGCCATCAGTGCCGAGGCGAGGGTATCGCCTGCCAGGCCCTGATAGCGCTTGCCATTGAAGGTGAAGGTCAGCGGCGTGGCGCGGTCGATGCGTCCACCCGAGGCGAGACGGCGCGGGGCAGCGGCGGTCTGGTTGTCTTGCTGGCTCATGCGCTCACCCCCTTGGCTTGCGTGGTCGGATCGGCTTTCGTCTCACCGGTGATGGTGGGCTGCTCGCCCATGCGATAGGTCTCGAGAATCTCGTAGGTCACGGTGTGGCGGGTGATGTTGAAATACTTGCGACAGCCCACGGCGTGAATCCACAGCTCGTGGTGGACGCCACGCGGGTTGTTGCGGAAGAACAGATAATCCCCCCACTCGGCATCGGAGCAGGCTTCGGGGTCCTTCGGGCGCTCGATATGCGCCTGGCCCTTGACGTGGAATTCCTCTTCCTCGCGCAGCTCGCCGCAGTAGGGACAGAAGATATGCATCATGGTCGGTCGTCTCCTGACGGCAGGTTCAGTGCGCGACGCCAGCGGCGCCGTGTTCGTCGATCAGCTTGCCCGTATTGAAACGGTCATAGGAGAAGGGTTCTGCCAGCGGATGGGTGCGCCCCTTGGCCAGTGTCCAGGCAAAGACGTTGCCGGACCCCGGTGTGGCCTTGAAGCCACCGGTACCCCAACCGCAGTTGAAATAGAGCCCCTTCACGGGCGTCTTGGAAATGATCGGGCAGGCGTCCGGACAGGTGTCGACGATGCCGCCCCACTGACGGTTCATGCGTACCCGCGAGAAGATCGGGAACATCTCGACGATGGCCTGCAGGGTGTGCTCGATGGTCGGGTAGCTGCCACGCTGGCCGTAGCCCACGTAGCCGTCGATGCCGGCACCGATGACCAGGTCGCCCTTGTCCGACTGGCTGACATAACCGTGGACGTGGTTGGACATCACCACGGTGTCGAGAATCGGCTTGAGCGGTTCGGAGACCAGCGCCTGCAGCGGGTGGGATTCCAGCGGCAGACGGAAGCCGGCCTTCTCGGCCATCACGCCGGAGTTGCCGGCGGTGACCACGCCGACACGCTTGGCACCGATGAAGCCGCGCGAGGTTTCCACCCCGACGATGGCGCCATCCTGCTTGCGGAAGCCGGTGACCTCGGTCTGCTGGATCAGGTCGACGCCGAGGCTGTCGGCGCCGCGCGCGAAGCCCCAGGCCACGGCGTCGTGACGTGCCACGCCACCGCGCGGCTGCCAGGAGGCACCGAGAATCGGATAGCGTGCGCGGCTCGAGCAATCCATCGCCGGCACCAGCTCCTGCACCTGCTGGGCGTCCAACACCTCGCCATCGATGCCCTGCAGACGGTTGGCATTCACGCGGCGCTGGATGTCGCGCATGTCCTGCAGGGTATGGCCCAGGTTGAGCACGCCACGCTGGGAGAACATCACGTTGTAGTTGAGATCCTGGGACAGGCCTTCCCACAGCTTCATGGAGTGCTCGTAGAGCGCCGCCGCCTCATCCCACAGATAGTTGGAGCGCACCAGGGTAGTGTTGCGCGCGGTATTGCCGCCGCCCAACCAGCCCTTCTCGATCACCGCGACATTGGTGATGCCGTGCTCCTTGGCCAGATAGTAGGCCGTGGCCAGACCATGCCCGCCGCCACCGACGATGACGACGTCGTATTCCTTCTTGGGTTCTGGGCTACGCCAGACCTTCTGCCAGTTCTCATGGTGGCTGAGCGCATGCTTGACCAGCCCGAATCCCGAGTAACGCTGCATTTGCCACCCTCCTCACATCTTTGCCACCGCAAGCGCTGTCCGGTGCTCTCGCCCGAGTGATGTCTGTTGTTGTCACCCGAGTGATGTCTCTGCGCTTGCGGCATGTGTCGTTGTTATCGTTGTCTCTCGCCAGCGCCTTGTTCAGGCAAGCGCAGCGGGGTCGGTCACGCTGTTCGATGCGTAGACAGGGAAGCGTGCACAGACTTCCTCGACCTTGCCGCGCACCTCGGCTTCCACCTTGGCGCTCTCGCCGGTGGACAGCGCGTCGAGCAGATCACAGATCCAGCCGGCCAGTGCCTCGCATTCCGCCTCGCCGAAGCCGCGCGTGGTGGCGGCCGGAGTGCCGATGCGCAGCCCGGATGTCACGAAGGGGCTCTGCGGGTCATTCGGCACGCTGTTCTTGTTGACGGTGATATGGGCGCGGCCCAGTGAGGCATCCGCGTCCTTGCCGGTCACGCCCTGGCGGATCAGCGAGACGAGGAACAGGTGGTCATCGGTGCCGCCGGAGACCACGTCATAGCCGCGCGCCATGAAGACCTCGGCCATCACGCGGGCATTGGCGATCACGCGGGCCTGATAGCTGACGAAGTCCTGGCTCATCGCTTCCTTGAAGGCCGCGGCCTTGGCGGCGATGACGTGCATCAGCGGGCCGCCCTGCTGGCCGGGGAAGACGGCGCCATTGAGCTTCTTGTGCAGCGCTTCATCACCGGTGGCGGAGAGAATCAGGCCACCGCGCGGGCCGCGCAGCGTCTTGTGGGTGGTGGTGGTGACGACATGGGCGTAGGGCAGCGGGCTCGGGTAGTGACCCGCCGCGACCAGACCGGCCACGTGGGCCATGTCGACCATCAGCCAGGCGCCGATCTCGTCGGCGATATCGCGGAAGCGACGCCAGTTGACCACGCGCGAGTAGGCGGAGAAGCCGGCGATGATCATCTTCGGCTTGTGCTCGCGCGCCAGACGCTCCATCTCCTCGTAGTCCAGCTCGCCGCTTTCGGTCAGGCCGTACTGGATGGCGTTGTAGTGCTTGCCGGAGAAGTTGGGTGCCGCGCCGTGGGTCAGGTGACCGCCATGCGCCAGGCTCATGCCGAGGATGGTGTCGCCCGGCGAGACGAGTGCCATGAACACGGCCGCGTTGGCCTGGGCGCCGGAGTGCGGCTGCACGTTGGCGTAGTCACAGCCGAACAGCGCACAGGCGCGCTCGATGGCCAGTGTCTCGACCTTGTCGACGAATTCGCAGCCGCCGTAGTAGCGCTTGCCCGGATAGCCTTCGGCGTACTTGTTGGTCAGCTGGCTGCCCTGAGCCTCCATCACCAGCGGGCTTGCATAGTTCTCGGAGGCGATCAGCTCGATATGCGCTTCCTGACGCGCTGTCTCTTCGAGGATGGCCTCGGCCAGTGCAGGGTCGAGTCTGGCCAGTCGGTCATCACGGGTGTAGCCATGTTGCTGAGACATTGCGCGCCTCCGGTAAGCGGATCGTTGTTGTTGGAATGGTTCGATGAAGGGTGATCAGTGATCGTCTGTTCGCTCAAATCCTGTCGAGTCAGCCGGCGCCAAGGCCTTGAGTGGCTGTCTTGACCCGATACTAGCCCTGCCCCCCTGCGGCAAACTGCTTGTCAGCGTCACCCCGCAGCGCGAATGCGACATCGGCAGGCAAAAGCGACATCCGATGGCCCGCACAGAGCTGCTGCGAATAGTGCCTGCCCGCCACTGGCGCTACACCGAAGCCCCTGCGGGCAGGTATGCTAGACACCGATATCGTGCGATCAGGCGCCGAATGACGACTGATCCATGCAAGCGCGCGCCTGGGGAAGGGAGTTGAGAATATGCTGATGGAATTGCTGGCGGTGATGGCACCGGTACTGTGTGGCGCCGCCATCGGCTTCTTCTGGGTCAGGCTGGGCAACGACTACCCGATGGCCTTCGTTACCCGGCTGGTGCTCTACATCGGCACGCCGGCGCTGATCCTCAATGCGCTGGGTAGCGCCGAGATCGACAACTCGAGCTTTTTGCGCACGGGCCTGGCGACGCTGTCCGTGATGGCCCTGCTGCTGGCGCTGAGCTGGCCCTTCGCGCGCCTGATCGGCAAACCCTGGAAGGTGGCGGTGGCGCCGCTGCTGTTCTCCAACGTCGGCAACATGGGCCTGCCCGTCTCGCTCTACGCCTTCGGGCAGGCCGGCTTCGCCTACGCCATCACCATCATGGTCACCATGTCGCTGCTGCAGTTCACCCTCGGCGCCTGGCTTGCCAGCACCAGCGGCAACCCGCTGCGCAGCGTGGTGCGCTCGCCGACCATCTGGGCCAGCATCGTCGCCACCCTCATGCTACTCTGCGATGTGCACATGCCGCGCTTCGTCGCCAACAGCCTGGAGCTGATCTCCGGCTTCACCGTGCCGCTGATGCTGATCACCCTGGGCGTGTCGCTGGCCAGCATTCGCGTCAAGAATCTGGCGGCGGGCGTGGGCTTCAGTGTCCTGCGCATTCCCTTTGCCGCCCTGTGTGCCTGGGGGATCGGCACCCTGCTGGACCTGCCCCCGCTGGCGCTGCACGTGTTGACCATGCAGATGGCCATGCCGGTGGCGGTCTACAACTACATGTTCGCCCAGAAGGCCGGGCGTGAGCCGGAGTACGTGGCCACGCTGGTGTTCTGCTCGACGCTCGCCGCCTTCCTCTATCTGCCCATGCTGCTGGCGGCGATGGGGGCGACACTGGGCTGACCCGACGGAGGCCGCCCGAGCCTTCCCGCACTGAATGACAGGCACAAAAAAACCACGCGAGCCTGAGCTTGCGTGGTCGTGTGACACCTTCCTTCGGAAACTGCCGTACCGTGAAGAAGACGGTATTGCACCATCCCGATATTGAGCAGCACGGCGCTTCCTGTTGCGACGATCAGCCTTGTAGTCCTGCTGGCACCCGCTCCCGGCCTGGAGGTGGCGCACCGTTCCCCTGTGTCATCATTGCCCTTTTGACCAAACCCGTGACTGGAGTGGCAGTCGTGGACCTGACGTGAACGCCCCCCGCTCTCGACCCGCAGCTGAAGAGGGCATGCAGCCCAACGGGGCCTTGTGCTTATGGCACCAAGGCGAACCCTGGCATGGCCTGGCGGGACTTCCCGCAGAGCCCCCTGCACTGCATGCGCTCATTCACGTGGCAACATCTGAAGGGTAGCCCCGAAGTCGTCTGCACCTCCAGATGGTTTGTGCCGTCTTCCTGCGCGAGTCGACTTGCTCATGAACCTGAGCATGAAGTCTTAGAGCACTCATGCCGAGCAGGCTGTCAGCGCACCTCGGGCGCGGCGGCTTGCAGTCCCGCCAGGCCCTCGGCCTGCTGCTGACGCAGCTGGGCCAGCGTTGTCACGGCATGCCCCTTGGCCTGCCATTCGGCGCGCTCGGCATCATCGGCCCGGATGATGAAGCGTCCAAGCAGGGTGTAGAGCAGCCCCAGCAACGGTGACAGCCAGCAGGCGAAGGCCAGCGGAATGTAAAGCAGCCCCTCCATGCCCGCACCACCGGCCATCAGCCCCAGTGAACTGACCACCACCGCGCCGCCGGCATTCCAGGGAATCAGCGGCGAGATCAGCGTGCCGCCCTCTTCCAGTGAGCGCGACAGATTGAGCGTCGAATATCCCTCACCTCGATAGATCGGCGCGTACATGCGCCCCGGCAGGGCGATGGAGAGGTAGGGGTCGCCCGCGATGACATTGGTCAGCGCCGCCGTGGAACTGGCCGCGACCTGCAGCCCGAAGATACCGCGCACCTTGACCAGCACTGCGGCACATAGCGCCTCCAGACAGCCGATGATTTCCAGCAAGCCCCCGAAGGCCAGTGCGATCATCACCAGCAGGATGACCCAGGCCATCGACATGATGCCGCCGCGATTGAGCAGGCTGTCGATCTCGCTCACGCCGGTGCTCAAGGCGTAGCCGCCCTGCATATAGCCGAACAGTGCCTTGACCGCCTCGCCCTGTACGCCGAATGCCACGACCGCCCCGGCCAGCACCCCGACGAACAGCGCCGGGAGTGCCGGCATGCGCGCAACGGCCAGCGTCATCACCAGCAGCGGCGGCATCAGCACCCACAGATTGAAGGTGAAGTGTCCGGAAAGCCCTTCGGTGATGGCGGTGATGCGCTCGAGATCCAGCACCTGACCGGCGGCGAGCAGGTTGCCGGCGATCAGATAGATCACCAGCGCGATCAGCATGGCGGGAATGGTGGTCGGCATCATGTTGCGGATGTGCGCGAACAGATTCACGCCCGTCACCGCAGGGGCCAGATTGGTGGTATCCGACAGCGGCGAGACCTTGTCACCGAAGAAGGCGCCGGACACCACCGCACCGGCGGTCCACCACGGCGGAATGCCGAAGCCGGCCCCGATGCCCATCAGCGCAAGCCCCACCGTGCCCACGGTGCCCCAGCTGGTACCCAGCGCCACCGAGACCACCGCGCACAGCAGCATGGCCGCCGCCAGGAAGTATTCCGGCGAGACCAGCTTGAGCCCGTAGTAGATGATCATCGGCACGCTGCCGGAGGCGATCCATACGCCGACCGTCATGCCGACCAGAATCAGGATCGCGATGGAGGGCAGGCCGACACGCACGATGCGCATCATGCCCTCTTCCATCGCCGACCAGCCGTGGCCCAGCTTCCAGCCGATCAGCGCCGTGATGGCGACACCGCATACCAGCGGCACATGCGGAGTGAACTCGCCGAACACGAACAGTTGCAATGCAAGAACGGCCAGGGTGGCCACGATAGGCAGGCAGGCCATCTTGAGCGATGGCCGTAGTGGGGTCTTCACGTCCCGAGTCATGTCTTGCTCCATTAGTTAGTTGTACTTTTTGTACCCCTAACGCTAATGGGCCCCGGGAAGTCGCGGCTGACTGACTGCGTCATCCAACCGCGCGAATGCGACATGTCCTCTCATTTATCCAGCGCATTTATCCAGCGCATTTATCCAGTGCCTGCGCCCGCCCGTGAATATCGCTCGCGAAAGCCAGCAGGGCGGGAGGCCAGGTTATGGATCAGTAATCGATCACCACATCGCCATTGGGCACGCTGCAGCAGGACAGGATGAAGCCTTCGGCGACGTCTTCATCGGTGATGCCGCCGTTGTGTTCCATCTCGACCTCGCCCGAGACCTTCTGCACCCGGCAGGTGCCGCAGATGCCCATGCCGCAGGCCTTGGGGATATGCAGGCCGAGCTTGGCGGCGGCGGCGTGGACGGTCTCGCCCGGGGCGATCTGCACCGACTTGCCGGTGGCGGAGAACTCGACCCGCGTGAGATCGGAGCGGTCCAGCTCATCGGCCAGCACCTCGGCCTGTTCGGCCTGCTCGATGGCCTCTTCCTCGACATCGACCGGCGTGGCCCCGAAGGATTCCTCGTGATAGCGGCTCATGTCGAAGCCGTGGCTGCGCAGCAGATGCTTGACCGCATTCATGTAGGGCGTGGGGCCGCAGCAGAAGATCTCGCGCTCCATGAAGTCCGGCGCGATCATCTCGAGCATCGCGTCGGTGAGGTAGCCGCGATAGCCGGACCAGGTCTGGCCGGTCTCGAAGCGCTCGCAGATGACGTGCATGTTGAACTCCGGCACGCGGGAATCCATGAACTCGAGCTGACGCCAGAAGATGATGTCGCGCGGGCTGCGCGCGCTGTGCACGAAGGAGATATCCACATTGGCGTTGGTATCGAAGTACCAGCGCGCCATCGACATCAAGGGCGTGATGCCCACGCCACCGGACAGCATCAGAATGCGCTCCGCCGGGTAGTCGATGCAGTTGAAGTTGCCGACCGGACCGTGCACCGCCAGCACATCGCCTTCATTGAGGTTGTCGTGCAGCCAGTTGGAGACCAGCCCGCCCGGCACGCGCTTGACGGTGATCGAGAAGCTGTAGGGCACCGACGGTGAGCTGGAGATGGTGTAGGAGCGCATGATCTGCTGGGCATCGATCTCGAGCTCCAGGGTCACGAACTGCCCCGGCTTGAAGAAGAACATCACCGGCTGTTCGGCCATGAAACAGAAGGTGCGAACGTCCCAGGTTTCCTGAATGACCTTCACGCAGCGCACGCTATGTCGACCGTTGGTCCAGGTCTGCGTCGTAACCGGATTGAAGTTGCTGAGAGTGGTGCTCATGAAGGCCTCGCTGGGCATGTTGTTCTTGGAGACATGTTCTTGAAGAGACAGTGTCAGGCCACCCTGCGCTGCGTGCGCGGCCAACGGTGGGACATGCTCAGGATTGTCGAGTCAGTGCCCGGCAAGCATTTATCCGTGCACGACAGAAACATGCCCGATCACTCCAATCACGCCCCGCAGCGCCCTGCCCCCGCCTCATCGCTACGTCTGTCTGTGCCTCAAAGCCCCTGCGCAGACGACCGGCGTCGGAAATACATCATTGAGCGTCGCCATCAGACATAAGTCGCGACTTGACCTCAGCCACACTGCGATCCATGCGTGGCAATGCCACTCAGATGTCATGCGGGCTGCCTGAACTTCCACGCTGACTATCCTGTCGAGCGAGCGGCACTCTGCCTGCGCCGCCCTCGACACCCGAACCGACCAGGACGGGATGACACACCGCGCGATGCATCGGCACTCCCTCATGGGACCCCGATGTCGCCCCGCAGTGCTGCCCGGCAATGGGCTGTTCACTCGTTCCCTCTGTCCCGGCTTCACAACAACAATGATCAGCACACTCACTCAACCCAAGGCGACCCTGCTCCCGGCGCCTACCGACCGTGCGAGGACACCGCGATGAGCGACTTACTGGAACACGCTCAGGATCAGCAGCGTCAGGCGGTACGCGAGGCCGCCGCGCGGCTTCTAGAGGCCCGCAGTCCCGGCTACACCCTGCCCCAGCCCTTCTACAATGATCAGCGCCTGTTCGATCTCGACATGAAGGAGATCTTCGAGCGCGAGTGGCTGTTTGCCGGTCTCAGCAGCGAGATCCCGCTCAAGGGCAACTTCATGACCATGGATGTAGGCAACAGTCCGATCATCATCGTGCGCGGTGACAACGGGGCCATCCATGCCTTCCATAACGTCTGTCGTCATCGCGGGTCACGCCTGTGCAGCACCGAGCGTGGCAAGGTCGCCAAGCTGGTGTGCGGCTATCACAAGTGGACCTATGAGCTGGATGGTCGCCTGCTGTTCGCCGGTTCCGACATGGGCACCACCTTCGACACCAGTGAGTACGGCCTGCACCCCGTCCACGTGCGCTCAGCCGGTGGCATGCTGTTCATCAACCTCGCCGAGCAGCCCGAGAACTGCGAGCCGTTCTTCAAGACGCTGGAGTTCTACCTCAAGCCCTACGACATGGAGAACGTCAAGGTCGCGGCCAGCTCCTCCATCATCGAGGAAGGCAACTGGAAGCTGGTGATCGAGAACAATCGCGAGTGCTATCACTGCGATGGCTCCCACCCGGAGCTGCTCAACACCCTGCAGGAATTCGATGACACCGATGACCCGCGTGCCACCGAGGCCTACAAGTCGCTGGTCGCCAAGAAGCAGGCCGACTGGGATGCCGAGAAGGTGCCCTATCAGCTGGTGCGCTTCGGTCGCCGCAATCGCATGACGCGCACGCCGCTGCTGGAAGGCACCGTCTCGATGACCACGGACGGCACTCCGGCGTGCAAGAAGCTGTTGGGTCGCCTGCAAAGCCCCGACATGGGCTCGCTGCGCATCCTCAACCTGCCCAACTCCTGGAACCACTTCATGGGCGATCACGCCGTGGTCTTCCAAGTTGACCCGATCGGCCCCCTCAAGACCCGCGTGACCACCAAATGGCTGGTGCACAAGGACGCGGTGGAAGGTGTCGACTACGACCTGGCGAAGCTGCGCAAGGTGTGGGACGCCACCAATGATCAGGACCGTCAGCTGGTGGAAGAGAACCAGCGCGGCGTCAACTCCAGCGCCTATCAGCCCGGCCCCTATTCGGCGACCTTCGAGTTCGGCGTCGTCGACTTCGTCGACTGGTATGCCGAGCGCATGCAGGAAGCGCTCAAGGAACAGCAGGAGCCGCATCTGCAGCTGGCCTGAGTCCTTGAGTCCTTGAGTCCTTGAGTCCTTGAGTCCTTGAGTCCTCGAAACCTGAGACTCTGAAAGACAGGCAAGAAAAAACCCGCCACCGGCAAGCCGGTGGCGGGTTTTTTTGGCTTTCACCCGGGCAACACGCCGATGGCGGGTCACCCGAGAGGTACTACGGCTGGATTACAGCTGCGTGTCCAGGCTCATCATCAGGCTGAGCGCCATGACGATGATGATGGAGAAGCCGAACAGCTTGCGTGCCCAGGAGGCATCAGGCTGATCCTTGAGGCGCCAGGCGGCCAGATACAGCCACCAGCCACCCGTGACGGTCGCGACTACCAGATACCAGATGCCGGTATATCCCCACAGTGTCAGCAACAGCGACACCGGGATGAAGCCGGCAATGTACCCCGTCACTACACGCTTGGCATGCTCCATGCCTCGCGCTACCGGGAGTACCGGAATATTGGCGGCCCGATAGTCATCGACACGAAACATGGCAATCGCATAGGAATGCGGCATCTGCCACATGCTGAAGATGATCAACAGCAGCAGCGCCCCCATGTCCGCCTGACCGGTGACGGCCAGGTAGCCGACCACTGGCGGCGCAGCGCCGGACAGTGAGCCGATGAGGGTGCCATACACCGAGCCACGCTTGAGCCACATGCTGTAGGCCCCGACGTAGATCACGAAGCCCAGCCCCACGGCGATCATCGCCATGAGATTGGTCATCGCGGCCAGAAGCCAGAAGCCTGCAAGGCCCAGCACGCTGCCGAAGACGAAAGCCCCCTTCAGCGAGATGTCGCCCTGCACCAGGGCACGGCCCTGGGTACGCGCCATGTGGCGGTCGATATCGCGATCGATGCAGTTGTTGAACACACAGCCTGAGGCCACGATCAACGCCACCCCGACCAGGGTGGCGATGAACAGCGCCCAATCCACCTCACCACCGGAAGCGAGAAAGAAGCCGCCGCTGACGGTGATCAGGTTGCCGAAGATAATGCCCGGCTTGGTGGTACGCAGGTAGTCCTTGATCATCAGGCTCACGCTATCAGATGGGCATCATGTTCTGATTCAGCTCGATCATGATCCACATGGAACCACCAACGACGATTGCCACGATCACCAGGGTGAACAGCATGGCCATGACATTCCAGCTCTGCTCCTTGGAGCCGTCCAGGTGCAGGAAGAAGTACAGCTGCACGAAGACCTGAGCGATGGCGAAACCGTAGATGGCCCAGATCACGCCGACCCCCGGATCGTCCATCATCATCACCATCCCGAACGGGATGATGGTCAGGATGATGGAGAGAATCAGACCGGTCACGTACTGCTTGACGCTGCCGTGATTGTCGTTGTGGTCGTTGTTGGAATGGCTCATAGCATCACTCCTGTGAGATAGACGACGGTGAAGACGCAGATCCAGATGACGTCCAGGAAGTGCCAGAACAGGCTGAGCATCATCAGACGACCGCGATGCACTTCCGTCAGGCCTTTCTGCTTGACCTGGAAGATCAGCAGCGCCATCCAGATCAGACCGACGGTCACGTGCAGACCGTGGGTGCCGACCAGAGTGAAGAAGGCAGACAGGAACGCGGACTTGTCCGGACCATGGCCGTTCACGATCAGGTGGTGGAACTCATAGATTTCCATCGCGATGAAGCCTGCGCCACAGGCGAAGGTGATCATCAGCCACTTGATCACCGCGGAGCTGTCTCCGCGGTTCATGCCCAGCATCGCCAGGCCGTAGGTGAAGCTCGAGGCCAGCAGCAGCGCGGTCTCGACCAGCACGAAGTCCAGCTCGAAGATCTCGGCGCCCGTCGGGCCACCGGCATAGGCCTGGCTCAGTACCACGTAGCCCGCGAACAGCATCGCGAACAGGATGCAGTCGCTCAGCAGATAGAGCCAGAAACCGAAGACCTTCAGGCCGTTGGTATCGTGATGCTCGTGATCGTCATGGGCGTCATGCGCCCCATCGTGAGATGTCATTGCATTATTCGCCATGATTACCCCTGAACCACTGTGTCGTTAGGTGTGCGGGCGCTGGGCAGGGCGCGACGCTCGCGACCCTCACGCTCGACACGCTCCACTTCCTCGACGGACACGTAGTAGTCGATGTCGTAGTTGAAGGAGCGCACGATGAAGGTGGCGATCATGCCGACCAGCCCGACCACGGCCATCCACCAGATGTGCCAGATCAGTGCGAAACCGAACACCAGGCTGAAGGCGGAGATGATGACGCCAGCAGCGGCGTTGCGCGGCATGTGGATCGGCGCATAAGGCTTCTTGGCCTCCTGCTCGATGCCACGTTCCTTCATTTCCCAGAACTCGTCGAGCTCGGAAACCTGCGGCTCGTGAGCGAAGTTGTAGAACGGTGCCGGTGAAGTGGTGCTCCACTCCAGGGTACGACCGCCCCAGATATCGCCAGTGGTGTCCTGCAGCTGCTTGCGGTTCTTGATGCTGACCGCAATCTGGATCACGGTGCAGGCGATACCGATCATGATCAGGCAGGCGCCGATGAAGGCGACGACCAGGTACGGTACCCACAGCGGGTTGTCGACGTGCTGCAGACGACGGGTCATGCCCATGAAGCCGAGGATGTACAGCGGCATGAAGGCGAGGTAGAAGCCAGTGATCCAGAACCAGAAGGAACGCTTGCCCCACTTCTCGCACAGCATGAAGCCGGTCGCTTTCGGGAACCAGTAGGTGATACCGGCCATCGCACCGAAGACCACGCCGCCGATGATGACGTTGTGGAAGTGAGCGATCAGGAACAGCGAGTTGTGCAGTACGTAGTTGGCGCCCGGAACGGCCAGCAGAACGCCGGTCATGCCACCGATGGTGAAGGTGACGATGAAGCCCAGGGTCCACAGCACCGGAGAGGTCATTTCGACGCGACCGCGGTACATGGTGAACAGCCAGTTGAAGATCTTCACACCTGTCGGGATCGAGATGATCATCGTCGCGATACCGAAGAAGGCGTTCACGTCAGCGCCGGCACCCATGGTGAAGAAGTGGTGCAGCCAGACGATGAACGACAGGACGGTGATGACGAGAGTCGCCCACACCAGCGAGGTGTAACCGAACAGCTTCTTCTTGGAGAAGGTGGAGATGACTTCGGAGAACACACCGAAGACCGGCAGCACCAGGATGTACACCTCAGGATGGCCCCAGGCCCAGATGAGGTTGACGTACATCATCATGTTTCCACCAAGGTCATTGGTGAAGAAGTGGAAGTCGAGGTAGCGATCGAGCGTCAGCATCGCGATGGTAGCGGTCAGAATCGGGAAGGCCGCGACGATCAGGACGTTGGCGCACAGTGCGGTCCAGGTGAAGACAGGCATTTTCATCAGGGACATGCCCGGCGCACGCATCTTGAGGATGGTGGCGATGAAGTTGACACCTGTCAGCAGGGTACCGACACCGGAGATCTGCAATGACCAGATCCAGTAATCCACCCCGACCCCGGGACTGTAATTGGCCCCCGACAACGGCGGATAGGCCAGCCAACCGGTCTTGGCAAACTCACCCAGACCCAAAGAGATGTTGACCAGCAGCGCGCCGACCACGAACAGCCAGAAGCTGAGCGAGTTCAGGAACGGGAAGGCCACGTCACGTGCGCCGATCTGCAGCGGCACGACAACGTTGATCAGACCGATGACCAGCGGCATCGCCACGAAGAAGATCATGATCACGCCGTGGGCAGTGAAGATCTGGTCGTAGTGATCCGGGGGCAGATAGCCGTGCCCGCCGGTGGACGCCAGCATCTGCTGGGAACGCATCATGATCGCATCGGAGAAACCACGGATCAGCATCACCAACGCGACGATGATGTACATCATGCCGATCTTCTTGTGATCGACAGAGGTGAACCACTCATTCCACAGGTAGGCCCACTTTTTCTTTACCGTGATGAAGCCGAACAGGGCTGCACCACCGAGGATTACCGCCGCAAGCACGATCATGACGATCGGCTCGTGATACGGAACAGCCTCTATTGTGAGTTTTCCAAGCATTGCTTATTCCTCGGTTGCCATCGCAGATTCAGCGTGACCAGAAGCGTCATGATCGGACATGCCGTGTTCGGCGCTGTCGTGATGCATTCCACCCTTCTTCATGTGGCGCATCTGATCATCGCTCATGCCCAGCTCCATGCCGTCCATGTAGGGCGCCATGATCTGCTCATACAGGTTCGGCTTGACCTGACCATAGAAGGTCGGGGCGACGTCCTCGCTCGGCTCCTTGAGAGCGGCAAGACCAGCGTCATCCAGCACCTTGCTGCTGCCGCGTGCCTTCTCGATCCAGGCGTCGAAGTCGCCTTCGCTCATGACATGCGCCTTGAAGTGCATGTCCGCGAAGCCGGCGCCGCTATAGCTGGCAGAGATACCGTCGTAGGTACCCACTTCACTGCCGATCAGGTGCAGACGGTTTTCCATCCCCGCCATTGCATAGATCTGGCTACCGAGCTGCGGGACGAAGAACGAGTTCATCACCGTGTCGGATGTGATGTGGAAGCGAACCTGACGATCCACCGGCATGGCCAGTTCATTGACCGTCGCGATCCCCTGCTCCGGATAGATGAACAACCACTTCCAGTCCATGGACACGACCTGCACCTCGATCGGCTCACCGCCGTCGACGATCTCGGCACGCGGGTCCAGCTCGTGCGTGCTCTTCCAGGTCAGGATGCCCAGAGCGAGGATGATCAGGCACGGAATGCCCCAGACCACGATCTCGATCTTGGTGGAATGCGCCCAGTTGGGCGTGTAGGTCGCCTTGCTCTGCTTGGTATCGCGATAGCGCCAGGCGAACCACAGCGTCATGAAGATGACCGGGATAACAACCACGAGCATCAGGTAGGTAGCAGTCAGGATCAGCGACTTTTCGGATTCACCGATAGGCCCCTTGGGATCGAAGAGTACGGCGTCACAGCCGGACAGCATCAATAATCCCGCGAGGATAGGGAGTCCCCGCAGAGCCCCCCGCATTAGGCTTTTTCTCATCTCACGACCTCGTTGGAACACGCCATGGCGTCATGACGAGCCCACATGTGGAACACAGCGTTCGAAGAAATGACCAACAGGAAGCCGTCGATCTTTCGAACGAAATCAGAAGATTTCCCGCAGGCGGGCACAGGATAGAGAAAAGACAGGGGGGCTGACTACGGGGCAGGATGACGCACCAGGGGCCACATGCGGATGACTTCGGCCATCCGGTGCGCGCCAATCATGCCTTGAGCGGCATGAGTTCTCTCACGCCCGAGGAAGGTTAAGGCAGCGGGATCGGGTGGCGAAGCCGACACTCACGGCAATGATGTTGCGACAGTGCATGCCTTGCAGGGCCAGACAGCTCGTCATTCACCGGCCTTCTCCGCGATGCCAGCCCCTCTGCCCTGCTTGATGATGCCCGTGAGAATCACGACCTTGTCGCGCCACAATTCAGTGCATCCCCACAGATGTCCTCGCCATCGGCGCACCAGGTGGCGTCGAATCAACCACTACCGTCACACGATACTGCGCAACAAAAACCTAATAAATGGCCACAACTTGAAATTAAATGCCAAAAATTGTGCTGACAAGCCTTTCAAAAGTTGCTGAAGTACTCCCCCAACCCGGGCGAGAGAGGCATTTTCCCGACATGATACTTGTATGAGGCCGGCGTTAATTGACGAGAAAACATGCATCATTATCGATCATGACCTGACAGGTAAATGCACCATGATGCGTCTCACATGATGCTGGCATTCCCGATCAACAGGGGACGCTTTTTCGCAACCTTGGCATGCCATTCTCATGATCAATGCCGAACCAAATGGCCTGATGACTGTCATTTTCCGCCATTCATTTACGCGGACTCACCACCTTTCTGCCAGATGACGCCCGGCCCGCCATCATAAAAAACACACAAATAAACACGCTACAGAAACCATCTGGTTACCAATCTTGCACAAAAATCCGGTTTCCCGCCCCCATTGTGTGACTTGAGTCAGACAAGGAATGAACTCGACCGCGGCGTCAGGAACAACATCCTCGAAAAAGGTCAAGACCTGCGACAATTGACCACACCAAAAATAGGGACAATGATCTGGGAGAATTTCCCGGGACCTTTTCCACGCCCAGCGGCCACACAGGCCACTCTTCATCAGCACCACCGGTCTGTGGTCAGGCGCGATTCGCGTTCCCCATCAGCGATGATTCGCGGCCGCCACTCGCCGCGACGGCCAGATTCTTAAGCTCTCGGTCTAGCGGGCTCTTGGCTTGCCGGGCTTTGGGCCTGGCGGGCTCTCACTCTCTCCAATGTCAGGCGCCGTGCGACATGCTGCCTGAGCGGGTCGAGAGCCATGCCCTGCGACGACCGCTCTGCGATGACAGCCCTGCGATGACAGCTCTATAACATCGGCCCTACAACCAGAGCCCTGCAATGAGACCCTCACCATGACTGCCTCCTCGACCACGCATTCCCTCATCGCCGCCGACCAGCTTCCCGCAGGCATCCTCTATCGCCTGTTCTCGGGCAGCATCGCGCCCCGGCCGATCGCCTGGGTCTCGACCATCGATGCGGCAGGCAACACCAACCTCGCGCCCTTCTCGTTCTTCACCATCGCCAGCATCAATCCGCCGGTGCTCGCCTTCAGCCCGCTGCGCAATGGCGAAGGCAAGACCAAGGACACCCTCAACAACCTCGGGCAGGTGGCGGAGTGCGTCATTCACATCGGTGGCGAGGCGATGAGCGAGGCGCTCAATCTCACCAGCGCCAGTCTCGCCGCCGACGAGGATGAGTTCACCCACGCGGGTCTGAACAAGGTGGCCATGCCACCGCTTGCGGTTCCGCGCGTGGAAGGCGCTCCGATCGCCTTCGGCTGTCGACTGCGCGACATCATCTCGTTCGGTGATCAGCCGCTGGCCGGTTCACTGGTGCTGGCCGAGGTGGTGGTGATGCATGCCGACGCAGCGGTCTGGGATGGGCGGCATGTCGACAATGAGGTGCTGCGTGCCATCGGGCGTATGGCCGGCAGTGACTATGCACGCACGGACAGCCTGTTCAGTCTACAGCGCCCCGAATGAGTTTCCGGCACAGACAAGAAATCCATAAACCTTAATACAATCAATGCCTTTCAGCGCACGACAAGGATGGCTCAAGGTTTGACGCCACCACCTGCAACTGGCAGAAAGGCGCATGTTGCACAAGGCTTCAGACCAAGGTCTGAACGCTTCCACCAGGCGGGACAAGGTCCCTCATTCTGACTCGAGATGCCCACAGGAGCGGCTATCGAAAGAAAACATACGAGGTAACTCCATGTCATCGAATCCGTATGTGACGGATTACCAGATCGGTCAGGACAATGTTCAGCGACTCGGGCTGGATGTCCACAAGCCGGTCTTCACCATCAGTGCGCTGCTGATCGTAGGGTTCATCCTGTTCACGCTGCTGATGCCCGAGTCAGCCGAGTCGGCACTGGGCGGCGCCAAGGCATGGTCCATCACCCATGGTGATTGGCTGTTCATGCTCTCCAGCAACTTCTTCATCCTGTTCTGCCTACTGCTGGTCCTGCACCCGGTCAGCCGCCTGCGTCTGGGCGGGCGCGACGCCAAGCCGGAATTCAGCCGGATGGCCTGGTTCGCGATGCTGTTCGCGGCCGGCATGGGCACCGGCCTGATGTTCTGGGGGGTCGCCGAGCCAGTGGCGTACTACACCGACTGGTCCGGCACGCCACTGAACGCGCCACCGCGCACGCCGGAAGGCGCGACGGCGGCACTCTCGGCCACCGTCTTCCACTACGGGCTTCACCCCTGGGCCATGTATGCCGTGATCGGCCTGTCGTTGGCCTTCTTCGCCTACAACAAGGGCCTGCCGCTGACGCTGCGCTCGGTGTTCTACCCCTTGCTGGGTGAGCGAGTATGGGGCTGGAGCGGCCATATCATCGATATCGTCGCGGTGCTCGCCACCCTGTTCGGCCTTGCCACCTCTCTGGGGCTGGGCGCGGCACAGGCGGCCTCGGGGCTGGACCATCTGTTCGGCATCGGCGATGGGCTGGTCAGTCAGATCGGCGTGATCGTGGCGGTCACGCTCGCGGCCATCTACTCGGTGAGTCGCGGTCTGGATGGCGGCGTCAAACGCCTCTCCAATCTCAACATGATGCTGGCCGCACTGTTGGTGGTGTTCCTGTTCATCGTCGGCCCGACCATGGACATCATCACCGGACTCGGCACCACCAGCGCCGGCTATCTGGAATATCTGCTGCCGCTCTCCAACTGGATCGATCGCCCCGACGAAGGCTGGTTCCATAGCTGGACCATCTTCTACTGGGCCTGGTGGATTTCCTGGTCGCCGTTCGTCGGCATGTTCATCGCGCGTATCTCGCGCGGACGCAGCGTGCGCGAATTCGTCACCGCCGTGTTGGTGGTACCGACCCTGGTCACCATCGTGTGGATGACCGTCTTCGGCGGCACCGCACTGGAAGAGGCACGAGCCGCCGGCAGCGAGCTGGCCCAGGGCATCGACACTCCCTCGATGGCCATGTTCCAGATGTTCGACAGCCTGCCGCTGTCCTCCATCACCTCCTGCGTCGCCATCGTGCTGGTGCTGGTGTTCTTCGTGACTTCCTCCGACTCCGGCTCGCTGGTGATCGATTCCATCACCGCCGGCGGCAAGCAGGATGCCCCGACGCGCCAGCGCATCTTCTGGGCAGCGGCCGGCGGCCTGATCGCCTGTGCCCTGCTGTATGGCGGCGGCAGCACCGCACTGAGTGCGCTGCAGGCGGGCGCCATCTCCACGGGACTGCCCTTCACGGTGGTGCTGCTGGTGATGTGCTTCTCGCTGTTCCGCGGCCTGCGCTGGGAGAAGCGCGAATACGATCGCGCCAACGCATCGACCTGAAACACTGCGCGCAGTGAAAAGAGGCGAGTGAGCACCCACGCAAAAGGGCCTGTCAGTCGACAGGCCCTTTTGTTCATCTGGCTATCAGTGTCAGCGCGCGGCGCGCAATCTTCCCGGAGCGCGCCTAGCGCAGTCCCGGCAGCAGATACTTGTCCAGTGCCTGGCGCACCGACGGCAGCAGGATATCGGAGTGCATCACCAGCTCGCGCACCAGTTCCTGCAGGCCCGGCACGCCCACCTCGGCATGCTTTCTGAGTGCCATGCGCGCGCAGGTGTCCGCGCAGGCATGCTCGGAAATCTGCACGCCCAGCGCCACCAGCCGCTCACGAAAGTCTTCGTGATCAATCAGCTCCACGATCATCATCGTCATTCTCCTTGCTCGCTGACGGCGGGCATTGTCATTGGTATTGACCCACTCTGTTCTGAGCATAGCCCTTGTGAGGATAGCCGAAATGCGCGGCGGGCTGTCTCCGACATTCTGGTCAGACCGGGGCGCCCTCTGCGTACCTGCCCACGCCACTGGCGTAGGCATTTGCGTCAGGCGCGTCTGGCTCGATTGCGGTCTATTGCCTCGATCTATCCGCTCAGTCCAGCCCGCTTGCCATGTCCACCTCACATGTCCGCCTTACATGTCTGCTTCAGCTCTCCACACCCACCGAGGCAGGTTCGACTCTGGCCAGACGACAGGCGGCGTACTTGAACTCGGGAATCTTGCCCACCGGGTCGAGCGCCGGATTGGTCAACAGGTTGGCGGCGGCTTCGGCGTAGCAGAAGGGCACGAAGACCATGCCGGCCGGCGTCAGCGGATCGGCGCGGGTAGCGAGGGTGATCTGGCCACGTCGCGTGGTGATCGAGAGCGGCTCGCCCGGCGTGATGCCCAGGCGCTCCAGCTCCACCGGATTGAGCGTGGCCACGGCGGCCGGCTCAAGATTGTCGAGCACCGCCGCGCGGCGCGTCATCGAGCCGGTATGCCAATGCTCCAGCTGACGGCCGGTGGTCAACACCGTCGGATAGTCGTCATCCAGCGTCTCATCCGACGGCGTGGGCCAGGTCGGCACGAAGCGGGCACGGCCGCTGGCGCGCGGGAAGCCCTCGCCGAACACCACATCCTCGCCCTCGCCTCCCGGCGTCAGGCACGGGTAGGTCACCGAGTTCTCCTCGGACAGCCGCGCCCAGTCGATGTTGTCGAGGGAATCCATGCCCTTTTGCATCTCGGCGTAGATCTCCTCCGGCCCGGCGTAATCCCAACCAAGCCCCATGCGCCGCGCCAGCTGCTGGGTGATCCACCAGTCCGGCTTGGCCTCGCCCGGGGCGCGCAGTGCCGCCCGCCCGCGCTGCACCTGCCGGTTGGTATTGGTGACGCTGCCGTCCTTCTCCGGCCAGGCGTACGAAGGCAGCACCACATCGGCGAACTGCGCCGTCTCGGTGACGAAGATGTCCTGCACCACCAGGTGTTCCAGATGCGCCAGCGCGCTGCGCGCATGTTCGAGATCCGGGTCCGACATCGCCGGATTCTCGCCGAGAATGTACATGCCGCGGATCTGATCGGCGTGGATGGCGTGCATGATCTCCACCACCGTCAGGCCCGGCGTCGCCGAGAGCGGGGTCTGCCACAGCGCTTCCAGCCGCTCGCGCGCCGCCGTGTCGCCCACCGGCTGATAGTCGGGGAACACCATCGGAATCATCCCGGCATCCGAGGCACCCTGGACATTGTTCTGGCCGCGCAGAGGGTGCAGGCCGGTGCCTTCACGCCCGACATGACCACACACCAGCGCCAGCGCGATCAGACAGCGCGCATTGTCGGTGCCGTGGGTGTGCTGCGAGATGCCCATGCCCCAGAAGATCATCGCGCGCCTGGCGGTCGCGTACTCGCGGGCCACGGCGCGTATCTCTTCTGCCGCCACGCCACACAGCGGCGACATCGCCTCCGGTGTCAGCGCCGCGACATGCTCCGCCAGCGCGGCGAAGTCCTCGGTATGCGCCTCGATATAGGCATGATTGGCCAGCCCCTCGCTGATGATGACGTTGAGCATGGCATTGAACAGCGCCACGTCCGCCCCCGGCGTGAACTGGATCGAGCGATGCGCCTGACGACGCAGCGCCAGCGCACGCGGGTCGATCACCACGATGCGCGTGCCACGCTTGGCGGCGCGCTTGAAGAAGGTCGCCGCCACCGGGTGATTGACGCCCGGGTTGCAGCCGGTCAACACGATCAGGTCGGACTGCTCGGCCTGCATGAAGGAGGCGCTCACGCCGCCCGAGCCGACGCCTTCCATCAGCGCCGCCACCGAGCTTGCATGACACAGCCGCGTGCAGTGATCGACATGGTTGGAGCCGAAACCGGTGCGCACCAGCTTCTGGAACAGCCATGCCTCCTCGTTGGTGCACTTGGCGCTGCCGAAGCCCGCCAGGCTGTCGGGGCCATGCGCGCGCTTGAGGCGCATGAGCCCCTCGGCGGCGACCTCGAGGGCCTCGTCCCAGCTGGCCTCACGGAAGTGGGTCAGCGGATGGGCGGGGTCAAAGTTCGCATCCAGCCCCTTGGCTACGCCGTCACGGCGGATCAGGGGGCGGATCAGACGCTCCGGATGGCGCGGATAATCGAAGCCGAAGCGCCCCTTCACGCACAGCCGGCCGTGGTTGGAGGGCCCATCGCGGCCACTGACCGCGATGATGTTGTCCAGCCGCGTATCCGCGACGCGCTGCCGGCGCTGATAAGTCTTGAGGGAGTCAGCGCCCGCCATGCTCTGCTGGGCATCCGCCAGGGTCGCGACCGGTTGACCCTCGGCACTCAACGCCTCGCCGCTGCCACGGCTGACCTGATACTCCAGCTGACAGCCCACGCCGCAGTACGGGCAGATGGAGGCGACGCGCTCATCGACGGCGGCGCTGTCGCCGAAGCCCTGCTCATCCACCTGGGCGGCGGGCATCAGGGCGCCGGTCGGGCAGGCCTGCACGCACTCGCCACAGGCGACGCAGGTGCTGTCCCCCATCGGGTCCTCGAGATCGAACACGATGCGCGTATTGCTGCCGCGCCCCGCCAGCCCGATCACGTCATTGACCTGTACCTCGCGACAGGCGCGCACGCACAGGCCGCAGCTGATGCAGGCATCATGATTGACCGCCATCGCGGTATGGGAGTGATCGAGAGCGCTGGCCTGCGTCGGCAACCACTCCTCCACCGTATCCCCCAGCCACTCGCGGACCGTCTCGCGGGCGCCGCCCAGGGTCTCGCGCGCGTGCCCGACATCCACCGCCAGCAGCTCGGCCATCGCCATGAAGTGGCTGCTGACATCGGGGTTGTGCGCCTCGGCGGGCATGTCGGCGGCGAGCAGCTCCACCACCATCGCGCGCGCCTCGCCGGCACGTCGCGAGCTGGCACTCTTGACCACCATGCCCGCCCGCGCCTCGCGGATGCAGCTGGCAGCGAGAGTGCGCTCGCCGTCGATCTCGACCATACAGGCGCGACAGTTGCCATCGCCGCGATAATCCGGCGCTTCGCTGTAGCAGAGATGGGGAATCGTCTCGCCGGCACGCTTGGCGATCTTCCACAGCGTCTCGCCGGGATAGGCCGTCACCTCGGCGCCATCCAGCGTGATGGTAAAGCCATCCTCGCGCAGCGGCTGATCATCCGAGGACGAGTTGCCCAACCCTGTCAGCGCATTCATGCCTCACCTCCCGTGGTGTCAACCGCTTGGCTCGTGGCGATCAAGCGCACCCCGCTGCTGGCGAGGGTCTCCCGGAAGTCCTTGAGCAGGCCGAGCACCGGATTGGGCGCGGCCTGACCGAGCCCGCAGATCGAGGCATCCATCATCACCTGCGACAAGCGCGTCAGCAGCGTCTCATCCCACTCATCGCCGCTGAGCGCCGCCAGCATCTGGCGCGTGCCGATACGACACGGCGTGCACTGGCCGCAGGACTCGTCCATGAAGAAGCTCATCAGATTGCGTGCCACCGCTGCCAGATCGTCCTTATCCGACAGCACCACCACCGCGGCCGAGCCGATGAAGCAGCCGTGGGCCTGCAGGGTGTCAAAGTCCAGCGGCAGGTCCGCCTTGCTGGCCGGCAGAATGCCGCCGGAGGCCCCGCCGGGCAGATAGGCACGCAGGCGATGGCCGTCGGCCATGCCGCCGCCATATTCCTCGACCAGCTCGCTGAGCGTGATGCCAGCCGGCGCCAGATACATGCCCGGGCGTCTGACGCGCCCGGAGAGCGAGAAGCTGCGCAGCCCCTGACGCCTCTGACGCCCGGCCGCGACGTAGTGGTCATGGCCTTCGCGATGGAGCCGCGCGATCCAATAGACCGTCTCGACGTTGTTGACCAGGGTCGGGCGACCGAACAGCCCGCACTGGGCCACGAAGGGCGGCCGCTGACGCGGCTTGCCGGGCTTGCCTTCCAGCGACTCGATCAGTGCCGATTCCTCGCCACAGATATAGGCGCCGGCGCCACGCCGCAGCTGGATATAGCCCGGCGCGACGAGGCCTGCGGCTTCCAGCTCCGCGATGCAGTCGCGCAGCACCTCATTCAGAGTCGGGTACTCGTCGCGCAGATAGAGGTAGAGCGCCTCGGCCTCGATGGCATGCGCACTGGCCAGCGCGCCCTCGAGGAAGGTGTGCGGCTCACGCTCCAGATAGCAGCGGTCCTTGAAGGTGCCGGGTTCACCTTCATCGGCGTTGATCACGCAATAGCGCGGCCCCGCCTCGGCGCGCACGAAGCCCCACTTGCGAAACGTCGGGAAGCCCGCCCCACCCAGGCCACGCAGACCGGCCTGTTCGATCATCTGCGCCAGTTCCTCGATGCTGACCTCACCGCCATCCAGCGCGGCGAGCAGCCCATAGCCGCCACTGGCGCGATATTCCGCCAGCCGCGGATAGTCGAGACTCGCTGCCGGCGCGGCATGCACATGGCCTTCGGCAATCGCCGCCGTGACGCCTTCCACGCTGGCGTGGCCGAGATGGTAATGCCCGACCTCCGCCACCGGCGCACTGTCGCAGCGCCCCATGCAGGGCGCACGCAGCACGCGCACCTGTGCGGGGTCCAGCCCCGAGGCGAGACCGGCGCGCAAGGCTTCGGAGCCGGCCAGCTGACAGGACAGCGAATCACAGACGCGCACGGTCAGCGCCGCGGGCGGCGTCTCGCCATCGCGAACCACGGTGAAGTGGGCATAGAAGGTGGCCGTCTCGTAGACCTCGGCCATCGGCAGGCGCATCCACTCGGCCAGCGCACGCAGATGGGCCAGCGTCAGGTAGCCGACCTCATCATTGAGCACGTGCAGATATTCGAGCAGAAGGTCACGTTGCGCCGGGGCATCGCCCAGCAGGCGCTGTACCTCGGCCCAGGCCTCGGCATCCAGCGGACGGCCGCGCAACTGGCTGCGCGAACGGCGGCGAGCGACAGGTGTCGGCTCGGTCAGGGTCTCAGGCGTCATGGCGGCACCACGGTGTTGTTATTGGGCAGGAGCAGGCAAGTACTGGCGTATCGCGCGAGGAGTGAAGTCTCGGGCGCGAAAGTGGTGCGCGGTCAGGGAGCACGCACCACTTTCCTTCACTGTAGATCGCAATCTACAAAGCGGGCACACCTGCGACAACCGCTCTGAGCGCTGAATCGCCCCCTGTGTCAGTCACACATATGCCGGCGTCGTATCCAGCTAACTCGCTCTCGCCCAGCCCTCACACAATCACCGAGGTCCGGTGGCGACCTGCCCCGCAGTCAGACTCGCCACCGCGCTCCGGATTACCATTCCCCCCCTTCCCACATCGCAGCCCCGGGAGACACCCACGACAACACCTCGTTTCACGCCAGCTGCCCTGCCCGGCAGGCGACACCAATAACAACATGAGGTCACCACATGTCATCGAATCCGTATGACACGGACTACGAGATCGGCCAGGACAATGTCCAGGTCATGGGTCTCGATGTTCACAACCCCGTCTTCGCGATCAGCGCCGTGCTGATCGTCAGCTTCATCCTGTTTGCCATCGTCTTCCCTGCGGGCGCGGAAAGTGCCCTGGGCGGCGCCAAGGCCTGGTCCATCGCACATGGCGACTGGCTGTTCATGCTGGCCGGCAACCTCTTCGTGCTGTTCTGCCTGCTGCTGATCGTGCATCCGGTGGGCAAACTGCGCCTGGGCGGCCAGAAGGCAAAGCCCGAGTTCTCGACACGCTCCTGGTTCGCGATGCTGTTCGCCGCCGGCATGGGCATCGGCCTGATGTTCTGGAGCGTCGCCGAGCCGGTGGCCTATTACACCGACTGGTACGGCACGCCACTGAACGCGCCTGCCGGTACGCCGGAAGGGGCACGCGCCGCGCTGGGCGCCACCATGTACCACTGGGGCCTGCATCCCTGGGCCATCTACGCCGTGGTCGGGCTGTCGCTGGCCTTCTTCACCTACAACAAGGGCCTGCCGCTGACCATCCGCTCGGCGTTCTACCCGATACTCGGTGAGCGCACTTGGGGCTGGATGGGGCATATCGTCGATATCCTCGCCGTGCTGGCGACCATCTTCGGTCTGGCGACTTCGCTGGGGCTGGGCTCCGCTCAGGCAGCATCGGGGCTGGACTACCTGTTCGGCGTCGGCGATGGCCTGCCGACCCAGATCGCGATCATCATCCTGGTGACGCTGGTGGCCATCTACTCGGTCAGTCGCGGCCTGGATGGCGGCGTGAAGCTGCTTTCCAACATCAACATGATCATCGCCGCCGTCTTGATCATCTTCATCCTCATCTTCGGGCCGACACTCGCCATTCTCATGGGCCTGGGCACCACCACCCTCAGCTATGTGGAATATCTGCTTCCGCTGTCCAACTGGATCGGCCGCCCCGATGAAAGCTGGTTCCACGGCTGGACCGTCTTCTACTGGGCGTGGTGGATCTCCTGGTCACCTTTCGTCGGCATGTTCATCGCACGTGTCTCGCGCGGCCGCACCGTACGCGAATTCGTCACCGCCGTGCTGCTGGTGCCGACACTCGTCACCATCGTGTGGATGTCCGTCTTCGGCGGTACCGCGCTGGAACAGGCCATCAATGGCGTCGGCGCGCTGGCCAATGGCATCGATTCCGTGTCGCTAGCCATGTTCCAGATGCTCGACAACCTGCCGCTGTCCGGCGTGGCATCCTTCATCGCCATCGTGCTGGTACTGGTGTTCTTCGTGACTTCGTCCGACTCGGGCTCGCTGGTAATCGATTCGATCACCGCCGGTGGCAAGATCGACGCGCCGGTCAGCCAGCGCATGTTCTGGGCTGCGATGGAAGGCCTGATCGCCGGTGCCCTGCTCTATGGCGGCGGAAGCGCTGCGCTGGGCTCGCTGCAGGCGGGTGCCATCGCCACGGGGCTGCCGTTCACGCTGGTACTGCTGGTGATGTGCTATTCGCTGTTCCGTGGTCTGATGCAGGAAAAGAAGGCACAGGACATGCTCATTCGTCCGGTCGCCGGCGCCTGACATGCGGCGCTGACCAAAGCTTTACTGACTAACGCTTTACTGACCAAGGCGGTGCTGACTGACAGGCCGCAAGACATGGGCACAAAAAAACGCCGCCCCCGGCAACCGGGGGCGGCGTTTTCATTGGATGACCCGAACGTCATCCAGGCGAAATCAGGAGTTTTCCTGAGCCAGCTTCTGCACCTTCTTCATCAGGTCCGGGTCGTTCTGGACCGCTTGACCGATGGAGTTGAAGGTGGCGACTTCCAGACCGGAGTCTTCGACAGCGCTGACCATCTCGTCGTTGGCTTCCTGACGCACGCTCTGCTTGGCAGTCTCGTCGTCGGCTTTCTGCAGCTTGCCGGCGAATTCCTGAGAGATGCGTGCGATGTCCTGAGAGGCCGCAGCGAACTGTTCCAGCTGAGCGTCAGTGAAATCGCCAGCCTGAGCCTGTGCCGCTTGGGCAGTAGACTGACCCTGGGCCGGTGCGTCAGCAGCGAACGCCGGTGCCGACATCATGCCCGCGGAAATCAGGGCAGCCGTCATGTATGCAGTCATCCGTTTCATTGCAGCCTCCAGCAGTGATCAATAAGTGTTTGCCCTAACTCAGACGGGCCTGACGACAGGACGTTCATTTTTTCATGCAACTCTTTGAAAACATTCTGTATCGCCAGAGTTACATGAGTCGCAGATCAGCAACGTAAAAACCGCGGGGCCGCGCATGGCGGGCGTCATGACGGCTGGACGCGCATACAGCTTGCGCCACGATTGTGAAAATATCTGCAGCAAGCCGCCTGAGGTCTTCCCGCCACACACTCGACCCGCCCTCGATACAGACATGCCTCTGCGCTCGCTACGCGCTCTGGACAGGCATGCCACCTGTTGCCGCCGCTATCGGTATGTCGCCATTGGCCTTCTCACAGGCTGAATGAGGGCGGCATGTCGTGAAGTACCACATAAATCGCGCGCCAACGGGCAGCAAACTCTCGGCGACTGTCTTAGTCTTGAAGGAGAGGCTGTCATCCTGGGTATGCCATTCTCCTGTGCAACCTGCTTCTGCAGCCCAGGCTGGCTAGCCCAGCTCATAACATTCGTTGCCGGAGGACTGCCATGTCCACGCACATACCGCCCGCGCTGCCTCGACGGCTCTCGCATCACAGGCTGACGCCGGGCCTTATGAACCTCTTGTTGCTGGCCCTGCTGCCGGCCCTGCTGCTGAGCTCGCCGGTGCATGCCATCAGCCTGCTGGATTCGGACGCCGACCTGAACGCGCCCGCCGAGACATCCACTGGCGCGCCACCGCCCCCGACCTCGCCGGACACCGCGGAGACCACCATGACCGCCGCCAATGTCGACCCCGCCGCCAACCCGCTGCTGGGCGAGACCTGGAACCGACGCTCGCTGGTGCTGATCGCGCCGGATGAGCAGGACCGGGATCTCGAGCGTCAGCGCGAGGAACTGCGTGCCACGCGTGGCGAGATGCAGCAACGCGACATGACGCTCTATACGCTGATGGGCACGCGCGGCATCCACGATGGCGTGCCGATGAGCTTCGAGGAGGTGCGTGCCCTGCGCGATGCCATGCAATTGCGCGAGGGCGCGCCCTTCACCGTCATCCTCATGGGCAAGGACGGCGGCAAGAAGATGCAGCAGGAAGGCTTCGTCTCCCCCGACCAGATCTATCAGGTGATCGACAACATGCCGATGCGCCAGCGCGAAGCCAGTCAGGCAGCGCGCAAGCCCCCCCAGGGCACCGACGAGCACACCTCGCCCGAACCCTTGAACGATGAGGACTGGCAGTGGGAGGAGTGACCTTTCTGTAAGGAGCGACCTTCTGTGAGAAGCGACCTTCTGTGATGCATGAAAAAGCCCCTGTCAGCTCGGCTGACAGGGGCTTTTTACCGTCTGCGCGGCTTCAGCGCAGTACGCCTTCCTCACGCAGCAGCTTGAGGATTTCCGCCGCGCCCTCCTCGGCGCTCACGCCTTCCAGACGCTTGCCACCGCCCCCTTCGGCCTTGGCGGCCGCGGCCTTGAAGCGGTCCCGCGCGCTGGTCGCCTTGATGCGCTTCAAGCGCTTGGGACGCTTGCGAGCCGGGGCCACGCCGAAGGCTTCGGCCTGCGCATCATGGACAAGCTCGCCGCTGGCCAGTGAGGAAAGCTCACCGCGCCGCGCCTGCGCGAAGGCCGACTGACGCGCCGCCGGCGCCGCGGAATCGACACTGACAAGCGCCGGAAGCTTCACGCGCAACCGTCGCCGCTGACCACGTGGCAGCGCCTGCAAGGCGGTGAGATGCGCGCCATCGCAGCTCTCGATCGCGACGATACCCTCCACCAGCGGCCAGCCGAGACTCTCCGCCAGCAGATGCGGCAGCAGGCCACTGCCCTCACCGGTCTCGCCCTGGCCGCCACACACCACCAGCTGCGGTGCCGCCTGCTTGAGGCGCGTGACCAGCAGTGGCCAGACATCGATGACCGGCTGATCAGCAGCCTTGAGCGAATCAACAGCCTTGAGCGACGAATCGACAGCCTTGAGCGGGTCAGCGCCAGGAGCATTCGGCGTCACCAGCGTCAACGACTCCAGCCCCATGCCCAGATAGCCGCGCAGCGCCTGGTCCTGCTCGCTGCCGGGCGCGATCTCACTGCCACTGGCATGCCAGGCGCTGAGGCTTACGGCACCGGGCGCCGACTGACGCTCCAGCGCCAGACACAGCTCCAGGGCGCGGGCGTCCTGCTCGGCGCGCCGCAGACGCCCCGAAACCGGGTGCTGCCCCAACGACACCAGACTCACGACCTCAAGCGGCGCCGAGGCCTGCTGCGCAACGGACGAACGATCTGCCTTCATATCCTTCTCCTTTCCCCTGTCGCAGGCACGAGTTCAGGCCGCGTCGGCGGCAAGCGTGGCGGATGACGTACTGGATGACGCCGAGGCCGCGGCAGGCACCTGACCCGCCACCGAGGCATCACTGCCGGCACTGCGTTCGGCCTCGAGCTGCTGACAGAGGCTGGCGAGAATCGCCCCGGCGTCACCGATCACCGAAAGATCGGCACGCTTGACCATGTCACAGCCACCATCGGTGTTGATGGCCACCACCTTGTCGCAGCGCTGGATGCCCTGCAGATGCTGGATGGCCCCCGAGATGCCCACCGCGACATAGACCCGCGCCGTCACCCAGGTACCGGTGGCACCGACCTGACGGGCACGCGGCATGAAGCCGTCATCCACCGCCACCCGCGAGGCGCCTTCGGTGGCCCCCATCAGGCTGGCGGCGCGGTGGAAGCCATCCCAATCGCGGATGCCGTTGCCCGCCGAGAGAATGAATTCGGCCTCGCCCAGCGCGATCGCGGAGGGGTCGACGGCCACCGGGCCAAGATCTTCGATCACGTCTGGCACGGCGTGCGCGGCACTGGCCGCCTCCCACTCGAGCGGCAGCGCGGCGTGGCGCACATCTTCCACCGGCTCGGCGCATTCCGCCTCGCACAGCACGATACGGGTCAGCGGGCGGGTCAGGTCCTGCTGACCATTGCCGCTGCGCCCGGTGACGTTCACCTCGCCAAGCTCGCCACGCCCGATGGCGGCAAGCTCGCCGTCGAGCTGATAGGCATTGCCACTGGGCCGCGCCAGCGCATCGCCCTGACACAGCAGGCGCGCACCGAGACGTCGGCCGCGTTCGCCACCGCCAGTGCGGGATTCCGGCAGCAACCACAGCCGTGGTGCCAGCTTGCCATCGATGGCCTCAAGCTCCGCCAGCTGAGCCAGCGGCGCATAACCATCGTGGAGGGTATCGGCAAAGTGCAGCCAGCGATCGGCACCCGCCGCGCCGAGTCCGACACTGTCGGCGGCGTCACCATCCTCACGCAGCGTGCCGAAGGTGACGGCCAGCACCGCGCCCTGATGGGCGGGGTCGGCATCGGCGATCTGACGCGCCAGCCCCAGCACATCGCGGTCGTGACTCGACAGTCGCCCACCGGTCATGTCCGGCACCACCGCGATCAGGAAGGCGGGTGATGCGATCTCGACCAGCGGCAGCACGCGCGCCTTGGCCACGACCGCGGGCTGGCCAGAACCCGCCGCGGCAGGCCCGGAGCGGCCACTGCGGTCGATGCGTTTGCGGCCATTGGCGGCGATGAAGTGGCCGACGTGCGGGTCGCGACGCATCACGCCCTGCGGGCCCATCCAGCGTTCCCGAGGGGCTGCCGCGCCGCGGCCCAGCGCCTGCAGCGCGATGAGATGCTGCGGGTGCAGGCGATTGCGTGCCTGCTGCTCCAGACGCGGGTCACGGCGTGGCAGTGACTCGCGCTCGGATGCGTGTGGATCGACGGGAATCGTCATGCCGCCACCTCCGCGTCAGTGGGCTGCGTGGTCGACGCCGCCAAGCCTTGCGTGGACGCTTCCAGTACCAGCGCCCGCGCCATCAGTTCCGCCAGATCCAGCACCTGGGGTTCGGCTTCACCGGCCGGAGCCACCACGCCTTCCAGCATCGCGGTGCATTGCGGGCAGCCGACCGCCACGACCTCGGCGCCGGTCTCGCGCACATCGCCCATGCGCATGTCGGGGATACGCTGCTTGCCGGGGATGTCCGTCACCGGCGCGCCACCACCGCCGCCACAGCAGCGTGAGCGGAAACCGGAGCGCTGCATCTCGCGCACTTCCAGCCCCAGCGCCGCCAGCAAGCTACGCGGCGCCTCGAATTCACCGTTGTAGCGCCCCAGATAGCAGGGGTCATGCCAGGTGACCGCGCCGAGCGTGGCCAGCTTGCTGGCATCCAGACTCAGACGTCCCGCCGCCAGCAACTCATTCATGTAGCTGGTGTGGTGATTGACGAGGTAGTCGCCACCGAAGGCGGCATATTCACGTCCCAGCACATGGAAGCTGTGCGGATCGCAGGTGATGATGCGCGCGAAGCGATACTTCGACAGGGTGGCGATATTGCGGGTGGCCAGCGACTGGAAGGTCGCCTCATCCCCCAGACGACGCGCCACGTCGCCACTGTCACGTTCTTCCGCACCGAGGATGGCGAAATCCACCCTGGCGGCGCGCAGTACCTGCACGAAGGCACGCAGCGTGCGCTGGTTGCGCATGTCGAAGGCGCCATCACCCAGCCACAGCAGCGCTTCCACCGGACGCGGATCTCGCGCTGCCTCGCGGGCGGCCTGAAGCTCGGCGATGCGCGGCAGGTCGAGGTCCGCCGCCCAATGCAGACGCGCTTCGAGCGCGAAGCCGCCCGGGTTGTCGGTGGCGATCAGGTTGTCGAGCACCTCGACACCCTTGCCCGGTGTCGCGCCCTGCTCCAGCGTCATGTGACGGCGCATGTCGACGATGGCATCGACGTGCTCGATCATCATCGGGCACTCCTCGACGCAGGCGCGACAGGTGGTGCAGGCCCACAGGGTTTCCGGCTCGACCAGTACCTTGAATTCATGGTTTAGCTTGTCGGAGTCACTTTTCGTACCAGAAGCGCCCTGCTCACCAGCCGCCTTGATCTGGATCGGCCCAGATGACGCTGCCTGAGCTGCCGGGCGAGCATGCGGAGAGGCCCCGACGATGGCCTGCTGCGGGCCGCCGCCATGCTGGCCGGGCGCGCGCCTGGGCTCATCGCCCGGATAGGGCGAACCGGCGTAGGCGGCATCGCTGCCACCGGCCATGCCGACCACCATGTCCTGGATCAGCTTCTTGGGATTGAGCGGCTGACCGGCCGCGAACGCCGGGCACACCGCTTCACAGCGCCCGCACTGCACGCAGGCATCGAAGCCCAGCAGCTGACGCCAGTTGAAATCGGACGGCTTGCCGACACCCAGCGGTGCCTCGGGGTTGGTCAGGTCCAGCGGCAGCAATGCGCTGTCGCGGATGCCGGCACTGTCACGGGTGCTGAAACGTGCCGGACGCCGATGGAAGGCCAGATGCAGCGCACCGGCGAAGGCATGCTTCATCGGCCCGGTGATGCGCGAGCCGCCGCCGGTCATGCCGACGATCATCTCAAGCAGCCCCCAGGCGATGCCCGCTACCAGCACCAGCCCGAGGATACCGCCGGAGATCATGCCGCCGACGCCTTCCGGCAGCACCAGTGACAGACTCATCACGAACAGGCTGGCGGAGAACACCAGCAGGCTCTTGGGCAGACGCATCCACGGGCCACGCGACAGGCGTGCCGGCGGGTCGAGGCGACGACGACGCACGAACAGCGCGCCACCGAACATCGCGCCACTGACCAGCAGCAGCAAGACGCCCAGCCAGGCGGAGTCGATGCCGAAGCCGTAGACCACCACCATCAGCAGCGCCGCGGCCACGAAGCCGCCCCCGGTGGCGACGTGGGTGTTGGCCATGTAGCGGTCCCGCGCGACCACGTGGTGCAGGTCCACCCCGTAGCGGCGCGGTACCTTGGCAAGGCTCGCGATCAGCTCTCCTACACTCATGGACGTGGCGTCCGCCCGCCCCTGGCGCCACAGGCCGATGCGCTTGACCGCGCCGATGGCAGCCAGCGCCAGCGCGGCGAAGATCAATACCGACAAGATCGTGTCATTCATGCTGCTCACCCTCTTTCTTCAAGCCCGCTGTCGACCGGACGACTGCCGAGCCGGCGCAAAGGAGCAGCCGGCTCGACAGATCACGTCATCAGAAGTCCTTGCACAGACGCAGGGCGTCATAGATGGCGGCGTGGGTGTTGCGCGGTGCGTTGCAGTCACCGAGGCGGAACAGCAGGTAATCATCCCCGTCGGTGGCCTGGCTCAGGCACGGCTGCGGCTTGATGGCGTAGAGCGACTCGACGTCGATCTGGCCCTTGTTGAGCGAGCCATCCTTGAAGGCGTAGTAGAGCGCCTCATCCGGACGCACGCCGTTCTCGACCACGATCTGATCGACGACGCGCTCTTCCAGCGTGCCGGTGTATTCGTTCTCGAGCACCGCCACCAGGCCCTCGCCCTCGCGATAGACCTCATGCAGCACCATGTCGGAGGTCATCACGACTTCCTTGGCATACAGGCTGCGGTAGTAGGTCGGGAAGGTGGTGCCGCCGACCGCCGCACCCGGCTTGATGTCGTCGGTGACGATCTCGACCCTGGCGCCCTTGTCGGCCAGATAGTCGGCCACCGAGACCCCGGAGAACTCGCAGATGCTGTCGTAGATCAGCACGTTGCTGCCCGGCGCGACGCGCCCGTCCAGCACGTCCCATGAAGAGACGATCAGGCTCTTGGACGGGTCTTCGTCGTAGCCCCAGGAGGCGAACTGGTCCATGAACGGACGACCGCCCACCGCGAGGATCACCACATCGCCACGCAGGTCACGGATGGTGGCCTCATCGGCCCGCGTGCCCAGGCGCAGGTCAACCTTCAGGCGTGCCAGTTCCAGCTGATACCAGCGCGTGATGCCGGCGATCTGATCGCGCTGCGGCGCCTTGGCCGCGATGGTGATCTGACCGCCAAGCTCATCACGGGCCTCGAACAGCGTCACGTCGTGGCCGCGTTCGGCGCACACGCGGGCTGCCTCCATGCCGGCCGGACCGCCGCCGACGATGACGACCTTGCGCACCGGGCCGATGGTCTTCTCGATCTGATGCGGCAGGCCCATGTATTCGCGCGAGGTGGCGGCATTCTGGATGCACAGCACGTCGAGGCCCTGATACTGGCGGTCGATGCAGTAGTTGGCGCCGACGCACTGCTTGATCTGGTCGAGCTGGCCCATCTTGATCTTGGCGATGATGTGCGGGTCGGCGATGTGGGCGCGGGTCATGCCGACCATGTCGACATAGCCGCCTTCCAGAATGCGCTCGGCCTGGTTGGGGTCCTTGATGTTCTGGGCGTGGATCACCGGAATCGAGACGACTTCCTTGATGCCGGAGGCCAGGTGCAGGAAGGGTTCCGGCGGGTAGGACATGTTGGGAATGACGTTGGCGAGGCTGTTGTGGGTATCACAGCCGGAGCCGATCACGCCGAAGAAGTCGAGCAGACCGGTGGCGTCGTAATAGGCCGCGATCTGCTTCATGTCGTCGTGGGACAGGCCATCGGGATGGAATTCATCGCCACAGATGCGCATGCCGACCACGAAGTCGTCGCCGACCTCGGCGCGCACCGCCTTGAGCACCTCGAGGCCGAACTTCATGCGGCCCTCGAAGCTGCCGCCCCACTCATCGGTGCGCTTGTTGACGCGCGGGCTCCAGAACTGGTCGATCAGGTGCTGGTGCACGGCGGACAGCTCGACGCCGTCCAGGCCGCCTTCCTTGGCACGCCGCGCCGCCTGGGCGAAATCGGCGATGATGCGCTGGATCTCCTCCACCTCGATGGTCTTGCAGGTGGAGCGGTGCACCGGCTCGCGGATGCCGGACGGTGACATCAGCGAGGTCCAGTCGAAGCCGTCCCAGCGCGAGCGACGGCCCATGTGGGTAATCTGGATCATGATCTTGCCGCCATGCTTGTGCACGGCATCGGCCAGATTCTGGAAATGCGGAATGATGCGGTCGGTCGACAGATTGACGGAGCTCCACCAGCCCTGCGGGCTGTCGATGGAGACCACCGAGGAGCCACCACAGATGCACAGGCCACACCCGCCCTTGGCCTTCTCTTCGTAGTAGCGCACGTAGCGCTCGGTGGTCATGCCGCCATCGGTGGCATACACCTCGGCGTGGGCGGTACTGACGACGCGGTTGCGGATGGTCAGCTTGCCGATCTCGATCGGCTGGAAGAGTGCGTCGAATGCCATGGTGAGAGCTCCTCGCCGGGGAGAGCGCCGCCTCGTCACGCTGGCCTGGCCTGCCCGCCGCCACGAGTCGTTGCTGGTGGCGGCGGGGTCGGCGTCAGGCGTCTTGCATGTCAGGAAAGGCGGCGCTCAGGCGTTGCGTTGTCGTTGTTGTGGGTGGTGAGTGTCGTGACAGAGAGATGATCGGGCAGCCGGCTTGTGCTGTTGCCTTTTGCCTGGGCCGGGCCTGGGCCTTGACCCGAGCCATGGAATAGAGAGTGGCGGATCCGAAAACGTCACACTGTTCCGGGAGCGACCTCGAAATACCCCACGTCACAGCCTTCCTCACCGCCGCTCTGGGTCTGGACGGCGACGGTGCGCAGCTCGCTGCCACGCGCAGCCAGAATCTGGTCCATCGCGCCGGCGAACCAGCCGGTGAACATGTACTCGAGCCTGGTGCCGGTCTTGCCCTGCTGATAGACGAAGCAGGAGTGTTCCAGGCGCACCTTGCAGGTACCGCGCTCCAGATCGATCTCCTCGGTGATGAACAGACCCCAGCCGCGCTGCGACAGACGCTTCATGTAGTGCTCGAAGACTTCCACGCCGACCAGGCCGTGCAGCTCGGCTTCCTTCTCGCACCAGTGCCAGGCGCTCTTGTGGCCGGCGTGGTAGAGAATCTCGGCGTACTTCTCCACGCCCAGCGCCTCTTCCACCGCGACATGGTTGTTGATGAAGAAGTGGCGCGGCACGTACAGCATCGGCAGCGCATCGGACGTCCAGACGCCAGTCTCGCTATCCACTTCGATCGGCAGTTCAGGGGCCATCTTGCTCATGTCGGTGTCCTCCAAAGGGGGCTTGAGGGAATTGCAAAAGAGAGATCAGGAAAGAGAGATCAGGAAAGAGAGATCAAGTAAGAGCGATCAAGAAAAGGCGCGGGCAGACAGACTCAGCCGCCCCAGACGTTTTCCAGCGTGCGCAGCCAGTTCTCGCCCATGATCTTGCGTACCTGATGCTCGCTCATGCCGCGACGCAGCAGCGCCTCGGTCAGATTGGGGAACTCGCCGATGGTGCGGATGCCTTCCGGATTGACGATCTTGCCGAAGTTGGTGAGACGACGGGCGTAGCCCTTGTCGTGGGTCAACCACTCGAAGAAGTCCTGGCCGTGGCCCTGGGTGAAGTCGGTGCCGATGCCGATGGCATCCTCGCCGACCAGGTTCATCACGTATTCGATGGCCTCGACGTAGTCGTCGACGGTGGCGTTGACGCCGGCCTTGAGGAAGGGGGTGAACATGGTGACGCCGACGAAACCGCCGTGTTCGGCGATGAAGCGCAGCTCGGCATCGGACTTGTTGCGCGGGTGGTCCTTGAGACCGGCCGGCGCGCAGTGGGAATAGCAGACAGGTACCTTGGACTCGAGGATGACTTCCTCGGAGGTCTTCGAGCCGACGTGGGAGAGATCACACATCACGCCGACGCGATTCATCTCGGCGACCATCTCGCGGCCGAAGCCGGACAGGCCGCCGTCGCGCTCGTAGCAGCCGGTGCCGACCAGGTTCTGGGTGTTGTAGCACATCTGCACGATGCCCACGCCGAGCTGCTTGAAGACATCGACATAGCCGATCTGGTCTTCATAGGCGTTGGCATTCTGGAAGCCGTAGATGATGCCGGTCTTGCCGGCGGCCTTGGCGGCGCGGATGTCGGCGGCCGTGCGCGCCACGCAGACCAGATCACTGCTCTCGGCGATCAACTGGTTGCTCTTGACGATGTTGTTGACGGTCGCCTGGAAGCCTTCCCAGACCGAGACAGTGCAGTTGGCAGCGGTCAGACCGCCCTTGCGCATGTCCTCGAACAGCTCGCGCTGCCACTTGGCGATCACCAGACCATCGATGACGATACTGTCATCGTGCAGGGCGCGGGCCGCATCGGACCCACCGAAGGAGGAGGAGAATTCGGACATCATGTCGCTCCGGCGCTGGGCAGGCGGCTCTGGAAGTCAGGTCACTGCCCGTACCCGGCGGACAGGGCCTGCCGGAACACGATCTCCAGCAGGCTGTGCCAGCATAGTCCTGCCCTCTTCCCCCTCTGACGCCAGATGCGACCCGTGGCTATCGAATCGCGTCAGGGCTGTCGTTTCTGAAACGACGACGCCCCGACTCGAGAGAGCCGGGGCGTCGTGGGACAGCCGATGGTGTAGCGTCAAGCCGGTCAATGCGCGGGGGACAGCTCCTTCAGCGAAGGCAGCAGGTCCCAGCTCAACCAGCCACGCGGCTGTTCCAGACGCTTCAAGTAGCCCATGCCGAGATTGTTCATCTGACGGCGCGTCCAGCTGGCGCGGCGCTGGATATAGGCCGAGGGCTTGCCGGCATTGAAGCGGATCGGGTTGGGCAATACCGCCGCCAGCAGACTGGCCTGGTAGGCGGAAAGACTGGCGGCATCGGTATTGAAGTGATGCTCGGCCGCGGCCTCGACGCCGAAGACCCCCGGCCCCCATTCGGCGACATTCAGATAGACCTCGAGAATGCGCTCCTTGGGCCAGATCATCTCGATCAGGATGGTGAACCAGACCTCCAGCCCCTTGCGCACCCAGCTGCGCCCGTTCCACAGGAAGACATTCTTGGCGGTCTGCTGGCTGATGGTGCTGGCGCCACGCAGACGCTCACCGGCCAGCCGCGCATCGATGGCCTTGACGATCTGATCGACATCGAAGCCGTAGTGATCGGGGAATTTCTGGTCTTCCGAGGCGATCACCGCCAGACGGGCATTGTTGGAAATCTGCTCCATCGGCACCCAGTCATGCTGGAGCGCCATCGGCTCGCCGGTGACCAGGCCATAGCCCCACTTCTCCAGCATCACCATCGACACCGGCAGCGGCACGAAGCGCAGCAATACCACCAGGCCGATGCAGGCCACCATCCAGCAGGCGACGACCTTGAATGCCCACACCGCCAGCCAGCGCAGACGCTCCATCGGGCGCATGCCGGCACGCGGCGCCGGGCGGCGTGTCGCCCCGCGCCGTGCACCCGCCACACGCTCCGTGCCTGCCTGCCTGCGTTGCTGTCCTCGTGCCATCCCTTGCCGTCCCCTGTCGTGCGTGTCGTGGCTCGCCGCCGAGCCATTGTCGTGTCAGCTACTGCTTCCTGGTGCCTTCGAGTGTACCAGAGCGTGCCGGTGGCTCCTGTGAAAACGACAACGCCCCTGCCGGAGCGGCAGAGGCGTTGGATGTTGCGGGAAGCTGCTGTCAGTCGGCAGGCGTCAGCCCTGCAGGCGCACGCTGGCGTAGGTCGGCTCACCGCGCGCATTGGCCAGTGCCAGAATCGCCGAGGAGACGGGGGACTCGCTGGCCGGTTGCAGGGGCGCATTGCCGACCATGCTCTGGCCGATCGACTGGTGCAGCAGCCCTTCCAGACTGGCGACACCGGTCAGCTGATGGTCGCCATCGGCGCGACACGGCACCTCCAGCACGCTGACACTGCGCTCGCCACCGATGCGCTCATCACGCGGCGGCATGCCGAAGTACTCGCGGTAGCACTTGGAAAAGTGCGGCGTGGACACGAAGCCACAGGCCGAGGCCACCTCGATGATCGACAGCGCCGTCTGCTTGAGCAGCTGACGCGCGCGGGTCAGGCGCAGCTTGAGGTAGTAGCGCGACGGCGAGCAGTGCAGATACCGCTGGAACAGCCGCTCCAGCTGACGGCGCGAGACATCGACATAGTGTGCCAGCTCGTCCAGGCCGATGGGCTCTTCCAGATTGGCCTCCATCAGCGCGACGATTTCCAGCAGTTTGGGCTGGGTGGTGCCCAGCACATGCTTGAGCGGCACGCGCTGCTGGTCCTGCTCGCCACGTACGCGATCGCAGATGAACATCTCGGAGATGCCCGCCGCCAGCTCGCGGCCATGCTCGCGACCGATCATGGTCAGCATCATGTCCATCGGCGCGGTACCGCCGGAGGCCGTGGCGCGGTCCTGATCGATGGAGAACAGTCGTGTGGTCAGCGGCACGCGCGGGAAGGCTTCCTGCATCGCGGCCAGGCATTCCCAGTGGATGCTGGTCTCATGGCCTTCGAGCAGCCCCGCCTGGGCCAGCGCCCAGCTGCCGGTGCAGACGGCACCCAGCTTGCGGCCGGCACGTGCCTGCGCCTGCAGCCAGCTGACATGCGGGCGATGCACGGAGCGCTGGATGCCGACGCCACCGCACACGATGACGATATCCAGCGGCGGGCACGCCTCGGTGGAAGTATCGGGCGTGACCTGCAGGCCATCGCTGGCACGCACGGGGGCGCCTTCCAGCGTCACGGTATACCAGCGGTACAGCTCGCGTCCGGCCAGCTGATTGGCCATGCGCAGCGGTTCCACCGCCGAGGCCAGCGAGATGAGCGTGAAGCTGTCGAGCAGCAGGAAGCCGATGGTCTGCGGCTGGCGCGTCTCGCCAGCCATTCCTGCAGCGGATGAGTGAGCTTCGTACGGGCGGGCGAAACGGCCACTGGTCAATGCCATGAGGGGAGTCCTTCTCTATATCTGCTTGAGTGGCAGACCGGGGCCTCGTGGTGCCCTCTCCCGTGACCTGATGAGGCCGGCGGGGGTCCGCAGTATTATCGTTATTGGGTCTCAGCAGGGAGCGAACCCGGAGGGTCGGCTCCAGCAGCGACGACATCGGCGATTGGCCCCATCAGGGGGAGGTCAATAAGCGACCCCTGCAATTCCGATAGCGTCAGGGATGTCGTGATTCACTACCTGGACGTCGTGCGTTGTCCACCTCTCGACAGTAAACCATCGCGCCTGCCTGGCGCAGTGACTTTATCGCCGCTGTGCAGCAAATCATCGTTGCCGCACGGCACAGAATAACGCCTGAGTTGGCTACCACTGATGCAGCATAATCAAACGCCACCAAAACGGGCTTTCATGCCTTGAGGTTCTGAAAAACGCCGCTTCTCATGACGAAAAAACGACAGTCCCGCTATCCATCAATCGATAGCGGGACTGTCGTTTCTGTCTTTCACGCAGGTTCTCTGCTCGGCGAGCGATCAGCTGCGATTGGCACTTTCATACCTCAACGCCTGAGGCTCACCTCAAAGCAGGTGTTTCGCGTGCCTTTTCATTTCTACCGGCGACCACACTCACACCTCAAAGGAGGTGTTTCGCGTGTCTATTCATCTCTACCAGCTACCACACTCACACCTCAAAGGAGGTGTTTCGCGTGGTAGGCAAGATGCTCATCGATGAAGCTGGCCATGAAGAAGTAGCTGTGGTCGTAGCCGGGCTGACGACGCAGGACCAGCGGGTGATCCAACTCGGCGCAGACCGCCTCCAGGCGCTCCGGCTTGAGCTGCTCCTCGAGGAACTGATCACTCTCGCCCTGCTCGACGAACAGCTCCTGACGCGCGGCGCCGCTCTTGCTCGCCTGCTTGACCAGTTCGCAGGTATCCCACTGCGCCCACTGGGTGCGGTCATCGCCGAGATAGCCGCTGAAGGCTTTCTCTCCCCACGGGCAGGCCATCGGATTGACGATCGGCGCGAAGGCCGAGACCGAACGATAGCGGCCAGGATTCTTCAGCGCGCAGATCAGCGCGCCGTGGCCACCCATGGAGTGACCGGAGATGGACTCACGCTCGCCGTCCACCGGGAAGTGCCGCTTGACGAGCGCCGGCAGCTCCTCGGTGACGTAGTCATACATGCGGTAATGACGCGCCCACGGCTCGCGGGTGGCATTGACGTAGAAGCCTGCGCCACTGCCGAAGTCGTAGCTGTCGTCTTCGCCGTCCAGATTGACGCCGCGCGGACTGGTGTCCGGGCAGATCAGGGCGATGCCCAGCTCCGCCGCCTTCTTCTGCGCGCCGGCCTTCTGCATGAAGTTCTCGTCGGTGCAGGTCAGCCCCGACAGCCACCACAGCATCGGCACCGGGCCCTGTTCGGCCTGGGGCGGCAGATAGATGGCGAACACCATGTCGCAATCCAGGCTGCCGCTGCGGTGACGGTAACGCTTGAGCCAGCCGCCATGCACCTTGTTGGCGCTGACCAGCTCGAGTTGTTCGGTCGCGGTCATCATGCTCTCCCTTGTGATATCGCCCATGAAAACGGCGTCGGCAAGCCGACGCCGTTTCGCGTTCCAGATCTCACCGGGCAACAGGTGCTTCCCTGTTGCCCGGCGGCAGTTCAGCCCCGGATCAGAAGCTCAGCACGGTACGGATCGACTTGCCTTCGTGCAGCAGATCGAAGGATTCGTTGATCTTCTCGAACGGCATCTGGTGAGTGATGAAGTCGTCCAGATTGATCGCGCCGTCCATGTAACGCTCGACGTAGCCCGGCAGTTCGGTACGGCCCTTGACGCCACCGAAGGCGGAGCCTTTCCAGACGCGCCCGGTCACCAGCTGGAACGGACGGGTAGAGATCTCTTCACCGGCACCGGCGACGCCGATGACGATGGATTCGCCCCAGCCCTTGTGCGCACACTCAAGCGCGGCACGCATGACATTGACGTTGCCGATGCACTCGAAGGAGTAGTCGACGCCGCCGTCGGTCATGTCGACGATGGCTTCCTGAACCGGCACGGACAGCTTGCTCGGGTTGACGAAGTCGGTGGCGCCGAACTTGCGGGCCAGGTCGAACTTGTCTTCATTGATGTCGATGGCGATGATGCGCGACGCCTTGGCCATCACCGCGCCTTGGATGGCGGCCAGACCGATGGCACCGAGGCCGAAGATGGCAACGGTAGAGCCCGGCTCGACCTTGGCGGTGTTCATCACCGCGCCGATACCGGTGGTGACGCCACAGCCCAGCAGGCAGATCTTGTCCAGCGGCGCTTCCTTGGACACCTTGGCCAGCGAGACTTCCGGCACCACGGTGTATTCGGAGAAGGTAGAGGTGCCCATGTAGTGGTGCAGCATCTTGCCATCGAGGGAGAAGCGCGAGGTGCCGTCCGGCATCAGGCCGCGACCCTGGGTGGCACGCACGGCGCTGCACAGGTTGGTCTTGCCGGAGAGGCAGAACTTGCACTTGCCGCATTCGGCGGTGTAGAGCGGAATGACGTGGTCGCCCGGCACCAGGCCAGTCACGCCCTCGCCCACTTCCTCGACGATACCGGCGCCTTCGTGGCCCAGCACGGACGGGAACAGGCCTTCCGGGTCTGCGCCGGACAGGGTGAACGCATCGGTGTGACAGACGGCGGTATTGACGATGCGTACCAGCACCTCACCGGCCTTCGGCCCTTCGACATCGATCTCGACCAGTTCCAGCGGCTTGCCGGCTTCCAGCGCAATCGCAGCACGTGATTTCATGAATCTCTCCTAGTGAGCATCAATAGCGGTAAACTGGCTGCCAATCTCATGCCCCCTGGTGTGGTGACGATCACCACGGAGGCCACCCTGAAAGGTAGCAGCACCTGACAGGTTGCATAGATGAGTCGCCCGAGGGACTCCCCACGCGACAGGCACTGGGCTCGTCCTTGCGGTTCATCCTTGCGGGCTTGGCATGGAACACAGTCTACGCAGTCATGCGGGTGGGATTAAGCCGTCGGCACTCAGATGATTATTGCCACTCAACAACAATTAATGAGGAGCCAGCATGCAGCGCTGGGACCGTATCGAAGCCTTCGTGGAAGTCGTCAGAATCGGCTCATTTTCCGGGGCCGCCCGTCATCTCGGGGTGTCCAGCTCACATGTCAGTCGTCTGATCAGCCAGTTGGAAGCCCAGCTCGATACCCAATTGCTCTACCGCACCACCCGTCAGACGCGTCTCACCGATGCCGGACAGGTGTATTTCGAGCACTGCCATCACCTCTTCGATGGCTTCCGCGCCGCCGAACAGGCCATCGGTGACTTCCACGCCCGCCCCAGCGGCGTGCTCAAGCTGACCAGCGCCACCACCTTCGGCGAGCGCTACGTCGCGCCGCTGGTCAACGACTTCCAGCTGCTGCACCCGCAACTGGAAGTGCAGATGCACTTCACCAACCGTCCGGTGGAACTGATCGACGAGGGCTTCGACGTCGCCATCCGCATGGGCGTGCTCAAGGATTCCTCGCTGATCGCAAGGCGGCTGGTGGATCGCCGTGAATTCGTCGTCGCCTCGCATGACTACTTCCAGCAGGCACCGCGCCCGCACACGCTGGCCGAGCTCTCCAGCCACCGCTGTCTGGCCGGTTCCAAGCGCGAGTGGCTGTTCGAGGTCGAGGGCCAGCGCCGTGAGGTGCGCATCACCGGCAGCTGGCAGGCCAACTCTGGCCCGGCGCTATTGGACGCCACGCTCAAGGGCCTCGGCCTTGCCCAGATTCCCGACTATTACGTCGCGCCCCATCTGGCCAGCGGCAAGCTGATCTCGGTGCTGGATGAGTACCAGGTACGTGATACCGGGGTGTGGATCGTCTATCCCCGCCACCGTCACCTCTCGCCCAAGGTACGCCAGTTCGTCGACTTCATGGTCGAGCGCTTCGAGGGCGGCATCCCCGGCCTTGACGCATGACGCGCCGCCGCGGATGAGCTGCCGAATTGATGAACGAATAAGTTGATGAGCGGATAAGTTGATGAGCGGATGAGTTGATAAGCCGACGAACGACAGACGGGCTGCCAATCGGCAGCCCGTCTGTCGTTGCACTCACCATGCTCATCAGCGGCGTCAGGCGCGCTGCGCCCCACTGCCCGGCACCGCCTCGGGCAGATGCACCGGCGGCGCCTTGACCAGCAACTTGCTGGCCACGAAGTAGACCAGCGCCCCCAGCAGCGAGCCGGTGAACCAGCCGTAGTCGTAGAACCAGGACAGTCCGGGTTGCGAGAAGCTGATCACCGTCAACCCCACCGGCACGAAGAAGGCGATGAAGCCCGCCGGATTGAAGGCCGGATAGGTGCTGCCATCCAGATAGAGTGCCGGCAGATCAAAGGACTGACGACGGATCACGAAGTAGTCGACGATCATGATCCCCGCGATCGGCCCCAGCAGACTCGAATAGCCCAGCAGCCAGTTGGAATAGAGGCTCTCGAGACTCACGTCCGAGACGATCCAGCCCATCTTCTTGATCAGCTCGAAGCCCATCAGCAGCACCCCGACCAGCCCGGTCAGCAGCACGCCGCGCGTCTGGTTGATCAACTTCGGCGCGATGTTCTGGAAGTCATTGGTCGGCGAGACGATGTTGGCCGCGGTATTGGTGGAGAGCGTCGCGATGATGATCAGCACCATGGCGATGGCGACCCAGCCGGGGCTGTCGATGCGACCGATCAGGTTGACCGGGTCGGAGATGGTCTCGCCCACCAGCGAGCTGGACGCCGCGGTCAGCACCACGCCGAGCGCCGCGAAGAAGAACATCGTCAGCGGCAGACCGATGATCTGACCGACGATCTGGTCCTTCTGGCTCTTCGCGTAACGACTGAAGTCAGGAATGTTCAGCGACAGCGTCGCCCAGAAGCCGACCATCGCGGTCAAGCCCGCCATGAAGTAGCTGGCCACGCCATCGCCTTCGGGACGATTCGGCGGCTGGGCCAACAGCTCGCTGATCGAGGTATGCGGCAGCGCCCACACCATCAGGCCGACACCCACCGCCAACAGCAAGGGCGCGGAGAGCGTCTCCAGCCACTTGATGGATTCCGCGCCACGAATCACCACGAACAGGTTGAGCGCCCAGAACACGAAGAAACCGATGACCTCGCCTACTCCGCCCAGCGCCTTCCAGTCGGCCGAAAGGCTCGACAGCAGCAGGTGGATCGCCAGCCCGCCGAACATCGTCTGGATACCGAACCAGCCACAGGCGACCACCGCGCGAATCATGCATGGCACGTTGGAGCCGATGATGCCGAAGGAGGAGCGCAGCACCACCGGGAAGGGGATCCCGAAGCGCGTACCGGGGAAGGCGTTGAGGGTCAGCGGAATCAGTACCACCAGGTTGGCGACCAGAATCGTGAACAGCGCCTCGCCGACGCTCAGGCCGAAGTAGGCGGTCAGAACGCCACCCAGGGTGTAGGTCGGCACGCAGATCGACATGCCGACCCACAGTGCGGCGATGTTCCAGCGCGACCAGGTGCGCTCGGCACTCTTGGTCGGCGCGATATCCTCGTTGTAACGCGGGCTGCGGGCGACATCCTGTGCCACTACCAGCTCGATCATTTCCTCATTGCTGCGCACCATGTGCGAGCGCGTCTGTGTCGGGGCCATGAGTCCTCACCTGTTCAGCTGTTGTTATTGTTGAGGGTGATGCACTGCGCTTGCCTTGTGTCACTTGTCGTTTCTTGTCTTCCTCACCTTCTCCGTCGCTTTCCTGACTCCTCTTCGCTCCTCCCCGTTCGGCACACATCATCAGGCACACTTCATTCGGCACTGCATGCAGAAGATTCTGTGGTAGGCCGTGTAGAAGAAACACCTTGCGCAGTTCGTGTGGAAAACCCTGTGGCAAATCGCATGCCGCCGGCCGGATTATTGCCGACAAATCAAACCTGTCTTGCAAGACAACTTGAGATTCAATGGTGCGTATTTTCATGCATGACGCCTGTCAGGTGGCGACACGCCGTGTTCGCGCCAACTGTCAGTATGGTCAGGTTCCAAGCTGGTGCAAGGCGGTCTTGCGCAATGCCCGCGCAAACGGTCACAAGCCACTGTTGTGCATCGTCTTTTCCTTTGAAAATCGCGTGAACCACGCTGATTCCCCAGGCACCACAATGGTGAAATATGGCCTTTTCTTGGATAAAAACTCTTTGATAACAACAAGATAAATCCACAAGACTTTATTTGACACTTCATCTTGCCGAACGCGGGAACACTGTCTAATGTTCATTAAGCTGACTGGTGAGACAGGATTTAAATCGGACCTTTCCTGACCCACGATGCCTGCCAGCGGCATGCAGACTTGCCAGGCAGGCGGCGTGTTTTTCCTGGGGCCATTTCGCGCTATCCCTGCTCACCCGTTCAGCCCACCAGCACTCATTGAAGACAACAACAACCGGCGCCAAGCGCCCGATGAGGAAGACATGTCGAACGATTCCCGCATCTCCTATACCGAGGATGCCGGCAAGCTGCGCTGCGCCGTCATCCAGATGGGACTCAACGTCTCCACCGACCTCGAGCCCGCGCAGATCCGTGATGCCATGAACGAGGCCCACCTGCCGCTGATCGACCAGGCCGGTGAGGCAGGCGTCAAGATCCTGTGCTTCCAGGAAGTCTTCAATCAGCCCTATTTCTGCCCGAGCCAGGATGCCAAGTGGTATGCCGCCGCCGAGCGCGTGCCCGACGGCCCCACCGTCACCCTGATGCAGCAATACGCGAAGAAGCATCAGATGGTGATCATCGTGCCCATCTACGAGGAAGTGCAGCCAGGGGTGTACTACAACACCGCCGCCGTCATCGATGCCGACGGCAGCTATCTGGGCAAGTATCACAAGACCCACATCCCGCAGGTGGCGGGCTTCTGGGAGAAATTCTTCTTCAAGCCGGGCAAGTCCGACTGGCCGGTCTTCGACACCGCCTACGGGCGCATCGGCGTCTACATCTGCTACGACCGCCACTTCCCGGAAGGCTGGCGTGCGCTGGCGCTCAACGGCGCCGAGATCATCTTCAATCCCTCCGCTACCGTCGCGGGCCTCTCCCAATATCTGTGGGAGCTGGAACAGCCCGCCTCCGCCGCCGCCAATGGCTGCTACATCGCCGCCATCAACCGCGTCGGCCATGAACAGCCCTGGGATATCGGCGAGTTCTACGGCTCCTCCTACTTCGTGAATCCACGCGGCCAGATCGAAGCCCAGGCCAGCGCCACCGAGGATGAGCTGCTGATCCACGACCTCGACATGGCGATGGTGCGCGAGGTGCGCAACAACTGGCAGTTCTTCCGCGACCGTCGCCCGGACGCCTATACCCGCCTCACCGACGGCGAGTGACGGACTGACGACCCGCACGACAACAACAAGACGACCTGACACTCAATGCCGGACAAGGCCGCGCGATGCGGCCGGGAGAGACTCATGGCAATCCTGATCAAGGGCGGCAGCATCCAGACCCACGAAGAGCGCTACACCGCCGATGTGCTGTGTGACGGCGAGACCATCACCGCCATCGGCACCGACCTGGACGTACCGGACGACTGCGAAGTGATCGACGCCAGCGGCTGTCTGGTGATGCCCGGTGGCATCGACCCGCACACCCACATGCAGCTGCCCTTCATGGGCACCGTGGCCAGCGAGGACTTCCAGACCGGCACCGCCGCGGCGCTGGCCGGCGGCACCACCATGATCATCGATTTCGTGATCCCCTCCCCGCAGCAGCCACTGATGGAGGCCTATCACACCTGGCGCGAATGGGCCGAGAAGTCGTGCTGCGACTACAGCTTCCACGTCGCCGTCACCTGGTGGGACGAGAGCGTCAGCCAGGACATGGCGACGCTGGTCGCCGATTACGGCGTCAACAGCTTCAAGCACTTCATGGCCTACAAGAACGCCATCATGGCGCCGGACGACACCCTCGTCTCGAGCTTCGCGCGCTGCCTGGAGCTGGGCGCGATTCCCACCGTGCATGCCGAGAACGGCGAGCTGGTCTACCACCTGCAGCAGAAGCTGCTGGCCGACGGCATCACCGGCCCGGAAGCGCATCCGCTGTCGCGCCCGCCGCAGGTCGAGGGCGAAGCCGCCAGCCGTGCCATCCGCATCGCCGGCACCCTGGGCACGCCGGTGTATCTGGTCCACGTCTCCACCGCCGATGCGCTGGAGGAGATCCGCTACGCCCGCGAGCACGGTCAGCCAGTCTACGGCGAGGTGCTGGCAGGCCATCTGCTGATCGATGAAGAGGTCTATCAGAACAAGAGCTGGGAATTCGCGGCCGGCCACGTGATGAGTCCGCCGTTCCGCTCGCTGGAGCACCGCCAGGCACTGTGGGGCGGCATCCAGTCCGGAGACCTGCAGACCACCGCCACCGATCACTGCTGCTTCTGCGCCGAGCAGAAGGAAATGGGCAAGGACGACTTCTCGAAGATTCCCAACGGCACCGCCGGGGTCGAGGACCGCATGGCGATGCTGTGGCACGAAGGCGTCAATACAGGGCGCTTCTCCGCCGAGGACTTCGTCGGCCTGACCTCCACCAATGCGGCCAAGATCTTCAATCTCTATCCGCGCAAGGGCGCGATCCGCGTCGGCAGCGACGCCGACATCGTGGTCTGGGACCCCAACGCCGAGCGCACCATCTCGGCCAAGACCCACCACCAGAACATCGACTTCAACATCTTCGAAGGCCGCACCGTCAAGGGCATTCCGCGTCACACCATCAGCCGCGGCGACTGGGCATGGCGCGATGGCGAACTGCATGCCAAGCGCGGCCACGGCCAGTATGTCGAGCGTCCGGCCTACCCCAGCGTGTTCGACCAGCTCAAGGCCCGCGCCGAGAGCAACGTCGTCAGCGCCGTGGATCGCAGCTGACGGCCGACGAACGACTCGAACAAGACAAGACCGGCACGACTGAACGACACGACTGAACGACGGCCTGGCAGCGCACCTGACGCGCTGCCGGTCCCGAAGCGCTGCCAATCAAGGCGTTGCCAGTCAAGAAGCGCAACCTGACTCGCCTGCAAGACCAACAACAACGACCCCGCGCCTGAGCGCGGGCAGGAGCCACACCGTGACCACATCCTCCACTCCTTCCCACTGGGCCCCGAGCGGGCTCGCGGAAGAGGCGCTGAGTGCGCGTTTCACAGACCTGCATCCAGCGCTCAGCAAGCGCCAGGCCTTCATCGAGAGCTCGCGCTGTCTGTACTGCTACGATGCCCCCTGCATCAAGGCCTGCCCGACCAGCATCGACATCCCGACCTTCATTCGCCGTATCCACGATGACAATCTCGAAGGCGCCGCCAGCGAGATTCTCGATGCCAATATCCTCGGTGGCAGCTGCGCCCGCGTCTGCCCCACCGAGATCCTCTGCGAGCAGTCCTGCGTGCGCAATCAGGGCGATGAGTGCCAGCCGGTGCTGATCGGCCTACTGCAGCGACATGCGCTGGACAACGCCCAGTTCGAAGCCCATCCGTTCACGCGTGGCGCCAGCACCGGTCGGCGTATCGCGGTGGTCGGCGCCGGGCCTGCCGGGCTTTCCTGCGCCCATCGCCTGGCGCGTTTCGGCCACGATGTGGTGATCTTCGAGGCCGAGGAAAAGGCCGGCGGCCTCAACGAATACGGCATCGCCCGCTACAAGCTGACCGATGACTTCGCCGCCCGCGAGGTCGAGTTCCTGCTCGAGATCGGCGGCATCGAGATCCGCCATGGCCAGCGCCTCGGCGACAATCTGGCGCTGGCCTCCCTGACACGCGAATTCGACAGCGTCTTCCTGGGCCTCGGCCTTGGCACCAGCCATGCCCTCGGCCTGACCGGCGAGGATGCCAGCGGCCTGATGGCGGCCACCGACTTCATCAAGGTGCTACGTCAGAGTGGCGAACTGAACACCCTGGCGGTGCCCAGACACGCCGTGGTGATCGGTGCCGGCAACACCGCCATCGATATCGCGGTGCAGGCCAGGCGCCTCGGCGCGCAGACGGTGGACCTGGTCTACCGGCGTGGCGAAGAGCAGATGTCCGCCACCCATCACGAGCAGGAAATCGCGCGCGCCAATGGCGTGATGATCCACACCTGGGCGCGCCCGCTGGCGATCGATGTGGCAAACGATGGTGGTAGAAGCGAAGAAGGTGATGACACCGCGCTCAGCGCGATGCAGTTCGCGCGCACGCGGGTCGAGGATGGCCGCCTCGTCGATACCGGCGAAACCTTCACGCTGGCCTGCGATGGGGTCTTCACCGCCATCGGCCAGGGCTTCGATGACGCGAGCCTGAGCGACGTCCATGCCGCAGGGCTGGCCCGCGAGGGGGCCAAGATAGAGGTGGACGAGATGCTGCGCACCAGTCTGCCCGGCGTCTATGCCGGCGGTGACTGCATCGCCCGCGGGCAGGACCTCACCGTTCAAGCCGTCGCCCACGGCAAGCTGGCCGCCGAGGCCATCCATCACGATCTGATGCTCAAGGTGGAGGCCGCCTGATGACCATTCATACCCCGCTCAATGATGACAACGCCCGCCCGGCAGGTGCTGGATCAAGCGGCGATCACGTCGCCAGCTACAAGGCCGATCTGTCGGTCAACTTCGCCGGCATCCGTGCCCCCAACCCCTTCTGGCTGGCCAGCGCCCCGCCCACCGACAAGGCCTACAACGTGGTACGCGCCTTCGAGGCCGGCTGGGGTGGCGTGGTCTGGAAGACCCTCGGCGAAGACCCGGCCGCGGTGAATGTCTCCTCCCGCTACTCGGCGCACTATGGCCCGAATGGCGAGGTCAGCGGCTTCAACAACATCGAACTGATCACCGACCGTTCGCTGGAGATCAACCTGCGCGAGATCACCCAGGTCAAGAAGGACTGGCCGGACCGCGCGCTGATCGTCTCGCTGATGGTGCCGTGCGAGGAAGAGGCCTGGAAGACCATCCTGCCGCAGGTCGAGGCCACCGGCTGTGACGGCATCGAACTCAACTTCGGCTGCCCCCACGGCATGCCGGAACGCGGCATGGGCGCGGCGGTGGGCCAGGTGCCGGAGTATGTCGAGCAGGTCACGCGCTGGTGCAAGACCTACAGCTCGCTGCCGGTGATCGTCAAACTGACGCCCAACATCACCGACGTGCGTGAACCGGCCAAGGCCGCCTGGCGGGGTGGCGCCGATGCCGTCTCGCTGATCAACACCATCAACTCCATCACCCATCTGGATCTCGACCGCATGGTCGCGCATCCCATCGTCGGTGACCGCAGCACCCACGGCGGCTATTGCGGCAGCGCCGTGAAGCCCATCGCGCTGAACATGGTGGCCGAGATAGCGCGCACGCCGGAAACCGCCAAACTGCCGATTTCCGGCATCGGCGGCATCTCCAACTGGGAGGATGCCGCGGAATTCATCGCCCTCGGCGCGGGCAGCGTGCAGGTGTGCACGGCGGCGATGCTGCACGGCTTCCGCATCGTCGAGGAGATGAAGGACGGCCTGGGGCGCTGGATGGACAGCAAGGGCTATCAGCGTATCGATGAGTTCTCGCGCGCGGCGGTGCCCAACACCACCGACTGGAAGCAGCTGGACATGAACTATCAGGTGATCGCCCGAATCGACCAGGACAAGTGCATCGGCTGCGGACGCTGCTACATCGCCTGCGAGGACACCTCACACCAGGCCATCATGCATCTGGCCAAGGACAACGGCACCGCCCGCTATGAGGTGAAGGACGCCGACTGCGTGGGCTGCAACCTGTGCGAGATCACCTGCCCGGTCGAGGACTGCATCACCATGGAAGTGCAGGACACCGGCAAGCCGTACATGAACTGGATGGAGGACCCACGCAATCCGCATCGCGCGGCCTGATCGTCTGGTGCTCCTTTGATCGCGGGGCGCAGGTAGCAATAGATGGGAATCAAAAAAGGGGCTGCCAGCAATGGCAGCCCCTTCTTCATTGGCTTGATGACCCACCAATGATGACCATGACTAGCTTCATGATAACAAAACCATGAGGTCACCTGCTGACTCAGGCGGACAAACCGACGCCCTTCAGCAGCACCCGCGTCACGTTCTGCACCGCCTGCTCGAATTCCCGATCACTCAGCGCCTTGCCCTGATTGAGCACCGCGATCTGGTGATCGAAGTCGGCGTAGTGCTGGGTGCTGGCCCAGATCATGTACAGGTAGGCGGAGGCATCGACGTTGTCGATGCGGCCTTCGCCGATCCACTGGCGCAGGCGTGACTTCTTCATCTCGGCCCACTCGTCGAGCCACACCGTCAGCTCTTCGCCTAGCACCGGCGCACCCTGCATGATCTCGCTGGCCCACACCTTGGAGCCATAGGGGCGCTGGCGCGAGTGCATCATCTTGGCGCGAATGTAGGTGGAGAGCACCAGCTGCGGGTCGTCGTAGGCCTCGAAGCACAGCGCATCTTCCTTCCACAGCGCCAGCAGGCCATCGAGCACCGCGCGATACAGCGCTTCCTTGGTGCTGAAGTAGTAATGCAGATTGGACTTGGGCAGCTCTACCTCGGCGGCAATATCGACCATGCTGGCGCCGACATAGCCCTTGAGAGCGAAGATCTTTTCGGCGGCGAGCAGGATGCGGCCGACATTATCCTTGCGAATCTGAGACTTGCGAGTGGTCATGCGATCCCCTGACGCGGTGCTGGCAGTGCGATGAGAATATCACAACCGCACTGCCAACATGTCTGAGCCGTCAGGTTTGCCCTGCCATCCGGCAAGGACGACGACTTCTCTGCAAGTGCTGTGCAATCCCGCGCCAGCGCGGACCTGCAAGAACCGCGCCCGCCACATCACTCGAAGACCGCGCCATCGATGAAGCCATCCGCCGGCATCGGCACCTGGCCCGCCTCGCCGCTTAGCCACCAGGGCGCCGGATGCGTGCCTTCACTGCGCTCATCCGCCACCGGCACCACCATGCCCAGCTTGCGGGCCGCCGTGCGGTAGAGATCCGGGCGCACACAACGTGTCAGCGTCGCCTCGAGATCCTCATCATTGAAGCCCTGCAGATGCCCCCAGCGCTGCATCTGGGCGATGTACCAGCGGGTCTGGGAACGCCACGGGAAGTTGGCCGCGTAGCGATGGAAGATGGTCCAGCCGGGATTGTGCTGCTGGAAGTCGTCCACCGACTGCTCGACATCGACGTCTTCCAGCCCGAGTGTCACCACGCTCATCGGCACCTCCGGCATGCCCTCTTCGTGCAGCCACTCGGCGGCTCTGGCCCGATTGCCGGGGCGGTCCAGCCAGGCGCAGGCATTGAGCAGCGCGCGAATCAGCGCCTGATGCGCCAGCGGATGCTGCTCCGCCCAGTCCTCGCGCACGCCCAGCACCTTTTCCTGCCCGAAGCGCCAGATATCGTGACTGCCCGCCACCACCTGTCCCATGCCCTGCGCCGCCGCCAGGCTGTTCCAGGGCTCACCGACACAGAAGCCATCCAGCGCACCGCTGGCCAGCTGCGCCGCCATCAGCGGCGGCGCCACGGCACGCATCTCGACGTCGCGGTCCGGATTGATGCCGCCCGCCGCCAGCCAGTAACGCAACAGATAGCGGTGCGAGGAGAACGGGTGCACGCTGGCCAGCTTGAGCAGCGGCTCGCCGCGCTGCTTGCGCTCGTGCACATGCGCCGCCAGCGCCTTCGCGACCTGCAACGGACTGGAGAGGTCGTGGCCGTCCTCGCCGAGGGTGGCCATCAGCGCGCGCGACAGCGTGATGGAGTTGCCGCCCAGATTCAGTGTCATGGCGCTGATCACCGGCGTGGCGCGGCCATCCAGGCCCAGGGTCGAGGTCAGCGGCATCAGCGCCAGCATCTGCGCGCCCTGCAGCACACCGGTCTGCAGGTCATCACGCAACGCCGCCCAAGAGGGTTGCCACTTGAGTGTCACCGCCAGCCCCTCCTCGCGGAAAAGCCCCAACTGCTCAGCGACCACGAAGGGCGCGGCATCATTGAGTGGCATCAGGCCCAGCGTCAGCTGATGGCCATTCAGGGGTACATCTGTGGGCATCACGCACACCTCTTGAACGATCGAGAGAGAAGGACAGTACGGCGACCGGCTCAGCGCCGACGCGCGGCCTTGAGCAGCTCATCGGCCAGCTCATGCAGGGCCAGGCGCCGGTTCATGGCGGTCTTGCGCAGGTATTGGTAGGCGGCATCTTCACTGAGCCCACGCGTCTCCATCACCACGGCCTTGGCACGATCCACGCTGCGCCGCTGCACCAATGTGGTCTGGGTACGGTTGAGCTCCCCCTTGAGCGCACGGTGCGCCTCGAAGCTGGTGATGGCGACCTCGACCATGCTGCGCACCATCGCTGGCATGACGTGGTCCACCACATAGGCCGAGACACCGGCGCCGGCCGCCTCACGCACGAGGTCCGGGGCATCTTCACTGGCCAGCATGATCATCGGCTTGGGATAGCGTCGCCCCAGCTGGCCGAGATGTTCCAGGGTGTCGCGGCTGGGCAGGTCGGCGTCGATGATCACCGCATCGGGCTGATGCTGCTCGACCAGCGCGTGCAGGTCCTCGTGCTCGTCAACGCGCAGCGCCACCTCGAAGCCGGCGCTCAATAGCGCCTGCTCCAGCGCGGCGGAGCGCTCACTGCGGACATCGACGATCAGCACGGTCACGGGCATGTCAGGTTTCCTTGGGTCGGGCATGAGACTTGCGGTACACCCAAGCAGGATTCGTGCCGCAATCTGGTGCAACCCTGCGGCCAAAGGCCTTCAGAGCGGCCGAGCCGAAAGCGTCGCTGCACTGCAATGAGGCACGCGCCTGCCCGCCCCTCCCAGCGCCATCTGCGTGCGCCAGACTGGTACCTCGCGCCTTGCTGACGCACCGCCAGCGCGCATCCAGCCCGGGACACCGCCTGCGCGCGCCAACCCACCGCCCTCGCCAAGCCATTGATCTTCTGGGACTTGTCCCGCCCACACCCCCGCAACTGGCGCGCTACTTGCTTTGTTCCTGTCACTTGCCGCACAGACGCTCTGCTGCCGGCAACCATGGCATCACCGACTGCTGCCATCGCTATCCATGACGTGGACCAGGCTCTTCGGAGTACGAGTGCGTCGAACCAGGCCCCTCAATGACGAGGCGCCCTTGCTGTCGTTCATTCACAGCCGTTCGACCACTCGCCGAGCACACCTGACTTCGTGCCCGGCACCGACGCTGAATCAGGAGCCCACTCATGGATATCCGCAACAAGGCCAGCCGCATCCGGCTGTTCAGCTTCAACACCCCGCAAATGCGCGCCTTCCACATGTCGTGGTTCGCCTTCCACGTCTGCTTCTTCGGCTGGTTCGGCATCGCGCCGCTGATGGCCGTGGTGCGTGACGACCTCGGCCTGACCAAGACCCAGATCGGCAACACCATCATCGCCTCCGTCGCCATCACGGTGATCGTGCGCCTCGCCATCGGCGTGCTGTGTGATCGCATCGGGCCACGCAAGGCCTACACCTGGCTCTTGTGCCTCGGCTCGCTGCCGGTGATGTGCATCGGCTTCGCCGACAGCTTCGAATCCTTCTTCCTGGCCCGTCTGGCCATCGGTGCCATCGGCGCCTCCTTCGTCATCACCCAGTACCACACCTCCGTGATGTTCGGCCCCAACGTGGTCGGCACCGCCAACGCCACCACCGCGGGCTGGGGCAACCTGGGCGGCGGCACCACCCAGATGCTGATGCCGCTGGTGATGGCCGGCCTGCTGATGCTGGGCGTCGAGCAGACCCTGGGCTGGCGTCTGGCGATGGTCGTGCCGGGCATCGTGCTGTTCCTGACCGGTATCGCCTACTACTTCTTCACCCAGGATGCCCCGGACGGCAACTTCAGCGAGCTGCGTGAGCGTGGTGAGCTGCCCAAGGCCGAAAAGGAATACAGTATGCGCGCCACCTTCGGCGCGGCGGCACGCGACATCCGCGTCTGGGCCCTGTTCCTCGTCTATGGCGCCTGCTTCGGGGTCGAGCTGACCATCAACAACGTCGCCGCCATCTACTTCTTCGATCACTTCGATCTCGACCTCGCCACCGCCGGTCTCATCGCGGGGCTGTTCGGCCTGATGAACCTGTTCGCCCGCACCCTGGGCGGCGTGTTCTCCGACCTGTTCGCCCGCCAGTCCGGCCTCAAGGGCCGCGTGCGCTGGCTGTTCATCGCGCTGCTGTGTGAAGGCGTCGCGCTGGTCGGCTTCGCCCAGATGGAAACCCTCGCGGTGGCCATCGGCATCATGCTGGTCTTCAGCCTCTTCGTGCAGATGGCGGAAGGCGCGACCTTCGGTATCGTGCCCTTCGTCAATCGCAAGGCGCTCGGCGCGGTCGCCGGTATCGTCGGTGCAGGCGGCAACGCGGGCGCTGTCGCCGCGGGCTTCCTGTTCCGCAGTGAGGAGCTGACCTACCAGGAAGGCCTGATGTACCTGGGCATGGGCGTGATCGTGATCTCGCTGTTCGCGCTGCTGGTGCGCTTCAGCGCCGCCACCGAAGCCGAGGAAAGCCGCGCCTACGATGCCGCCGTCGCGGACCGCAAGCAGCAGAGCGAGCAGCAGCCCGCCTCGGCATAAGCGGATTTCCTTCTCCCCGAGCCAGACACAAGAAGGCCCCACCTCATGGGAGGCGGGGCCTTCTTGTGTCTGGCGACAGCTCAGGTCAGCGGCGACTCATCGCAGCGCTGGCAGCCGAGCCTCAGCTATCGGTGGCGTTCTCGACGCTATCACCGGCTTCCTCGACGGCGTTGTCCATCTTCTCACCGGCCTTCTCCATCGGGCCTTCGTCCTCGCAACCGGCGAGCGACAGGCCACCGAGACCGAGCATGGCAATCATCAGCGAACTACCCAGCGTCTTGAGCTTCATGATGTCTCTCCTTGAATCATCGGTCGGAATGACGCGACAGCTGCCATCACACGCAGGCTGCCACGTGGTGTTACCCATGACATGGAGCGGGAGCCTTGCCGTTTCAAGGGTCACGCAACGCCGAGTTGCCTGTTGCTGATCAAAACCAATCGCTCAGGGCTGTTCAGGACACCCGCTAAGGGCTGCTCAGATACCCAGCTCAGAGAAGGTATCGGGAAACTGCACTTCACCGCCCAGCCCCTCCAGATAGTCCGGCAGCAGCTCGAAGGCGACGAAGGAACCCGGCACGTCGTCATGATGGCAGTAGAGCCCGTAATGACACGCCGGATGAAAGCCCAGGTGGGTATAGAAATCCGCATGGCCGGCCGCCACCACGGCCCCCGCCCCCAGCAGCCGACAGCGCTTGACCGCCGAGATCACCAGCCGCTTGCCGATGCCGTGACGCTGATGCTGGGGCAGCACCGCCAGCGGCGCCAGCGCCATCAGCACGCGGTCTGGATAGCCGGAAAGCTCCACCCGCGACACCATCACATGCCCCAGCAGGCCGCCCTCGCCTTCGCTGAGGTGACGGCCGGTCTCCGGGTCGGTGACACGCTCGGCCACCAGCGAGATCTGCGCCAGATTGCCTCGACGCAATCTGTCACCCAGGCGCGCTTCACGATGGCCGGCAAAGACGGATTCATGAATGCGGTAGATGCGCTCATGATCAATGAGACGTTCTTCACGGATGCGAAGATTATCGACGGCGTTGGCAGTCATCACGAGGTACCGGATCAGCGCCCTGATGGTCAGGGACGTTACCTCAAGCTTAGCCACCGCCCGCAGCGGCTGCGAGCGTCAATCTGCTGCTCAAAAAGCACGATGCCCGCCGTGGTGGCGGGCATCGCTTGGGGTGATATCAAGGTCGCATGGCAGATGAAAAGCCTGGTTCAGTCCCTCTCAGGCTTCTCGCCGATACCGGTCAGACACGTCACCGACACTGCTCGAGCATCGCGCCGACGCTGCCCGCCTCAGCTCTTGAGACGACGCGCGCGGAAGGAGCGCCCCTTGAGCTTGCCGTTCATCAGCTGGGTGAGTGCCGACTTGGCGACATCACGCTCCACGGCGAGGAAGGTGGTCCGCGCCAGCACCTTGATCTTGCCGATCTTGCTGCCTTCCAGGCCGCCGTCACCGGTCAGCGCGCCGAGGATGTCGCCGGGACGCAGCTTGTCCTTCTTGCCGCCATCGATCTGCAGCGTCGCCATGCGCGCATGGAACGGCTCGCGCGTCAGCATGCTTTTCGAGGGCAGCGGCTCGGCTTCCAGCGTCTGCTCGAGGAATTCGCCCAATTTGGTCAGGCGATAGTCTTCCTTCTCGGTGTACAGCGTGCAGGCGATGCCGGAGCTGCCGGCACGGCCGGTACGCCCGACACGGTGCACGTGGGCGTCGAGATCACGCGCGATCTCGTAGTTGAACACCGCATCCAGCGCTTCGATATCCAGCCCGCGCGCCGCGACATCGGTGGCCACCAGAATCGAGGTGCTCTTGTTGGCGAACATCACCAGCGTCTGGTCGCGCTCGCGCTGTTCGAGGTCACCGTGCAGCGCCATGGCACTGAAGCCGTGCTCATTGAGCGCGTCGCTGACTTCCTGCGCCTGACGCTTGGTGTTGCAGAACACCACGCTGGATTCCGGGCGGTACTTGAGCAGCAGGATACGTAGCGCCTCGAAGCGCGCCTCGTCATCGGCGACACGGTGGAACAGCTGACGGATGCTGCTGTCATCGTGGGTGGAGGCCACCTCGATGCTAACCGGATCACGCAGCATGCGCTCGGCGATCGGACGCACGCCATCGGCGAAGGTCGCGCTGAACAGCAGCGTCTGACGCTCCTCCGGGGTCTCGGCGACGATGGCATCCAGCACCTCGGCGAAGCCCATGTCGAGCATGCGGTCGGCTTCATCCAGCACCAGGGTATTGAGCTCGACCAGGCTCAGGCTGCCCTTGCGCAGATGCTCATCCACGCGCCCCGGCGTGCCGACGATGATGTGCGCGCCGTGTTCCAGCGAGCCCAGCTGCGGGCCGAAGGGCGCGCCGCCGCATAGAGTCAGCACCTTGACGTTGTGAAGGCCACGCGCCAGACGACGGATCTCGCCGGCGACCTGATCGGCCAGCTCACGCGTCGGGCACAGCACCAGTGACTGCACACGGAAGCGCGAGACCTTGAGACGCGACAGCAGCCCCAGGCCGAAGGCAGCGGTCTTGCCGGAGCCGGTCTGGCCCTGGGCGATGACATCGCGGCCTTGCAGCATCGGCGGCAGGCTCTGCGCCTGAATCGGCGTCATGGTGTGATATTCGAGCGTGGCGAGGTTGTCGAGCAGCTCGGGCGCCAGCGCCAGAGAGGCAAAGGCAGGGGTGGCGGTGGCGTCAGTCACGGGGACATTCCTTCAATCGATGAACAGGCACGAGCCGAACGGGCTTACGCGCGGGCGCAGAGCATAGCAGAGCGTGGCCACTAACGCCTGCCACGGATGCCAGCACCTGATACCTGCTCCCCAGGCGAGATAGCCTTTTTGAGCAACGCCCTCTCTTGCCCGCCAGACTCACCTCTCAGCACACCGTATGAGCCAGCTCGAATGTGACTCAACTCAAAGCATGATTTTCGTCACGACAGGATTCGATTCCCGCCAAATATCATTTATTAATTATCGTTAATTAAACAAAATGGCCAATTGTCAGCTGGCATGGTACGGAAACCAATATCAGACGTTGGCTGAGTCGCTGCGTATTTCACGCCATGCATTTCCTGCAGCGCACTTCATGAAAATGGCGCTGGCATTCGTGACGGGTTAATCATCAAGACGTTCTTGTTATCTGCCTCAGACTATCAGTGCCAATGACACACCAGAATTGGCGCATACCGAGATGGGCCCACCCCCATGCCGAGCATGAGGAATGCCACCTCTCATCAGTGATGTACTGCGGGATACCGCTCGGCTGCCGCAGTGGTGCCGCTGCGCGCCCAGAGACTAAATCTGAATCGATGTCATGAATATCAATGACTTGCAGATAACGAAATGCTGTCCGTGCCGCACAGGCGTTTTCGATCTCGGGGTGGTCTCCCGAATTGGAGCGTTGCAAGCGTACTGACAGCTCGTGCGAAACCGGTCATCACGCTGGTCATGAAAACGGTCATCAAGCCCGGCGCAAGGCACAGGTCGCCGGCACTCAGAACCGGCACTCAGAACCGGCAACACCATGGAAACACCATTGATGTGAATCCTGCAGCTTCATCGCCACAATGCACGTCACTACGTGCATGCAAGTTGCTGTAATAGCACGTCAAAGAACAAATGATATCGCACGGACAGGCGATCTTTGCCACCCGCAACACCACGGTCACCGCTGCCCCGACAACAGGGGAGCAGCAATAGAGCGGCGCAGTCTTCAAGCCGCCAGCTGTCAGAGGGGATCACACCTCTCTACCGAAACAGCCACAAGATGTCACTACGACCCAGGGAGAAAAACGACATGAAGGACCTCTCAAGAATCACGGGCTACGGATGTATCGTGGCCGGTGTCGGCCCGGCAGGCATGGGATTTCTGTTCAATGCCCTCAAGACAGGCCAGATCACGACACTGGCCCGCCACGGACTGTTGATTCTCGATGCCGGCGGCACCCACGCCGGCGGCAAGCTTGGCGCTGGTCGGCTGGGCGAATATCGCATCACCGCCAACTCGGTCGGCGATGTGTTCCTCGACTGCCTGCGCGACCCGGCACTCGCCGACGTGCTGGCCCCGCTCGAAGGCGAACCCTGCCTGGAGCGAATCCGGGCCGACCCCTACTCCTCCCCGCGACTCGATGAGATCGGCGAGCTGCTGGAAGCCGCCAGCGCCCTGGTATTGGCGCACATCACCGCTCTGCCGGGCGTCGAGATGTGGTGCGGTACCAGCCTGGATACGCTGCGATACCTCGACGGCACCAGCATTCTGACTCTCTCGCATGAACCGGAGGTGGCCCAGCGCACGACGCGACTGCGCACCGATAATCTGGTACTCAACCTGGGCGGCCAGCAGTGCCCGGAGCGATTGATCCAGAGCCTCAATCGTCAGGGACTGACACCGTCGCGGCGGGCACGCATCTACAGCGGCGATGAGCTGTTGCGCATGCCACCGGGACAGCTGCGCAGCCTGCTGCTGCCGCGCCTGCGGCGTGGTGGTCGCGTCTGTGTGGTGGGGGGCTCGCACAGCGCCTTCTCGATGCTCGACGTGCTGGCCGACGCGCTGCGCAATACCCGCGTCAAGGAGATTACCCTGCTGCATCGCTCGCCGATTCGACTGTTCTTCGAGAATGCCGAAGAAGCGCGCGCCGCAGGCTATCACTACGATGCCGAGCGCGATGTGTGCCCGATCAGCGGTCGCATCAACCGCTCCGGCGGGCTGCGCTACCGGGCACTGGCCATCGGTCAGGAAATACTGGCCACCGGCCGCATCGAAGAGTGCGCGATGGACATCCAGCTGGTACAGACCGGCCCCGGCAGTGCCCAACGCCTGGAACTGGCCAGCGAAGTGCTCGCCGACGCGCCCATCGTGGTGCAGTGCAACGGCTATCAGCCGATTCTGCCCACCATCAGCGACGCCCATCATCAGCCCATCACACTGCGTGAAGTGAATGGCGGGCTGGATTCCGATGCCAACGGCAACCCCTGCGACATCCACGGCCAGCGTCTTGCGGGCCTCTACATGTTCGGGCTGGGCGCCGGGCTCGCCGTCGACCCGACGCTGGGCAGTGAAGCCTCCTTCGATGGCCGCATCTACGGCGTATGGCAGTTCCACAATCACGCCAGCCTGCCGGCCCTCCACGCCATCATTGCGCGCAACGCCAGTGACGACGCACTCGGCAGCGACACTGCTCACTCCGTCGGTCAGGTGATCGCCAGCGATCGCGGCATGGCAAGCGAAAGCGGCAGTGGAATGACCATCGACAAGACCAGCGACAAGACCAGCGCAAACAGTGTCGTCAGCGAGAAGGCCAGCGCGGACAGCCTCGCACAGGCGAGCGAAGCCGAGGACTTCTCCAGCGCCCTCAAGGTGCTGAGTGACTCACTGGGCCTGCAGCAGAAATCCCGCATGGCGTAGCAAGGCATGACGTGACCTGAGCAAGCACAGTGCTGCCTGTGGGCCTTGCCATCAGATGATTACGTAACGCTGATTATGGTGCACAGAAGGTACAATCATAGGCTTTATAACCTGAACACAAGCTAATCGATTATCTTTTGGATAAACACAACAAGAAACCACACATAAAGACGCTGGAATCCCACTCTCCCCGGCGCAAGCAAGAAAGGCCACACGAAGACGCACGATGGCGATACCTCCCCACATGAAAGCGCCGCCCGGGCATGTCCCGAGCGGCGCTTTTGTGTGTCATCTCAGCAAGAGCCGTGGCCGAACCTTGCAGCCAGCTCGGCCACGGGCACTTAGCGTGCCGCTTCTTCCTCAAGACGCGCCTGCTTGCCACCGAGGGTGAAGCAGGTGTCGATCTCGCGCAGCATGAACAGCGCGACACAGGCGGCCAGCATCGGCCAGGCAGCGAAGAACAGCAGGTGATCGAACGGGTCCAGGTACTGCTTGAAGGCAGAGAAGGTCGACCCGGCGTGCAGCAACAGCACCAGACCGTAGGTGAGGGTCTTCTTCACGCCGGTGACGAACAGCAGCAACAGCACCATCTCGATGACGGCAATCGCGATGACGATGCCCTCGCCCATGCCACCGATGGCATAGAATTTCTCGAAGATGGCGGCGGCGTGGCCAGGATTGAAGAACTTGTCCAGTGTCCACATCGTGATCACGAGGAAGACCCCGAGGCGCAGCAGCAACAGGGAAATGCGGATTCGATCGGCGTACTTCGTCATGTCAATTCTCTCCAGGGGGAATGGGTCAGCGCTGCAACGCAGCAGGCACGTACTGCTGTGTACGCACGAAGTGGCTGCCTGGTTGCATCGATTGATGATTTTTCTCGCAAAATTAATCACTTGGCAGCGCAATCCCGCCGCGTGACACTTGGCGCAAACGCCTGCCGCATCGAAGGGTGTAGCGCCCTCAAGCTGCCATTGTTGGGCAAAACAGCAGCAGTGACTGCCGCGCAAGAGACATTGACTCGCCCGCCATCCAACACTCTGCCTTTCTCGCTGTCTGATCCAGCAGCGGCTAGCGCCTTTGCTGCCTCGCCCTGACCTTAGACCCTAGCCCCTCGCCCCTCGACCGGCCTGCCGGTTCGCCCTTCGCTCTGGAGTTTATCCACATGGCCTCCAAGACTGATCATCCGTCTGCTTGCCCACCGTCAGACGCTTCAATGCCGGGCTCTTCCACCCAGCCATCTCCTGCGCTGCGCCGCTGGCAAGCGCCCGGGCCTGGCGACTCGCATCTGCAGGCCCGCATTGCAAAGGCGCGCTTTCCGGCCTTGAGTGCCCAACTGCTGGCGCATGCCGCGCGCATTGCAGCAGAACGCGAGCGCGGCGAGATTCTCGACTACGCCTGTGCCATGAGTGCAGTGCCGACGGTGATTCAGGAGATCTGGCTGGCCAGTGGCGAGCTTGAGACATTCGCATTACGCGAAGGCATCCAGATCGAGAGCCTGGCGGAGCTGCTGGGCGAGCACACTCCGCCTGACAGCCCCGCCACCGCTGCACAAAGTGGCGAGCCAGCGCGGGTCGTGAGGCCCCTTGATACTTTCGACTGGCTGCATCTGGCGCTGGAGCAGCTGTTGCAGATACATCAGGATAAGCAACGTTTACACTCAGACTGATGTATCTCGGCGCCAAAACTCGTATGGTGAGAGAGAGGCTCGGCCTGTCGTCGATCAAGATGACGCGCGAGCCTCGAGCACGACTGTCATATGCACGACTGGAACGCATTTCTGGTACGAGCAACAAGGCACGACATCAAGCACAGCACGCGGAGCAGAACATCACGATCGATCATTGAAAACGACCAGCCGAGGAGGTTCACATGAAGGTCTACAAACCTGAATGGCGTTGCACGCTCGACGTGACGGAAGGTCCCGACCCCACCGCCCGCTGGAAAACACGGCTTGCCTGGCGCTTGCGCGCCCTCGCCGACCGCTTTGATGGCGGTAGTCGTACGATGAAGATTGACTGCAATGTCACCCCGGCGCTCACCCGCGAAGAGGTCGACACCTGCCTGGGCAAGGGCTTCGCCCTCAGCCAGAATCTGATGCTGCAACTGGCCAACCACAGCGCCTGCGAAGATGTCCTACGCGACGCCAAGGCCGAGCTCTACGAAGAAGAGCAACACCCGATGTAATGGTCTGATCTGAGTAGAACCCCGCAGATCACCCCATCGGTGAACGTAGTCCGCAAGACGCATGAAAAAGCCCTCCCGGCGATGCCGGGAGGGCTTTTTATTTTAATGGAGCTTATATCTCCTGAATTAATAAGGAACAACCATATGCATTAACTTAAGCTCATTATTAGTAATGCTCGTCGGGAATTTTATCTTATGCCTAGGTAATGTACTTAAGAACTCATATTTGTCGGACTGATAAAAATTGCGTATTATCAACTCTAGAAACCAACGAGGGGTTAGCGGCGCTGAAACAGGTATTCTACACCCTTTCACATCTCCCAAAGTTAAGTGGCTTTTGGGGTGTACAATATCTGAATATATACCTTCACGTGCATCAAAATCAAACCTAAGTGGAAAAGGAACTATATTTCTTTCAATTATATCAATAAAGATTTCGTCTCGCATATAATCATCGCCATCCTTTTGAAAAGAAGAAAGGTGTGGCGATGGATAGAAAGCTAGCCGGTGCTGGACTAAACCGCCTCCCTCAAGGCGGTACATCATCTGTAATAACGCACCATCGATAAACTTAACATTATATGAACGATTCTCAGCGAGCTCGTTATAAATATCGCAGTATGGCGACTCACCTAAGGCTATAGAAATATATTCAGCGCCTAAAAACGTGACTTCGGAAGAACCTCCTGCTTCACGTAAAGATGTGAAGTTGGAATCATCACACAAAGCACTTTCAATTAGGCAAGAAATAAGCTGATCGACCTCTTTCTTTAATTCAACTGGAGTGGCAATTTTCACTTTTCGACCCCAAGCAGTTTTAACAATCTCTTCCTAGTCTCCTCATCAATATCTTCTGGGCTCATCCCACCATTTTCCATATTGGCAATAGCGTCCTTAAAGCTAACATTTGTTTTTTCGAAACGCTCTCTCTCTTGCGGGGACAAATCACGATGAACAACTTTAAGTTTACTTAATAGCGCATCATCGGGATAAACAAAATCTAACTCAAATCCTTTACCTTTGAGCTCAGAAAATTCATCGATGAGACCTTGCATTTTATCACCATGACCGATGACCCTTACCCACGCCTTACTTCTGGTCATAGCTGTAAACAGACGATTACGCAAACTACTTAAACCAGCACCACTTGCATTACAGTCTTGGGCATTTATTACATATACCATACCGGCTTCGTTGCCTTTAGCTCGGTATATACCAGTAAAGGTTACCGAAGGTACCCCAGTTTTAAAGAATACATCTGCATCCGTATCAACCCCTGCTAAATGTGTCTGTATTCCTGCGTCAAAAAGCTGTTTACGTATAGGGCCTGAACACCTCCGAGCGCTAATCGGATCGGGATGTATAACTACTATATCATCATGCCTTAGCTCATCTTCTTCTAAATTTTTCTTAATCTCTGCCGCTAGCCAGGCATTCTGCTCTTGCTCATTTTGAAACTTAAAAAAACTAATAATATCGTCAACAGGCGAATGCTTTTCTAAGAATTCAGGACTACTCTCTGAAGTTCTTTTAAGCACTACGCTACTACCCTTGCTTAGCTGACCACTATTAACTTGATAACCAATTTCTTGCCAAAGCAAGGGGTAGTCAAACATTTGCACTAAACCAGTGTCTGTAACCGTTGATGGCTTTCGGTAGATACCGAACCCTAAGCCATGTGCAGCAACCAATATTGGTCTAGAGTTTCTATAGCACTTCTGAAGAATAACATCTCGTTTGCGGTCATCCCCAAATGTTACTAGTGGGGAGCCATCGGGGTGATACCCAAATAGCTCTTCCGGGGGCAATAAGGATATACCTGAAAGATTCTGCAACTCATCATATGCATATACTAACCTCTTGGGTGGCTTCAGCATTGCATAGCATAACTTTAAGAAACTGGGAGCAAAGTCTTGAGCCTCGTCAGCCAATATCACGTCATAAAGCTCTACCTCTGTAGCTTTGGTACTTAATGCTTGTTGACAGGCGCCATCGAATGCCTTGTCGTTGCCTCCAAACCTGCTACTAGCACTTCGGAAGTCTAAAAAATCACAGCCTGAAGCTCTACAAAACTCATAATAAATACCATCTCTAGCATCACCACCAGGCGCCCCCCAAGCATTGACAATTCTTATTTTTGACCAATCTGGCTCCTCCCCACTCTGCTCAATACAGAAGTTATTTATTAACCTTTTTATTTGCGCTTTTAAAGATCGTGTATTAAAAGTTACAGCTATACGCCAATTTGGGTACTGAGTATGTAAATAAGCAGCCTTTAAAGCCAATACAATAGTCTTTCCGGAGCCTGCCAATCCACGTATCCGCTGAACACCATCAACAGTTTCAATAACAGCTTTATTCTGACGGTGGTCTAATGTAGCAATAGAGTCTTCGAGCGCCTTAAGTTTAGCACCGCGCGAATCAGGTCTCTTAATCTCTCTTTTGGAGCGACTTTTTCTAATACTACTTAGGCTTTCAATAGCTGAAAGAGTCATACGATATAAATCTTCTCCAGCATCATCCCATACTATATTATTTAAAACAGCTTCTAACCCCGCCTCACCAATACATTCATAACCATCAACTGCAACGGCTTCTAAATTATTAACACTGGGTGCAAATGAGATGATGTGCAATGGCACGAGCAAGTTACGACCTTTCATGAGGTCTCGATGAATCTTTAGCTTGGCTTCTACTTTATTTGCAATATCATCTTGTCTATCATGATATCCACCAACATCAGTACCTTCAATCAAATCAAATAAAATAATACCCTTATTCGGACTAACTAAAGTTGCATCTATGGACAACTTACCCTCTGGGGTCGCAATAATAGGATATCCTGTGAATACTTCACCATCTAGTCCATCCACACCTTTTAAAGCTTCCACTAAAATATCAGTGCAGACTGGTTTCTTATTAGCACCACGAGTAATACTAAGACATTCAGCCATCATACACCTCTAACTTAAATAATCATAAAAAAGAAAACTATAAATCAACTAGACACCGGCCATCTTCAAATTATAAAACAAACAATATAAAAGCACAATGTCAATTTGCACCGTAGTTTAAACCCTAGCTAAAGCATATAACTACATAACAATGAATATTAGTTTAAACGTAAGTATGTGTATGCACTATATAAGCATGATCCGTGAACTGGTCAAGCTTTACCTTTGCTTATAGAGATGCATAACTAATTTAACAGCATTAAAGCAATATAGTCAGCATTGATTTATCATAGCTCATTAGCAGCTCCTCCCAACCTCAGGCCTTCCATGTCCATTTCCGCACGTCCTTCCAAGCTGAGCCTGCCTCAGGTCAATCCCGGTGTGACGACGGTGCTGGAGTATCTACTGCTCAAGTTTCCGGCGATTGCCGAGTCACGCTGGCGCGAGCGCATGGCCGAGGGCAAGGTACATCGCGATGATGGCTCGCGGATTACGCCAGAGTCGCCCTACCAGCCACATCTGCGCGTGTTCTATTACCGCGAGGTGGCAAGCGAGCCGAGCATCCCCTTCGCGGAGCGGATTCTCTATCAGGATGAGCACATTCTGGTGGCCTACAAGCCGCACTTTCTGCCGGTGACACCCGGTGGCCTGTACGTGAACGAGTGCCTGCAACAGCGACTTCGCAAGCGCACCGGGATAGAGGCGCTGCAGGCGGTGCATCGGCTGGATAGGGTCACGGCGGGGCTGGTGCTGTGCTCAGTCAATCCCGACACGCGCCCCCTCTACCATCAGCTGTTCAAGTCGCGAAATATCCACAAGACCTATCAGGCCATCGCCGAGACACACAGCGATGAATCCCTGGTGGGCCAGCAGTGGGAGGTAAAGAACCGTCTTGAGCAGAGCGAGCAACGCTTCCGCATTCATGTCACCGACGGCGCGGCCAACAGCCACTCGGTGATTCGCTGCGTAAAGCAGACAGCCAGTCAGGCATTGTTCGAGCTGCACCCTGTCACCGGCAGAACCCACCAGCTACGCGTGCATATGCAGACGCTGGGCTGGCCGATTCTGAACGACCGCTACTACCCCGTGCTGCAACCGCTCTCGCCGGATGACTTCGCGCGCCCCTTGCAGCTGCTCTCCAAGGGATTCGAGTTCATTGACCCCGTCACCGGCGAGGAAAGACGCTTCGAATACGACGGTGACCTGACACTGGCGTGAGCCGTGACATGGCCCGTGGCTGTCGTCGCCAGCCGACGCACAGGCCACGGCATGTGCACAAAGAAATCATCTGGCGAAAGCTTCATGCTCGACGTCAGGCGGGCTAAGGTTTTCCTCCTGTCCCCGGAAAATAGGCCCATCGATGTCCCGACGTCTCGCAGTGACCGGAGGAGCCGCGCTGGCCGCGCTCCTGTCCTTCCCCGTCCTCGCACAACAAGGGCACGACGGGCCGCCGCCCGATCACGATGGCCCGCCGCCGATGTCAGCGGAAGACCAGGCCCTGAGCGAGGCGCTGCGCGCGCGCATGGGCGACACCAGCACCCAGATGCAGAGCGTGCCCATCCCCGAGAGCGCCGCCGAGTGCGGCGACACACCCGGTTATGAGCGCATGCTGTGCCTGATAGATCTGCTCAAGGCAGATATCTCCGACGATGACATCCTGCAGAACCTGCAGCATGACTACTCGCTCGCTGAGGCCGAGAACTGGAGCAATCTGCCCGCTGGCGCCTTCCCGAAACGCCCCGGCGTGCTGCTGGGCGAGCTGAACATCAAGCAGCGCGGCCTCGTCAAAGCCATCATGCTGGAAGCCACCGGCCACGCGCCCGATGAAGGCTTCGACGAGATGCTCCAGACGCTCAACGCCGATGACTACATCAACACCGTCAGCACCGACTACAAGGCCGGTTACTCCTCCTACAACACCAAGTTCGCCTTCCTCGGCACGCCCGGCGAGACCGGCACCTGGGAGCTGTACTACGGCGGCCACCACATGGCCTTCGCCAACACCTATACCGACGGCAAGCTGGCTGGTGCCACACCCTCCTTCCGTGGCGTGGAACCCTTCCCCTATTTCGAGATGAACGGTCGCGTGAACGAGCCGCTGACCCAGGAACGCGATGCCTTCGCCACCCTGTTGAGCTCGCTCTCCGATGATCAGCAGGCCGAGGCCACGCTGGAAGGTACCTACCGCGATATCCTCGCTGGCCCCCAGGCCGACGATGCTATCCCCGAAAGCTATGAAGGCCTGCCGGTCTCCGAGCTGGATGATGAGCAGCAAGCGCTGCTGCTGACGGCCATCGAGACCTACGTGGACGATATCTCCGCCCCCGAAGCCGCGGCCTACATGGAGAAGTACACCTCCGAACTTCCCGAGACCTATCTCGGCTTCTCCGGCACGCCGCAGGTCAGCGCCGAAAACGATTATGTGCGCATACACGGCCCGTCGTTGTGGATCGAATTCTCGTTGCAGTCCAACAAGTCCACCGACAAGGTCGGCAACCATCCGCACTCGGTATGGCGTGACCGCACCGACGACTACGGCGGCCAGAGCGAATGACCCGCTGCTCGCCGTGGCGCGCGGCACTGCTCACGCTCGCGGTGATGATCGGCGGGACTGGCATGAGTGCCAATGGCATGGGGATCAGCGGCATGGGCATCATCCAGTCGGCTCACGCCCATGCCCTGCCCGGCAGCACGCTCATCTTTGAGCAGCAGCCACAGCACACGCTCAAGCTCACTCTCCAGTTCCCGCGTGAAGACCTGCTGATCGCCGCGCCGGAACTGACAGCGCTTGGTGACGCCAAGCCCGATGCCCCCTTGGCGCAGACGCTGACAGCTCAACTCGGCGACTATCTCAGTCAGCACATGGCGCTCTCCAAGGACGGCGACGCGCTACCGCTGACGCTCACTGAGGCACATCTCACCTCTACCTATCAGCCACAACTCGGCGGCTACGTGCTGGTCGTCACCCAATGGGATGTGAAGACCGAGGAAGCCGAACCGGACTCACTGCTGCTGAAATACGACGCCGTGATGCACGAAGTGCGCAATCACCGCGCCGAAGTTGAATGGCAAACTCCCGCAGGCGACACCCGCCTGATGGCCGACTTCGGCTTCTTCCACTCCGCCCACGGCGTCCGGCTCGACCTGCGCAAGGCCAGGCAGCCGCCGGTCAAGCAGGAGTGAGCCGAGCTGGAGTAAACAAGGCGGTAAGCGTTTCCTGAAACGCGCCCACAAAAAAGCCCTTCTGGCCATTGGCCAGAAGGGCTTTTTGCTTGCTGCGTTCTCGTCTCGATCAGCTCAAGAGACCGTCTCGACAGAACGCTGCGTCAGCTCAGCGAGGGGTGATCGTCAGGCGATCATTCCCACTCGATGGTGGCCGGCGGCTTGCTGCTGACGTCATAGGTGACGCGCGAGACGTGCTCCAGCTCGTTGATGATGCGGTTGGAGACCTTCTCCAGCAGCTCATACGGCAGGTGCGCCCAGCGGGCAGTCATGAAGTCGACGGTCTCGACGGCACGAATGGCGATGACCCACTCGTAACGACGGCCATCGCCGACGACGCCGACGGACTTGACCGGCAGGAAGACGGCGAACGCCTGGCTGGTCTTGTGGTACCAGTCGAAGTTGTGCAGTTCTTCGATGAAGATGGCGTCGGCTTCACGCAGGATGTCTGCGTATTCCTTCTTCACTTCACCGAGGATACGCACGCCCAGACCCGGCCCCGGGAAGGGGTGACGGTAGACCATGTCGTAGGGCAGGCCGAGTTCGAGGCCGACCTTGCGGACTTCGTCCTTGAACAGCTCGCGCAGCGGCTCGACCAGTTCCATCTTCATGTCGTCCGGCAGGCCGCCGACATTGTGGTGGGACTTGATGACGTGAGACTTGCCGGTCTTGCTGGCAGCGGATTCGATCACGTCCGGGTAGATGGTGCCCTGGGCGAGGAAGTCGACATCCTTGAGCTTGGCGGCTTCGGCATCGAACACTTCAATGAAGGTGTTGCCGATGGCCTTGCGCTTGGCTTCCGGGTCGCTGACGCCAGCCAGCTTGCCGAGGAAGAGGTCTTCGGCGTCAACACGGATGACCTTCACGCCCATGTGGCGAGAGAAGGTTTCCATGACCTGGTCGCCTTCTTTCTTGCGCAGCAGGCCGTTGTCGACGAAGACGCAGGTCAGCTGGTCGCCGATGGCCTTGTGCAGCAGCGCCGCGACCACGGAGGAGTCGACACCACCGGACAGGCCGAGCAGCACCTTGCGGTCACCGACCTGAGCGCGAACGCGATCCGTGAGGTCTTCGATGATCTTGGCCGGAGTCCACAGACGCTCGGACTGGCAGATCTCGATCACGAAGTGCTCGAGGATGCGCTGGCCCTGCAGGGTGTGGGTGACTTCCGGGTGGAACTGCACGCCGTAGAACTGCTTCTCTTCCCACGCCATGGCGGCGATCGGGCAGCTCGGGGTGGAGGCGGTGACGGTGAAGGTCTCCGGGACTTTCGCGACCTTGTCACCGTGGCTCATCCAGACGTCGAGCAGCGGGCGGCCTTCGTCGTCCAGGTGGTCCTTGATGTCCTTGAACAGCGCGGACTCACCGTCGACACGAATCTGGGCATAGCCGAATTCGCGCACGTTGGAGCCTTCGACCTTGCCGCCGAGCTGCTCGGCCATGGTCTGCATGCCGTAACAGATGCCGAACACCGGCAGACCCATCTCGAACACGCACTCAGGCGCACGCGGCGAGTCCAGCTCGGTGACGGATTCCGGGCCACCGGCCAGGATGATGCCGTTGGGGTTGTACTCGCGGATCTCTTCTTCGGTGATGTCGAAGGCACGCACCTCGGAGAACACGCCCAGCTCACGCACGCGACGTGCGATCAGCTGAGTGTACTGGGAGCCGAAATCGAGGATCAGGATCTTGTGGGAATGGATGTCTTGCATCTTCAGTCTCTCATTGGGGAGTCATGTGACCCGCTTCGGAGCTGCGAGGGAGCGCGGGGTCGACACAATCTGGCGCCGAGAATAGCCGAGACCAGAAGTTTCTTCGACCTAAGCAAAGCGGGAACCCGTGTAGGGCTCCCGCTTTGCATCGCGCTTCGCTATGTCTCAGTCGCGCCGATAGTTGGGCGCTTCCTTGGTGATCTGCACGTCGTGGACGTGGGATTCGGCGAAGCCGGCACCGGTGATCTGCACGAATTGCGGCTTGGTGCGCATCTCTTCGATGGTCTGGCTGCCGGTGTAGCCCATGGAGGCACGCAGGCCGCCCATCAGCTGGTGCACGATGGCGCTCATCATGCCCTTGTAGGGCACGCGGCCTTCGATGCCTTCCGGTACCAGCTTCTCGACGCCGGCGTTCTTGTCCTGGAAGTAACGATCGCTGGAACCCTGGGTCTGGGACATGGCGCCCATGGAACCCATGCCGCGATACGCCTTGTAGGTACGGCCCTGGAACAGCTCGACTTCACCCGGCGCTTCCTCGGTACCGGCGAGCAGACCGCCGATCATGACGATGCTGGCGCCTGCGGCGATGGCCTTGGCGATGTCACCGGAGAAGCGGATACCGCCATCGGCGATGACCGGCACGTCGTACTTGGCCATGGCGGCCGCGACGTTGGCGACAGCGCTCATCTGCGGCACGCCGACACCGGCGACGATGCGCGTGGTGCAGATGGAACCCGGGCCGATACCGACCTTGACGCCGTCCGCGCCGGCTTCTGCCAGGGCGATGGCGGCTTCGGCGGTCGCGATGTTGCCACCGATGACCTGAATCTTCGGGTGGTGCTCCTTGACCCAGGCGACGCGGTCGATCACGCCCTTGGAGTGACCGTGAGCGGTGTCGACAACGATGACGTCAACGCCGGCTTCGGCCAGTGCAGCGACGCGGTCCGGGGTTTCCGGGCCGGTGCCGACGGCGGCGCCGACCAGCAGGCTGCCGTTGCTGTCCTTCGCCGCGTTCGGGTAGGTCTTGACCTTCTCGATGTCGCGAACGGTGACGAGGCCGCGCAGGCGGAATTCGTCATCGACGATCGGCATCTTCTCGATGCGGCTTTCCTGCAGCTTGGCCTTGATCTGGTCCAGCGGCGTGCCTTCCAGCACGGTGACCAGCTTCTCGCGGCCGGTCATGATGCCGGCGACGGTATCGCTGAAGTCAGGCTGGAAGCGCATGTCGCGACCGGTCACGATGCCGACCAGGTATTCACCCTCGACCACCGGGAAACCGGAGTAGCCATGCTCCTCGGACATTGCCAGCAGATCCTGGATCTTGGCCTTCGGGCTGACAGTGACCGGGTCACGCACGATGACGCTTTCGTGCTTCTTGACCTTGCGGACTTCCGCGGCCTGCTGGGCGATGCTCATGCTCTTGTGGATGATGCCGACACCACCTTCCTGCGCCATGGCGATGGCCAGGCGAGCTTCGGTGACGGTATCCATCGCAGAGGAGATAAGCGGGATATTGACGCTGATGTCGCGTGTGAGACGTGATCTCAGGCTGACGTCCTTGGGGAGGACCTCGGAGTAGCCGGGGACGAGAAGAACGTCATCAAACGTCAGAGCTTCTTGCGCTATACGTAGCATGTCGAACGCCCAGTAGCAGTTTATGAGGGATGCGCGAAAGCCGCAGTTCAGGGCCCGATGGACAGGCGCCATGACTACGGTTCTAGCGGTTGCTGCGAGGTAATCACCCATGATAACCCATTCGCCCCGCCCGAGACAAACGTCGCAGGCTATCAAACTCGCAACTTCACGTCCCGACGACACTAACCATCTGGTCAACTAAAGCCACGGATGGCGCGGCCTGCGGGCTGGCGGGCGGTGAGTCACCTTGCCAGAGCCGAGCCTCGCTGAAGCGCTGGCCAGCGCATCCCGAGGATCGCTTTGGATCGTCTCTCGCTTCTCGCCTGTGGCATCATTGTCTTGTTCTCTTCACAAGCTTCAATAGTCGCCCTGACACGAGCTCCCCGTCAGCTCCAGCACAAGGAATGTCGCGTGTTCGAAACCTCGTCTGCCGCCAACGCCATCAGCGTGACCCAGCTCAACCGCGAGGCCAAGGGCCTGCTGGAGCGAGGCCTGGGGGAGCTCTGGATCGAGGGGGAGATCTCGGGCTTTTCGCAGCCGCGCTCCGGCCACTGCTACTTCACGCTCAAGGATGACAACGCCCAGGTGCGCTGTGCGCTGTTCAAGAGCCGTGCCCAGTTTCTGCGCGAGAAGCCCAGGGACGGTGATCGGGTGCGGGTACGCGCCAAGGTGTCGCTGTTCGAGGCGCGTGGCGACTATCAGCTGATCGTCGAGGCGTTGCAGCAGGCGGGGCTGGGGGAGTGGCTGGCGCGACTGGCACGACTGAGGGAGCAACTGGCGACCGAGGGCGTGTTCGCCAATCAGCGTGCCCTGCCCCATCCGCCGCGCCATCTGGGCGTGATCACCTCCGCGACCGGCGCGGCGCTGCAGGATGTGATCGCGGTGACGCGCAAGCGCTGGCCGCAGGCGCATCTGAGCGTGTTGCCGGTCGCCGTGCAGGGGCCGCAGGCGGTGCCGCAACTGATTCGCGCGGTGGCGATGGCCAATCGCGACAGCGACTGTGATGCGCTGCTGATCACGCGTGGCGGCGGCAGCCTGGAAGACCTGTGGGCCTTCAATGACCAGCATCTGGCGCGTGCCATCTTCCACTCACGTCTGCCGGTGGTGGCCGCCATCGGCCACGAGACCGATACCACCCTGGCGGAGCTGGCCGCCGACCTGCGCGCGCCGACGCCCTCCGCCGCAGCCGAGGCGCTGTACCCGGACCAACGCGCCCAGGTGCAACAACTGACCGCCCTCAAGCAGCGGCTGTGGCGCGCGCAGCGTGCCCGCCTCGACCAGGCGGCGCAGCGGCTGGATCATGCCCGCTCGCGCCTGCGACATCCGGCCCGTGAGCTGGAAACCCAGCGCCAGCGTGCCCGTGAGCTGGAACGCCGCCTGCACACCGCAGTGCGCATGCGCATGACCAGTGAGCAGCAGAAGGCCGATCAGCTGACCCGCCGCCTGCAGCAGGCCAGCCCCGCGCGCGATATCCAGCGTCATCGTCAGCAACTGGCGATGCTGCCCCCGCGCCTCAACAACGCCCTGCCACGTCGTCTGGCCGCTGAACGTGAACGCCTGGAAGGCGCGATGCGCGCGCTGAATGCAGTCAGCCCGCTCAATGTGCTCAACCGTGGCTACGCCATCGTCGAACGCGTCGGCAGCAGCCAGACGCAAGCCCCCGGCGACAGCAAGGTGATTCGCGCCGCCCACCAGACCCAGCCCGGCGAGATGCTCTCGATCCGCCTCGGCGAAGGCCGCCTGGCCGTCGAGGTCAAACGCCGCTACAAGCCGCGCCCCTGATCCCCTGCCTTGCCTCGGCATGACGAGAACAAGACGAGAACAAGACGAAAAAAGCCCCGCCACCTGAACAGGTAACGGGGCTTTTTCATGGGCGCTTCACGTCCGCCACACCGAGCCGCTTTTGATCACTCGCCTTGCGCACAACTCACACTGACACTCGTGAACTGCTATGCAGGTCTTGACCCTGGTCTTTCGCGCGGCTTCGGACGCGCTGGATCGCTTTTGACCCTGATCTTCTGCACGGCGCCGGGCCGCTTTTGACCTCATGCCTTTCGCGTGGCTTCGGACGCGTTAGATCAAAAGTCAGGCGGACCCTGTTCGGCGCCCGGCTTGAACACGCCCGGCTCCAGATCATGACGTCCCAGCAGCTTGTAGAAGTCGGTGCGGTTACGCCCGGCGATACGCGCCGCCTGGGTCACGTTGCCTTCGGTGATCTTCAGCACCTTGATCAGATAGCTGCGCTCGAAACCGGCACGCGCCTCGGAGAAGGACGGCAAGGCGTTCTCTTCCGCGGCCAGCGCCTGGGAGACCAGCGCTTCCGGAATCATCGAGGAGCTGGTGAGCGCGACACACTGCTCGACCACGTTGACCAGCTGACGCACGTTGCCCGGCCAGGCACTGGAGGCCAGCAGGTTGAGCGCTTCCGGCGAGAAGCCCTTCACGAACGGCTTGTGGCGCGCGGCGGCCTGGCTGATCAGATACTTGGCCAGCAGTGGCACATCCTCGGCACGCTCGCGCAGGGCGGGCAGCTTCAGATTGACCACGTTGAGGCGGTAGTAGAGGTCTTCGCGGAAGTCGCCGTCATGCATCGCCTTGTCGAGATTGCGGTGCGTGGCGGAGATGATGCGCACATCGATGGGCACCGAGGTGGTGGAGCCCAGCGGGCGAATCTGACGTTCCTGCAGGGCACGCAGCAGCTTGACCTGCAGCGCCAGCGGCATGTCGCCGATCTCGTCGAGGAACAGGGTGCCGCCGTCCGCCGCCTGGAACAGGCCCTGGTGGGCACTGACCGCGCCGGTGAACGAGCCCTTGGCGTGTCCGAACAGCTCGCTTTCCAGCAGCTGCTCCGGCAGCGCGCCACAGTTGATGGCGACGAAGGGACGCGAGGCGCGCGGGCTGGCGTTGTGGATGGCCTTGGCCATCAGCTCCTTGCCCGAACCGGACGGACCGGTGACCAGCACGCTGACATCGGATGCCGCCACCATGCGCGCCTGCTCGAGAATCTGCTCCATCTGCGGGGAGCGAGTGATGATGCCAGCGCGCCAGGCATCGTCACCCTCCTTTACGGGCGGCGCCTGGGCCAGCGCCTCATCGATGGCGGCGAACAGCTCGTCCTTGTCGACCGGCTTGGTCAGGAAGCTGAACACGCCCTGACGGGTGGCACTGACGGCATCAGGGATGGAGCCGTGTGCGGTCAGCAGGATGACGGGCATACCCGGCTGACGCTTCTGCAGCTCACCGAACAGGGCCATGCCATCCATTTCATCCATGCGCAGGTCGGACAGGACCAGGTCTGGACGTGCGGCTTCGAGACGGCTGAGCGCCTCGCGGCCACTGCTGGCCGTCGTGACCTTGAAGCCACGGCTTTCGAGACGCATGCCGAGCAGCTTGAGCAGGCTCGCATCATCATCGACGAGCAGAATATGCGCTTGTGCGTATTTCACACTAACTCTCCTTGCGACACCCGAGGGCCTGGGACATCGACGTCGGGGCCGCACAGTCTTGCGTCATGCAATCGCGGGGATTGAGTGACAGGGTCGTGGCCAGAGTCTGCCGCTGAGGGTTCAGGGCGTGCTCTGGCGGCGCGAATTGATCGATTCTTCGATGGCCGTCAAGGCTTCCAGCTTCTTGGTCAGCTGGGCGTTCTCGGCGCTGAGCTTGCGACGGGCACCGTCATTCTTGTCACGCTCGGCGATCAGACCGCGACGCTCCTCGAGGCCATTGAGCCACTGACGAAGCAGCGGCTGCAGGCGGCTCGGGGCGGTGGGCAGGTCCGCCTTGTAGAGGTCGGAGGCCAGCTCCCAGTCCGATTCATCGCCCCAGCTGAGCACGATGGCACGCGCGAGACGACGGTCGTGACGGTTGCCTTCCAGCTGCAACATGGTGCTTTCACGCCAGCCGCTGTTGCCACGCTGGGCCTGCAACGCGAAGGCGACCCATTCATCCAGCAGGCAGTCCTCGCCGGTGAAGTCCGGCAGGTCACCAGCGCCATAGCAGCTCTCTCGCACACTCGGGCTGACCACTTCCGGCTCGCTGCCCGGCATGGTGATATTGGTCAGGGCGCCACAGGCGCTAAGCGTACTGAGCAACACGCCTGCAGCCAGGCGCATCAGTAGTCGTTGACCCTTCATCACTTCAGTTCCTTGCGTGCTTGATGGCGTTCAATGACGCCATTTCATGTGGTGTGGACTGCTGATCCGCTCCGGCGGCATCCCTGTCTGCCTGCGGTTCATGCTCGCTGCCTTCCCCTGACGTCAGCGAGCGACTCGGTGTCGGCAATGTCAGCCGGAAGCAGACATCCGCCTTGGGGTCATCCACCAGCGCCAATTGACCAAATTGGGCGCGGGCGCTGTCAGCGGCGACCGAGAGACCGATGCCCGAGCCCTTGAGCGGGCCCTTGCGCTTCACCGCGCCCTGATAGAAGGGCTTGAACAGGTGGTCACGGTCCTGGGCGGCGATGGGTTCACCGCTGTTGGCGACTTCGATGATCAGCTTGCGGCGCTCCTTGCGGGCTCTCAACCACAGGTCACCGCTGTCTTCGCCATAGGCGATGGCATTGGAGATCAGGTTGTCGAGAATACGCCCGGTACGCGGCCTGTCCGCCTCCCAACTGAGGCTGGCAGGCGGAAGATGCACGCGCATGCCCTTCTTTTCCAGTGCCAGGCGATGTTTCGCCAGCACTTCCTTGAACACTTCATGCACATCGAAGCGGCTCTGTTCGAGGCCCTGATTGTGCTGCAGCAGATTGTAGTCGAGGAGTTGCTCGATCAGCTTCTGCAATTCCTTGCTGGAGTCATCCAGCAGGCCAAGAATCTCGGTCTGGTGCGGACTCAGCGGCCCGGCGACCTCGTCGATCAGCAGGCCGGTGCCTTCACGGATGCTGGCCAGCGGGGTCTTGAGCTCATGCGACATGTGACGCAGGAACTGCTGCTTCTGCTCCTCGAGCTCATCCAGGCGCGTCGACAGCCAGTTGAGACGCTCGCCCAGCTGCACCAGCTCCGCCGGCCCCTTGATGACGATGGGTCGCTCGCTGTCGGTGCCGCTACCCAGGCCATTGATGCGGCGCTCCAGCTGCCGGATAGGACGGATGATCAGCCAGGTGAAGAACAGCATCAACAGCAGACTGATGGAGACCAGCGCGGCGGTCTGCCACCACAGCTGATTCTTGACCTGGGAGGCGCGGGCGCGGATGCCTTCGATACGCGCATCGACGAGTTCACGCGTGGAGTTGAGCAGGCCGCTGGCCTGGATCGAGAAGGGCCCGAAGTCTTCCAGATGGCGACTGACCTGATCGACGCTCATCTCGGGCATGCGCTCGAGCTGTGACAGCGTCGCCTTCAATTCGCTGACGCGGGGGTCGCCCTCGCCCAACAGGCGCGCCTGCTCATCCAGCAAGGTGCGGAAGCTGTTGGCCTTGTCGGCGTAGATCTTCATCAGATCGGGATTTTCCAGCACGGCGTACTGGCGGGCGCTACGCTCCATCTCGACGGCGAGATTGGTCAGCGTGCGGGCGCGGCGGGTCTGGTCGACGGCCTGGCGGGCACTGACATCCGCCAGTTCCGACAACTCCGACAGCGCCTGCCCTGCTTGAAACATGAGCACGGCAATCGGCAGCATCACCACCAGAAATGCCATCAGAACCAGCTGCGGCAGCGAGCGGGGACGCCAGCGTCGTGACACTGTGGAGGCCATGGAAAGAACTCTATGCAAGAAAGGGGTGGTCATCATCGAATCACGTCTTCCTAGAATACCAGAGTTCACCAGCGTCCATCGCGGTTGCCAGTTCGTTAATAAATATGACTCTTATTCAAATCATTACGCCGCCACGAGACAAACCGCCCCATTGGCAACGTTTCGCATGAAATTGTTGACCATTCAGCGCTAGACGCACAAAAAAAGAGGGCCGGCATAGCCGGCCCCAAGTACGCAGGGAACTGAAGGGTCAGTCATCACGTGGTGCCTCTGGTACCTGGAGACCAGAGGCACCACGTGATTGGCGGGTCTGACAGGTGGTCTGCCTGTCAGTCCCGGGAGAAAAGAACGTCACCTGGTGGTCGTTCCAGGTCAGTTGACGTTCACGCCGGACAGCGTCCGCGCTCCCTATCGGATGTGAAGCAGGGGGCAACACATCGCAATGTGGGTGATCGAGTCGGATGGCTTGCCGACTTGCCCGCCTCGATCGTCAATTCGGGGATGACGGCAGCCAATCTCTCCGGCTACCGCATCGGTTTCGGGCATCCTTGCCCGGGCGTCCTTGCCCTCAAGATACTGTCCATGCCCACCAGGGGCCGTACCTGTCTCATCGCAACCTGAAGTCACACATCGCGTGGAGCAGACGCTTGGCCTGTCAGCGATCACGGAGCGCACAGGGTAGTGAGTACCGTCATCGCTGGAAGGCCAGAGAAAGGGCCGGTGATGCACCTCATATCTCTTGCTCACGGTACCTATTGCCAAAGGCGTGCCATAAACGCGAAAACACATTACAAAACAATGACTTGAAATTACGATAACGACGACAGGCATGCCAATGTTGCCCAGGACGGCACACAGAGTCGTGTTTTACTGGCCGATTCGTCGCGATTTGCCAACACATATACGGGGCATGCTATTTTTCCCTTTTGAATCAATGTCTTGAAACGTCTCCTTTGCAAGACAATCCCGCAAGGGGTGGGGGAAAACTGCGACACCTACGCAAGAACACCCGCTGATCAGCCCTCATCGAGGAAGGTCATCAGCGGGTGTTCTCTGGGCGATTCACACTGGCAGGCAAGTGAGGTGTGACTAGAGCGACTTGAGCAATACCTTGGAGTTACGCGCCGAGTTGTAGGCCTCGCGACGCATGGGCGGCAGGTCTTGAAGGCCGGCCGACACGAAACCGTGCTCGATGAACCAGTGGACGGTATGGGTCGTCAGCGCATACAGACGCTCGACGCCGGCGCGACGCGCGCGCAGCTCGATCTCGGCCAGCAGCTGCTCGCCGCGCTGTCCGCGGCGATAGTCATCATGCACGGCCACGCAGGCCAGCTCGCCCATGGCGGCGTCACGGCTGAGATGCAGCGCCGCACACCCGATGACCATGCCATCGCGCTCCAGCACCACATAGTCGTCGATCTCATGTTCGAGACGCTCACGCGAGCGGGCCACCAGAATGCCACGCTGCTCCAGCGGCCCCAGCAGTGCCAGCAGGCCACCGACATCCTCGAGCCGCGCCTTGCGCAGCTGCTCGTAGCCCTGACGCGTGATCATGGTGCCGATGCCGTCACGGGTGAACAGCTCGCCCAGCAGGGCGTCACGGTCGCGCCAGCTCAACAGGTGAGTGCGCCCGACGCCGCGACGTGCGGCGCCACAGGCAGCGGCCAGGTGGCGCGACAGCTCGCTGTCGTCATCGCGGGGCGGCGCCATCAGTGCGGCTTCCTCAGGATTGAGCTGACGCAGCAGATCGCCGTCTTCGCCGAACAGACCCTCCCCTTCGCCAAGCAGGATCAGCTTGTCGGCGGCCAGCGCCACGGCGGCGTGTTCGGCGACCTCAGCGGCGTCCAGATCGAACACCTCGCCGGTGCTGGAATAGCCCAGCGGCGGCAGCACGACGATGGCCTGCTGCGAGAGCAGCCCCTGGATCGCCTCGCTGCGCACGCGGCGCACCTCGCCACCATGCAGGAAGTCGACGCCATGACGCACGCCCAGCGGCTTGGCCATCACCAGATTGCCGGAGACGGCGGAGAGCTCCACGCCATGCAGCGGCGTATTGGGCAGCCCCTGGGACAGACTCGCCTCAAGACGCAGACGCAGCGTGGCGACCTGCTGCTCCAGATGGCCGAGAATCTCGCGCGTCACCACCCAGCGGCCCTGATGGCGGTCCGCCTCGATACCGGCAGCCTGCAACGCCTCGGCCACCTGCGGGCGCACCCCGAACACCACCACCAGCTTCACGCCGAGGGTATGCAGCAACGCCAGATCCTGTATCAACTGCGTTCGTCGTGACGAGGACAGGGCATCGCCCTCGATCAGAATGACGAAGGTGCGGCCACGATGGGCATTGATATAGGGAGAGGAGTTGCGAAACCAGTCCGCGAAGGGGAAACGCGTGTTCAAGAGCCAGCTCCGGGCAGGAGAGAGGGAAAATGGCATGTCAGGCATGCCCATGAATCATCATATCAGCGCCGCAGCCTGCACGGCGAGCGGTGCCCCCTGACATCCATGTGTCAGATACGAGAAAGGCGACCCGAAGGTCGCCTTTCTCGTTTTTCCAATTCAGCTCTGGATCATGCGTCGGCTTAGCCGAACATGCCCTTGAACATGAAGAAGAACAGGATCGACAGGATCGCGCCGGCAGGCAGAGTGATCAGCCAGGACATCACGATGGTGCCGATCACGCGCAGGTTGAGCGCTGCCATGCCGCGTGCCAGACCTACCCCCAGCACCGCACCGACGAGGGTGTGGGTGGTGGAGATCGGCAGGCCGGTGCCGGAGGCCAGCACGACGGTCGAGGCGGCGGCCAGCGTGGCCGCGAAGCCGCGTGACGGCGTCAGCTCGGTAATGCCGGTGCCGACAGTGGCAATGACGCGACGACCATAGGTGACCAGGCCGACGACGATACCACCGCCACCCAGCACGAGGACCCACCACGGCATGCTCGCCTTGGCGCCGATCTGACCGGCAGAGTCGACGACGCTGATGATGGCCGCCAGCGGACCGACCGCATTGGCCACGTCGTTGGAGCCGTGGGCGAAGGCCATCGCACAGGCGGTGAACATCATCAGCAGGCCGAAGACCTTCTCGACGCCGCTGAAGTCGAAGTCGTCACCGGTGGCGCGATTCTTCTCCTTGAGGCGTGAACGCGCGACCTTGCGCTCCATCAGCACGCCGATACCCATCACGATGGCGCCGATGACGACGGCCAGCAGCAGGCTGGATTCGAAGCTCAGGTGCAGGCCGACATGCTTGAGGCCCTTGACCATGGTCACCATCGAGATGATGAAGCCGACCAGGAACATGTACATCGGCACGTAGCGCTTGGCGGCCGCGAACGGGTCTTCGTTGTCGAAGATCAGCGTCTGCACGGACTTGAACAGCACGAAGGCGATGGAGCCCGCCAGCAGCGGCGAGACCAGCCAGGAGGCCGCGATCTGACCGACCTTGGTCCATTCGACGGCATCCACACCCAGACCCGCAGCGGAGAAGCCGACGATGGCGCCGACGATAGAGTGGGTGGTCGAGACCGGCCAGCCCTTCATGGAAGCGATCAGCAGCCAGATACCGGCGGCCAGCAGCGAGGCCAGCATGCCGTAGACCAGGAACTGCGGATTCTCGATCAGCAGTGACGGGTCGATGATGCCCTTGCGGATGGTGTCAGTCACCTCACCACCGGCAAGCCAGGCACCGAGGAATTCGAAGATCACGGCGATGATGATCGCCTGCTTGATGGTGATCGCCTTGGAACCTACCGAGGTTCCCATGGCATTGGCGACGTCATTCGCACCCACACCCCATGCCATGAAGAAACCGAACAGACAGGCAAGAATGACGAGCACATCGCCGTATTGAGCAATGATGGACATAGAAGACTCTTGGACAGATGGCAGGACGTCCTGATGGCGCTCAGCGCGCCATCAGGATCTGCAGTCGGGTACCGACCTTTTCCGCTTGGTCAGCCACATCGCCGACCCAATCGATGATCTTGTAGAGGAAGATCACATCGACGGGCGGGAGACTGGCTTCCAGCGAGAACAGGGTCTGGCGGATGGCGATCTGCTGTTCGTCGGACTGCTTCTCGAGCTCATGCAGCTCGTTGATCAGCTTGTCGACCAGCTCGCTCATGTTGCGCCCGAAACCGGACTCGACGAGGTCTTCCAGTTCACCCAACGCACGACGCGCCTGGCAGACCGATTCGACCGCAGTCTTGAGATACTCACGCATGGCGGGCACCAGTGCGGTGGGTATCTGCATATGACGACCCAGCATGATCCCTGCGATGTCCTTGGTGACATTCGCGATGGAATCCTGGACATGGATCAGCTCGAGAAGGTCGGAGCGCGAGACCGGCAGGAACAGCGAGTTGGGCAGGTTGAGGCGCAGCTGCGTCTTCAACTCGTCCGCTTCACGCTCCAGACCACTGATGGTCTTGCGAATGCTGGCTGCCTGCTCCCAATCACCCTGCTCGCAGGCGTCGAAGAAGGTCAGCAAGTGCTGGGCGCACTCGTCGGTCTTGATGATGTGGGTGTGCAGCGCCTTGAAAGGCGAGCGCCCGAACATCGAAGAGAAAGGGTTGGTCGTTACCATAGTGGCCGTCGGCGTTAAGGATTGACGCGCGGAGTGTAGCAAAGCCTTTGTGACGATCACATAACTTTCATCGTAACGTCATGATACCGCCATGCTGTTGTCATTTACGCAACAACAGCGGCAGTTCGGGGGAACACGAAGGATTCCAGAAGAGAGATTGTCATGTAGCGGCAGGACCCGTGGTCGCTGGCTTTATCCACTGTTCGTAATATAACCAAGGACGTGACGACAGGCAATTGCTGTCACTTCAATGTCATCATGCTGTCATATAAGTGTGATTCTGCCGACAGGCCGATATCCCGCATGCCCTTCCGCCCTCCCCGTGCTTGCCTTGCCGCGGGCCAGGCGCGAGCATGAGACACACGAGCCTTCGTCACCATGCACCACGCATGCCGAAGGCTCTGCGGTCCTGGCGCCGCTGTCATCCTCATCCGTCAGCATCTGTCTTCTTTCATCCGTACAGGGAGTGCCCATCATGGCGCAGGAAATCGAACTCAAACTGGCACTGTCTCAACCCGTTATTGATCGCGATGCCATTCTGGAGACACTGGCGAGCATTGCAGAACTGGCAACGGTCACCCCCAGGCGGCGCTGGCTGGCCAACACCTACTTCGACACCCCCGAGCATGCGCTGGAGCGCGCGCGCATGGCGCTGCGTCTGCGCCAGAGCGGTGAGGATGCCGACAGCACGGGCGCCCTGCGCCAGACGCTCAAGACCAGCGGCGAGAGCCATGGCGGACTGCATTCTCGCGGCGAATGGGAGTGGGAGCTGCCCGAGGGCCAGACCGGCCTCGACCTCGACGGTCTGCGTGGCCTGCCGCCCTTGCAGGCGCTGGGAAACGGCGCCCGTGAGCAGCTGCTGAGTGCGCTCGCGCCCAGCTTCAGCACCGATTTCGAGCGCCATGCCTGGCAGATCGACGTCAAGGCGACATGCAGCGACAAGAATGTGGGCGACGAGCAGGTCACCGTCGGCGTCGAGATGGCGCTGGACCTGGGCGCGGTGAAGGCCAGTGGCCGCGAAGTGGCCATCCAGGAAATCGAGCTCGAGCTGACCGGCGGCGAAGCACTCGCCCCCGAGGTGAGAGAAGGCGTGCTCTGGCAGCTGGCGGATTCACTGGCGAGCCGCCTGGCACTACGTCCGGCAGATGCCAGCAAGGCCAAGCGCGGTGCGGCGCTGCGGGATGGCGAATGGCATGAGAAGACGCTGGATACCGCTGACCCCGGCGCGCTGCTGTCCGCCGCCATCGATGCGCTCGATGCCCACGCCGACCGTCAGGCGAAAGACGACCTCAAGTGGCACGCGCATGCGCTGGCCGCCCTGTCGGCCCTCGCATCACGACTGGCCGCCAGCCAGCATCCCGGCCATATCCACGCGGTGGCGCTGGTCGAGGCACTGGAAAGCAGTGACGGCGATGCCTCACAGGACTGGGCGACTCGCGACTTCGGCCAGCACAGCCTGTCACTGCTCGCGACGCTGCGCGGCTGAACCTCAAAACGACACTGACTGCCCAGCCACCAGGCGCTAGACCACTGGCTGATGGACAACGGCCGGGCAGTCACTGAAGGTCATACTGAGACATCCCCGATACGCCCTGACATTCATCCGGCGTCGTCACGCCCGTCAAGGAAGCCTGCATGCCTGAACGCCAGGGCCCTGCCAATGAATATGGCAGCACGCCGCAAAGCCCCCCAGCGACCCCCTCGCACCCCAGCGACTACGAACCCGCGACGGGCCGCCTGCGCGCACGACTGTTCCACTGGATCTTCGAATCCGACACCAAGGCGGCCAAGGCCTTCGATATCGGCCTGATCCTGATGATCTTCGCCAGTGTCGCCGTGGTGATGCTCGACAGCGTCCCCTCGCTCAATGCGCAATACGGCGAACTGTTCCGCATCATGGAGTGGGGCTTCACGATCATCTTCACGCTGGAATACGCCGTCCGCCTCTACTGCCTGAAGCATCCCGGCACCTGGGCCAAGGGCTTCTACGGCGTGCTCGACCTGCTGTCGATCGCGCCCACCTGGCTGTCGCTGCTGATACCGGGCGCCCAGGCCCTGCTGGTGGTGCGCGTGCTGCGTGTGCTGCGCCTGTTCCGCGTGTTGCGCCTGATGGCCTTCGTCGGCGAGGGCCGCATGCTGGTCGAGGCCATGACGCGCAGCCGGCGCAAGATCCTGCTGTTCTTCATCACCGTGCTCAGCATCGTCACGGTGTTCGGCGCCCTGATCTATCTGATCGAGCCACCCGAGGCCGGCTTCACCTCCATCCCCAAGGCGCTCTACTGGGGCGTGGTGACGCTGACGACGGTGGGCTACGGCGACATCGCGCCCATCACGCCGCTGGGGCAGTTCATCTCGGCACTGATGATGATTCTCGGCTACTCGATTCTCGCCGTGCCCACCGGGGTGTTCTCGGCCGAGGTCCTCAACGGCCTGCGCATGCAGCAGACCAGCGACGAAGCCTGCCCGGGCTGTGGTCGTGAAGGCCATGATCGCAACGCCAAGTACTGCAAGTTCTGCGGCACCTGGCTGGACGAGGACACCCGCGACCCGCGCGAGCCAGAACCGGAGACAGCGCCAGAACCTGATCCAGAGCCGGAGTCCGAATCTGAAGCTGATGCAGAGACGACATCGGGGGATCAGCCAGAACCTCCCGATAGCGGGCCTCCCGAGAGCGGGCCTCCCGACCGCGACCGCAGCTGACGAAGCCGAGAATCACTCAGCACACGACAACGCCTCGGAAATGACAACGCCTCAGAAATGACAACGCCCCCGCGACCGCAAGGTCCGGGGGCGTCTTCGTATGGCAAGGCGATGTCAGCGCCGTGAAGCGCTACGTTGTCGCGATCACTCCGTGAAGCTCGAGATATCGCCGCGCCCTTCGCGCACGATCACCGGCGGCAGCTCGCGCAGGTCCACCACACTGGTGGTCTCGAAGCTGCAGGCGCCACCGTCGATGACCAGATCCAGCGCATGTCCGAAGCGCTCGCGAATCTCTTCGGCGTCTGTCATCGGCAGCTCCTCACCCGGCGGAATCAGCGTCACGCTCATCAGCGGTTCGCGATGGGTTTCCAGCAGGGCGTGGGTGATGGCGTGGTCCGGCACGCGCACGCCGATGGAGCGACGCTTGGGGTGCAGCAGCAGGCGCGGCACTTCGGAAGTCGCCTGCAGGATGAAGGTATAGGCGCCTGGCGTGTGACTCTTGAGCAGGCGGAAGATGGCGTTGTCGACCTTGGCGTAGGTGCCGATTTCCGACAGGTCAGAACACACCAGGGTGAAGTTGTGCTTGTCGTCCAGCTGACGCAGGCGCTTGATGCGCTCGATGGCCTTCTTCTCGCCCAGATGACAGCCCAACGCGTAGCCGGAGTCGGTCGGATAGGCAATCACGCCACCCTGCTGGATGATGGCGACGGCCTGATCGATGAGGCGTTTCTGGGGATTTTCGGGATGAATCTGGAAGAACTGTCCCATGCGGTGCTCCTTGCGTCTGGGCGCCAGCCCGGCAGGCGGACTGGCGTCACGTTGATCTCTTGATATCACATGGAGGCAGCGTCGGCCGCAAAAAAGGGCGCGATGCGCGGATGACACCACACGGGCGGCACCTTGGTGCGGGGCGGCGGGCTCATGCTGCCGGGCGCCAGCGGGCCGCCGGGGAAGTGGAAGTCACTGCCGACGGAGGCGTAGAGCCCCAGCTCATCCAGCTGACGCGCCAGGTCACGCGCGCGATCGATATTCTGGAAGCCGCTGACCAGCTCCGCGCCTTCGCCGCCGGCGGCAATGAAGTCACGCAGCAGCTCGCCACGCTTGGTGCGCGTCAGCTTGTAGCGCATCGGGTGCGCCATCACGGCGATGCCGCCATCGGCACGCACCCAGCCTACCGCCTCTTCCATCTCCGGCCAGTGCGCCTTGACGTCGCCTTTCTGGCCCGCGCCCAGATGCCGCTTGAAGGCGTCCTGCAGGTTGCGTGCAATCCCGGCCTTGACCAGCGCGCGGGCGAAATCCGGGCGTGACAGCGGGCGGTCGCCTGAGCCACTCAGCATGGCCTGCTCCCGGGCGCGCTCGAAGGCATTCTCGAGCCCGAGCTTTTCCATGCGCGTGGCGATCTCGTGGCTGCGGCGTTCACGCGCCTCGTGCTGCTGCTTGAGGCCGGCACTCAGCGCATCGCCGGCGCCCTCGGGCATCAACGCCACGATGTGGATGGTCTGGTTGCGCCAGCGGACAGACAGCTCACAGCCGGGCAGCAACGAGATTCCCTCGGCGCGGGCGGCCTGCTGGGCCTCGAAGATGCCTTCCATGCTGTCGTGATCGGTCAGAGACATGCGTGACAGACCGCGCCGCGCGGCCAGCGCCACCAGCTCTGTCGGTGCCATGCCGCCATCGGAGGCGGTGGAGTGCATGTGCAGGTCGATGTCCGGCACCTCGATATCGGAATCGAAGCGCTCCGGCAGCGGGCGAAACTCGATCGGCTTGCGGGTTGCGGAAATCGGCGAAGAGTCGGACGGGACGTCGGACACGGGGAACCTCTCGGGATGAACGTCTGTGCCACGCGATGCCTGAGATGCAGGCGATCCAGCGGGCCAGACGTCGGGCAGTATTGGCTGCGATGCGCGCCCGGACACACAGGGGCTTTGTCAGCAGGCAGCAATGGCGGCAGAATGAGCACATGCAGGCAGGGGTGCGCCGCTGGTGTCAGACAGGATACCACTCGCACAGGCCCTTGCCTTCCCGACGGCTGCGTCGTCGTGTTCAGGAGTGCGCATTACCCATGAAGATGTTGCTCGACTTTCTGCCGATCGTGATCTTCTTCGCCGTCTACAAGATGACTGGCGACATGATCATGGCTACCGCCGTGTTGATTCCCGCGACCCTCGCGCAGGTGCTGTACATCTACTGGCGCCACAAGCGCGTCGAGAAGATGCAGCTGGTCACCCTGGCGCTGGTCGTCGTGCTGGGTGGCGCGACCGTGCTGTTCGGCAACAGCTCCTTCATCCAGTGGAAGCCCACCGTGGTCAACTGGCTGTTCGCCGTCGCCTTCCTGCTGTCACCGCTGTTCGGCGGCAAGCCACTGGTGGAGCGCATGATGGAAAAGGCGATTCAGCTGCCACGCCCCATCTGGCACCGCCTCAATCTGGCCTGGGTGGTATTCTTCCTCGCCATGGGCGGCCTCAACATCTACGTCTTCAGTCACTATTCGGAAGACATCTGGGTCGATTTCAAGCTGTTCGGCATGCTCGGTCTGACACTGCTGTTCGTCATCGTTCAGGGCGTCTACCTGTCCCGTCACATGGTGCAGGCCCCTCAGGAAGAGAACGCTTCCTCGACCAATTCTCAAAAGGATGATTCGTGATGCTCTACTCCATTGTCTGTCAGGACGTCGAAGGTAGCCTCGAAGCGCGCATGGCGGCGCGACCGCCGCATCTGGCACGTCTGGAGGCGCTGCACGCCGCCGGGCGTCTGGTCATCGCCGGCCCCAACCCGGCCATCGACAGCGAAGCACCGGGTGAAGCCGGCTTCAGCGGCAGCGTCATCATCGCCGAGTTCGATTCCCTCGAAGACGCCCAGAAGTGGGCCGATGCCGATCCCTTCGTCATCGCCGGTGTCTATGAAAGCGCCGAAGTGAAGCCCTTCAAGCAGACCCTGCCCTAGCCCGGCGTCCGACCGGTCATCTGACCGGCGGTTGCTTTCTGACGACGGACAGCCTGGCTGTCCGTCGTCTGCGTTGCAGGCCTTGCTCTGCCGCTGTCTCGCTGTGCTGCTCTCCCGCTCGACCTCCTGCCAGGAATGCCCGTGAACGACCACCCCTCCTCCCCCCGCCAGCCCGCTCCCGATCAGTCAGATTCGGATCAGACCGCCTCGTCAGCCCGCGAGCCTTCGCCGCAGGAAACCTCGGGCAGCGCGGCACGCAAACCTGCCACAACGCCACCGAGCGCGATCGAGCCGGTCACGGCGCCCGGCGTAGTGCCGGACGTGCCACTGGCACCACTGGCGGCATTGGAGGAGGCGCAGCTCGAGTGGGACGACACCGCGCCACAGGCCACCGATTACGGCGATGTGTACTTCTCGATCCACGATGGCCGCGCCGAGACCGTGCACGTCTTCCTCGACAGCAACCGACTGAGCGAGCGCTTCCGTGACTGGCGGGAAGCGCGCCCCTTCGTGATCGGCGAAACCGGCTTCGGCACCGGCCTCAACATCCTGTGCGCCGCCCAGCGCTTCCTGGCGACGGCGCCCGCCGAGGCGCGTCTGCATGTCGTCTCGGTGGAAAAGCACCCGATGCGCGCCGCCGACCTCGAGCGGGCGCTGTCCGCCTGGCCGGACCTCGCCTCACTGGCGAAGCCGCTGGTTGCTCAATGGCCCGCTGCCGTCCTCGGCGTGCACCGCCTATGGCTGGATGAGCGCATCACCCTGGACCTGCACTTCGGCGATGCGGTGGAGCGCCTGTCGCGCCTGGAAGGTGGCGTGGATGCCTGGTTCCTCGATGGCTTCTCGCCGTCGAAGAATCCGCAGATGTGGTCACCCGAGCTGTTCGCGGCCATGGCGGGTGTCTCGCGCCCCACGGCGACCTTCGCCACCTTCACCGCCGCGGGCTTCGTGCGGCGTGGCCTGCACGCGGCAGGCTTCGTGTGGCGCAAGGTGCCCGGCCACGGCATGAAGCGCGAGATGATCTGCGGCGAGCTGGACGAGCCGACCGCCGCCGCGCGCGCCGAGCTGATGGGGCTTGATGCCTCACCCGCATCCACCCACGCCCCCATGCAGGAGCACGCGGTGCGTGGCGCCCTTCATCCGCTGCGTCGTGAGCAGCCCTGGACCCAGCCCCCGCAGCCCGCGCCGGTCAGTCGCGAGACGCATGTCGCGGTACTCGGCGCCGGTATCGCCGGCACCAGCTGCGCCGAGGCGCTGGCGCGGCGCGGCGTGAAGGTCACGCTGATCGATGCCGAAGCCCCAGGCGCGCGTGCCTCCGGCAATCGCCAGGGCGCGCTCTACGTCAAACTGGCCGCCGAGACCAACCCCGCCAGTCGCTTCCAGCTGGCCGCGCTGCAGTACAGCCGCCGCTGGCTGGCAAGCCTCGACCCTAAGCAGACCCTGTGGTCCGCCAGCGGCGTGCTGCAGCTGGCCACCAGTGAACGTGAGCGCAAGCGCCAGCAGCGCTTCCTCGACAATCACCCGCTGCCCGAGGCGCTGCTCAAGCCGGTCAGCGCCAGCGAGGCCAGCCGGATCGCCGGCAGCGAGATCGCCTTCGACGGCCTCTTCTATCCGGTCGCCGGCTGGGTGCGCCCCAGCGCGCTCTGCCAGCACCTCGCCGCCACCCCGGGCATCCGCTTTCTGCAGGCGCGCATCGAGGCCATTCAGTCGCTGGGGGCCGAGGAAGGCAGAGAGGAAGGCGGAAAGACAGGCAACGGCGCGCCACGCTGGCAGCTGCAGACCAGCGATGGCACCAGCATTGAAGTGGATCAGCTGATTGTCGCGCTGGGGGAGCAGACTAATCTGCCCGAGCCGCTCGCACACCTGCCGCTGCAGCCGATTCGCGGCCAGGTCAGCGAGATCACGGTAGCGCCGGAACACGCCGCGCACCTGCCCGCGCTCGACAGCGTGGTGTGCGCCGGTGGCTATGTCTCGCCCTATCAGCGCCACGCCGATGGCAGCGTGACACTCAGCTTCGGCGCGACCTTCGCCCCGCGCGATGAGGATGAGGCTGTCCGCGAGGCGGACCACGCCGCCAATGTCGCGGAGCTGCGCAGTGCCCTGCCCGCCTTCGTCGCCGCCTGGGAGCAGGCGCGTGGTATCAGGCTGGAAGACGATGATTGGCAGGGACGTGTCGCCTGGCGCGCCGCCAGCCCGGACAAGAGCCCGCTGGCCGGCCCGGCACCGGACGCCGCGCAATGGCGTGAGGACTACGCCGCCATGGCTTTCGATGCGAAAAAGCGCGTGCCGCAGTCGAGCGGTGCCCATCTGCCCGGCCTGTGGCTCTCCACCGCACACGGCTCACGCGGCTTCACCACCGCCCCGCTGTGCGCCGAACTGATCGCCTCGCAACTGTGTGGCGAACCGCTGCCACTGGAACGCGAACTGGCCGAGCACCTGCACCCGGGACGCCGCCTGATCCGCGATATCGTCCAGCGGCGCTGAGAGGTCGGTATCACTCAGGCCTGACGGCACTGTCTGGACAGGGCCTGACGGTCGATGACCTGATAGGTGAAGGATGGCCGGCCGATCTGACCGTAGTGGAAGGCCTCGCTGAGCATTCCGCAGGCCGCGAGATGGCGCAGATACTTGCGGATGGTCACTCGCGACATGCCGGTGGCAGGCAGCAACGCCTCACTGGTGAAGCTGCCTTCCTCGCGCGGCAGCGCCTGGATGGCACTGGCCACCAAGGCAAGTGATGCCGACGTCACGCCCTTGGGCAGGCGCCCCTCGGGTACCGCGCCCGCAGCGCCGCTGACCAGCCCTTGCACGCCGAAAAGCTGGTCCAGTTGTTGCTGGCTGACTTCACCCTCGAGGCTCTCCAGCTGCTGGCGGCCGCGACGCGCCAGTGCCAACGCCTGCTGAAAACGGGCGAAGCTGAAGGGTTTGACCAGGTAATCGCACACCCCGAGCGCATGTGCGCTGCGCACCGTGTCCGCCTCACTGGCGGCGGTGATCAGGATCACCTGGATATCGGGGGCGGCGCGGCGCCTCAGCCATCGCAACACTTCCAGCCCGCTGCGGCTGCGCAGGTAGACATCCAGCAGCACCAGGTCCACCGCTTCCTGCGCCAGCACGTCGAGTGCCGTCGCGACATCCTCGCACTGGGCCACCAGGCGCATGCCGTCGATGCGACTGAGGTATTCGACATTGAGACGCATGACCATGGGGTCGTCTTCGACTATCAGCACACGCATGCGCTCTGGCTCCTTCGTTGTGCAAATTCCGGCCGCAACGCCATCCTGTAGCGCTCGAGATCAGCTCAAGGCGCCGCGCCAGTCAGCAGTCGGCAAGGCAGGGTCAGCTCGACCAGGGTACCGCCGCCCGAGGGCGCATAGAGGTGCCATTCTCCCTCGCGCGCGGTCACGATCTCCTGCACCAGCGACAGGCCCAGCCCGCGGCCTTCTCCATGGCTGCTCACCCCCGCCATGCGTGCCGTCTGCCTCAGCTCCGTCGGCATGCCGGGGCCGTTGTCCGCCACGCTGATCGACAACTGCGCCTCTGCCGACGGGTCCAGTGATTCCAGCATCAACCCCAGGGTCACAGACGGGGCGTGAGCGTCAGCGCCTACCTCCTCCAGCGCTTCGAAGGCATTGTCGAGCAGATTGCCGATCACGCTGACCAGATCATGACTCAAGCTACGCTCCAGCACCGGAAACTCGGCCTGAGCGCCCTCGTCCTGTGACATTCCCCACTCAGTGCAGCGGCCATGATGGCACTCGATCTCCAGCTCGACCGCCAGCGCGATGCCACGCTCGCGCGCCTCGCTGTGCTTGCCGATCAGAAGACCTGCCAGCAGAGGGTCCGCGATGCGCTCGGCGGCTGCGGCATCCGCCGGCAACTCCCGCTCCACCAGCAACGCAAGATAATCGCGCAGCCCGGCGAGGTCCTGCATCTGCGTCAGGCCCGACAGCACATGCAGCCGGTTGCGGAACTCATGGCGCGCGGCGCGCAGTGACTCCGCCTGACGGCGGACGCCGGTCAGCTCCTCGGCGAGGCGCTGCATGCGGTCGTGCTCGCGCAGTACCAGCACGCCGCCCATCAGCAGCTCGCCATCATGCACTCGCTGGCAACGCACCAGCAATCGCCGCCCGCCGTGAGTCACCTGGCGCAGTCGGGCCTCTTCCTGCTCGCTCACTGGCTGGCGCGCAACAAGGCACTCACGCATGCCGGTGTCGGGCAACCAGTCATCAAGGCGCTCGCCCAGCGTCGGCAAGGCCCCCAACAACTCGCGCGCCGCGGCATTCACCAGCGTGATCCGCCCCTCGGGATCGACCACGATGATGCCCTCCTCCAGGCTGGCCAGCACCGCCTGATGCTCCTCCACCAGGCGCGCGATGGCCGCCGGCTCCAGCCCCTTGAGCTGTCTACGCAGATAGCGCGCAAGTCCCAGTGCGCCCAGCGTGCCGAACAGCATCAACACACCCAGCCCGAGCAGCAGCTGGCGCTTCTCATCGGCCAGACGCCGCCCCAGGGAATCCAGCGTGATACCGATGGCCACCGCACCGATGACAGCGCGCTCATCGTCCCTGGATGCATTCGCCATGACCGGAACGAAGCTGCGCAGGCTTTCGCCGAGCGTGCCGCGGGATTCGGAGAGGTAGGAGGCACCGGCAAGCGCACGCTGTTCGTCGCCACCCTGGAAGGGCTGCCCGATGCGTGCGGGGTCCGGGTGACTGAGCCGCAAGCCATCCGGGCGCATCACCACGATGAAGTCGACGGCATTCTCCTGACGCAGTCGCTCGATGCGTGCCGCCAGGCGGCTGTTCGCGACGGGAGGCGCAGCCTGCGGCGAGCTGGACTCGCTCAGGGCGGAACGCACCTCGGGCAGACGCGCGATACGCTGGGCAAGAGCGGCAATGCGCTGGCCCTGAATCTCGCGCTGGGTCCGCTCCAGCTGGGCACTGAAGAGCCAGGCCGCGACCAGCAGGCTGACGATCACCATGCCGGCGGCGAGCAATGAGGTCAGCGCGCTCAGTCCGGGTTGAGAATGCCGCAACACGCCGGACAAGCCATGTGCCCCCTTGGTGGCATGGCCATTCGGCCCGGCGCATGGGCGAGCGGCAGCCGGCGCTTTCATAAGTTTCAAAAGGCTTTCTTTAATTCGCAAAACTTGGCCCTCGGGAGCCACACCGTAAGCTCCCTGTGACGCGCATCCAGTGCGCGAACATGATGTCCCTTCCCCGTCCCAAACGATCCCGCGATGCCACGCCAACGCGTCCGGGCATGACAACAGGTCCTGCAACGACAGAGTGCAGGACAAGGAGCATGCATGACACATTCCTCGCAGACCGCCACGGCCACGCCTGCCGCAGAGTCCCCCTGGCAGAAGACGCGCATCTTCGGCATGTCGCTGCCGATCTTCGCCCTGTCCTTCCTGGTTCTGATTGCCGCCATCGCCACCGACACCCTGCCTGCGGGCATGATCGGCGCGCTGCTGGTCATGATGATTCTCGGGGAGCTACTGGGCTTTCTGGGCGACCGCCTGCCGATCATCAACAGCTATCTGGGTGGCGGCGCCATTCTCGCCATCTTCGGTGCCGCAGCGCTGGTCTACAGCGGCTGGCTGCCGCAGGAAGTCACGGCGAATGTCAGTGAGTTCATGAAGGCCGGTGGCTTTCTGAACTTCTACATCGCGGCGCTGATTACCGGCAGCATTCTCGGCATGGACTCCCGCGTGCTGGTCAAGGTCGGGGCCCGCTTCGCGCTGCCGCTGCTGTGCTCGGTGCTGTTCGCGGCGCTCTTCGCGATGCTGGTCGGCTGGGTCATGGGCTTCTCGCCCAAGGATGCCGTCATGGTCATCGCCCTGCCCATCATGGGCGGCGGCATGGGCGCCGGCGCCGTGCCGATGAGCCAGATCTACGAGCAGCTGCTGGGGCAACCGGCCAGCTACTATATCTCGATCCTGGTGCCGGCACTGGCCCTGGGCAATGTCTTCGCCATCATCATTGCCGGGCTGCTCAACGGGCTTGGCAAACGCTTCCCGTCGCTGACCGGCGGCGGCCAGATGATGCCGGGCGTCAATGTCCGCGAAGAGAAGAGCACGCCTGACCTGTCCCAGCTTGGCATCGGCATGGTGATTGCCCTGAGCTTCTTCGTCGCCAGCCAGATTCTCGGCAAGGTCATTCCGCTGCACCCCTACGCGCTGATGATCATCGCGGTCGCCGTGCTCAAGTGCGCCAACCTGGTACCGGAGAACATCAATCAGGCCGCCGCCCAATGGTTCCGGTTCGTGGCAGGCAACTGGACCTTCGCGCTGCTGTTCGGCATCGGCGTGGCCTACACCGATCTGGGCCAGGTGATCGATGCCATCACTATCACCTACGTGGTGATCGTGTTCGGTGTCGTCGCGGGCGCCGCCTTCGGTGCGGGTCTGGTGGGCAAGCTGGTCGGCTTCTATCCCATCGAGTCCGCCATCACCGCTGGCCTGTGCATGGCCAACATGGGCGGCACGGGTGACGTCGCCGTACTCTCGGCGGCCAATCGCATGCAGCTGATGCCTTTCGCGCAGATTTCCTCGCGCCTGGGCGGGGCCTTGATCCTGCTGATCTCGAGCCTGGTCGTGCCGATGTGGTTCGCATGATCCGGCGCATCGCCAGACGCCACTAGCCTCACCAACTGGTGCAACAACTGGTGCATCATGAACGACAACGCCCCTGGCCTGTGCCAGGGGCGTTGTCGTTTCCAGCCCCGGGGTCAGGGGCAGGGCAAGGATCAGGGCATGCTCAACACAGCATGACCGCTGGCTGGGCTCAGTCGCCCTCTTCCTCGTCGTCCGCCAGCTGGCGACCGAAGGACTGCCATTGCTCCAGCGTCATCACCTCGGTGGATTCGGTGCCGATGTCGTGGACGATCAGCAGCTTGCCGCGTGACAGCTGGCCTTCCAGCTCCGCGACCCAGCCGGCCATGCCTTCACCGACATCGGTGGTGTCGTAGCCCTGACGGGTGACGAAGGCTTCCAGCAGGGCGCGCCGTGTATCGGCGGGCAGCATGGTCTGCGGCACCTCGATGAAGCGGTCCCGCGGGTCCATCTGATCAAGTGGCATCTGGCTCATGGGTAGCTCCTGTCCATCATCAGGGTGGCGTGACGCCGCCTGCGGTGCATCGTTCAGCGTATCCGTACTCATGCATCCTCTCCCGCGCTGTCTTGCGCACTGTCTTGCGGATTGTCCTGCTGTGCATCAGCACCGGATTCCCATTCGGCCAGGCGCTTCACGAAGGTCTCTTCGTCCAGCACCGTGAGGCCCAGCTGCATGGCTTTCTCGAGCTTGCTGCCCGCTGCCTCGCCGGCGACCACACCGGCGGTCTTCTTCGAGACACTGCCCGCCACCTTGGCGCCCAGCGCCTGCAGGCGCGCCTTGCCTTCATCACGCGTCATGCTGTCGAGGCTGCCGGTCAACACCCAGGTCTGGCCTGCCAGCGGCTGGGGCCGCTCACCGATCTCGACCTCTTCCCAGCTCAGGCCGCAGGCGAGCAACGCTTCCAGCGTCTCGTTGTTGGTCGGCTGCTGGAAGAAGGTATGGATATGCGCGGCGACGATGGGACCGACATCTTCCACTGCCTCCAGCGCGGCCTGATCCGCTGCGCGCAGCGCTTCAAGCGTGCCGAAGTGCGTGGCCAGATTCGCGGCGGTGGCTTCACCGACTTCCCGAATGCCGAGGGCGTAGATGAAACGTGCCAGGGTGGTGTTGCGGCTCTTGTCCAGCGAGGCGACCAGATTGGCGGCGGACTTCTCGCCCATGCGCGGCAGCTCGGCCAGGGTGGCAGCTTCCAGGTGGAACAGATCCGCCGGCGTCTTGACCAGCTCACGCTCGATCAGCTGCTCGATCAGCTTCTCACCGAGGCCATCGACATCCAGCGCCTTGCGGCTGGAGAAGTGCTTGAGGGCTTCCTTGCGCTGCGAGGCGCAGATCAGTCCGCCCGCGCAGCGTGCCACCACCTCGCCTTCGAGGCGCTCGATCTCGGAGCCGCACACCGGGCAGCCGTCCGGCAGCACGATGGCTTCACGGCTGGCGCCTTCGCTGGCGACCCGCACCACCTGCGGGATGACATCGCCGGCGCGCCGGATGATGACGCTGTCACCGATCTGCACGCCGAGACGCTCCACCTCGTCCATGTTATGCAGTGTGGCGTTGGAGACCACCACACCGGCGACCTGCACCGGTGCCAGCCGGGCGACCGGCGTCAGCGCGCCAGTGCGTCCGACCTGAAAATCGACGCCTTCCAGGGTGGTTTCCTGCTCCTGCGCCGGGTACTTGTAGGCGATGGCCCAGCGCGGTGCGCGCGCCACGAAGCCCAGTTCACGCTGCAGACGCAGTGCATCGAGCTTGATGACCGCGCCATCGATGTCGTGATCGAGGCCATCCCGCTGCTCGCCGAGGCGGCGGGTGTAGTCGATGATGCCCTGAGCACCGCGCACCACCTCAAGCTGGGGGCTGGTGCGGAAGCCATAGTCGTTGAGCAGCGCCATCAGGCCGGAATGATTCTGGCCGGCCTCCGTGGCCAGCAGCGCATCATCCACCCGCGCGACCTGATAGGCGCAGAATTCCAGCGGACGCGAGGCGGCGATATTGGAATCCAGCTGGCGCAGGCTGCCGGCGGCGGCATTGCGCGGGTTGGCGAACACCTTGCCATCCTCGTCGCGGCCGCGCGCGTTCAGCGCCTCGAAGCCAGCGTGGCTCATGTAGACCTCGCCGCGCACTTCCAGCAGCTCCGGCAGATCATCACCCCGCAGCTTGAGCGGGATCGAGCGGATGGTGCGCAGGTTGGTGGTGATGCCTTCGCCGGTGCGGCCATCGCCGCGCGTCACGCCTTGCACCAGCACGCCATTCTCGTAGATGAGCGACACGGCCAGGCCATCGAGCTTGGGCTCGCAGCAGAAGCTCAGCTCGTCACCCGCATCCTGGGCGTCTCCCAGCTCCAGCGTTTTCGCCGCACGTTGCACGAAGGCACGCAGCTCATCGTCATCGAAGGCATTGTTGAGCGACAGCATCGGCACCGCATGCTGCACTTCTTCAAACCCGCTGGCCGGCGCGGCTCCGACACGCTGGGTTGGCGATTCCGAGCTGATCAGCTGGGGATATTCGGCTTCCAACGCCTCGAGACGGCGCAGGCGCGTGTCGTAGTCGGCATCGGTCAGCGTCGGATCATCCAGCACATAATAGCGATGGCTGGCCTCAAGCAGCTCGCGATGCAGCTGCGCGACCTCCTCCACCAGCTTGGCTGGCACGCCTTCCACCGCGGCCGGAGCAGCGGAGCGAGAAGCGCTCGAGGCGTTGGGTTCATCGGCAGGCGCCGAAAACAGATCATCCTGGGCTGACATGACACTCACTCGAAACAGTGGCTCGCCAGCACTGCCAGAAGGCAGCGCTGAGCGACCTGAAAACGGGTGGCGAACCCTCCGACCTGACGCACTTGCAAGAGCTGCAAAAACTTGCAGGTAGAGGGGTCGCCTTGATGCTGCCATTGTACTCAATGTGAACGACGGGCCACACATTCAAGCACTTCGGGCGACTGGCAGGGGCTGGCAGAGGCTGCAAAAGGTCGGCAGGATACGCAAACGCCAACGGCGACCCGAAGGTCGCCGTTGGCGTTCTGGCATGACTGGTCGACTCAGAGAATGGCTGGGGAGTCGATCAGTTGGCCTGGTAGCGATGCAGACGATTGCGACGCTCGAACTCATGCACCTGCTGACGCTTGAACTCGATGGTCTGGGCCGTCATCACGCTGTGGTTCTCGTCTTTCAGCTCACCGCCCAGACGACGCACCAGCAGCATGGCGATCTCGACCATGGTCTCGAAGGCGGCAGAGGTGTCGTCCGCGCCCGGCAGCGGCATCAGGAAGGTGACGCCATCCAGCTGGCTGTCCACCATCTCGGCCGGCTTGAAGATGCCCGGCTTGACCACGTTGGCCATCGCGAACTGCAGCGGGCTGTCGTCGTCATCTTCCTCGTGGCGCAGGAACAGCCCCATCTCGGAATGACGCAGACCACAGGCCAGCGAGATACCCAGCACGTCTTCACCACTGAAACCTTCGTCGCCACGCGCCATCACCGAGATGATGATGACTTCACTGGCATCGGCCAGGGTGTCGCGTGCGAGCTGGTCATCGACCTGATTGCGCTCGGCACGCAGCACCAGCGGATGACGATCATCCTCGGGCGCTGTGGCATCGGCAGCAGGCGCGGCGGCCGCTTCCAGTGAAGGTTCCTGGCGCTGGGAAGCACTGCCGGCGACATCGGCTGGCTTGCCAGCGGAGGACGCCTCAGTTCTGGTATCCTGACCTTCCTCGATCTCGGCCATCGGCTCGAGATCATCGGCCTGGGTGGAGGAGACGCTGATGCTGTCGTCCTCGGCGGTGATCTCCGGCTTCTCATGGAAGTCGTCTTCGCGCGCCGTCTCGGCCTGCTCACTGGAAGCGCTGCCGAGCACGGGCTCGCGATGCGCATCGTCGTGCTCATGCTCATCATCACGCCGTGCGCCCAGACTGGCCGTCACGTCGCGCATTGACTGGCTGGCACGTGCACCGAAGGCAGCCGCACGCTCGCCGAAGCCCTTGCGCTCCGGCGCTTCACGACGCTCCATGGGCTGCGCCGGACGACTCGGTTGAGTCACCCGCGAGGCCTTGATGCCGTGCGCATTGTCGAGCACGACATCTTCCTCGTCCTCGGCATGCGTCTCGGAATCGCCAACCACCCGGTAGCCGCCGTTCGGCAGCTCCCAGTTGTCACGTTCTTCCTCTTCTTCCACCGCGGGATTGCCCGCATCGTCGGTGGAATCCTCTGTACCCGCTCGATCCAGTCGGGGTACTCGACGTTGACGTTGGAGCCTGCGCACACCGTCAACGACGATGATTGCGACCAGCACCAACCCCAACAAGATGAGCCACTCTCTCAATTCCATGGGTCATTAGCCTGTTTGCTTGGGCACCATGCACGTGAACAGCATAGCGCGATTGCAGAAAAAGGGGACATTTTTTCGAATGTCAATCCTGTGGTGGTGACCTGCGCAATCGCCCTTCAATTATCCCTGACTGACACTATGACGCAAACTCGTAGTGCTTTCGATCTCTAGATGCAACACGATCTTGCCAACTAGGCCGCCAAGGCGGCCACTGGCTACCGCGCCGGAGGATGACCTCGCCCTCCTGAAGGGCTTTTCCCTCACGCTTCGGCAAGCACGGCAGCTTCTTCTATCCCTACAGAGACAAGGCGCGAGACGCCGGGTTCCTGCATGGTGACACCCATCAGCCGATCTGCCGCTTCCATGGCGATCTTGTTATGGGTGATATAGATGAACTGTACGCTTTCCGACATCTCCTTCACCAGCCTTGCATAGCGTCCGACGTTGGCATCATCCAGCGGTGCATCCACCTCATCGAGCATGCAGAACGGGGCCGGATTGAGCTGGAAGATGGCGAAGACCAGCGCCAGTGCCGTCAGTGCCTTCTCGCCGCCTGACAGCAGGTGAATGGTGGAGTTTTTCTTGCCCGGTGGCCGCGCCATGATCGCGACTCCCGTCTCCAGCAAATCATCACCAGTCAGCGTCAACCATGCGGTTCCGCCCCCGAAGATCTTGGGGAAAAGCGCCTGGATTCCGGCGTTGACCTTGTCGAAGGTGTCCTTGAAGCGCACCCGTGTTTCCTGGTCAATCTTGCGGATGGCACGCTCGAGGGTCTCCAGCGCTTCGCTCAGCTCGGCATGCTGGGCTTCCAGATAGTTGCGACGCTCGGCCTGCTGGTCGTATTCCTCGATGGCCGCCAGGTTGATGGCCCCCAGCCGCTTGATGCGCTCGCCGATCTGCTCGAGGTTGTGGCTCCAGGCCGATTCGGTGGCATTGGGGTCCAGCTCGTCCTCGAGCTGCGTGATCGCAGCCTCGTCATAGCCCAGTTCCACCAGTTGCTCGTCCTGCGCATCGCCCTTGAGGGTCAGCGCCTGCACCTGCATGCGGCCTTCCTCGAGGCGCTGGCGAATCCCCTCGAGATTGCGCTCATGAGTCTGACGCGACTGTTCCGCCTGACGCATCTGCTCGACCAATTCATGAGTCTTGTCACGACAGGCGTTGAGCTTGGTTTCCTGATACAGACGCGTCTCGAGCAGCATCTCGAGCTTTTCGCGCTCTTCTTCCTGCGGCAGTGAGGCTTCTTCGCGGCTGGCCTCGAGCATCTCGATACGCTCGGCGAGCTTCTCGCGCTGCTCGACGGCCCGCATGCGCTGGCCCTGCATGCCGTCACGCTCGGTGGTCAGGCGCTGACGCTCCATATCGAGGCGGTTGACCTGCTCACGCGCGGGCGCCAGCTGGGCACGCAGCCCGGCCAGCGCCTCCTGATGTTCGCGCCGTGAACGCTCCAGCGACTCGCGCGACTGGGCGTTGTTCTCGACCGCCTCCAATGCCTGCTGCCAGCGCTCGCGCGCCTCCTCCAGCGTCAGAGCCTGAGTCTCGCGCGTTTCCGCCAGCTGCTCGAGCTCCTCATCCAGCTCACGAGCGCGGCCATCGACATGCTCCAGGCGGCTGGCGATGCCGGCCTCCTTGAGACTGAGTTCACGCTGGCGCTCGCCCAGCTCGCGCTCTTCGACGCGCAGATGCTCGAGCTGCTGCTCGGCGCCGGCAATCTGTTCGGCGGCTGCGGCCAGACGCGTCTCGATCTCCTCGAGACGCTCATCCAGTGACTCGAGCTCCAGCACGACCTGCTCGAGGCGCGCCCGCTGGGCGATGACGCTATCGGCACGTTCACCGGCTACCTGACGGCGGCTCCAGCCCTGCCCCAACCACAGGCCGTCCGGCGTCAGCACGCTCTCGTGCGCGGCCAGCGATTCACGCCTGGCCCAGGCGGCTGCCTGTGACTCGACACAGTGGATGCTGGCCAGCCAGCCGGCCAAGGTATCCGCGCCGCTCACCTGCGCCGCCAATGTGCCGGCGGGGCGGGCTGCCGCGCTGGACGCCGGCGTGCCATCGACCAGCAACAGCTCGCCGCCGGGCAGCTCATCCATCAGCGTGGCCAGCCGCGACGGTTCGCTCGCCGCCAGGCGCGCCTTGAGGAAGGGGCCCAGTACCCAGGCACTGGCCGATTCCCAGCCCTCGGCGACCTCGAGTCCCTCGGCCAGCGCCGGGGTCTCGGCGAGCCCGTGCTGCTCCAGATGGCTCGCCAGGCTGTCATCGTCGTCACGCAGCGCCGCGTCGATCAGTGCCTCAAGCGATGCCTTCTCGCCCTGCAAGACGTTGCGACGCTGGCGCAGCTGATCGCGCTCTCCATCCAGCGCCAGACGATCGGCCTGGGCCTGCTCACGGGCTTCACTGGCCTGCTCGCGGCGCGACTCCAGCGATTCGCCGCTGAGCGACAATTCATCAAGCTGCTCGCGCAGCTCCTCGCGGGCTTCACGCAGCTCGGCGACATCCGGCAGCTCCGCCAGCTGCTGGCGGCGGCGCTCGCGCTGGCGCTCGGCGTCGGCGATGGCATTCTCGAGCTGCTGGATCTCGCTCTGGGCCCGCTCGGCGCCACGCTGGGATTCGTTGTCGGCCTGACTGAAGCGCTCCCACTCGCTCTGGCTGTCCTGGCGGCGCTCCTCGGCCTCCTCCAATGACAGCTCGAGCCCTTCGAGGGTCTCGCGGGCCAGCTCGAGTTCCGGGGCGATGTCTTCCAGACGCGCATCGATCATCTCGAGGCGCTCACCGTCCTCGCCCTCGACGCGCTGGATCTCGCTCAGCTCACGGCGGGCCATCTCGAGATCCGCCGCCAGCTGCTGCTCACGGGTACGGGCATGCTCGAGGCTCTGCTCGAGGCGCGCGATCTGGGCGCCGGTCTCATAGAAGGCGGCCTGATGGGTTTCCAGCTCACCGGCCAGCTCGTCGTGCTGATAGCGCTGCTCTTCCAGCTGACTCTCGCACTGACGCTGACCGAGAATCTCGCGCTCGACGCCGGTTTCCAGCTCCGCGACGCGTGACTGCTGCTCGCGCTGCTGCGCACGCAGGCCCCGCCGACGCAGCACGGCCAGCTCGCCCTTGAGGCGGTATTCATCCTGCTTGAGGGTCTGATAGCGCTTGGCGGCCTCGGCCTGACGCTTGAGGCGCTCGAGCTGCTTGTCGAGCTCCTCACGCAGGTCATCCAGGCGCTCCATGTTCTCCTGGGTGCGCTTCATGCGGTTCTCGGTCTCGCGGCGGCGCTCCTTGTACTTGGAGATGCCCGCGGCTTCCTCGAGGGTGCTGCGCAGGTCATCCGGGCGCGCCTCGATCAGCTGCGAGATCATGCCCTGACCGATGATGGAGTAGGAGCGCGGCCCGAGGCCGGTACCGAGGAAGACGTCGGCGATATCACGCCGGCGACATTTCTGGCCATTGAGGAAGTAGCCGGACTGGCCATCGCGCGTCACCAGACGCTTGACCGCTATCTCGGCGTACTCGGACCAGGCGCCACCGAGGCTGCCATCGGCATTGTCGAAGGTCAGCTCGATGGAGGCCTGCCCCACCGGCTTGCGCCCGGTGGAGCCATTGAAGATGACATCCGTCATCGACTCGCCGCGCAGATTCTTGGCGCTGGACTCGCCCATCACCCAGCGCACAGCATCGATGACGTTCGATTTCCCGCAGCCGTTGGGGCCGAGAATCGCCGTCATGTTGCTGTCGAAGGGCACGGTGACCGGATCGACGAAGGATTTGAAGCCGACCAGCTTGATCGATTTGAGCCGCATTGCGCCTGGCGCGTCCTTGAGTCTGGAGAAAGAAGGTCTGAAGAAATAAGTTCTGAAGAAAGAAGCTCTGACGCAGGAAAACCTGAAATACCGCGGCGTCGCAGGCCTTTCAATAAGGGCCCGCACCGCCGCAAGGTAAACATGTCCTTACGACGAGACAGCCGGTCATCGAGGGTATTTTCGAAAAACCAGCGCGCAGTCTACCCAAAAGCGGCGATGGCCCCAACCGGCGCAATGACAAACGAAGCCGTCATCGCGCGGGCCAGGGGCCAATCGCGACTTACTGAGTGACGCGGTGATCGATGCGCAGTGCCAGCGGCGCCTGTGATGCATCAGTGCCCTTCTCGTCATCGTCATCGGCACTGCGGGTGACGATGACATTCTCGAGCTTGCCTTCGAGATCCCCCGGCTGGGCAGTCGGCTGCCCAGAGGCAGAGATACGCGCCACGAGCGTGACGCGCTCGGCCATCGAGAGCCGCGCCATCGGGGCCATGGCGTTGTCGTCCGACAGAGTGAGCGTCAGCGGCAGCTTGTCCGCGGTGGTGCGCACCACTGCCAGCGGCGGCAGCTTGCCTTCGCCATCGCGCGCCACGATGAACAGGGTCGCCGCTTCGGCGCTGACCGGCAGCGCCGCCAGCTGCGCCTCGAGCGCCGGGTCCAGTGACACCTTGAGCGTCAGACGTGCGGCGCCCTCCTTGCTGTCCTGATCAGCCGCAGTGCTCTGAGCCGCCGAGCCTTGGTCTGGCGCGACCGAGTTGGCCAGGGCGACCGAGGCATCGACATCACCGGCACTGGCCATGCGCTGGCGTGCGGCCTTGATGCCTTCGCGCAGCGCCTTGGCGGCATCGGGATTCTCGAAGCCGGCAATCGCCTTGCGCCAGTAATCGATGGCCTCGGAATAGCGGGCATGATCGAAGGCCTCGATCCCGAGCAGGCCGAGTACCGTCGGCTGACGCGGATCGGCCGCCAGCACTTCATCGACCAGTGCCTGGACCTCATCAGTCAGGGTGCGTTGGGCGGCGAAGAACTTGAGCTGCGCCAGCTGCGCGATCAGCGCAGGCACGCGACCCTCGAGCGCGATCAACGCCTCGAGCGACTGCATGGCCTCATCGAGACGTCCGGCATCGCGGTAGAGCGGGAACAGCGCCATCCACACCTTGGCGTTGTCGGGCTGGGCCTCGGCCTCAGCGCGCAGCCGGGCGATGCGCGCCTCGAAGCTGGCAGCATCGTGGATCGGCGTGGCGGCAATCGCCTGCGCCAGCGCCAGGTCCCCGCTCGCGCCTTCGCGCTGATACCAGTAGAGCGAGCCCGCCACCATCGCCACCAGCAACACGGGCACCAGCACACGGCCACTGCTGGCCGCCTTGAGTGGGGAGCGCTTGAGGGATTCGGCATCTTCCAGCAGGCTGCGTTCCAGCTCGACCCGCCCTTCCGCCAGCGCCGTGTCATCCAGCTCGCCGCGCGCATGGCCGCGCTCCAGCGAGGCCAGTCGACGCCGATAGACACGCACGTTCTCGGCGCCGAGGCTGTCGTTGTCCTCGAACGCCTGCTGATCGGCATGCACGCGACGCGCCCGCAGCAACGGCAGCAACAGCAGCCAGCCGGCGGGAATCAACAGCACGGCAATCGCCAGCCATAACAGGATCATGAGCGCTCCTTGGCAGTGTGTTGCCCAGCGCCGGGCTGCTCATCGCCGGACTGGCGGTGCGTGGCCAGCAATGCCGACAGGCGCGCCTGCTCATCATCATCCAGCGCACGCACTCGCGCACGTCGCCGGGCGCGCACGATCAGGGTCACGACCAGCAAGCCGAGCAGAATCAGGGCGGCCGGGCCGCCCCACAGTAGCCAGGTGCGCCCATCGAGGCGCGGGTTGTAGAGCACGTACTCGCCGAAGCGCGCGACCATGAAATTCTGGATCTCGCTGTCACTGCGGCCGTCCTTGAGCAGGTCCGCCACGTTCTGGCGCATGTCACCGGCGATGGGGGAGTCCGAGTCACCGATCGCCTGGTTCTGACACTTGGGGCAGCGCAGCGCGGCGGTCAGGCTGTCGTAGCGCTTCTGCAGCACCGGATTGTCGAACTGATGCATCTCGATGGCGGCATGCGCCTTGCCGGCAGACAGCCAGGCAAGAAACATCAGCACCACCAGCGCCTGCACCAGCGGGATGGCGAAACTCCTGAGCACGGACTTCATGAGCTGGCCTCCTCATCGGGCGTGCTGGCGGCGTCAGTCGCAGGCTCCGCGATGCGCTCCAGCGTCGGCAGGATGACGTCGCGGACATCTTCGGGCCGGATGTAGCCGGTGTGGTGATAGCGGATCACACCCTCGGCATCGACCAGGAAGGTTTCCGGTGCCCCATAGACGCCGAGATCAAAGCCCAGCGAGCCCTCGGGGTCGAACAGATTGACGCTGAACGGGTTGCCGAATTCCTCCAGGAACTGGCGGCCCTTGGCGCGGGTGTCCTTGTAGTCGACGCCGACCATGTGCACGCCGCGGCTGGCGAGATCCAGCAGCTGCGGCATCTCGTGCTTGCAGGTCGGGCACCACTCGCCCCAGACATTGACGAGGCTGACCTGCCCCTTGAGCAGCGAGGCATCGAGGCGCGCCTGCGGATCACTCAAGGTGCTGAGCGAGAATTCGGGGAAGGGCCGCGACAGCAGCGCGGAGTCCCGTGCATAGGGGTCATCATCGAGGCGCTGGTAGAGGAAGGCACCCAGCCCCACCACGACCACCAGCGGCACGAACAGCACCAGACGACGAACATTCATGGGCGAGCCTCCTGTGTGGCGAGGGAGCGGGTGTCAGAGGCCGTGCTGGCCTCGACACGGCGGCGATAACGGCGATCCAGCACGGCGATCACACCGCCCGCCCCCATCAGCAGGGCGCCCAGCCACAGCCAGCGCACGAAGGGTTTGACCTGGATGCGTACCGCCCAGCTGTCGTCATCCAGCTTCTCGCCCATGGCGACGTAGAGGTCACGCGTGAAGCCGGCATCGAGCGCGGTCTCGGTCATCGGCATGCCGCTGGCCAGGAACAGACGCTTCTCGGGATGCAGTGTCGTCACGGGGTCACCATCTCGGCTGACTTCCACCGTGGCGCGGTCCGACAGGTAGTTGGGGCCGCGATATTCACCAAGTTCGGTCATGCGGAACTGATAGCCGCCCACGCTGACTTCCTTGCCCTGCACCATGCGCACGTTCTCGGCGACCTCGGTATTGGAGACCAGCGTCACGCCGACGATGGTCACCGCCAGCCCCAGATGCGCCAGCTGCATGCCCCAGTAGCTGGGCGTGAGGCGCTTGAGCCCCGCCCAGCGACCCGCCTTCGAGGCACTCTTGTCCCACAGGTCGCGCAGCAGCGGCAGCACCACCCACAGCGCGATGACCAGCCCGAGCGCCACCGAGAAGCTCCACTCGATATCCAGCGTCAGCGGCAGCAGACCGCCGATGACGAGTGCCGCGCTGCCGGCCAGCGCCAGACGACGCGTAAGCTCGCGCCCCGGCATCTGCTTCCAGCGCGAGGCCGGCCCGAGGCCCATGAAGGCGCACAGCAGCGTGGTCAGCGGCACGAACAGCGCATTGAAGTACGGCGGGCCCACCGAGATCTTGCCCAGCCCCAGCGAATCCAGCACCAGCGGATAGAGGGTGCCCAGCAGCACGGTGACCATCATCACCAGCAGCACGAGATTGTTGACCAGCAGGAAGGCATCCCGCGACAGCCAGTGAAAGCCCAGCGTCGAACGCACGCGCGGTGCACGCAGCGCGAACAGCAGCAGCGAGCCACCGACGGTAATGCCGAGCAGTACGAGAATGAACAGCCCGCGATCGGGGTCACTGGCGAAGGCGTGCACCGAGGTCAGCACGCCGGAGCGCACCAGGAAGGTGCCCAGCAGTGACAGCGAGAAGGCGAAGATCGACAGCAGCACCGTCCAGCTCTTGAAGGCACCGCGCTTCTCGGTGACCGCCAGCGAGTGGATCAGGGCGGTACCGGCCAACCACGGCATCAAGGAGGCGTTCTCCACCGGGTCCCAGAACCACCAGCCGCCCCAGCCGAGCTCGTAGTAGGCCCACCAGCTGCCCAGCGCGATGCCGACGGTGAGGAAGGCCCAGGCGATATTGGTCCAGGGGCGCGCCCAGCGTGCCCAGGCGGCATCGAGACGCCCGCCCATCAGTGCCGCCATCGCGAATGCGAACGCCACCGAGAAGCCCACATAGCCCATGTAGAGCATCGGCGGATGGATGATCAGCCCGATGTCCTGCAGCAGCGGATTGAGGTCCGCGCCGTCAGCCGGCATGTCCGGCAGCAGGCGTGCGAAGGGATTGGAGGTCAGCAGCACGAAGGCCATGAAGCCGGTGGAGATCAGCCCCATGATGCCCAGCACCCGTGCCAGCATGTCGCGCGGCAGATGGCGCGCGCCCAGCGAGACGGCAAAGCCCCAGCCGGCCAGTATCAGGCTCCACAGCAGCACCGAGCCCTCGTGGCTGCCCCACACGGCGCTGAACTTGAAGTACCACGGCAGCTGACTGTTTGAGTTGTTGGCGATGTAGGCGACGCTGAAATCATCCAGTAGGAAGCTCGCGGTCAGGCAGGCATAGGCGATCAGCACGAACAGGAACTGCCCCCAGGCCATCGGCTGGGCGAAGCTCATCCACAGCGGACGGCGCGTACTGGCCCCCGCCAGCGGTACGACCGCCTGCACACAGGCCAGACAGGCGCCCAGAATCAGCGCGAAGTGGCCGATTTCCGGCAACAGTTGCGTCACCATCACGGGGTCTCCTGCGGATCGAGCGCGGCCTTGGCTGCGCTGCTGTCGCTAGTCAGGTTGCCCGTCCTGTTACCAGACACATCACGCCCGGAGGCCTTGAGTGCATCGGTCACCTCCGGCGGCATGTACTTCTCGTCATGCTTGGCCAGCACCTCGCTGGCCTCGAGATACTCACCATCGAAGGTGCCCATCACCACCACGCCCTGCCTTTCACGGAACAGGTCCGGCAGGATGCCCTGATAATGCACCGTCACGTCATGATCGAAATCCGTGACGGTGAAGATGGCATCCAGCGTCTCGTTGTCGCGCCTGACACTGCCATCACGCACCATGCCGCCCGCACGGATCTGCCGCCCCTGGGGCGCTTCGCCGGTGGCGATCTGCGTCGGGGTATAGAAGGCGTTGATGTTGGCGCGCAGGGCATAGAGGGTCAGGCCCACCGCGAGGGCGGCCAGCAGCACGATGGCCGTGACGATATACAGGCGCTGCTTGCGTTTGGGAGTCATGGTCAGGGCTCGATCAGGGCAAGGGACGGTCAAGCCTCTCGCGGTCAGCGGGACAACCGCCGCGGGAGGGAGAAAACAGGTTCAATCACGAGAGGTGTGGCGCGAAGCCTGATGTGACGAACGATGCGAAGCGCGGTGTGAAGCAGGGTGCGAAGAATGACGGGAAGCGTCACGGCGCAGGCGGCGACGGATATCCGCCTCCAGCGCGCGACGCGACAACCGCGTGGCGATCACCAGCCCCACCAGACACGCCGCCGTCAGCCCCCAGGCCGACCACACATACAGCGCATGGCCGCCCATGGCGAAGAACTCGCTGACACTCGAGAAGGCGATGCTCGGCAGATTCATGGCTTGTCCCCTTCTGACGCGACCACCGCAGCATCGGGGCGCGCACGCGAAGACGGACTCAGCAGATCACGCACCCATTGCTTGCGACTCTCGCGCCTCAGCACCTCGACCCGCGTGCGCATCAGCACCAGCGCGCCGAACAGGGCGTAGAAGCCGATCACCATCATCAGCAAGGGGATCCACATGCTGGCCGGCATCGGCGGCGCTTCGCTGAGCGTGAAGGTGGCCGGTTGATGCAGTGTGCTCCACCAGTCCACCGAATACTTGATGATCGGGATGTTGACCATGCCGACCAGCGCCAGGATCGAGGCCGCGCGCGAACCGCTGTCACGGCTGGCGAAGGAGCCACGCAGCACGATCACGCCCAGATACAGGAACAGCTGGATCAGCATCGAGGTCAGCCGGGCATCCCAGATCCACCAGGTGCCCCAGGTGGGGATGCCCCACACCGAGCCGGAAAACAGCGCCAGCGCCGTCATCAGCGCACCGACGGGCGCGGCGGCCGTGGCGACCATGTCCGCCAGCTTGATCTTCCACACCAGGAAGATGAGCGCGCACACCGCCAGCAGCATGAAGCACGACTGGGCGAGAATCGCCGCCGGCACATGCACATAGATGATGCGGAAGCTGTTGCCCTGCTGGTAGTCGGCGGGCGCGAAGGCCAGCCCCCAGACACTGCCGGCCACCAGCGCGATGATGGCCAGGGCCCAGAACCATGGCAGCCAGCGCTGGCTGGCCGCGAAGAAGGTCGCCGGTGCGCCCATGCGATGCAGCCACGGCCATAGCCCGCCCTTGCGGGGGCGAACCTTGCGGGCAGGCGCTTGAGGAGAGTCGGAGTCGGCGGTCACACGGGCCTCTTGTCAGGGGCAATGAAGAGCCTTGCGAATGCCCGAGAATGCTCGGGCAGCGTCATGCAGTTCTTGATCGGGCTAGCCATTGATGCTCAGCCTGAGTCCGGCGGCGATGGCGAGCGGTGCCAGCAGCAGGGCCAGCGCCAGCATCGCGCCCAGAATGGCCAGATGGGCCAGGCTGGGCATGCCGTTGACGGCGCTCTGTACGGCGCCGGCGCCGAAGATCAGCACCGGAATGTACAGCGGCAGGATGATCAGCGAGAGCAGCACTCCGCCGCGCCGCAGCCCCACCGTGAGCGCCGCACCGATCGCGCCGATCAATGACAGGCTCATGCTGCCCAGCGCCAGCGAGGCGATCAACACGCCAAAGGCGCCGCTCGGCAGCCCCAGCATCACGCCCAGCAAGGGTGCCATCAGCGCCAGCGGCAGGCCGGTCAGCAGCCAGTGGCCCGCCACCTTGGCCAGCACCAGCAACGGCAATGGCTGCGGCGTCAGCAACAGTTGCTCGAGGCTGCCGTCCTCCAGATCCTGCCGGAACAGACCGTCCAGTGACAGCAGCGTCGCCAGCAATGCCGCCACCCACAGCAGGCCCGGTGCCAGCGTCGCCAGCAGCGCCTTGTCCGGGGAGATGCCCAACGGAAACAGCGTGATCACCAGGGCGAAGAACACCAGAGGATTGATCAGCTCACTGCGTCGGCGCAGCGCCTGACGCAGATCGCGCGCGAGGGTCGCCTTGAAGGCACCGGCCAGCGAGCTGATGGGCGGGGCCTCGGGCAATGCCGTCAGCAGCTCATGGTTCATGCCGAGGCGCCTTGTGTCGAGGCTGTGTCTTTCCCGCCCACGCCCTGCTCTGAACCCTGTTCTAGCCCCTGCTCTGATCCCTGTTCGGCCTTCACCCTTTCCTTCGCGCCCAGGCACAGGCGGCGCAAGCGCGAGGCCTGCGAGAAGCGATGATGAGTCGTCATCACCACGCTGCCCCCACGCTGGGCGTGAGCCAGCAGCAATGCTTCCAGCGCCTGAACGCCGTCGCGATCGATGGCGGTGAAGGGCTCATCGAGCACCCACAGCCGGCGTGGCGTCAGATGCAGCCGCGCCAGCGCGATACGTCGCTGCTGACCGGCGGACAGCTGCTGGGCAGGCACATCCTCGAAACCGGCCAGCCCCACGGCATCCAGCGCCGCCCAGGCAAGCTCGCTGCGGGCTTCTGACTTCGCCTGCGGTTGACCGCCAAGCGCCTGATACCAGGCAAGGTTTTCCAATGCGGTCAGGGTGCCCTTGATGCCGGGCTGGTGACCCAGATAGAGCAGTGAGCCCAGAAAGTCGTCACGCACCCGCGAGGTGGGCTGGCCGCGCCACAGCACCTCGCCCTCGTAGTCATGGAACTGCCCGGACAGAATCTTGAGCAGGGTGGTCTTGCCACTGCCATTGGGGCCCACGACCTGCAGGATCTCTCCCGCATGCAGCGAAAGATCCAGCCCCTCGAACAGCCAGCGCTCATCACGCTCACAGCCGAGCGCCACGACCGCCAACAGAGGCGGCGCGCTACAGACTTCATCGCTGGCAGGCTGACTGGGCATCCCGGATTCTCGCGGCTGAGCCGTCGCGGAGTGCGACATCAAGGGCAGACCCCGTGGGGTCACTGCGAGCCATTCTACGAGCTGAGGTCGACACTGACCACCGAGCAGCCGATCGCCTGGCCTCGCAGCCCCGCCATGACGGGCAGTCAAGCACCCGAGAAATATATCAGCGACATGTGGTGCACATTCATACGACACACTTTCGCTGGATTGGCGCTGGTCGATCCGCTCACCTCTTGCCACTTCGCGAGAGCTTGCTATGATGCAGACACTGTATACAAAAACAGTATCCATACAGTACCTTCATCACACGCCTGCCGAGTGCAGGCACAGACTGATCGGGTCGGCTCAACGCGTTGTCAGCATGTTCGCGGAGCCTAGCAGGCGACAGATGAACTCAGCCTGACGACCCTCCACGCTGCACCGCAGGCCGACGCACCATCCGCGCCGACCGCACGGCATCAGGGGATAGCTCATGTCACGTCTTCACGCTCCGCACTACCTTCAGCGTCTTCACAACCTGCCGCTCAATGACCAGGCCTGGCAGGAAATCACCGCCAGCGACATGATGGATATCCCGCTGCTCGGCAACATCACCGCCGGCATGCCCATCGAAGCCATCGCCGACTGCGGTACGGTTGCCGTGCCGACGCGCATGGTGCGCCGCAATACCTACGCCCTGCGCGTGCGCGGCCATTCGATGATCAACTGCAATATCCATGATGGCGACATCATCATCATCGAACGCAGCGAAAGCGCCGAGAACGGCGAGACCGCCGTGGTGATGATCAACCAGCAGGAAGTGACACTGAAGAAGCTGTATATCGAGAAAACCGGCGTGCGCCTGCAACCGGCCAACGACAGCATGGCCCCCATCTATCTCAAGAATGCCGATATCGAAGTGCTGGGCATGGTCATGGGCGTGGTGCGCGGCAATGCCGTCACTCACTGAGGGCGGCGCTTTGGTAAGATGGTGCCATGACCTATCTGATACCGGCACTGGCGCCCGAGGCGCACCATGAACACAGCATCGAGATCGAGAAGAGCCGCTTCATCGCCTGGCTGGCCCATGCCCCGACGCCAGAAGGCATGACGCGGCTGCTGGCTCAGGCGCATCTCGCCCACCCCAACGCACGCCATCACTGCACGGCGTTCATCGCCGGGGCACCCAATGAGCAGAATGCCATCGGCTTCTCCGATGATGGCGAGCCGGGCGGCACTGCTGGCAGGCCGATGTATCAGGTGCTCGAAGGCAGTGGCGTCGGCCAGGTGGCCTGCGTGGTGATCCGCTACTTCGGCGGCATCAAGCTGGGCACCGGCGGCCTGGCGCGGGCATACAGCCGCGCGGTGCTCGAGGCGCTCGAGCACCTGCCCACCACGACCTTCACGCCGCGCACGCCCAGGCGTCTGAAAGTCGGCTTCGCCCATGAGGCCGATGTTCGCCACTGGTTGAGCGGCTACGATGTGCCGGTGGATGCCAGCGAATATGGTGCCGATGGCGTGGTGTTGACGGCGGGCTGGCCGCAAGGCGGCACCCAGCCGCCGCTGGAAGAACTGCATGCGCGCCTCAAGGGAGCGCTGGAAGTGCTCGACTCCCGCGACTGATCTGCACCAGCGACTGACCGACGCCAGCGCCTCCCTTTGGTTCTCCACAAACACGAACGCCATCGCCGCCCGGACAAGGGGCGGCGATGGCGTTCGTGTTTTCACTTCTCTCAGCGGAACTGCAGGGCTTCCACCTGATTGGCGATGGCTGCCTTGGCCTCGGCCAGCGAGGCGGCCCTGGACTCATCGCCCATGCTGAGGCCTTCGGCATACACGAAGTGCTGATCCGTGATGCCCATCAGCCCGAGCATGGATTTCAGATGTGGTGTCTGGGAGTCCATTTCAGTGCCCGCGTACATGCCGCCACGCGCCGCCAGTACCAGCGCCTGCTTGCCTTCCAGCAGGCCCACCGGCCCTTTCTCGGTATAGCGGAAGGTCTCTCCGGCACGCAGCACCCGGTCGAACCACGCCTTCATCTGCGTCGGCAAGCCCAGATTGTAGAGCGGTGCCGCAACGACCAGCAGGTCTGTCGCTCTCAGCTCGGCCAGAAAGCCATCGGACAGTGCGGCGAGCTTGCGTTGCTCGGCGCTACGCTCATCCGCCGGCGTCATCCAGGCCTGCATTTCCGCGCCATCGAGATGCGGCAGGTCACGCTCGACCAGATCATGATGCGTCAGCTGAAATGGCTGCCCGGAGGCCTCGAGCGCACTGACGAAGGATGAGGCCAGCGCACGTGAATTGCCCTTGTCGGCGAACAGGGAAGCAGACACCAGCAGGACATTGAGCGAAGCTTTTGACATGTGGAGGGTCTCCATGAAAGTGAGGCGCGATCCTGTCGACGGTATTCGACCCGATCCGCATGGACAGCATGATAAATGAACCATTCCACACGAAAAGCGACTTAAATCGCCCATATCATTCGAAAAAAGCGAATATTAAATCCAGCCAGCCTTTTATTCGACCGCTGACTGATAACGGAACGCCTCACCACAGCCCTTCAATTCCTGCCCCGCAATCGTCAAGGTCGCCGTCAGTGGATAGGGCGCGCCCTGCATGGAATCGAAGCAGGCGCCCGGCGCGACCACCAGCTGCAATGGCTCGCCCTGCTTGCCGTCAGCCGGGAGTTGCGCCTTGAGCACACGGCTATCGTTTGCCTCACGGGCGACCCGATAAGGCAGCTTCACCACCTGGACACCTGACGAGCGAGCACCAGCCTCCGCCTCTGCAGAGCGCTCGGATGCCTGCGCCTCGTGCGGCAACTCGAGCAAGCCCTGCATGGCCGTCAGCGTCAGCAGGTTGTGCTCGCTGTCGAGACTGACCTGCCAGCCGGGCTCGTTGCCCTGCGCCACCAACAGCGGCTTCTGCGTCGTCGGATGAATCACGCGCCGATCATCCTGCACACATTCCAGATTGCCACGGGCATTCTGCAGCATCGCCTCGGAACCCTTGAACCACACCTCCAGCCCCTCTTCACCGGGCAGCGCCTTCACATCACCAGACGCCTTCTCGGCCGGCGATGCACCGGCATTGGCCTGATAGCGCTCGCCCGAGGCACTGACGACCCGCTCCAGGGTATAGGCATGCCGCCGCGACCACAGGCGCAACCAGTCATGCGACGCCTCGGAGTCGCCTTCGCTGAAGGCCATCAGCAGATCCTGCGCCGGGGTGCAGCGCCACACCTGATACTCACTCGCCCGGGGCGGTGGCAGAAAATTGGAGGGCAAGGTCACGGCAGCGGCCTTGCCCAGCGATTCCGCACTGGGCGGCGCAGGTTTCTTTGCCACCTCATGCACCACGGGGCCCGGGTCCTGTGCGGGAGCCGGCACCTTGAGCGGCGGCTGGCCAGCATCCGTCCCTGACGCGGCATCCTGACTCCACGGCAGGGAGGTACATCCGGCCAGCAGCATGGGCACCGCCAGAGGCGACAGGCGCAAGCCCGCTCTACCGACAGCGATCATCCCTGGCGTGAGGCTCGCGGCCCACCTATGGGGCAACACACGGGAAATGGCAAAAAGACGACAGCAGTGACGTGACATGATGAACCCTCCCTGGGCATGTCGGACGACAAGATGCAGCGCAGGACTCTGATGATGAGACACTGCGGCATGGCTGGACTTCAAGGCGGAGACGGCGGCTTTCCTGGCGCACCCTGCCAAAGTCTATCAAGCGCAGTGGGGCTTGTGGGGATGGGAATGCACTGAGGGTACAAGGCGCGTGCCCTGCCGGCCTTGCATGACACCCTCCTGGCGCCTGACTCCGGCGCCCTTCGTGTTCCGCCGCCCCGAGTGATACGCGAAACGCCATGAATATGAGACAGTGTCATGAGCGCCCTCGGGCAGCCGCGCGTCACGATGGTGGCTTGGCGGGGAGAAAATCCCGCTGCCACTCTCCCACTGATCCAGTCACGCGGGAGTGATTGACCCGCGCGCGGCTTGCGCCAGGACTTTCAACTTATCGTTCTCGACTTAACGTTCTCGGCTTGCCTGTCTCAACTGACCTGTCTCAACTGACCTGTCTCAACTTGCCGTTCACAATGTATCTCTCTCAACCTCTCAACATGAGCACCATTCATCATGCTTGAATTGCGCCATCTGCGTACCCTGCTGGCCCTGCGTGATGCTGGCTCGCTGGTCGAAGCCGCGGAGCGTGTCCACCTTACCCAGTCCGCCCTGTCCCATCAGCTGAAGGACCTCGAGGAGCGACTGGGCGCGCCGCTGTTCATCCGCAAGACGCGCCCCGTGGAGTTCACCCGCGCCGGACAGCGCCTGTTGTCGCTGGCAGAGCAGGTACTGCCGCAGTTCCGCATGGCTGAGCGAGACATTGCTCGCATGGCGGGTAGCGAGCAGGGCCGGCTGCACATGGCCATCGAGTGCCATAGCTGTTTTCAGTGGCTGATGCCGACGGTGGATCGCTTCCGCGATCACTGGCCGGAGATTGAAGTCGATATCCCCTCGGGCCACAGCTTCGCTCCCCTGCAGGCATTGGGCCGCGAGCAGCTGGACCTGGTCATCACCGCCAACCCGGTGGAGATGACCGGCATCCAGTACATTCCGCTGTTCCGCTATGAGGTCATGCTGGCCGTGGCACGCCAGCATGCACTGGCCATCAAGGGCCATGTGGAGCCGCAGGACCTATGTGACGAGACCTTGATCATCTATCCAGTCGAGCATGATCGCCTGGACGTCTTCACCCAGTTCCTCGAACCGGCCAACGTGAGCCCGCGCGAGATCCGCAGCGCCGAGATGACGGTGATGATGATGCAGCTGGTCGCCAGCGGCCGCGGCGTCACGGCGCTCCCCAACTGGGCGCTGGCCGAGTATCTGACGCGCGATTACGTGCGCGGCCTGTCGCTAGGCGACGGTGTCTGGGCGACACTCTACGCCGCCGTCAGAGAAGATCTGCTCGGCACGCCGTGGATGGACGACTTCCTGCGTACCGCCCGTGAGACATCATTCGAGGTGCTGAGTGGCGTGAAGCCTGCCTGATACCCGGGCCTCAGCGCTTACGAAGAATGGATACACGAAAGCCCCATCACTCGACAGGCCGCAAGGCATCGAGTGGTGGGGCTTTCGTGCATATGCTGATCACTGCTTGTTCGCGCCATATCACTACGGCTTGCGTCCAAGACTTTTTCTTCAGCACAAACAGAACCGCCCCAGCATGAGCTGGGGCGGTTCTTGACATCTATCATCTCAAGCGGAAAGCATTCCGCAATGAGTGATGATCAGTCGATAGCCTTGACGTTGGCTGCCTGCAGGCCTTTCTGGCCCTGGGTCACGTCGAAGGAGACCTGCTGGCCGTCCTGCAGAGTCTTGAAGCCATCAGCCTGGACTTCGGAGAAGTGAACGAACAGATCGTCACCACCGTCAGCCGGAGCGATGAAACCAAAACCTTTAGCGTCGTTGAACCACTTAACTGTACCTGTAGCCATGAGAAATTCCTCTCTGATTAGCATGTTTGAAATAACGGGCATTACCCGAAGAGCGTGGGCAAAGCAAAACCATGCATCAAATCAGCGAGGCTTCTCGGGGCGCTCAAGGCGATTTACCGAGCAGCACAGGCGACTGAGTGGTGCGTCTTGCTATCCAACAGGGGCTACATTGCACGCTAACCCATGATCACGTCAAGCCTTTTCGACAATCACTTCACACAGTCGCCAAGCGATGCCACTCCAGCCAGGTCAGAAATCCCCCTTCGGGCAGCTGCAGATTCGGCGCATCGGTCCCCAGCAGCAGGCGGTCTCCCTCGAGCGTGACGCGCCGAACAAGGGTGACCTCATCCCAATCGGCGATCGTGGCCAGCGACAGATGATGGCAGACCTCCTCCCGCTCACTGTCCCACTGCCAGCGCCCACAGTAGGCAAAGCCCTCACGAAAGGCGGCGACCAGCTGATCATCCGTCGGCGCCATCCCCAGAGGCTGACGCTCACAGGACACCAGCTGCACGCTCATATAGCCATTGGCCATGTAATGCAGCTGTCCCTTGCACTCGCCCAGCGGCTCCAGCTCGCGTCCATCCGGCCAGGCATACCAGAAACGCTCGAGCCGCCATGCGCCGATCAAGTCAGGATGCAGTGACAAGGAAGATTGCCGCATGGCCGATTCCTCAAACGGTCGTGATCAGGTGGCGTGCTCGTCCTGGAGTGACGGCGGCTTGACCGGCGGCAAGGGCACAGGCGCCTTGCGTTCCAGCTGGCTGGAGGTCAGTGGCAGCAACAGGCTGAAGCGCGCGCCCTTGAGCGACCTGCCCTTGTCCACCACCACGCTGCCGCCGTGGGAATGCAGGATCTTCTGCACGATGGAGAGCCCCAGCCCGTAGCCGCCGGAGGCACGCGTACGCGAATCATCCAGGCGCGCGAAGGGCTTGAAAACCTTCTTGCGATCTTCCTCATTGATGCCGGGGCCATCGTCCTCGACATCGAGCCTGACCACCTGCGGGTCACTGGTGATGCGCACCAGCACACGGGAGTCCGCGTGACGGCAGGCATTGGAGACCAGATTCTGCAGCGCCCGCTGCAGATAGCGTGCCTCGGCCTCGACCTCCAGCGCCTCGCCCTCGATACTCAGCAGCAATTCAGGATGCAGCGGCGCCAGCGTCTCGCAGACCTGCTCCGCGATCTCGCGGCAATCCACCATGCCGAGATCCAGCTGGATACCGGCGGCATTGTTGAGGCGTGCGTAGGTCAGGATCTCGTCGATCAGCTTGTCGAGTTCCTCGATGTCGCCGTCTGCGCCCTTTATCTGACGCTGGACGAAATCATCATCGACCATGTCCTCGATCATCTGCAGCGCGAAGCGGATACGCGCCACCGGCGTGCGCAATTCATGCGAGACCGCCCGAATCATGTCCTGCTGCGCGCCCAGCAACCCCTGCACCCGCTCGGCCATGCCATTGAAGGCCATACCGAGACGCCCGAGAAAGTCATTGGACTCGATGCGCACCCGCGTATCGAGATAGCCGCCCGCGATGCGGGTCGCGGCCTTTTCCAGACGCGTCAGGCGCGCCTCCAGTGAACGCACCACCAGATAGATGACGCCGCCCAGCAGACTGATGACCGCCAGTATCATGGCAATGATCAAGGCCGGCGGTGTCGTCTCGAAGCCGCGAATGGGCCCGACCTTGAGCATGGCGCGGTCACCCAGTCGAGCATAGAGCGCCATCGCCTGACCGTGACTGGCCACGTTGAGCACCACCCGACCGGCCTCCAGGCGACTGGCCTGCTGCGCATCGAGATTCTGCGGAATGTCCGGCAGCAGCGCGAAGGACAGACCGGAGGCCTGCTGCAGCTGGGCCAGCAAGTCGCTGCGCTGCTCGGCATTCATGGGCTGCAGGGTGTCATGCAGCGACACCATCAACCCGCGCAACTGCCGCTCCGCGAGATGCAGCAACCGGAATTCCAGCACTCTCTCTTCGCCGGGCACCGCCATCAGCAGCTGCCAGCCGGCGTCATCATGTGGCCGCACCAGCGGCCGCCCGGCCTCAAGGCGGCGCTGCTCCCACCAGCTGAGGTCAAAGACCGCCGCCGGTGCCAGCAACAACCGCCCATCCAGCAGGCGGGCGGTCCGATTGAGGAAGGCCCCGCGCTCAGCCTCCGGCGTGGCCGCGATCTGGCTCACCAGCAGGCGCATCGGCGCTGCGCCCAGACGCGTCTGGTAGGCCTCCAGCCGGACCATGTTGGTCAGCTGAAAGCCGCCCAGCGCGATGCCCAGCGTGAGCACCAATGCCACCAGCAAGGCGACATAGACACGCAGGAAGATGCTGTCGGAGAGAGCCCGGCGCATCTTCTAGAGGTCCTTGACGAACAGGTATCCCTTACTGCGCACCGTCTTGATCCGCTCAGGATGATTGGGGTCATCGCCAATCTTGGGGCGGATGCGCGAGACACGCACATCGATGGAGCGGTCCTGGCCGTCGTACTTGATGCCGCGCAGCGCAGAGAAGATTTCCTCGCGCGTCAGCACGCGTCCCGCGTTCGAGGACAGTAGCCACAGCAGGTCGAACTCGGCACTGGTCAGTTCGATGCGCTCGCGCGCCAACCATGCCTCACGGGTGGCGTTGTCGATCTCGAGATCATTGAACACCAGGCGCGTCTCACCGGCGGCCACTTCGGGGCCATCGGCGCGACGCAGCAAGGCCCGCATGCGTGCAAGCAATACACGCGGCTGCACCGGCTTGGGCACGTAATCGTCGGCGCCCATCTCCAGACCCAGCACCTGATCCATGTCATCGGTACGCGCCGTCAGCATCAGGATCGGCCCGGCGAACTGAGGCCGCACGCGACGACAGATGGACAGACCATCCTCGCCCGGCAGCATCAGGTCCAGAATCACGATGTCGGGGCGCAGACTGATGATCAGGTCCACCGCCCGCGCGCCGTCATTCTCGACGCTCACGCGGAAGTTGTTGGCTTCGAGGTATTCGCGCGTCAGTGTCGCCAGACGCTCGTCATCCTCAACAATCAATACATGTTCTTGCGCATTGGTATCCAAGGGCATTCCATCCGCATCGTTGGGTCAACGTGGCCAGCAGCTCACAAGCAGTTACTTTCCTGTGCCACGTCGTAACCTTTTCAGGGTGATTTGTCACGAATGATACGCCAATTTGGGCGTTTACGCGCCAGCAGCGCAGGCACCATCTGCATTGACGGAGCGCAGAAAATTTAACACCTGAACTCTTGACATCCCCCAGCGACAAGGCCGGATTTTCAACCACACCTTACCCACAAGTTATCCACTTGCACGCCCCACCAAACAACACTATCTTGTGTCCAAAATCAGCTCACACCCCATATGTAGGGTTTTGGCGACGTCGACACCCATAGATCATGGCGACGATTGTCAAGCCCCGAAAGCATGAATAAGCGTATGGGAAGGCAGTCACGCAAGGCTGCTGGAACCGTGTCTCATGAACGCTATCAGGCTCAGCCCGGGCGCCGATTGCCCCGCCTGAGCCTGATCGAGTTTCTCGACGACAAGGCTGACGACGACAGAATATCCCCGGGCGCAGGCAGGAATTTCCAGCCTGCGCCCCGATACGAATTGCCCTCGAGCCCTAACGGGCAACGATTCACCTTCAGACGATTCAGGAAGGCGTCATGGATTCCACTTTCAGCACCGATCAGGCGACAGTCGACGTGACTGCCCCCCAGCGCCTGCGCGTCATCAAGCGCAATGGCGATGTTGCGGCCTTCGACGCCAGCAAGATCTCCGTCGCTCTCTCCAAGGCGTTCATCGCCGTGGAAGGCGATCAGGTCGAGTCCAGCTCGCGCATCCGCGACCTGGTTCAGCAGCTGACCAGCCAGATCACCGACGCCTTCCAGCGTCGTATGCCTGACGGTGGCACCCTGCACATCGAAGACATCCAGGATCAGGTCGAGCTGGCGCTGATGCGTTCCGGCGAGCACAAGGTCGCCCGTGCCTATGTGCTGTACCGCGATGAGCATGCTCGTGCCCGCAGCGCCCAAAGCGAAGGGATCGCCAAGCCGCACCCGACCATCAACGTCACGCACCTCGACGGCAGCGTGCGTCCGCTGGATCTGGGCCGTATCGAGACCCTCGTCTTCGATGCCTGCGCCGAGCTTTCCAACGTCGATGCCCAGAAGATCGTCGATGACTCCCTGAAGAATCTGTACGACGGCGTGCCGGTCGATGGCGTGTCCACCGCGCTGATGATGACCGCGCGTACGCTGGTCGAGAAGGACCCGAACTACACCTACGTCACCGCCCGCCTGCTGCAGGACAACCTGCGCCGCGAAGCCCTGAGCTTCCTCAAGGTCGCTGATGAGGCCACCTTCGGCGAGATGAAGGACCACTACCCGGTCGCCTTCAAGGCCTACATCGAGAGCGGTATCGCCTTCGAGCAGCTGGACGAGCAACTGGCCACCTTCGATCTGGAGCGTCTCGGCGCGGCCATCGATCACACGCGTGACAACCAGTTCACCTACCTCGGCCTGCAGACCCTGTACGACCGCTACTTCCTGCACCAGAACGACGTGCGCTATGAGCTGCCGCAGGTCATGTTCATGCGTGTCGCCATGGGCCTGTCCCTGAACGAGGAAGACCGCGAAGGCCGTGCCATCGAGTTCTACGAGCTGCTGTCCAGCTTCGACTACATGGCTTCCACGCCGACGCTGTTCAACGCCGGCACCCGTCGCAGCCAGCTGTCCAGCTGCTACCTGACCACCGTGCCGGACGCCCTCGACGGCATCTACGGCGCCATCCGCGACAACGCCATGCTCTCCAAGTGGGCGGGTGGTCTCGGCAATGACTGGACGCCGGTGCGTGCGCTGGGCTCCTACATCAAGGGCACCAACGGCAAGTCCCAGGGCGTCGTGCCCTTCCTGAAGGTCGTCAACGACACCGCCGTTGCCGTCAATCAGGGTGGCAAGCGCAAGGGCGCCGTCTGTGCCTATCTGGAAACCTGGCACATGGACGTCGAGGAATTCCTCGACCTGCGCAAGAACACCGGTGATGACCGTCGTCGTACCCACGACATGAACACCGCCAACTGGGTGCCGGATCTCTTCATGAAGCGTGTCTTCGATGACACCGAGTGGACCCTGTTCTCGCCGTCCGACTGCCCGGACCTCCACGACCTGTACGGCGCGGCCTTCCAGGCGCGTTACGAGCAGTACGAGGAGATGACCCGTCAGGGCCAGCTGAAGCTGTTCAAGCGCGTCAAGGCGCGTGATCTGTGGCGCAAGATGCTCTCCATGCTGTTCGAGACCGGCCACCCGTGGATCACCTTCAAGGACCCGTGCAACCTGCGCAGCCCGCAGCAGCACGCCGGTGTCGTGCACTCGTCCAACCTGTGCACCGAGATCACCCTCAACACCTCCGAGGACGAGATCGCGGTCTGCAACCTGGGCTCGATCAACCTGGCGCAGCACGTCATCGACGGCAAGCTGGATGGCGACAAGCTCAAGAAGTCGGTGCGTACCGCCGTGCGCATGCTCGACAATGTCATCGACATCAACTACTACGCCGTACCGCAGGCGCGTCGCTCCAACATGCGTCACCGCCCGGTCGGCCTCGGTATCATGGGCTTCCAGGATGCGCTCTACGCGCAGTCCATCGCCTATGCCTCCGAAGAAGCCGTGACCTTCGCCGACGAATCCATGGAACTCGTCAGCTATCACGCCATCGAAGCTTCCAGTGATCTGGCCGCCGAGCGTGGTCGTTACGAAAGCTTCGACGGTTCGCTGTGGAGCCAGGGCATCCTGCCGATCGATTCCATCGAGAAGCTCAAGACCGAGCGTGGCGCCGACTACATCGAGATGGACGAAAGCCAGACTCAGGACTGGGACTACATCCGCGAGAAGGTCCGCACCCAGGGCATGCGCAACTCCAACGTGATGGCGATCGCGCCGACCGCGACGATCTCCAACATCTGTGGTGTCTCGCAGTCCATCGAACCGACCTACCAGAACCTGTTCGTCAAATCGAACCTGTCTGGCGAGTTCACCGTGGTCAACGCCTACATGGTCAACGACCTCAAGGCGCGCGGCCTGTGGGACGAGGTCATGATCAACGACCTCAAGTACTACGACGGCAGCGTGCAGCCGATCGAGCGCATCCCGGAAGACCTCAAGGCGCTGTACGCCAACGCCTTCGAAGTCGAGCCGAAGTGGATCGTCGAAGCCGCCTCGCGTCGTCAGAAGTGGATCGATCAGGCCCAGTCCCTGAACCTGTACATCCAGGGCGTGTCCGGCAAGAAGCTGGACGTGACCTACCGCATGGCATGGTTCCGTGGCCTCAAGACCACCTATTACCTCCGTGCTCTGGGTGCGACCGCCGTGGAGAAATCCACCGTCGATCGCAGCAAGCACAACGCCGTCGGCAATGCACCGACTCCGGCACCTGCTCCTGCGCCGACCCCGGCACCGGAAGCCAAGCCGGAACCGCGCGGCATCGAAGACTTCCTGCAGGGCAAGAGCGGCCAGCGTGCCCCCTCCGCCAGCAACATCGATGAGTTGGGCTGTGAGGCCTGTCAGTAAGCGATTGCGCCAGACCCGAGTCCGCTGACGCTGACTCACCGCCTGCCAGGACACACCTTGCAGGCGGACTGCGGCAAACCTACAAGACCGAGCCCCGCTCGGTCTTGTGCCGCCACCAACAATCACTGCCTCCTGACATTCCCTCGAAACAAGCCCGGGCCTGACTCCCTGTGGGAGCCACGCCACTCGATGGCGCTCGCGTCGTAGAACGCACCGCCCCTGCCTTTTCGTCACGCTGACTGCCCGCGTGACCATCACCGAACACGAGGAACGCAACATGTTGAACTGGGACGATTTCCACGAAGACGAAGCCCCCGCTGCCGAGAAGCCGGCGACGGCCAAACCGGCGCCGCAGGCCGAAGCTCCCGCGGCTGCCCCGGCGGCTGACGCTGTCGTCGCGAACGAGAACAGCGAAGGCTACGCGATCAGCGATGCCGAGCGCATCGCCCGCGCCCAGCAGGCGCTGGACGATCTCGACGTGGCCAAGGGTCTGGAAGAACTGGAAATGGGTGCCCAGCGCATTCAGGTCGACGAGAAGCGCATGATCAATGCGCGCGCCGACGTCAACCAGCTGGTGCCCTTCAAGTACGACTGGGCATGGCAGAAGTACCTCGACGGCTCCGCGAACCACTGGATGCCGCAGGAAGTGAACATGAACGCGGACATCGCGTTGTGGAAGAGCCAGGACGGCCTGACCGAAGACGAGCGTCTGATCGTGATGCGCTCGCTGGGCTACTTCTCCACTGCCGACTCGCTGGTCGCCAACAACCTGGTGCTGGCCGTCTACAAGAACATCACCAACCCGGAGTGCCGCCAGTACCTGCTGCGCCAGGCCTTCGAAGAGGCGATCCACACCCACGCCTACCAGTACTGCATCGAGTCACTGGGCATGGACGAAGGCGAAGTCTTCAACATGTACCGTGAAGTGGACTCCGTGGCGCGCAAGTCCGCCTGGAGCCTCAAGCACACCCAGGCGCTGGCGCGTGCCGACTTCCACACCGGTACACCGGAAGCGGACCAGGAATTCCTGCGCAACCTGATCGGCTTCTACGCCGTCACCGAAGGCATCTTCTTCTACTGCGGCTTCTCCCAGATCCTGTCCATGGGTCGTCGCAACAAGATGACCGGCGTCGCCGAGCAGTTCCAGTACATCCTGCGTGACGAGTCCATGCACCTGAACTTCGGCATCGACGTGATCAACCAGATCAAGGTCGAGAACCCGCACCTGTGGACCGCCGAATTCCAGGACGAAGTCACCCAGATGATTCTGGAAGGCACCCAGCTCGAGATCGAATACGCGCGTGACACCATGCCGCGCGGCGTGCTGGGCATGAACGCGGCCATCATGGAGGAATACCTCCACTTCATCTGCAACCGTCGCCTCGCGCAGCTGGGCCTCAAGGAGCAGTTCCCGGGCGCCAAGAACCCGTTCCCGTGGATGTCCGAGATCATCGACCTGCGCAAGGAGAAGAACTTCTTCGAGACGCGCGTCACCGAATATCAGGTCGGCGGTGCCCTGAGCTGGGATTGATGTGAAGTATTGGCCTTCACTTGCTTTTGTGGAGGCCAAAAAAAACGCCCGAAGCTGCAACTTCGGGCGTCTCGAGCGTCAGGGCGTGTGGTCACCCCAAAATGCTCAGGTAGGCTAGCTACCAAATGCGGAGGCATTGTCTCCTTCTGGTTAGCCAAGATCAAGTTGGCCGCCCCACCGATTGAGGAGATTAGCCATGGCTAAAACTCAAAGCGGCAAGAAGAAGGTACATGTCCCACCGCACACCCGGACATCACCTTCTGGAAAGACAGTGAAAGTGCCTGAGCATTATCGCTCCACTCCGAACTGATCAGCAGAAAACGAACGGGCCATGTCATTGATATGGCCCGTTTTTGCGTCCAGCGCCCGCACAGGGTAGGCTTCGCGCCGTCCCGACTCTCCCCGGCTTCACGTGAAAGGAACGAACATGCAACTCGGTATCATCGGACTCGGCCGCATGGGCGGCAATATCGCTCGTCGCTTGATGCGCAATGGCCACGAAGTGGTCGCCCATGATCGTGACGCGGCAATCGCCCAGTCACTGGTCGCCGACGGTGCGACGCACGTCGATAGCCTCGTGGAACTGGTTCAGCAGCTCGAGGCGCCGCGCGCCGTCTGGGTCATGCTGCCGGCTGGCGAGATCACCGAGCAGACCATCGCCACGCTGGCCGAGCTGATGGAAGCCGGCGACACCATCATCGATGGCGGCAACACCTTCTACAAGGACGACATCCGCCGTGCCACGGCCCTCAAGCTGAAGGGCCTGAACTACGTCGATGTGGGCACTTCCGGCGGCGTGTGGGGCCTGGAGCGCGGCTACTGCATGATGATCGGCGCCGAGAAGGCCGTGTTCGAGCATCTCGAGCCGCTGTTCGATACTCTTGCCCCGGGCTATGGCGATCTCGAGCGCACCAAGGGCCGCAACGCCCCGGACGAGCGCGCCGAGCGCGGCTACATCCACGCCGGTCCGGTCGGTGCCGGTCACTACGTGAAGATGGTCCACAACGGCATCGAGTACGGCCTGATGCAGGCTTATGCCGAGGGCTTCGAGCTGATGCAGAGCAAGGGCTCCGACGCCCTGCCGGAAGATCAGCGCTTCGACCTCAATCTGGCCGATATCGCCGAGGTGTGGCGTCGTGGCAGCGTGGTGTCTTCCTGGCTGCTCGACCTGACCGCCCAGGCCCTGGCCGGTGACGAGCGTCTGGACCACTACAGCGGTGCCGTCTCCGACAGTGGCGAAGGCCGCTGGACCGTCGATGCCGCCGTCGAGCAGGGTGTCGCCGTGCCGGTGCTGGCCAATGCGCTCTTCTCGCGCTTCAGCTCGCGCAAGGAAAACACCTACGCCAACCGCCTGCTGTCGGCAATGCGCTTCGGCTTCGGTGGCCATGTCGAGCCGCCCAGGAAAGACTGAGCACCTGCTCTGACACGCCAGACGTGAAACGCCCCGCTCATGGAGATCATGAGCGGGGCGTTGTCGTTTGCGGGGCCTGCTGACAGAGCGGTGGAGTGTCAGCTGACCTTCTTGCCAGCCCTGTCAGCCATCTGTGTCAGCCAATGGCGTTATCGGCCGCCGCCAGCGCCATCCACCGGCGTCAGCGTCATCTGCTGACCGCGCATGTTGATATCGAACTCTCCCAGGAAACTCATTCCCAGCAGCACCACCTCATCATGCATGCCCGGCACGATGGCCCCGCGCACCTCGCGCTGGCTGAGCCCCGCCAGACTGACGGTATCCAGTGTGGTCAGGGCACCGTGGCTGACGCCATTTGCGGTGGTGAAGCGCGCATCTCGCCCGCGTGGCAGCTGCAGGCGCTCGGCCAGCGCTTCGGACACTGAAACATAGGTGGCGCCGGTATCGAGCAGGAAGGTCACCGGCTGATCATTGATCGTACCGGGGGCCACGAAGTGCCCTGAGCGGTTGCGCGACAGCGTCAGCGGCTCGCCGGATGACAGCGACTGGCCAGCCAGCGAGGCATTGGGCCGGGTGCGCTCATCAAGCTGGTCCTGAAACCACCACACCAGCATGGCGAGAATCAGCGCCCAGCACAGCACCAGCATGCCGACACCATAACGGCGGGTCGCGCCGCCCCCTGAATCACTCATCCACCACCACCCCGCAACAGCAGGCGTAGGCCGACGGCGCACAGTGCGAAGCCGAGAATCAACGGCACCCCGATCAGCCAGCCGCGCGTTCCCGGCAGGCTGGCCTCATGCGGGGCGTCGAGGCGATAGACCAGCGCCACGCTCTCCCCAACGGCGGGTGTCGGCGAGGGCACCGCCAGCGGCGAGATGATCTCGTGCCAGCCATCACGCTGATCCTGATAGCGCACCACGGGCGCATACTGGATCGACTCGATATTGAAGCGCCCACCCGGCGGCAGCCCCGCCATCGCCAGGGCCTCATCCTCGCTGAGCCTGCCGCCCTTGGGCAGATGGATCGGGCCACGCCCTTCGACGTGCAGCGTACGGTCGTGATTGATGACCTCGCCCATCACCTGTGCGCTGTTGCGGGCGAAGGACTGTGCCTGCTGCCAGCGATAGCCACCGAGCAGCATCAAGGCGATGCCGATGATGATCAGTCCCCAGGTCAACGCCATGCGATGCCTCCTTGTGGTCGGTGCTATCATGCACGACGCGGTGTCGAGGTACGGGCCTGGACGTCGTCGCTCACGTCATGGGCAACGCCCTGCTCGTGTCCGCCGGCCGCTTCCAGCCTCTCGCTCAGCGCCTCGAACTGGCGCCAGCGCGCATGCGCCAGCGGCGTGACACCTTCGGCGTCCGCCAGATTGACGTCGGCACCGTGGGCCAGCAGCTGCTCGACGACACGTTGATAGTCAACGCCGCCATCCCCCAGCAACACGGCCTCGATCAGTGCCGTCCAGCCGAGCGTATTCTGGTGATTGACGTCGACATCGGTCTCCTCGAGCAGCTGACGGCAGATATCGGCATGGCCACGCTCACTGGCCGACATCAGCGCAGTGGAAGAGAAGCGATTGAGCACCGTCGCCGAGGCGCCATGCGCCAGCAGCCGGCTCAGGCAGCGGCCATAGCCGAGTGCGGCCGCAGCCAGCAGGGGCGTGTCGTGCAGGGCATCGGTCTGCTCGCAATCGGCGCCGGCGGCCAGCAGGGCCTCCACCGCCTCCGGCTGATTGGCCTGCACCGCGACCAGCAATGGCGAGCGCCCGCGATAATCCACGTCATTGACTCGCTCGTGCGCATCGGGAGCGGCCAATGCCTGTGCCAGGCCCTCCAGATCGCCATGCTGAGCACACATTGTCATGTCCTTCATCACCACCTCCTGACGCCCGGCAACGGATGCTTACTCTCTGACAGCCTATGCGATCCTGAGCGTGACCGTTAGCCCCGCCAGCGTTCAATCGGCGCCTTGAGCATCGCCGATCAGGCATGGCGTGACGAATGACAGGCAAAAAAAAAGCGCTCCCGAAGGAGCGCCAGTTCGTCATCACCGCAGGGCGCGGCAGACGAGACTCAGAAACGAAGCCCGTCCGGCTGCCAGCCGGACACCGTCAGAATACGATGTCGCCCTGCCCGCGCCCAATCATCTCTCGGGATGGCTGTGATAGCGCTGAACTATCAAGACAAGACCACTGATAAACGTGGCGGCGCCCTGTCACTCCTTCGGCTGCGCCCCGACCAGCGGGGAGCTCGGCAGCCAGACGCGTGCCGCCAGGCCGCCCAGGCTGGAGCGCTCAAGTGCCAGCTCGCCCCCATAGAGCGCCATCAGATCATCGACGATCGCCAGCCCCAGACCGGAACCGGAGCGCCCTTCATCAAGACGCGCCCCACGCCCCAGCGCGGCAGCGCCCTCTTCTTCATTCATGCCAGGGCCGTCGTCCTCGATGATCAACAGCACGCCGCCATCGCGGGTCTCGCTGCTGACGCGCACCTGCTGGCGAGCCCACTGCAAGGCGTTCTCGAGCAGGTTACCGACCATTTCCTGCAGGTCCTGCGGGTCGACCCGCACGCTGGCGTCGTCCTCTAGCGCCAGACTGAGCGTGATGCCACGCCGACTCGCCAAGCGCCCTAGCCCCTCGAAGACCGGCCCCGCCGCCTCACGCAGGCTGATGCGCCCGCTGAGATGCGCGCCACCGGCGGCACTGGCACGCGCCAGGTGGTGGCGCACGGCTTCATCGATACGTTTGAGCTCGGCGTCGATCCGCGCACGGTCCTCGCCGTCGAAGCGCTCGGACTGCGCCTTGAGCACGCTGACCGGCGTCTTGAGGGCATGCGCCAGATTGCCGGCCGCCGCACGCCCACGCTCGATCAAGCGCTGATCTCGCTCGAGCACGGCATTGATGGCGCGGGTCAGCTCGGTCAGCTCCGGCGGCAGACGGGTCTCTTCCAGCCGCTCCGCCTCGCCGTCGGCAACCTTCTTGAGGCGAGCCCGCAGGCGCCGCAGAGGCGCCAGCCCCCAGCTGATCTGCGCGGCAGAGCCGCACACCAAAAGCGATGCCAAGGCCACCAGCGCGCCCGCCAGCAGCCACTCGAAGCGCGCGACCTCGGCGTCGACCTCACTACGACTGGCCGCCACCATCACGTGCAGTGGCTGGTTGCGGCCGGGCAGGCGGATATCGCGCTCGAGGGAGCGCAACACCTGATGGCGCGGGCCCTTGAGGTCACGGCTGATGATGACGCCCTTGTCCATGTCTTCCAGCGGCGGCAGTCGCTGGTCCCACAGCGAGCGCGACGTCAGCACATTGCCGTTGCGATCGGAAATCTGCCAGTACCAGCCCGAATAGGCCTGATCGAAGCGTGGGTCGCCCAGCGAGCGTGTCAGGCCGGGGCGGCCCTTCTCGCGGTCGAACTGGATGGCGGCGATCAGCACCTTCGACAGCGACAGCAGGCGCTGGTCGAAGGCGGTAGTCACGGCGTCACGGAAGCTCCAGGCCAGACCGAGCCCGGTCAGCGGCATGACGATCAAGGCAATGACCAGCGAGCCGCCCAGCAAGCGGCGGCCGACGGACAGTGGCTTCATGCGTCGCTGCCATCCGCCGGCGTCTGTGTCTCGGCGTCCGGATCACGCAGGCGATAGCCACGCCCGCGCAGCGTCTCGATGCGCTCGGCACCCAGCTTGCGGCGCAGACGGCTGATCTGCACGTCGATGACATTGGAATCGGGTTCGTGGTCGCGGTCATAGACATGCTCGACCAGTTCAGAACGGCTGACCACACCGGGCACGGCGTGCATCAGGTGCATCAGCAGGCGCGTTTCCTGGGCGGTCAGCGACACGGGGCGCCCCGCCAGACTGACGGTACCGCCATGGGTGTCACAGGCCAGATCACCCAGCTTGAGCACGGGGTGGGCATGGCCGCGTGAGCGCCGTACCAGGGCGCGCAGACGGAAGATGACCTCGGCGGTCTCGAAGGGCTTGGTGACGTAATCATCGGCGCCGGCAGAGAAGCCGGCGGCCTTGTCAGACCAGCGCTCGCGCGCGGTCAGCACCAGCACCGGCACCTCGATGCCGGCTTCCCGCCACTGGGCCAGCCAGCGCGTGCCATCACCGTCCGGCAGGCCGAGATCCAACACTACGGCATCGTAGCTCTCGGTCTGGATCAAAAAGTCGGCGTCTCCCCCGGTGGTGGCATGCTCGACCAGTACATCGGCTTCCCCCAGGCGCGCCATCAGCGCTTCGGCCAACGGCATGTCATCTTCAACCAGCAATATCTTCATCGATTCTCGGGCTCCTGACGCAAGCGGCGTTCTACCGGTGGCGCAATGGACAATGGCACTAGCATACCGTTCCTCAGGGCCGCCAGGCACCCTCGCGCCCTTGTCACAGCCTGCGCTGGCACTACCTGGCCTGGCGACTGCCTGCCTCGTCCTACTGACTCTCGACCTCGGCATTGGCGCCGTCAGTCACGAGCGGCGCGTCGGCCGTCTCGGGCAGGGGCCTGGTCAGGGGCTTGGTCAGAGGCTCAGACAAGGAACCGCTGCCAGCGCGACGCATGGCATCCAGATTGACGCCGCGCACCTCACGCAGACTGCCATCCGAGGCGCGCACGGTGAATCTGGCCATCTGGCCCTGTGGCCCGAGCATCTCGACCTCATAGATCAGCTCGCCATGCGTCTCTTCGAGTTCCACCTCGACCACCTGACCCAGCCAGTCGCGCTCGAGGCTATCGAGCAGCTCGGACAACGAAATGACACGTCCGGCGGCGACTTCGTCGTGCAGGCTGCGCCAGCGCTCGCTGTCACACAGCGCATGCGGCGGCAGTGCCAGTGCTCCGACCAGCAGGCTCCCGAGCCCGAGGCACAGCCAGACATAGCGTTGCCGCCATTGACTGCCACGCGCTGCACGGGCGTCTGGCTGAGCCTTGTGGGGAGTCTGCATGAAGAGGAACCTCGTGAATGACGGCGGGCTGGTGTGCGCCCAAGGCGGGCGCTTGCGCGTGGCGCTCAATCTAGCAACGGAATGTGCAATCAAACCTGCGTTGGAACAACGCGGACCAACGCGAGAGCAACCACTGACCCTGTGATGCAGAGACTGACAGGAGGCAATGAACCTCAGATGAATTCACGTCTCAGCGTCGCGCAAGGTCGCCTGGCCCACAGTGAGCGCCATGCCCAGCCATCCTTGAGGAGGGTGTCATGTCCCCATCAGCCGCGTCCCGTATTGCTCCCGTTCGTGAATCAGACTCCGCATCCCGGCAGCCGCCATCCTCGGCCGCAGGCACCGCCCCGTCACGCTTCTGGCTCGCCAGCCGCGCAGTCCAGCACTGGCGACACGGCCTGGGCGTCAGCGCACTCGGCCTGATGCTGGGCTCGGCTCCCGCCTATGCCAATGGCATCGAGGACCTGCCGGTGCGCCATCAGCTGTCGGCGGCAGAACTCTCGACCGCAGGGCTCTCTGCAAATGGGCCCTCGACTACCGAGCACTCAGATGATGGCAAGGCGCACGCCACGCTCGGAAATGATGCGGAGGATAGCGCGCTGGACACGGCCGCCACCCGCACAGCCGGAAAGCCTGCGACGGATATCTCTGACGCCGCGACTACTCAAGGGCTCGCGCCAGAGCTGCTCACGCAGATGATGATCCACGCCAGTCGCAAGGGCATGATGGAATTCAGCACGATGGATATCCGCGACGATCATGTTCAGTTCACGGGCTGGGGGCATAATGGGTGGCAGATGGAACTGGCCATCAATCTCGCCGATGGAGAATTCATCAGCGAAGCGCTGCGCCAGAGTGATTCCGCGCCCGGCGACAAGGCCATCGATGGCGACAGCATGCGCCAGACCTTGAATTTTGCCGCTGTCGACGGCATCAAGAGTGTACAGAGCGTCGAAGTCGCTGCGCACGCCATCCAGATTCACGGGCGCGATGCGCAAGGCAGGCCGCAACGGATGACATTGAACATGCCGCTGCCGGGCAACGCTTTCAACCTCGCCGCCAGCGTGTCCATGAATCCGGATTACCGGCCGTGAACTGATCGACCCGTTTGACCAGCCACCGTGCCTTGAAGTGGTTCAGGGACTGAACCTGACATCCAGCGCTGGATCAACGCCGAAGCCGCTTGACGGCAACGATGCCAACTTCGATGCTGAACGAGTCAACCGGCCGCCCGATGCCATCAAGCGCCTCATGCAAAAGTGCGTCGCATCGAGCCCCACTTACCCATCCCCCGGCCCAGAGCACGAATGCCAGTTGCGCCGGGAGGGCAATACCCCTGTTTCCCTGACCCGATATCCCCGACCACCCACTTTCACCTATCGGGTCATCCTCGCCCGGCCTGACGGCCCGGCTCTATCGTGGAGAAGACACATGCAAGGCCAACAGCACAACACTCTGTGGAACCAGGCTCGCCAATGGCAGGCCAATGCAGGCAACCAACGCCCCTCCAATGGCCTGTCCGGCCTCAAGCTGGTCGCCGCCTGGCTGATCGGTGGCGTGGTCATGATCTTCAGCCTGTTCGCGGCGCTGGTGATGATGATACTCGGCATCATCATGCTGCCCTTCATCCGCCGTCGCATGAAAAAGCGCATGAGCGAGATGCAGCAGCGCATGCAGGAGGCCCAGGACAAGGCCAGTGGCCGCCAGAACTACTCGCGTGATGCCACGCGTGAAGACGGCAGCAGCACCGAGACGCTGGACGGTGAGTACCAGGTCAAGGAATAAGCCCTGACACCAGAGACCGCTGAACGTCTCACACTGGCCGACTCGCAATGATCGTCTCGCATTGATCATCACGACGTTCGCCAAAAACACAAAGGCCGCCCCATGGGGCGGCCTTTTGCGTTGTAGCGTCCTGAAGCTGCCAAGGCAGGCTCAGGCGTCTGACCATCACACCCGATAGACGCTGGCCGTCATCACCTTGGACATCAGGCGCATGGCGCTCTTCAGCGGCCCCGGGAAGCGATGACCACCGGCTTCCAGCGCCCACTGCTCATGATGGGCTTCGTCGATTTCCATCTGGCGCAACACGGCACGTGAGCGCTGATCGCCCTCGGGCAGCGTCTGCTGGTGCTTCGACAGGTGCTCGCCGACCAGTTCTTCGGTCGCGGCCACGAACCCGAGGCTGACCTTGTCATTGATGGCGCCAGCCGCCGCCCCGAGCGCAAAGCTCGTCATGTAGAACAGCGGATTGAGCAGGCTGGTATTGGCATCCAGCTCGACGAGTCGCGCATCGCACCAGGCCAGGTGATCGATCTCTTCCTGGGCAGCCAGCTCCATCTGCGTGCGCGTTTCGGGCAGACGCGCCGTGAACCCCTGACCCTGATAGAGCGCCTGGGCACACACCTCGCCGGTGTGATTGATGCGCATCAGGCCAGCGGCGTGCTGACGCTCTTCGTCGCTGATCGCTTCGTCATGGATGTCGCCCGCCGGAGAGGGACGCGACGGCTGGGCGGCATGTGGCACCAGGGTACGCAGTACGGTGTCGAACTGATGGATCAACTGATCGGCGCGGCTGTGATGACGTTGCGCCGAAATGGCATCGGAATGCGGCATGGGGAGACTCCTGCACGGCGTGAGCAATGAGGCCATCTTACGCAAGCCAGCCCGCGACGGTAAGGGGCAGAGTGTCGCCGGGCGAGGCCTGACCGGCTCCCTTGCGCCGTGGCTTCCCAAATGCAAAACCGGCAATGCCGTTTTCACGACATTGCCGGTATGCGCCTGTGTGCCGCGCGCTTGTTATCGCTAGCCGCTACCTGCCCGCGAACCGCCGGTACAGGCGCCTGCTCTATGCCGGCTCAGCCAGCCGGCCATGTGAAGCGGCGACCACCCATCAGGTGCATATGAATATGATAGACCGTCTGGCCGCCATCTTCATTGCAGTTCATCACCACGCGATAACCGCCCTCGGCAAAACCGTAGTCCTTCGCCAGTCTGGCGGCGGTGTACTGCAGGCGCCCTACCGTAGCCAGCTGATGCTCCTCGATATCGTTGAGCGTGGCGATGTGCTGCTTGGGGATGATCAACACATGGGTCGGCGCCTGCGGATTGATGTCATTGAAGGCCAGCACCTCATCATCCTCATAGACGATATCGGCGGGAATCTCGCGGTTGATGATCTTGCAGAACAGACAGTCCATGACACCTTCTCCCTTGAAGTGGGGCTGCCCACGGCAGCGTGGCCTGCCAGCGTAGCGCCAGCCGGGCAACAGGCCAAGGGCAGACGCAGGAAAACGCGGGCCAGTTGGCGGACAGGGCAATGTCGCCTTTAGGGAAACAGACTGATTCACCGCTGCCAGTGGGCGAATGAGGAAAACAGTAGGATAATCATTGTTATCCCGCTAACGAGAAGCCGCCCGTCATGCCCGTGTTCACTCGCCAAGATTCCTCCCTGCGCAAGGCCAACCACGAACTGGAGGCCGGCCTTGGCGCTCACGGCGAGACACGACCGGCCACTGTCGGCGCCCCCGCCGTTGATCGCGCTGAGCCTACGCGCGCCGAGAAGGCGCGGGCGGCACTACGTGCCGCGCCCAGGGTCGCGCGTATTGACGGCGAGCAGGCCCCGGGCGAGTTCCTGCAGCGTGCCAAGGGCTTTCTCAAGGCCGAGGTCTATATCACGCACCTCAATGGCCAGCCGGTGGTCTGCAAGGATTACCGCCGCTATGCCGGCACGCCGGCGGCATTGATGGCACGCTGGCTGGTACGCCACGAGCTGAAGATGCTCGAGCGTCTGGGCGACTGGACACACGCCCCCCGCGCCGTGGCGCGCCTGTCACCGCTGTCGCTGGCGATGGAGTACATTCCCGGGCCGTTGCTGAGTGATGCCGCCCTGGATGACGTGACGGATGCCCGCCTCAGTCAGCAACTGATTCTCGTCGTGCAGCAACTCCATCAGCGTCAGATGGCCCACAACGACATCCGTGGCTCCAACGTCGTGCTGCGCGATGGCGTGCCGGTCCTGATCGACTTCACCTCTGCCGTCCGCCTGCCGCGCCTGCCGGGCACAGCCACTCTTGCGCGCATGATGCGCCGCTTCGACCTGCGTCACTCGCTGAAGCTCAAGCAACGCACCCTCGGCCTGCCGTTGAGCACCCGCGAGGCGCGCCTGCTGATCCGCAGCGGCCGCCTGAATCGCGCCCTGCGCGTCTGGAAGAAAGGCATCCTGCCACGCCTCAAGGGCCGCAAGCACTGAGCCAGCCCGAGCCCAGCCCCCTTCGTCTTCATGTCTGTGACTAGCGGAACCGCCGCTGCGCCAGCAGGCTCTTGACCAGCGGCGTGATGATCAGCTCGATGGCCAGTGCCATCAACGCGCCGGGCACCACCAGCGTATGCGGGCGCGACATGAATGAACCCTGGATCATCGCGAGCAGGAACGGGAAATCGACACTGCCGGGATCGCGGAAGTGGATCACGACCATCGACTCGGCGTCCGTCGGGATATCCTGCGGTTCGAAGGGGTTGGAGGTATCCACCGTCGGCACGCGCTGGAAGTTGATGTGCGTGCGTGAGAACTGCGGCTGGATGTAGCGCACGTAGTCATCCATGCGGCTCAGGATGGTGTCCACCACCGCTTCCTGGGAGTGCCCGCGCAGCTTGGTGTCGCGATCGATCTTCTGGATCCACTCCAGATTCATGGTCGGCGCCACCCCGATCAGCAGATCGACATGACGCGCGATGTCATGCTCCGGCGTCACCAGCCCGCCATGCAGCCCCTCGTAGAACAGCAGGTCCGTACAGTCCGGCAGCGACTGCCATTCGGTGAAGGTGCCGACCTTGTAGCCGGCCTCGATCATGCGCTTGTCTTCGGCATGAATGTAGTGGCGATGCGTGCCGGAGCCCTGCTCGCCATATTCGACGAACAGCGCTTCCAGACGATCCAGCTGGTTGGCCTCGACCGCGAAGTGAGACAGCTCGCGCTTGCGCTCCGGCACCTCCTGAAACATGCGCACCAGCTCGTCACGGGTATAACGGTGAAAGGCATCCCCATCCACGTAGGCGGCATGAATCGCCTCACGCGAGAACATGCGCTCGAAGGTGCGCATGACGGTGGTGGTGCCCGCGCCGGAAGACCCCGTCACGGCGATGATCGGATATTCCCGCGACATCAGTTGGCTACCCGAGACGACATGGCTGAGACGGCCTGCTCGATGGCGGCACTGGCGCGCGCGCTTGGCTCCGCCAGCCCCTGCTCGCCAGTGAACACCAGCCCGACGCGCAGCGTCGCCAGCACCGCGTCATCGCTGACACGCAGCAGGCGGTGATGGACACCAAGTCCCTTGCCGGACACGCTGTCGATGGCCGTTTCCACCACGAGGGCGTCACCCAGCCGGCCCTCGCCCTGATACTGCACGGCGAGATCCGCGACGATGCTCATCAGCCCATCGATGTTCCATTCGGGGAAGCCCAGCGACTGCCAGGCCTGGCCCCGCGCCTCGTGCGCCAGGCTGACTACGCTGTCGTGACCCAGGTGCTGGCCATAGTTGATGTCGCTGACCCGAATCGTCATCGGGTGGCGATGTACCAGGCGGGAAACCGGAAATTCAAGCCGGATACGGTCCATGCAGACTCCTTGTCGGCGAGACAGGAAAAGGGTTCAGGGCGGACGGCGACGCCATCTTTCGACGCCGGTCTGCCTCAAGAAGGAATATAGGATGACTAGGGTTATCGCATGCCCGACACCGACATGACCAGACCCCGACACGATGGTCGTAGGCGCTCAGGGCGTCCAGAGACGCCCCAACGACAAGACCCGGCCTGAGGCCGGGTCTTGTCGTGAAGCAGGCATGTCGCGGGGCGATGGCCCGTGCGACTCAGCGCTTTCAGCTATCGCCGCGCTCGCGAGCGATGGCGCGCCAGGCGATGTCGCGACGCACCAGCATGTCCTGCCAGCTGATGGCATCGACGCCTTCATAGGCACGCTCGGTGGCCGCCGCGACGCTGTCGCCCAGTGCGGTGACACACAGCACGCGACCACCGCTGGTGACGACCTGGCCATCCTGCTCGGCGGTTCCGGCATGGAAGACCTTGCAGCCGGTCGCTTCGGCAGCGTCGAAGCCGCTGATGACATCACCCTTGCGGTAGCTGGCCGGGTAGCCGCCAGCTGCCAGCACCACGCCGACCGCCGCGCGGGAATCCCACTCGCAGGTCTGGGTGTCGAGACGCCCGTCTTCGGCGGCCAGACACAGCGCGACCAGATCGGACTTCAGACGCACCATGATCGGCTGGGTTTCCGGGTCACCGAAGCGGCAGTTGTATTCGATGATCTTCGGCGCGCCCTGGGCATCGATCATCAGACCGGCATACAGGAAACCGGTATAGGGATGGCCTTCGGCCGCCATGCCATGCACGGTGGGCAGGATAATCTCGTCCATCACGCGCTGGTGAACGTCAGCCGTCACCACCGGCGCCGGAGAGTAGGCCCCCATGCCGCCGGTGTTGGGGCCGGTGTCGCCTTCGCCGACGCGCTTGTGATCCTGACTGGTGGCCATCGGCAGCACGTTCTCGCCGTCGACCATCACGATGAAGCTGGCTTCCTCGCCGTCGAGGAATTCCTCGATCACCACACGTGCGCCGGCATCGCCGAAGGCGTTGTCCTCGAGCATGTCACGCACCGCGGCGCGGGCCTCCTCGTCGCTCATCGCGACCACGACACCCTTGCCTGCCGCCAGGCCATCGGCCTTGATGACGATGGGCGCCGGATGGGCCGCCAGGTACTCAAGCGCAGCATCGACCTCCGCGAAGGTCGCGTAGTCGCCGGTCGGGATGGCATGACGCGCCAGGAAGTCCTTGGTGAAGGCCTTGGAGCCTTCCAGCTGGGCGGCACCGGCCGTCGGGCCGAAGCACTTGAGCCCCGCTTCGCGGAAGCGATCGACCACGCCGATCACCAGCGGCGCTTCCGGGCCGACGATGGTCAGCTCGATGGCGTTGTCACGCGCGAAGGCGACCAGCGCATCGAGATCGTCAGCGGCAATCGCCAGATTGGTCAGCTTGGACTCGCGCGCCGTACCCGCATTGCCGGGCGCCACGAAGACCTCCTCGACACGGGATGACTGGGCGGCCTTCCAGGCCAGCGCATGTTCGCGGCCACCGCCGCCGATGATCAGGACCTTCATCTTTTCAACCTTCATGAGCCAGTGAGGATCAGGGCTACCCGCATGGCGCGAGCTACCGAGGAAATATCAGGCTGCGCATTATGGCAGAAAGGCGCCCTGCTCGGGGCGCCCCTTTTCACATCACGATGAATTTATGTGAAAGCTGGATCTGACACGGTGTCACACTCAGCGCCGCTCATCGTCCGGCGGCGTGTCCGACTCATCAGGCGCCGCATCCGCATCGCTCGGCTGTGAGCGTGAGGCGCTCTTGCCAGCGCCCATGCCAGCGCCCATGGCCTGCTGCCAGAGGCGCAGGTTCTCTTCGGCGACCTCGCGCATCATCTCCATCGGCGAGTGACGCATGGCCTGGGACCACTGCTCCTGCATGCGCTGCTGCTGCTCCATCATCAGGCGCGTGCCCTGCTCCAGATAACCGGCCAGCGGCAACGGCTTGGCCATCGCATAGATGCGGATGAACTGCTCCAGCAGCTCGTTGGAGAAGACCTCGGCCTCGCCCTCGCCCTGCTCCTGCTCGATGATGATGGTCAGCAGGATGGTGCGCGTGAGGTCCTCACCGCTCTTGGCGTCCTCGACCTTGAAGACCTCTTCCGCCAGCACCAGGCTGCGCAGGTCTTCCAGGGTCACGTAGCGGCTCTGCTCGGTGTCGTATAGGCGCCGATTGGCATATTTGCGGATCACTCGCACGTGTCAGGCTCCTGTCGATTTTTCTTCATTGTGCACTCAAGGGGGGGGACTGCAAGAAAAGGCGTCTCCACGCGTCAGCCATTGACGCCATGCCAACGCTGTCCCCGTCGGGTCAGCATGCACGACATGCTAGAATAACGCCCGCTTGCCGCTGTCTGTAAGCGATGCATCCCGCCCTCCACTGCCCCGGTATTGCCATGAATCTGATTTTGCTCGGCGCTGACGACCTGACCTCTCAGGACCATGCACGTGTCACGGACCCGCGCCGCCTGCGCCATCTGCGTGAGGTGCATCGTGCCAGCGTCGGCAACGAGATGACGCTGGGGGTGGAGGGCGGCCTGATCGGCCGTGGCCGTCTGGAGCGACTGGACGCGGACAGCGCCGAATTCAGCCTGACGCTGGACCGTCAGCCGCCGGCGCCACTCGACGTGCATCTGCTGCTGGCGCTGCCGCGCCCGCGCATGCTGGCACGCTCGCTGGAACACGTCACGGCATTGGGCGTGAAGCACATCACCCTGCTGCATACGCGGCGGGTCGAGAAGAGTTATTGGCAGTCGCCGGAGCTCAAGGAAGACAAGATTCGCCAGCACCTGGTGCTGGGACTGGAGCAGGCGCGTGACACCATCATGCCGACAGTGACCCACGAGAAACTGTTCAAACCCTTCGTGGAAGACCGCCTGCCGGCACTGATGACGCCAGCATCAGGCACGCCTCCGCGCGGCATCATCGCCCATCCTGGCATGCCGAATGAATGCCCACGCGCCGTCCGCGAGCCGGTGATTCTGGCCATCGGCCCGGAAGGCGGCTTCGTGGACTATGAGGTCGAGAAATTCATGGCGGCAGGCTTTGAAGGGGTGCATCTGGGCGAGCGCATCCTGCGCGTCGAGACGGCAGTCACGGCGCTATTGGCACGTCTGGGCTGAAGAGCGCCAGGTCATACAAGCAGCAGATCATAGTAGCAGCAAGTCGTAGAAGCAGCAGGTCATAGATGAGGTGCCACAAGGGCTTGGATCTTCCTAGACGACTGGCGTGATATCGACACCGTCTGATCACACATCGAAGCCCGCCAGATGCCGCCATTCGCCCCAGTGGATGGCGGCGTCGTAATCGAGCAGGCAACGCTCGAACCAGCGCGCGCCCAACCGCCAGTCGCCGCCGTCCTCCAGCCAGGCACCGGCCAGATACTTGCGCTCGGACCACGGCAACCAGCCTTCACGTACCAGCACCTGCATGGCCTTGTCAGCCCGGGCATCGCCGGTTCGCCCTTCGCTCCAGCGCGCAAAGGCGGCGTCATTTGCGGCGTCTTCCCGCAACGCGGCGCCATACCAGGCCGCGCGAGCCTCCCCATCCTTGTCACGCAGCATGCGCTGCCAGCACTCGCGCTGCAGCACGATGGCCAGCAGCTGCTGATTGATCGCCTCATCACCCGCCTCGCGGCGGCGGGCATCCAGCACCTGCAGGATGCGGCGCGGACTGATGCAACCCAGCGCCAGCCATGCTGCCAGTGGCCATGCATCCGCCGGGCGCGCCATCGATTGCATAGCGTCAAGCGTCTTCCCCGCCTCCCGCTGGGGCGCCAGCCCCGCCGGCACACCAGCGCCTTCGCCAGCGACAGAGTGCGATCGCTGATAGGACGCCCCTTCTATCCAGTCGTCATCGCCCTTGCCGTCATCTCCCTTCGCCCAGGCCTTGCCCCACAGCAAGGTCGACAGGTATGCGCGGGCGGGTTCCTCGCCACCCTGCAGCTCCGCAAGCCCAGCAGTCGCCGGCTGCCAGGCTTGCGCCGAGCCACAGATGGCATCCAGCGGTGGGAAGCCACGCGAGGCAGAATCGGGCCACGGCGGCAGGGAATAGGGCAGCCCCTGCAAGGGCGACTGCGCCTCGCACAGCGCGCGCCACTGCTCCTCGTTCAGCCCTGTCGGCAAAGCCTCGCGCTGAGGGCGTGCCTGCAAGGTGCCGGGCGTCGGCGTCAACACAGCACAAGGCGGCAGCATCAGGTCGGCCACGCCAGAGTCATCGCCACCACTGGCCCGCAGCACCCGCGAGGCAAGCGCGGCGCAGGTCGCCAGGGCGTCATGATCGTCTGATGCGCCTGTGTCAGCATAGGCTGTGCCAGCAAAACCTGTGTCAGCAGAGGCCGTGTCACGCAGTTTGAGATCACTGGAGGGAGCCGCCCGCTCATCTACAACGCGGGACGCTTCATGCGCCACGCGCAGGCGCGCCGTCTCTTCGCGGGGGAATCTGCCCGGCAGCAGGCGATCAAGCAGCGGGCCATCCAGCAGCTGGCTGTCGAAGGCGATCTGGTCAGCGGGATGACAGTGGAGCCGGGTCGAGGCCGGCAGGCGCCGTGAGAGCTGCTGCAGGGCACGGCTATCTTCCGGCGCGGCGGCGAGGCTGACTTCGAGGCACTGGACATCATGCTGGGCGACCTGCGTCAGCACTTCCTCGACGGGGTCCCCGACGCGCACCAGCAGGTCACTGCCGCGGCGCAGCAGCATGCCACGCAGGTTCATCAGGCTCTGCCACAGCAGGCGCAGACGCGCGGGCCCCAGGCGTGGCAAGCCGTCGCTCGGTGTCAGCCAGCGACGGTCGAAGACATACATCACCAGCATCTGATGCGGGCGACGTGACAGGGGCAGCGCGAACAGCGGGTTGTCTTCCAGCCGCAGGTCGTAACGCAACCACACCAGAGAGGTTTCCGGTGCGTTGCCCGAATTCATGCTGGCGACCTCGTGCATGATGACTCCGTGGAACGTATGGCGTGCAATATTTGTACAAGAAAATAGACATCTTGTACAACACTTCACACGGTACATGTCGCGTTCCGGCGGGTCGTGCATGCGCTGGCGAGGGGTGCAAGTGCGTGATACATTCGAGAGGTTAGGTCACGTTCCATCAATGTTTTCAACAAGATCGCGCAAGTGTCTCCACTCGAACACACACTTGTCATCCAGGGGCTTCAGGAGGAATACGGCCATGCTCGCAAGACATGACATGACCGCACCAACCCGGCATATTCGCCGTCTGCCCGTTGCGGGCAGCCGGGGACGCGCTGCGGACCTCATCCCATCCTGGATGCTGGCACCCCGTGCCGTGCGACTCCCCTTCCTGACGGATCCGCCCCTTGCGACGGTAACGTCATGCTCGGAGCGATTGACGCGCTGAACCCGCGCCAGTTCCTCCGTGCAGCCTGAGCCAGCCACTGCCAACCCTTGCTGCCGCGTGACGCATGTCGTGTCTCGCATGGCCCCATGAGAACGTCTTCCTGACAGAGTCTCGTGTGTCCGGCACTTCATCGCAGCAACCTGCAGTGCGCTCGCCTATTCTGTCGGCACCCAGTGGCCGAAACTCCGCCTCCCGATCTCGAAGCTGGCAGTCCGGCCCTGAGCCTGTGTCTGCGCTGCCCACGAATGACGGACTACGTACTACAACAACGACTGGAGCGAGTCTTCCATGACCCTGCTGTTGATCGTGCTATTGCCGTTACTCGGTGCCCTGGTGCCCTTGATGGCCAGAAATCTGCCCCGCGCACGCCTTGCCTGGCTGACCGCGGTGGCACCTGCCATAGCACTCGGTATCGCCGTCTTCCACCTCGGAGACGTCTTCTCGGGCATGGTGCCCCAGTTCCATCTGCCCTGGATCGCGGAGCTGGGTCTCAACCTGTCGCTGCGCTTCGATGGTCTGTCGGGGCTGTTCGTGCTGCTGATTCTCGGCATTGGCCTGCTGATCATCCTCTATTCCCGCTATTACCTGTCGGGTGAGGATTCACTGGCACGCCTCTACAGCTTCCTGATGCTGTTCATGACCGCGATGCTCGGCATCGTGATGGCAGACAACCTGCTGCTGATGTGGGTGTTCTGGGAGCTGACCAGTCTGAGCTCCTTCCTGCTGATCGGTTACTGGTACCAGCTGAGCGAGGCGCGCAAGGGCGCCCGCATGGCCCTGACCGTCACCGGCGCCGGGGGTCTGGCACTGCTGGCCGGTATCCTGGTCATCGGGCATATCGTCGGCAGCTACCAGTTCGATGACGTGCTGGCCGCGGCGGACCAGATCCGCTCCCACGAGCTCTATCCGGTCGCGCTGGTGCTGGTACTGCTGGGCGCCTTCACCAAGTCGGCCCAGTTCCCGTTCCAGTTCTGGCTGCCCCATGCGATGTCGGCGCCGACGCCGGTATCCGCCTTCCTGCACTCCGCCACCATGGTCAAGGCCGGTGTCTTCCTGCTGGCGCGCATGCACCCGGTGCTCGCGGGGACAGACCTGTGGTTCTACATCGTCAGTCTGACCGGTCTTGCCACCCTGCTCTACGGCGCCTGGTTCGCCTTGATGAAGCAGGACCTCAAGGGCGTGCTGGCCTTCTCGACCATCAGTCACCTGGGCCTGATCACGCTGCTGTTCGGCTTCAACAGCCAGATGGCCGCCGTCGCGGGTCTGCTGCACATCATCAACCACGCCACCTTCAAGGCCTCGCTGTTCATGGCCGCCGGCATCGTCGATCACGAATGCGGCACGCGTGACATCCGCAAGCTCAACGGCCTGTATCGCTACATGCCGCATACCACGGTGCTGGCGATGGTCGCCTCGGCCTCGATGGCCGGCGTGCCGCTGCTCAACGGCTTCCTGTCCAAGGAGATGTTCTTCGCCGAGAGCCTCGATGCCCAGCTGCTGGGCGGCCTGTCGTGGCTGATTCCGGCGCTGGCGACCCTCGGTGGCATCCTGTCAGTGGCCTACTCGCTGCGCTTCATCCACGACGTCTTCTTCAATGGCGAGCCGAAGGATCTGCCCAAGACTCCGCATGAGCCGCCGCGCTACATGAAACTGCCCATCGAGGTACTGGTGCTGATCTGTCTGCTGGTCGGTATCCTGCCGTCGCTGGTGATCAAGGACCTGCTGGTCAGTGCCTCCGCCAGCGTGCTGGCCGGACCGGTACCGGACTTCAGTCTCGCCATCTGGCACGGCTTCAATCTGCCGCTGCTGATGAGCGGTATCGCGCTGGCGGGCGGCGTCGCCGTCTATGCCCTGCGCCACCATCTCTATTCCTTCCAGCGTCAGTTCCGCGCGCGCAATGCCCTGCTGGTGTTCGAGGCCAACGTGCAGCGCCTCGTCAAGCTTTCCGAGCGCAGCATGGACAGCTTCGAGAATGGCTCGCTGCAGCGCTACATGCTGTGGCTGCTGCTGACCGCGCTGCTGTTCGTCGGCATCGGCCTGCTGGCCGTGCCGCAACTGGGCGGGGAGCTTGAGCAACAGCCCTTCGATGGCATGCTGCTGACTGGCGCCGTGATCACCGGCCTGGCCGGCCTCGGCACCGCGATCACCCACCGCAAACGTCTGATATCGCTGCTGATGCTGTCCGTGGTCGGCCTGATGACCTCGCTGGCCTTCGCGCGCTTCGCCGCACCGGACCTGGCACTGACCCAGCTGGCGGTCGAGGTGGTGACGATGATCCTGCTGATGCTGGCGCTGTTCTTCCTGCCCCAGCGCACGCCCAAGGAGTCCAGCGCACGCCGCATCATGCGCGACGTGCTGCTGGCCAGTGCCTTCGGCGTGGTGGTGGCGAGCCTCAACTTCGCCATCCTGACCCGCCCGGTGGAGTCGATCTCCGACTTCTTCATGGCCAATGCGGTCTCCGGTGGCGGTGGCCATAACGTGGTCAACGTGATTCTGGTCGACTTCCGTGGCTTCGATACGCTGGGTGAGATCACCGTACTGGGCATCGCGGGTCTGGCGATCTTCAAGCTGCTCAACCGTCTGCGCCTGTTCATGCCGTCCAGTGACCTGGATGGCCGTGGCTGGTCGCCGGACCGCCATCCGATGATCCTGGCCACCGTCTCCCAGACGCTGCTGCCGCTGGCACTGCTGGTCTCGGTCTACATCTTCCTGCGGGGCCACAATGCGCCGGGCGGTGGCTTCATCGCCGGTCTGGTGACGGCAGTGGCCATCATCCTGCTCTACATCGCGCGTGGCGTGGACTGGACGCAGCGCTGGCTGCGCTTCCCCTATCAGCCCGTCGCGGCGGCCGGGGTGTTGATCGCCGGCCTGACCGGTGCCGGCAGCTGGGTGTTCGGCTATCCGTTCCTGACATCCTCCTTCGGCCACTTCACCCTGCCCGTCATCGGGGAAATCGAGCTGGCCACCGCGCTGCTGTTCGACCTCGGCGTCTACCTGACCGTGGTCGGCGCGACCCTGATGATTCTCGCCAATCTGGGCAAGCTGACGACTCCGCATCGCCCGACCAAGGAGAAGATGTGATGGAAGCCCTCTACGCCACTACCACCGGCCTGCTGGCCGCCTGCGGTGTCTACCTCACCCTGCGCGGCCGCACCTTCCCCGTCGTGGTCGGCCTGACGCTGCTGTCCTACGCCGTCAACCTGTTCCTGTTCTCCATGGGTGGCCTTGCGATGCACGGCAATCCAGCCGTGGTCGGTGCCGGCTCACCAGCAGCTGACCCGCTGCCCCAGGCGCTGGTGCTGACCGCCATCGTGATCGGCTTCGCCATGACGGCCTTCGTGGTCATTCTGGCGATGCGCGCGCGCGGCGACCTGGGCAGTGACCACGTCAACGGCAATCGCCTGGATGATTCGAAAGAGAAAGAGGACACCAAGTGATGCTGCAACACCTGATTGTCCTTCCGATTGTCCTGCCGCTGCTGGTGGGGGCGGGCCTGCTGCTGAGTCGTGCCACCTCACCGACCCTGCGTCGCACGGTCAGCCTGGTGGCCCAGGCCTTGATGGTGGCCATCGCCATCGCGCTGGTGGTGCAGGCCGGTGATGGCACCATCCGCTACTACGCGCTGGGCGACTGGCAGCCGCCGTTCGGGATCGTGCTGGTGCTGGACCGCCTGTCGGCGACCATGGTGCTGCTCAGCTCGCTACTGGGCCTGCTGGCCTGTCTGTACGCCACGGCGGGCATCGATGAGACCGGCTCCAACTTCCATGGTCTGTTCCTACTGCAGCTGATGGGCATCAACGGCGCCTTCCTGACCGGCGACCTGTTCAACCTGTTCGTGTTCTTCGAGGTGCTGTTGATCGCCTCCTACGCCCTGCTGCTGCATGGCGGCAGCAAGGCACGCACGCTGTCGGCGCTGCACTATGTGGTGCTGAACCTGATGGGCTCGGCGTTCTTCCTGATCGCGCTGGGTATCCTGTATGGCGTGACCGGCACCCTGAACATGGCCGACATGGCGGTCATCGTCACTACGCTGGACCCGGGCCGTGCCGGCCTGATGGAAGCCGGCGGCCTGCTGTTGCTGGTGGTGTTCGGCCTCAAGGCGGCGATGCTGCCGCTGTACTTCTGGCTGCCACGCGCCTATGCCGCGGCCTCGGCACCGGTGGCGGCGCTGTTCGCGATCATGACCAAGGTCGGCATCTACTCCATCCTGCGCGTCTACTCGCTGATCTTCACCGACAACGCTGGCGCACTGGCGGACCTCGGTCGTGACTGGCTGTGGTGGGCGGGACTCGCCACCCTGGTGGTGGCGATGCTGGGCGTGCTCTCGGCGCGTGATCTGCGCACCCTGGTGGCCTATCTGGTGATGGTGTCGGTGGGCACGCTGCTGACGGCGCTGGGCATGAACACGATCGAGGCAGACAGCGCGCTGCTGTTCTACCTGATCCACTCGACGCTGGTCACTGGTGGGCTCTTCCTGCTGGTCGACGTGGTCGCCGGTCAGCGCGGCAAGGCCGGGGCACGCATCGTGCGCTCGCGCCCGCTGCTGCAGGCAGGCCTGCTGGGCGGCCTCTTCCTGATCGGCACCGCCGCTGCCGCCGGGCTGCCACCGTTCTCGGGCGCCATCGGCAAGGCGCTGATTCTCGCCTCGGCGACACCGGAGCAGCAGATCTGGCTGTGGCCGCTGCTGCTGCTGGCCGGTCTGTGCTCGCTGGTCGCCTGCTCGCGCGCCGGTTCCAGCGTGTTCTGGCGCACCAGCAAGGCCGAGCCCAGCGGCGAGCGCATCGGCGTAGCCCGTGGCATCGCCACTGGCGGGCTGATCTCGGCCGCGCTGATGCTGGTCATCTTCGCGGGGCCGCTGGCGAACTGGACCAAGGCCACCGCCGAACAGCTGTCCAACCCGGCCCCCTATCTTGAGTCCTTGCTCGGCAAGGACGCGGCACCCGAAACCGCACCGCCGCTGAAGGGAGATGTCTCATGATCAAGCCTCGTTCCCGTCTCTTGCCCACGCCGATGCTGTCGGTGCTGCTGTTGATCGTCTGGCTGATGCTGCAGAACAGCGTCGCGCCCGGTCAGATCCTGCTCGGAGCAGTGCTGGCCATCGCGATCCCCATCCTGACCTACCGCTTCTGGGAGCCGCAGCCCGACCTCCAGAAGCCCTGGCGGCTGATCAGCTACTTCCTGCGCGTGATCATGGACATCATCATCGCCAACCTGCAGGTGTCCTACCTGATCCTCAATCCGCGCGCCAAGTTCCGTCCGGCCTTCGTGCGCTATCCGCTGGAGCTTGAGGAGAAGTTCCCGATCACCCTGCTGTCGAGCACCATCACGCTGACGCCGGGCACGGTCTCGGCCTATCTGACGCTGGATGGCCGCCACCTGATCATCCACGCGCTGGATGTCGAGGATGAGCAGGAGTTGATCGACGAGATCCGCCAGCGCTACGAGCGTCCGCTCAAGGAGATCTTCGAATGCTAGACATCGCCCTGTGGATCAGCATTGCGCTGTTCGCCGCCTCGCTGGTGCTCAACGTCTTCCGGCTCGCCATCGGGCCGGACCTGCCGGACCGCATTCTGGCGGTGGACACCATGTACGTGAACTCCATCGCCCTGATCGTGCTGTTCGGCATCCAGCTCAACAGCAAGTCCTACTTCGAGGCGGCGCTGTTGATCGCCATGCTCGGTTTCGTCAGCACCGTGGCAGTCTGCAAGTACCTGCTGCGCGGCGACATCATCGAATGACCTGAGCGGAGACTCCCCATGCCCACCTGGTTCTATCCTGTCCTCGAAGGCGTGATCGCCTTCTTCCTGGTTGCCGGCGGCCTGTTTGCCTTCATCGGCTCTCTGGGACTGACGCACCTCAAGGACTTCTACATGCGCCTGCACGGCCCCAGCAAGACCACCACGCTGGGGGTCGGCTGCGTGCTGATGGCGTCGATGATCTACTTCCGCGCCACCACCGGCCATTTCAGCTTTCAGGAAATGCTGGTGTCCATCTTCCTGTTCATCACCGCCCCCGTGACCGCTCACCTGCTGTCCAAGGCGGCGCTGCACCAGAAGCTGGTGGCGGACAGCCGCACACGCAACGTGCCGGAGCGACTCGAAGTCGCCGAGGAGCCGGACGAGGTCAACGCCGAGGCCAGCGAATCCCGCCTGCCGTGATCGTCACTCGGCTCTCACCAGGCAGGTCCTCATCAAGCGGGACCAAGCCACGAGAACGGATTCACGAGCGCTGATTCGCAGGAGCGGATTCACGAACAGCAGGCCAGCAACATGAAAACGCCCCACCAGTGATGACTGGTGGGGCGTTTTCATTTCTCGGGCAATGGCAGTATGACGGCCCTGCTCGTTACCAGCCCTGAGTATGCTGGCGACACAGCGCCTCGAGCAGGTCGATATGGTCACTGCGGTCATTGAGCGCCGGGATGTAGCGGAAGTCGCCACCGCCGGATTCGGTGAAGTAGCCGCGGTTCTCTTCCTCCAGCTCTTCCAGCGTCTCGAGACAGTCAGCCGCGAAGGCCGGCGAGATGACATCGACGCTTTCCAGCCCTTCACCGCCCCACGCCTTCAGCGTTTCATCGGTGTACGGCTTGAGCCACTCGGCCTTGCCGAAGCGCGACTGATAGGTCATCGCCCACTCATCGTCACCAAGCCCCAGCGCCTCGGCCAGCAACTGGCTGGTGCGCTCGCATTGCGTCGGGTAGGGGTCGCCTGCGGTGGCATAGCGCTTGGGAATGCCGTGATAGCTCATCAGCAGGCGCTTGCCGCGCCGACCTTCCTTCTCCCAGTGCTCACGCACGCTGGTGGCCAGCGCCGCGATGTAATCCGGGTGGTCGTGATAGTCGCGCACGAAACGCAGCTCCGGCAGATGCGGGCACGGCTTGAGCGCACGCGCCAGGCGATCGAAGACCGCGGCAGTGGTCGTGCGCGAGAACTGCGGATAGAGCGGCAGGATCAGCATGCGGTCGGCACCGCGGCTGGCGAGCTTGCGCCCCACCTCTTCCATGGTCGGCTTGCCGTAGGTCATCGCCAGTTCGACGGGAATGTCCTCGCCCAGTGACTCGGCCAGGCGTGCCTCCAGCGCGGCGCGCTGACGCTTGCCGATCGCCATCAGCGGCGAGCCGTCTTCCGTCCACACCGAGGCGTAGGCCTCGGCCACCTTCTTGGGACGCGTCGTCAACACCAGGCCATGCAGAATCGGCAGCCAGAGCAGACGCGGCAGGTCGATCACGCGCACATCACCAAGAAACTCCGCGAGGTAACGGCGCACCGCCTTGGGGGTCGGGGCATCGGGGGTGCCGAGATTGACCAGCATGACGCCAAAACGCGGGGTACTCATGGATGATGGACTCCTGACTAGGGGCAAGAAGAGAGGTGAAGCGGCAGCGCAGCCACTTTCACCGCAGCGCAGCCACCTTCACCGACAGCGCAGCCATATTACCAGCTCGCCCTGTGCGTGAGGGATGAAGTTATACTATCATCACGATTTGTATAGCTTTAAGACAATTATTGTCACAACCCTCCCGGAGTCATCGTGCCCGAACCCTCCACTCTGCAACTTGCCACTCGTCACAACTTCGCGCGGCCACTGGTGCTGATCCTCGGCGACCAGCTCAGCCATGAGCTGGCAAGCCTCAAGCAGGCGCCCGCCGACAGCGTGATCGCCTTCTGCGAGGTCGAGGAGGAAGGCCGCTACGTGCCGCACCACCCGCACAAGATCGCGATGATGCTGGCCGCGATGCGCCATCACGCCCAGGAACTCAGGGAGTGTGGCTGGCAGGTACATGAAAGCCGACTGGAGGATCCGGACAACCTCCAGCGTCTGGCCAGCGAGGCAGAGCGTCTGGCTGCCCTGTATCAGTGTGATGGCGTGCTGGTGACCCGCCCCGGCGAGTGGCGGCTGCTGGACGACTTCCTGGCGCGGCGCGAGGCCGGCTGCGTGCGCTGGGAAGTCCTCGAGGACACACGCTTCTTCACCACGCCGGCAGCCTTCGCCGGCTGGGCCGAGGGCCGCAAGCAACTGCGCATGGAGTACTTATATCGCGAGCAACGCCGTGACACGGACCTGCTGATGGAAGGCAGCGAACCCGCCGGCGGCAAGTTCAACCACGACCACGACAACCGCGAACCGATTCCAGACGACTTCCACGCCCCACCGCCGCCGGTGCATGCCCATCACGAGGATGTGACGACTCGCGAGGTGCTGACACTGGTCGCGACACGCTTCGGGGAGCAGGCCAGTGACAAGGAACGCCACTTCGGCAGCCTCGAGAACTTCAACTGGGCCGTCACGCGCGCCCAGGCCCGCTCTGACCTCACGCATTTTCTCGATCATTGCCTGGCGGACTTCGGCCGCTATCAGGATGCCATCGAGGACAGCGATCCCTTTCTGTTCCATTCACGCCTGTCTGCCGCGCTCAATATCGGCCTCTTGAGCCCGCAGGAGGTCTGCAACGCCGTGGACGCCGCCTGGCGGCGCGGTGAGGTGCCGATCAACTCGGCGGAGGGGTTCATTCGTCAGATACTCGGCTGGCGCGAATATGTGCGCGGCATCTACTGGACGCGCATGCCCGGCTACAAGCGCGAGAACCGGCTGGAAGCCAGCCGCAACCTGCCGGAATTCTTCTGGACGGGGGACAGCGGCATGCGCTGTCTGGATCAGGCCATCGCCAGCACCCGCGAGCATGCCTACGCCCACCATATTCGCCGCCTGATGGTCACGGGCAACTTCGCGCTGCTGTGCGGCGTGAAGCCCGAGGCGCTATGCGACTGGTATCTGGCGGTCTATGTGGACGCCTGTGAATGGGTCGAGCTGCCCAATACGCTGGGCATGGTGCTACATGCCGATGGCGGCCTGATGGGCTCCAAGCCCTACTGTGCCTCGGGCAAGTACATCGACCGCATGTCCAATCACTGCGCCAGCTGCCAGTACTCGCCGAAGAAGGTCACCGGCCCTCAAGCCTGCCCGCTCAACAGTCTCTACTGGCACTTCATCGAGCGCCATCGCGAGGCGTTGTCACGCAATCCGCGCATGTCACTGGTCTACGGCAGCTGGCGACGCATGAAGGACGACAAGCGCGACGCCCTGCTGCAACAGGCCGACGCCTTCCTGGCTCGCCTCGACAGCGCCGCGGACTATGGCAGTGATGCCCATCGCGCCGGTTACTACGCCGCACCCTCCAGTCTCACGCCCGACAAGGAATCCTCATGAGTCGCATCTGGCAAGCCAGCGCACCGGTCACGCTCTACCACGATGGCAAGTGCCCCCTGTGCCAGCGCGAGGTCGCCTGGCTGGCCAGGCATCCCGGGCGGGAGCGGGTCAGAACGGTGGATATCCGTGCACCAGATTTCTCGCCTCAGGCGCTGGGCTTGAGCTTCGAGACGATGATGGGACGTCTGCATGTGCAGGACGCACGCGGGGAATGGTATGTCGGCATGGATGCCAGCCGAGCACTCTATGCGGTACTCGGCTATCGGCGCCTGGTGCGCCTGTCGCTGCTGCCGGGCCTGCGCCCGCTGATGGACTTGAGTTACCGCTTCTTCGCCCGCCATCGCGAGCGCATTGGCCGCTGGGTGCCTCAAAAGCACACCTGAGCCAGGAGGCGCGGGCTCAGAAGCTCAACGGGATACGCGAGCTCAAGGGCTGGTGGTACTGCGGCGGGCGGCCGATCATCTCGTCATTGGCGACCTGCGAGACCAGCCACGCCCGTGACATCCCGCCCCGCTTGAGCTCGCTGTAGACATCCTCCAGCGAGCGGAACAGCATCGGCTTGCCGCGCTTCATCAGCAGCTCACTGCGCTCCTCCTCTTCCTCGCCGGCGGCTTCCAGCACCAGCTGGACCTGATAGAAACGGCTGGCGGCATGACTGATCACGCGCGCCTCCAGTGCAGGATATTCGGCCATCAGTGACTGCAGATTGCTGGTAAAGATGGCGGACGGCGTGAAGATGCTGACGGTTCTGGACATGTAAAGACTCCTGCGCATCCAGGGGACTGCGCATGGTAAGGCCGTAAGACGACGACGTGGTACAAGGATAGCCTGTGAAAACAGGGGCTGGGCGACTCAGACTCCCAGCAGCCCGACACTTCAGGATGAACTTCAAGGCTTCACGCCAGACTGATGGCCAGCGATGACAGTCATGGGGCAGGCGGATGACGATTGAGTGACTCGCAGGCGGAGATCACTGCACTGGTGAGGCACACGCCTCGATGACACGCCCGGAGTCCCGCGCCTTGGCCTCGCTCTTGAGCTCACTCCAGCGCGCGGCGATCCGGGTCGTCTCGCACCCGGCAAGGCCATGCAGCGCCACCAATGACAGTCGCGTCAGCGGAAAGAAGCGCGTGGTGCCGAAGCGGTCGTGGCCCTGAAAGCCTCCCGCTGCCAGCACATCGGCCGGATACAGGCTGGCGACCGCATGCTGGAATGCCGACTGCAGGCCAGCCAGACGTTGCTCGAGCGCTGTCAGGCGCAGTGCCCGGTGAGATTCGGTCATGCACAGCGTCATCACGAAATCATCGCCGCCGACATGGCCGAGAAAGTCACCCTCCTGCAGCGCATCGCGCAATACCGTCGCCAGTGCCAGCAGCATGCGGTCGCCCTGCGCGTGGCCGAAACGGTCATTGAAGGGCTTGAAGTTGTCGAGATCCAGATAGATTGCCACCCATTCGGCACAGCGCGCGCTGCTGCTCTCTCGCAAGTCCTCTCGCAAGTCCTCGCCCAAGCCCGCGCCCTCGCCAGCCACGCACTCGAGCAACTGACGCTCGATCGGCCCGTTGCCCGGCAGGCGCGTCAGTGGGTTGGCCTCCTCGGCGCTCGCCACCTGCAGCTCCGTGATGATGCGCAGCAGATCCAGGGTGCGCCCCAGCCCCTGATAGCGCCCGCCCCGCGTGATGATGAAGTCCTCATCGCGATCGCTGCCTTCGCGGCCGGTCACCTTGGCCGAGACGCGCTCCAGCGTCTCATCCGCCTCGACGCGCAGCGGGCTGCTCTGCATGACCTCGTGGATCATACGACGCGCATGCAGTTCCGGCCCGAAACGCTGGCTCAGCAGCCCCAGCAGGCGATGGCGGATGATCAGGCCCACCGGTCGTTGTTGCTCGTCCACCACGGCCAGCGACATCACCTCCTGCTCGGCATGCAGACGCTGGGCGACCTCATTGACGGTGACATCCTGCTGCACCGGCGTCACGGCGCGCGCCAGGCTGCCGATGCTGCGGCCAGGCGGCGGGCGCTGCTGCAGCCTGCGACTCAGCTGGCGCAGATGCCGGTCGAGCGCGGCGCGTTGGCCAAGCGGGTCGGCCTCGGCCGGCGCGAACAACCAGCCCTGCAGATAGTCGGCCCCCAGCTGGCGCACACAGTCCATTTCCGCCTCATGCTCGATTCCCTCGGCGATCACCTGACTGCCACTGCCGTGAGCGATATCGATGATCGAGCGCACGAAGCGCCGCTTGAGCGGGTCGGCATGGATCCCACTGATGAAGTGACGGTCGATCTTGACGAAGTCCGGCTGCACCGACGACCACAGCTTGAGGCTGGCATAGCCCTCCCCGAGATCATCCAGCGCGATGGCGAAGCCCATCGATTGATAATGGCTGACGGCTTCCCGCATCAGCGCCGAATCCAGCCCCGGTGTCTGCTCGGTCAGCTCGATCACCACCTGATGCGGACGCAGGCCGAAGCGCCGCAGCAGGCGTCGCGTCAGGCCGGGCGAGTGGGCGCCATCCAGCAGCACATCGGGAGATACGTTGATGAACAGCCGCTCCGTCAGGCCCAGCGTCGACCACTGCTCGAGCGCACGCTCGCGACACAGGCTGTCGAGCTCCACCAGGCGGCCGTGCTCGCGCGCCGCCGAGAACATCGTCAGCGGTGAGGCCAGCGGCCCCGCGGCATTCCCGCGCGCCAGCGCCTCATAGGCGAAGACCTCACGGCCGTTGGACGACACGATGGGCTGGAAATGCATGCTCACCTGGCGCAGACGCAGCAACGCCTCCAGTGCATGACGGGATTCGACGACAGGCTGGCCATGAGCGGCTTGCAGGGACGGGGATGGGAGCATGTCAGAATCTGAACATGCTGATATGACAGAGGTATGACAAAGGTGCCGCGCGGCGCATGAGGCGCCTCATCCGATAGAGGGGACGCCAGACGCCAGATCGACCAACTCGATGTGCCGACTATCTCGATATACCGGCTATCTCGATCAAAACAGGATCACGCCATGCCGGCCTGGCAGCCGGCATGGCGTGATCCTCAAGCGCCGGAGTGATGCTTACAGCGAGTTGGGGTCGATGGCCTTGCCGAGGGAGTTGCGGTCGATCCACTTGCCCGCCTTGGTCTCCTTGTAGCGGAAGACGACCATATCGCCGGCTACCACCGGCACTTCGCTGTCTTCGGTCTGGTAGCTGTAGCTCTCACCTTCCACGACCAGCGTGAAGCGGTAGAGGTCCGGCATGCCCAGCCATTCCTTGAAGGGTCCTTCACGCTCCAGGCTCTCCAGCGTGCCGCGGCCCTGCAGCTTGGGGGTACGTGCGCGTCCGCGCCCAAATCCACCTGCCATGCTATCTCCTCCCCGTCAGTGCGGGTCTTGCGAGGCAACGGCGATGCCGCCGCCCGGGTACATGATTGACGCGCGTACGCATCACGTTATTCAGCGAAGGCCTGGCCATAACTGTCGGGTGCCAGGTCTTCGAAACGGGTGTACTTGCCGATGAAGGCCATGTGAACGGTACCGATGGGGCCGTTACGCTGCTTGCCGATGATCAGCTCGGCCAGCCCCTTGTTGTCGGGATTGTCCTTGTTGTAGACCTCATCACGGTAGACGAAGGCGATGACATCGGCATCCTGCTCGATGGCGCCGGATTCACGCAGATCCGACATCACCGGGCGCTTGTTGGGGCGCTGCTCAAGCGAGCGGTTCAGCTGCGAGAGTGCCACGACCGGGCAGGCGAATTCCTTGGCCAGCCCCTTCAGCGAGCGCGAGATCTCGGAGATCTCGGCGGTACGGTTCTCGGAAAGACCCGGCACCTGCATCAGCTGAAGGTAATCGATCATGATCAGGCCGATGCCGCCATGCTCACGCGCCATGCGTCGACAGCGCGAGCGCATCTCGTTGGGCGACAGCGCCGCGGTGTCATCGACGAACAGCTGCTTGTCCTTGAGCAGGTTGACCGCCGAGGTCAGACGCGGCCAGTCCTCGTCTTCCAGCTGGCCGGTACGCACCTTGGTCTGATCGATGCGGCCCAGCGAGGAGATCATGCGCAACATCAGCGATTCGGCGGGCATCTCCATCGAGAACACGGCGACCGGCTTGTCGCCGGAGACCACGGCATGCTCGACCAGGTTCATGGCGAAGGTGGTCTTGCCCATCGAGGGACGCCCGGCGATGATCACCAGATCCGACGGCTGCAGGCCGGAGGTCATGTCATCGAGATCACGGAAGCCGGTCGACAGGCCCGTCATCTGGCCCTTGAGATTGAACAGCTCATCGATGCGGTCCACCGCGCCGGTCAGCAGCTGACTCATGCCCTTGGGGCCGCCGCTCTTGGGCCGCGACTCGCTGATCTGGAACACCAGGCGTTCGGCCTCGTTGACCAGCTCATCGGCATCACGGCCCTGCGGGCTGAAGGAGCTCTCGGCGATCTGGTTGGCCGCCTGGATGAGCTTGCGCAGCGTGGCGCGCTCGCGAACGATGTCGGCATAGGCCTTGATGTTGCTGGCCGAGGGCGTATTGCGCGCCAGTTCAGCGAGAGTCGCCAACCCGCCGACCGACTCGAGCTGGTCACGACTTTCCAGCAGCTCGGACAGCGTCACCACATCCAGCGGGCGGCTGCCGCCGACCAGCTGAGACATGGCGTTGTAGATGAGACGGTGCTCATAGCGATAGAAGTCGTCGGCCACCAGCCGCTCGGAGACGGTATCCCAGGCGCTGTTGTCCAGCATCAAGCCGCCAAGCACCGACTGCTCGGCCTCCAGCGAATTGGGCGGCACCTTGAGCGCTGCCGTCTCGCGATCCTGATCCTGAATCTCGCTCATGCCTGGCTGACTCCTGCTGATGACTGACATGCCCGCGGGGGCTTCTAGTTTCACGCATTGACGCAAGCCTGCCAACCGCCGCGCCCACGCCGAAGCCTCTTCCTGACGGGGGCAGGCATTCTACCGGATTTTGTGCGTCATCGCCTCGCCGGCGACCAGGCAAATGCCACGCCGACGACAAATCGCGCCCATGAAAAAACCGCCTTCGCATCGAGGATGCAAAGGCGGCTTGGGTACCGCAGCAGTCGCTACACCGGATCACCGGCCAGCCACTGCAAATCAGCGATTACTCGCCGACCACGACCACACGGACAGTGGCAGTCACTTCAGCGTGCAGCTGCAGCACGATGTCGTATTCGCCAGTGTTGCGCAGCGGGCCTTCCGGCATGCGGACTTCGCTCTTGGCGATGTCGATGCCAGACTGGGCGATAGCTTCGGCCAGATCACGCGGACCGATGGAACCGAACAGCTTGCCTTCTTCGCCAGCTTTGGCGACCAGGGACAGTTCGATTTCGTTCAGCTGAGCGGCACGCGCTTCAGCTTCGGTCTTGCGCTCTGCAACCTGTGCTTCCAGCTCAGCGCGCTGAGCTTCGAAAGCTGCCTGGTTTTCAGCAGTGGCCGGAACTGCCAGGCCGTACGGCAGCAGGTAGTTGCGACCGAAGCCAGCCTTGACGGAAACCTGGTCACCCAGGTTGCCCAGCTTGCCAATCTTGTCGAGCAGAATGACTTGCATCTCGTAAACCTCTTATCGATGACTGCCGGCGAGACGTGCGCGAAAATCCGCAAAGACGTCCACAAGCGCCAACAGCAGCAAAATCAGAATCGTGGGCCAGGTGGTCAGCATCATGAAATAGACGCCGACGAGCCATAACCCGCTCATCCCCTTTAACCCGATGTAACCATGTACCAGGGCAATGCCCGCCACCAGCAGCGGTATCCAGATCAGCAGGAGCACTGCAGGTACATTGAGCAGTACGCCAATGATCCCGCAGGCTGCCAGTATCAGGATTTCGGGCAAACTCAGCCGAAAGGCATGGAATTCGCTGCGAAACCCACCCGGATTGTAGAGCCCGGACTGCCAACTGCGCGCCAGGGCCAGACAGCCCGTGGCGGCCAGCAGGACCACCAACCCGGTAATACCACCGATGACCAGCCCTGCGAGCTGTTCAGTCGGCACACCTTGAGCGGCAAAGTCGTTCAAGCGTGCGTCAAGCTCAGGGACATTCTTGCGAATGCTCTCAAGCAGTGGACCGGCTCCGCCTGGTGGCAGGAATATCCCGGACTGCACCATCAGTGCCGCCGTCAGGCTGGCGCCTATCAGCGCCTCACCCCATCGCACGCGAGCGCGCAACAGGGTTGCCATCAGGGTGACCAGCAATACGGTTGCCAGAGGCACCGGATCGCCTTGTACCCACCACCAACCGGCCGGAACGGCGGCGGCGATGACTACGGGTGCGGCAGGCGCAAGGCCACGCCGAAGCGTGACCAGCGCACTGATGGCGGCACTGAACCAGAAGAACCAGGGCACGATTCCCGTCAGCAATGCAATCGCGATGCATTGCAGGGGGCCGCGCATGGCCCAGCGTGCCAGTGCCAGCATCATGGTGTCGCCTTACTGGTGGCTGTCGCTGTACGGCAGCAGAGCCAGGTAGCGAGCACGCTTGATGGCAGTCGCCAGCTGACGCTGGTAGCGTGCCTTGGTGCCAGTGATACGGCTCGGGACGATCTTGCCGGTCTCGGTGATGTAAGACTTCAGGACTTCGATGTCCTTGTAGTCGATCTGCTTCACGCCTTCAGCGGTGAAGCGGCAGAACTTGCGACGACGGAAAAAACGTGCCATTGCAATGACCTCCTGGGGGTGCGGTATCAGTTAGCGTCTTGAGCTTCGGATTCGTCACGCTTGTCTTCGCGACGCGGACGCTTCTCTTCAGCCGGCTTCATCATCGGAGACGGCTCGATGGCCGCTTCCTTTGAACGCACAACCAGGTTACGGATGACGGCGTCGTTGAAACGGAAGATGGTTTCGAGTTCTTCGACCACCTCACCGGTAGTTTCGACGTTCATCAGCACGTAGTGGGCCTTGTGGATCTTGTTGATCGGGTAGGCCAGGTGACGGCGACCCCAATCTTCCAGACGATGCACAGTACCGCCGGCTTCGGTCACGATGGAGGTGTAACGCTCGATCATGGCCGGAACCTGTTCGCTCTGGTCCGGGTGGACCATGAACACGATCTCGTAGTGACGCATGGCTTGGCTCCTTTCGGTTTGACAGCCCCCACGGCGCGTCTCGGGCCGGGAAGCAAGGAGTGGAGTGATTACTACGGTTGTGCCATTCAGACCCGAAGGCCACGAAAGACGCGCGCGGGCGAGGACAGATGCCCCCATGCCGCGCATTCACTGCAGACTGCACTTCACAGAACCGCAGTATTGTAGAGAGGAGTCAAGGGCTTGGCAAGCGGCCCGTGAAAGACAGCCAGCCCCGTTCCGCCGGCCGCTTCTCTTTTGTCTCTATCTTGCCTCTTCTTGCCTCTACCCTGCCCCTCCCCTGACTATCCCCTGCCGACAATTGCCTCAGCCGCGGCGCTGACGCACGGCCTCGAACAGGCAGATGCCCGCGGCAACCGAGACATTGAGGCTGGAGACGCTGCCCGCCATCGGCAGCTTGATCAGGCTGTCGCAATGCTCGCGGGTCAGGCGACGCATGCCCTTGCCCTCGGCGCCCATCACGATGGCGACCGGGCCGGTGAAGTCGGCTTCGAAGGCCATGGATTCGGCTTCGCCCGCCGTGCCCAGCACCCAGACACCGGCTTCCTTCATGGCGTCCAGCGTGCGGACCAGGTTGGTGACCTGATAGACCGGCACCACTTCCGCTGCCCCACAGGCCACCTTGCGCACGGTCGCGTTCAGTGAGGCCGACTTGTCCTTGGGCACGATGACACCATGGGCGCCCGCGGCATCGGCACTGCGCAGGCAGGCACCGAGGTTGTGCGGATCCGTGACGGAGTCCAGCACCAGAAACAGCGGAGCTTCTGCGTGGGACCAACCATCGAGACGCAGCTTGAGGCCGGTCTCGTTCTCGGTGGCCAGCGGTGCACACAGCGCGACCAGCCCCTGATGGGCGCCACCGCCGACAGCCAGTGCATCCAGCTCTTCGCGCCCCTTGAGGGTGACGCGCGAACCGGCGGCACGCGCCTGCTCGATGATCTCGCTCAGGCGCAGCTCGGCCTCGCCCGCCTGCACCCACAGCTCGCTGGGTGCGCGGTCACGTGCCAGCAAGGCTTCCACGGCGTGCACGCCATAGACGGCTTCCAGGCCACCGGGAATCTTCGGCGCGGCGGCGCGTGCGCCACCCTTGCGTGCACCGCCACGCTCATGACGCTGAGCGCCGCTGCGCTCGCCTCGGGAATGCTCACTTCTGGCGTGGCTAGCACGCTCGCCGGCGGGCTTGCCGCGGCCGGGCTTGCGCCCCTTGTCCTGACTCATTGTGCCTTCCTGACTGATGACCCGACGGGCCCTGTCACATTGACGGAAACTGAGCTGCCGCCGACGCGACAGCCTTGAAATCGTGCAGTCTGACGACTGCCCAACGCATCAGCCCCGACCGGAGCCGGGGCTGATGCAATGACGCGCGAGGAGCCGAGCCGAAATCAGCTGCGGCCGTTACCGCGACGCCCGCGCGAGCGCGAACCCCGCTTGCGCGACGGATCGTCCTTGCCTGCGGCACCCATCGGCGCGACCGGCGCGAACGGGCTATCGGCGGCTTCCGGGCCACTCGGCACGGCCGGACGCGCCGCAGCGGGCGCCTCGGCGACGGGCTGCTGCTCATTGCCAGCGGCGGCCTTGCGCTCTCCACGGCCCGAGCGATCACTGCGCTCGCCAAGCTCACCGCGCGGCTTGCGCGGCGGACGCTCACCTGCCGGCTTTTCGGCCGCAGCCGCGTTGCCATTGCCTTCCTGACTGACTTCCTCGGTCAGGGACTTGAGGCGTTCGCGCTCACGCTTGCCGGGACGTCCCTTGGCGGCGGCTTCCTTGCTGGCAGCGGAGCCACTCTTGCCGGCTGCCGGCTTGTCGCTCTCGCTGCTGCGCGCCTTGCGCGGCTTGCGCTTGGGACGCGGCGTCGGGTCGCTGAGCATGAAGTCGATCTTGCGCTCATCCATGTCGACACGGGCCACCTGGACGGTGACGCCATCGCCGAGGCCATAGCTGACGCCGGCACGCTCACCCTTGAGGCGATGCTTCTCGGCCTCGTAGTGATAGTAGTCGGACGGCAGCGAGGAGATGTGCAGCAGGCCTTCGACGTAGTAGGCATCCAGACGCACGAACAGGCCGAACTGGGTGACTGCCGCGACGGTGCCTTCCAGCACTTCCCCGACCTTGTCCTTCATGAACTCGCACTTGAGCCAGTCGTTGACGTCACGCGTCGCCTCATCGGCGCGGCGCTCGGTCATCGAGCAGTGCTCACCCAGCTCGAGCATCTGCTCGAAGGTGTACGGGCACCACTTGGTCGGGCGCTCGGTCACGGCATCTTCGGCGCGCAGCACGGTGTCGGTCTTGCGCGGGCCACGGATGACGGAACGAATCGCACGATGCACCAGCAGATCCGGATAGCGACGGATCGGCGAGGTGAAGTGCGCGTAGGCATCGTAGGCCAGACCGAAGTGACCTTCGTTCTGCGGCGAGTAGACCGCCTGGGTCATGCTGCGCAGCATCACGGTCTGGATGATGTCGAGGTCCGGGCGCTCGGCGATCGAGGCACGCAGTGCCTGGAAGTCCTTGGGTGCCGGCTCGTCGCCACCTTCCAGCGTCAGACCCAGCTCACCCAGGAAGGCGCGCAGGTTGTTCAGACGCTCCGGTGCCGGCTGCTTGTGGACACGATAGAGGGCCGGGAGATCGTGCTCATCCAGGAAGCGTGCCGTCGCGACGTTGGCCGCCAGCATGCATTCCTCGATCAGTTTGTGCGCGTCGTTGCGGGTACGCGGCACGATCTGCTCGATCTTGCGCTCATCGTTGAACAGGATCTGCGTTTCGGTGGTCTCGAAGTCGATGGCACCGCGCTTGTCACGCGCCTTGCGCAGCACGCCGTACAGCGCGTGCAGGTTGTGCAGCGACGGCAGCAGTTCGTTGTACTGCTGGCACAGCGCCTGACCTTCCTCACTTTCCGGGTCGGTCAGCATGGTGCCGACCTTCTCGTAGGTCAGGCGAGCATGTGAACGAATCACGGCTTCGAAGAAGCGATAGTCGAGCATCTCGCCACTGCTGGCAGAGATGGTCAGCTCACAGACCAGCGTCAGACGATCGACATGCGGGTTGAGCGAGCACAGACCGTTGGAGAGCAGCTCCGGCAGCATCGGCACGACCTGACCCGGGAAATACACCGAGTTGCCGCGCACATAGCCTTCCTGATCCAGCGGGCTGCCGCCACGCACGTAGTGGGAGACATCGGCGATGGCGACCAGCAGCTTCCAGTTGCCGTTGTCGTCCTGCCAGGCACAGACGGCGTCATCGAAGTCCTTCGCGTCTTCGCCATCGATGGTGACCAGCGGCGTCTCGCGCAGGTCGATGCGGCCCTTCTTGTCTTCTTCCAGCACCTCGGCGGAGATGGTCGAGATCTGGTCTTCGACTTCCGGCGGGAATTCACTGGGGATATCGTGGGAACGGATCGCGATATCGATTTCCATGCCCGGGTCCATGCGCTCACCGAGCACCTCGACCACTTCACCCACCGGCTGCACGCGTGTGGCGGGCTGCTGAGTGATGCGCACGGAAACCACCTGACCGTCCTTGGCACCATTGGCCACGCGGTTGGGGATGATGACTTCCTGCGCGATGCGCGAGTTCTCGGGAATCAGCACACCGAAGTCCGGCTCGGACTGACGATAGATGCCGACCAGGGTCTGGGTATTGCGCGCCAGCACCTCGACGATGGTGATCTCGTCGCGGCCACGACGATCACGGCCGCTGACGCGAGCCAGCACCTGATCGCCATGGAAGACGCGACGCATCTGGCGCGGCGGCACGGCGAGATCCGGCTTGACGCCATCTTCGCGCGCCAGGAAGCCGAAGCCGTCGCGGTGACCGACGACGCGGCCACGGATCAGGTCCAGCTTGTCGATCAGGGCATAGGCACCGCGACGATTGCGCAGCACCTGACCATCACGCTCCATGGCATTGAGGCGACGGCGCACAGCTTCCTGTTGCTCCTCGTCCTCGAAACCGAGCATGCGGCTCATGTTCTCGTGGGTAATGGGCTTGCCATACTCTTCCAGCTTGTCGAGCAAGAACTCTCGGCTGGGGATGGGCTTGTCGTACTTATGGGCTTCGCGTTCCGCGTGCGGGTCGTCGCTGAGCGTCCATTGGGTCATTAATCAGGATTCCTTGACGATGAATTCGAGACGGGCAGCGATCGCGGCACGGAATGACAGGTTGTCTCTCATCCGCGCATTATAGCCTCTACCCTTGGGCCGACCCAACCATTCCCCGCCACTCATCACGGCGGAGGGGCCATTCAGTGCTCTCAATGGCGGCCCGAGGCCAGACTCTCAAGTCTGAAAGCTCGCCAATTGATGAGCTTCATCTGTCTGTTCTCTCTCTCTGTCCTCTTTCTGTCCCCTGGTCTGTCCTCATCAAGCGAGAGAGACTTTCTGCGGCTCGCTCAACAGGGCATGAAAGAAAAAGCTTGCATTCCCACAGTACATCCGTATTATTCGGCACCACTTGCCCAGATGGCGGAATTGGTAGACGCGCTAGCTTCAGGTGCTAGTGTCCGTATGGACGTGGAGGTTCAAGTCCTCTTCTGGGCACCAATTTCAGGTTTCATGTTGGCGTGACACACGTTAAGATGGATACCAGAAAACGGGTAAAGCATTTAATTTTCAACAACTTGACTGCTGATCCGGGTCTGCGGACCGAAACGAGTTCTGATGTCTGCCCAGGTGGCGGAATTGGTAGACGCGCTAGCTTCAGGTGCTAGTATCCGTAAGGATGTGGAGGTTCAAGTCCTCTCCTGGGCACCACGGACGTCAGACTCACAACGAACGACCCCTGTATCGCGCTTCGCCCAGATGGCGGAATTGGTAGACGCGCTAGCTTCAGGTGCTAGTATCCGTAAGGATGTGGAGGTTCAAGTCCTCTTCTGGGCACCACGATGCGCACTCGAACAGGGAACATGGCATCCACTACCAAGGATTTCATGCTCGTTCAGCTGCAAGACTCAGCTCTTGAGACTTCAGCACACAACTTGATGCCCAGATGGCGGAATTGGTAGACGCGCTAGCTTCAGGTGCTAGTGTCCGTATGGACGTGGAGGTTCAAGTCCTCTTCTGGGCACCATCAAGTTGATATCCGATGCATCCTCGCAGCGCCTGCTGCTCACATCGCGATAGTCCCCCTCGCAATATTCTGACTGACTCACCCTCTTGTTTTGCCCAGACCCACAGCGCCCTGCGTTGTCTTTCGCATGTCGCGAAGAAAATACCGCCCTCCTCATGCGCAACTTGTCCACACCCATTACTACGCCTGGCATTGTGGATAACTCTTTTCAGCTGCACCCCTTCAGTCGGCACCTGTCCGCCGAACTGCTTCAGTACGTTCCTGTCAGTCGGGCCTTGGCTGTGCGCTCAATAACGTGATGGCGTTCGACTGAAACTGTCGACCTGCCAGCCATCGCGCGCGACCTGCGCCTCGAGGCGCTGCTCGACGTCATCGGGGAGCTCATGGAAGAAATCCAGCCCTGTCAGAGACTCGATGCGATCGATGCTGACCAGAAAACGATCCAGCGGCTCATCGCCCCTCACCTGCTGCGGAAAGAGAAATGCCAGCGCACGCGGTGCCTGCCGATCCGAGCCGGGCGAGATGATGATCTTGTAGAAGGCATCGGGAATCTCGATCAGATTGGGCAGCCGCTCGATGCTGCCGCTGAAGACCGGTCCTGCCGTGATCCACAGCGCGCCTTCGCGCGGCAGGATGCTGTCCATGATGGCGGCTTCCAGCCGTTGCCAGAGCTTGCGGTTGAGCGCGGGTGTCTGTGGCGAGATATTCGTCATGCGGAAGGTCTGATGCTGCGCCTTGACGCCGTAGATCTTGCCGATGGCGTAGTTGGGCGCCAGGTGCCCACGGTCGTAGCCACTGTTGCGATAGCTATCCGGCGTGACGGGCCATAGAGAGCGCCAGTCGCGCTCGAACTCGTCAGGACGCTCCCCCAGCCGCGACCCTTGAGTATTCTCGAGTCGCCATGTCACCCATAACGGGTTGGCGCGCAGATCAGACCAGCCCACCAGATAGGCATCGCTGCGCAAGCCGCGCGCCAGCGTCTTCCAATCCAGTGCACGCGCCTGCGGCACGCCTTGCCAGACGTAGAACTGCTGGTAGTCGCGCTCCTGCCACCACCAGAGCCCACCCCCTACCAGTGCAAACACCACGCTGACCCCGAAGCCCCGCCACAGCTTGCGGCCGGCCGAGCGAATATCGTCCATCACATCCAGCATCCCGCCATTTCCTTCTTGTCGTTGCAGTTACCTCGGCAAGGCATGCATCCATCATTTCGCCATGGCTCGCGGGCGACAGCGACGCCATTCACGTTCCTGCGTCATTTCCATCATGCCAGAGTTCTGCCAGCGAGGCTGACGGTTGCCCCAACTCAAGCCACAATAAGCAGGCAGCACCCGCTTGATGCACCATCGGCGAGCAGAGACCTCCTGACAAATCTGCCCGAACACCGATGGCGCAGAACCTGACCATATGTTCAGCATCTGGCATGCCACCTGCATCCATGAATGCCAGCAAGCGGTCAGCAATGCCACACAGAGTGCCCATCAAGGTGCCGGTGGCACCCGCGACACTGCAACGACTGACATGCAAGCGCCTCCTGACAGGCGAGCCGTGACCGCAGCACATCCCGACGGTTGTGCTCCATTGATGAGAAGGAATCAGACCATGGCCAATCAGAGCCGCCGTAACTTTATGCGCAACAGCCTGCTGGGGCTCGCTGCCCTGCCACTGGGCGCCGCCATACTCTCACCCCGCGCCCTTGCCGCCGACCTGCCGCGGCTGGATACCTCCAATCCGCAAGCCAAGGCGCTCAACTACGTGGAAGTCGCCAGTGAAGCCAAGGACCACCCTGCCTTCAAGCCGGGCTCGGACTGCGCCAACTGCATGTTCTACAAGCCCGAGAACGAAGGCTGCCAGCTTTTCCCAAGCCATAGCGTCGAGCCGAAGGGCTGGTGTCAGTCCTGGACCAAGCGCCCGGCCTGAGACGCTCAACTGGAACCCTCTGGCTGAGAGCACGAGCACGAGCACGAGAGCCGATTGAGACAAGAAAACCGCCGCGAGGGTGTCCTCACGGCGGTTTTTTCATGCCTGCCTTATGCCGATTGCGCGCCTGTCAGGACCGACATCCCTCGACACCTACTCGATCCGCCATGAGCGTCACCTGACGCCCTGTCAGCCGAGATTGGCGTCCTCCGGCAGTGGCCACTGGTAGCGCCTTGCCACCTCATCGTTCTCCATCGACTCCAGATGGACAGGGAAGCCCCACAGCTGGTGCAGATAGCGCATCACGGGATAGACGCTGCGCGCCAGCGGGCGCCGATCATCCTGCACATGGCGCAGGGTCAGCGAGCGATCACCGCGAATGTTGGCGGCCCACACCTGGATATTCGGCTCACGATGGCTCAGCGCGTACTGCACGCACAGCGCCTCACGAATGCGCTTGTAACCGCGACTGTCGTGGATGGCGTCGATGACGAGATGCTCATCGCTGTCATCATCGACCAGCGAGAACAGCTTGAGATCCCGGATCACCTTGGGCGACAGGAATTGCTGGATGAAGGACTCATCCTTGAAGTTGCGCATCGCGAAGTGCACCGTTTCCAGCCAGTCGCTGCCGGCGATATCCGGGAACCACTCACGATCCTCATCGTCGGGGTGCTCACAGATACGCTTAATATCGGTGAACATCGCGAAGCCCAGCGCATAGGGATTGATGCCGTTGTAATGCGGGTGATCGAAGCCGGGCTGCTGCACCACCGAGGTATGCGACTGCAGGAACTCGAGAATCACGCCCTCGCCGATCAACCCCTCATCGTAGAGCTGATTCATGATGGTGTAGTGCCAGAAGCACGCCCAGCCCTCGTTCATCACCTGTGTCTGGCGCTGCGGGTAGAAGTACTGCGCCAGCTTGCGCACGATACGCACCAGCTCGCGCTGCCAGGGCTCCAGCAACGGGGCATTCTTCTCGATGAAATAGAGCAGGTTCTCCTGCGGCTCCGGCGGATAGCGGCCGCGGCGATGCAGACCGAGGGGGTCATTGACCTCATCGATCACCTCATCCTCTTCGCCCGCCTGGGGAATCGTGGTCCACAACGCATTCACCTGGGCCTGCAGGTAGGCCTCACGCTCCTGCTGACGCTGGACCTCCTCCTCCGGCGAGATGGCCGAAGGACGCTTGTAGCGATCCACGCCATAGTTCTGCAGCGCATGGCAGGCGTCGAGCAGCTGCTCGACGGCGTCCACGCCATGACGCTCCTCGCACTCGGACACGTATTTCCGCGCGAAGACGAGGTAGTCGATGATCGCCGAGGCATCCGTCCAGGTGCGGAACAGATAATTGCCCTTGAAGAAGCTGTTGTGGCCATAGCAGGCATGCGCCATGACCAGAATCTGCATCATCAGGGTGTTCTCTTCCATCAGATAGGCGATGCACGGGTCGGAGTTGATCACCAGCTCATAGGCCAGCCCCATCTGCCCTCGCCGATACGCCTGCTCCACCGACAGGAACTGCTTGCCGAACGACCAGTGATGGTAGCCGACCGGCATGCCGATGCTGGCGTAGGCATCCATCATCTGCTCGGACGTGATCACCTCGATCTGGTTGGGGTAGATATCCAGCTTGTACTGCGCGGCGATGCGCGCGATCTCGCTTTCGAAATGCTCGAGCAATTCGAAGGTCCAATCCGACCCGCTGGCCGGCTGGGTGTCTTCCAGCCGGCTATCGATGCGCTTGCTCATTCGGTCATCAAGACCGCCATCAAGACCATGACTCATGAGGCCTCCTGGCCCGGCGCGACTGCCGGGCACGTCGCATGATGTGATCAGGCGCTGATGCGGCGCTTGAACAGCTCGCGGAACACCGGGTAGATATCGCCTGCCTCGACGATCTGCTGCATGGCAAAGCGTTCCGGAAATTCCGCCTCGACCCGCTCGTACTCCTCCCATAGCGCCTGATGGGCATGCGGCGTGATCTCCACATAGGCGTAGTACTGCAGGCGCGGCATCAGCTTCTTGATCATCAGTTCGCGACAGTTGGTGGAATCGTCGTCCCAGTTGTCGCCATCCGAGGCCTGCGCCACGTAGAGATTCCACTCGCCGGCCGGATAGCGCGATTCGATCACCTCATCGAGCAGCGTGAGGGCACTGGACACGATGGTGCCGCCGGTCTCGCGGGAGTAGAAGAACTCCTCCTCGTCGACCTCCTTGGCAGCGGTGTGGTGACGGATGAAGACCAGCTCGACCTTCTCGTAGTTGCGCTCCAGAAACAGATACAGCAACAGGAAGAAACGCTTGCCGATGTCCTTGTGCGCCTGGGTCATCGACCCCGAGACATCCATCACGCAGAACATCACCGCCTTGTTGGACGGCATCGGCTGATTGATGAGGTGGTTGTAGCGCAGATCATAGGTATCGAGGAACGGCACCGCCTTGAGGCGCGCCTCGAGCCGCTCGATTTCCGCCTTGAGCTCACTGATGCGCACCTTGTTGCGCAGCACCGGGTCCTTGCGCTCCTCCTGCTCCAGCGCTTCGACAGCTTCCTTCAGCGCCCGCTTGATCGGGGAACGCATCGCGATGCGCCGCGCCTGCGCTGAACGCATCGAGCGCACGATGTTGATACGTGCCGGTGTACCGTCACGCGCGATCCCCGCGCGCACCGGGCGCACCTCTTCCATGTCCGCGATCTGCTTGCGCTCCAGATGCGGCAGTTCCAGCCCGTCGAAGACGAACTCGAGAAATTCCTCGCGCGAGAGGGTGAAGGCAAAGTCGTCTTCCCCCTCGCCCTGGTTGGAGGCCTGGCCCTCGCCACTGCCGCCTCCCCCACCACCGCCACTGGGACGGCGCATGCGGTCCCCTTCGACAAATTCCTTGTTGCCGGGATTGATCACACGCCGCTTGCCGCCCTGTCCGTGCTGGAAGACCGGCTCGGAAATGTCACGCGTCGGAATGGAGACTTCCTCGCCGCGCTCCATGTCAGTGATGGAGCGCCGATTGACGGCATCCTCCACCGCCCGCTTGATATGACTGCGATAGCGCCGAATGAAGCGCTGTCGATTCACTGCACTCTTGTTGCGTGCATTGCTGCGTCGATCAATGAAATAACTCATTCGCCCTCCTTGCCGGCCCCGCCCTCAGCGGATGGCCGGATGGCAAGTGCCGGCGGCAATCGTGCCCGCCGGCAGGCCTGTCGTCAGTCGGCAGGGCTTACTGCGACTTGCGTACGCGCAGATACCATTCGGACAACAGGCGCACCTGCTTCTCGGTGTAGCCGCGATCCACCATGCGCGCCACGAAGTCCTCGTGCTTGCGCTGGTCGGATGCCGAGGCCTTGGCATTGAAGGAGATGACCGGCAGCAGCTCTTCGGTATTGGCGAACATCTTCTTCTCGATCACCGCACGCAGCTTCTCGTAGGACTGCCAGCTCGGGTTGGTACCGTTGTTCTGCGCCCGTGCGCGCAGCACGAAGTTGACCACCTCGTGACGGAAATCCTTCGGGTTGGAGATGCCCGCGGGCTTCTCGATCTTCTCTAGTTCCTCGTTGAGTGACTGACGGTCCAGCAGTTCGCCGGTCTCGGGATCGCGATACTCCTGCTCCTGGATCCAGAAGTCGGCATAGGTCACATAGCGATCGAAGATGTTCTGCCCATACTCGGAATAGGACTCGAGGTAGGCGGTCTGGATCTCCTTGCCGATGAAATCGACATAGCGGGGCGCCAGGTATTCCTTGATATAGCGCAGGTAGCGCTCGTGGGTTTCCTTGGGCAGCTGCTCCTGATCGAGGCGCTGCTCCAGCACGTAGAGCAGATGGACCGGATTGGCCGCGACCTCACTGGCATCGAAGTTGAAGACCTTGGAGAGAATCTTGAAGGCAAAGCGTGTCGAGAGCCCATCCATCCCCTCGTCGACACCGGCGCTGTCGCGGTATTCCTGGATCGACTTGGCGCGCGGATCGGTATCCTTGAGGTTCTCGCCGTCATAGATGCGCATCTTCGAGTAGACGCTGGAATTCTCCGGCTCACGCAGACGCGACAGCACGATGAACTGGGACAGCATGCGCAGCGTATCAGGAGCACAGGGCGCCTGGTTCAGCGACGAATGCTCCAGCAGCTTGGCGTAGATCTTGACCTCCTCGGAGGCACGCAGGCAGTAAGGGACCTTGACGATATAGACGCGATCGAGGAAGGCCTCGTTGTTGCGGTTGTTGCGGAATGCCTGCCACTCGCTCTCGTTGGAGTGCGCCAGCACCACGCCATCGAAGGGAATCGCACCCATGCCTTCCGTCGGGTTGTAATTGCCCTCCTGGGTCGCGGTCAGCAGCGGATGCAGCACCTTGATCGGCGCCTTGAACATCTCGACGAATTCCATCAGCCCCTGGTTGGCCTTGCACAGCCCGCCGGAGAAGCTGTAGGCATCCGGGTCGTCCTGGGCATAGAGCTCCAGCTGACGGATATCGACCTTACCGACCAGCGCGGAAATGTCCTGGTTGTTGTCATCGCCCGGCTCGGTCTTGGAGATACCGATCTGATTGAGGCGCGAGGGATAGAGTTTGACCACGCGGAACTTGCTGATATCACCGCCATATTCCTTGAGGCGCTTGGCGGCCCACGGTGACATGGCACTGCGCATGCAGCGCTGTGGAATGCCGTACTCCTTCTCGATCAGCTCGCCATCTTCCTCCGGCGAGAACAGCCCCAGCGGAGACTCGAAGACCGGCGAGCCCTTGATGGCATAGAAGGGAATCTGCTCCATCAGCAGCTTGAGACGCTCCGCCAGAGACGACTTGCCGCCGCCCACCGGGCCGAGCAGATACAGGATCTGCTTGCGCTCCTCCAGTCCCTGCGCCGCATGCCGGAAGTAGGAAACGATCTGCTCGATAGCCTCTTCCATGCCATAGAACTCGGCAAAGCTTGGATAACGGCGGATCAGCTTGTTGGAAAAGATACGGGAAAGACTGGGGTCCTTGGCGGTATCGATGACCTCCGGTTCACCGATGGCCGCCAGCATGCGCTCGGCAGCGCTGGCGTAGGCAGTAGTGTCCTGCCGGCACAACTCCAGGTACTCCTGGAGACTCATCTCTTCTTGCTGAATCCGCTCGTAGCGGCTCTGCACGTGATCGAAGATGCTCATGGAAGCCTCCTTGTCGCGACATCAGTCGCTGGGACCATCGCCGGGCCCACTCAGGTAAGACCGCAAAATTCGTTCGTCCGCTCAGCCTAGATAGCGTACGCAGGACGACTGCCTCGGCGTGTTCATCAGCATAGGTCGATATAGGGTGCTGGTGTCCAATACAGTGAATGAATGCATTCAACGAACTTTCCGCCGGCGGAGCCAGTTCTGCCAAGCACCACAGGATCTACGGCAGCCAGTGGGTCAGCAGACACTACGATGGCGCCTGAACGCCCCTGACAACGCGTTGAAGAAAGCTTCGAAAGACGCGAAAACTCGACCAATGCTTCTGCTGTCGCGGGTGATTCACTCATGTCATGTTGCACCGCAGCACACCTTGAGCATAGGAACAGACTGACGGTTGACGCCAGTCACTCTCACGCCCAGACGACACTGCATACCAGCCAGTCGAGCAAGAATGGCCGCGCCCACACTTCACTCCCGACCACCCCCGCCATGCTTCACGCAGCCTCCTGACTCACCACAAAGACCATGAAAACAACGACTGGCGACGAAGTGGCTACCAACCTGATCAGACGCTTGACTCAGTCACGCATGACGTTGACAAGACCGGACAACAGGCCACAAAAAAATCCCCACCGCCGGGGCGATGGGGATCTCGAGAGAGGCGCTCACGCCTTGGGTACTGCCTGAATCAAGAGGCTCACAGCACGTCGCGAATATCCTTGAGCAAGGCGTCGAGCAACTCGGTGGTGGTATTCCAGGAGCAGACGAAGCGCGCGCCACCCGCACCGATGAAGGTATAGAAGGTCCAGCCACGCTCACGCAGCGCCGCCAGCACATGCTCGGGGAAACTGGCGAACACGCTGTTGGCCTCGCTGGGGAACAGCAGCTCGATGCCCTCCAGCGCCTCGAGTCGCTCGGCCAGATACTGCGCCATGCCGTTTGCATGGCGGGCGTTGTTCAGCCAGACATCATTTTCCAGCAGCCCCATCCAGGGCGCCGCGATGAAGCGCATCTTGGAGGCCAGCTGACCGGCCTGCTTGCAGCGGTAATCGAAATCGCGTGCCAGCTTGCGATCGAAGAAGATCACCGCCTCCCCCATGGCCAGGCCATTCTTGGTGCCGGAGAAGCACAGCACGTCCACGCCCGCCTTCCAGGTCAGCTCAGCTGGCGAGACACCCAGCGCGGCGCAGGCATTGGCGAAACGGGCGCCATCCATATGGATCTGCAGATCATGACGGTCCGCCACTTCACGAATCGCCTGCAGCTCTTCCAGGCTGTAGACGGTGCCGACCTCGGTGCACTGGGTCAGGGAGATCACGCGCGGACGCGGATAGTGGATATCGCTGCGCTTGGTGACCAGCTGCTCGATGCCTTCCGGCGTCAGCTTGCCGTCGGGGCCCGGCGCGTTGAGCAACTTGGACCCGTTGGAGAAGAACTCCGGCCCACCGCATTCATCGGTCTCGATATGGGCCAGTTCGTGGCAGATGACACTGTGGTAGGACTGGCACAGGTGGGCCAGCGACAGGGAGTTGGCGGCGGTGCCATTGAAGACGAAGAACACCTCGCACTCGGTCTCGAACAGCTGACGGAAGCTGTCGGTGACCTGCTGTGTCCAGCGGTCATTGCCGTAGGCGAGATCGTCATCACGATTGGCCTGCATCATGTACGCCATCGCCTCGGGACAGATACCGGACGTGTTGTCACTGGCCAGAAAGCGTGAAGTGCACGCTTCATCGGCAGCAGAGGTCGCAGCGGGGGTCGGGGCAATGGCGTCAGTCGTCATGGGGATTTCCAGAGCGGGACAGGGGATCACCCTGTCCGGTGAAACAGACACGGCTCCCGGATGGCAGGAGCCGCTGCAGAAACTCCATCATAACAGCGCTGCACGCCGCCGCCAGTGGCAGGTGAAGGCTGCACGCAAGCCACCGGAGGGCGCCTCGCGAGAGGAGACGAGCCAGATGACACTCGCCTCGCCAGCACCCTCAGATGGCCTGCAACGCCGGATAACCTCGCCGCCCCTGCAAGCCCCCGCTGTGCAGCACGCGAATGCGCGTACCGCGTGCGATCAGACCATTGGCAAGATGGTGCGCCAGCGTCGCAAACAGCTTGGCGGTGTAGACCGGCTCCACCGCAACGCCTGTCTCGGCCTCGAAGCGCTGAATGAACTGGATCAACCAGTCAGGCGCCTTGGCAAAGCCGCCGGCCTGCGCTCCCAGCCACAGGCCCCACTCCGGCGTCTTCTGCTGGCTGCCGCCACTCTCTGCCAGCAGGCGACGCACACGATGGTAGAGCTGATCGCCATGATTCATGGTCGGCACCCCGATGACCCGCAGCCCATCGCGCTCGCCCAGCGCACTCAGCACCCCGGCAAGCGTCGTGCCGCTGCCACAGGCCAGCAGCACCAGCTGCGGCGCAGATTCGCCCGGCACCGGCTCGGCCAGCGCCTGGGCCAACGGTGCCAGCCCGGCGACGCCCTCCACGCAACCGCCACCCTCGGGAATCCATACTCCCTCGCCATGGCGCCTGGCAAAATCAGGCTGGTCGCGCTGCCGGTACTCGGCTCGAGAGACGAAACTCAAGCGCATGCCATTGTCGCGCGCATCGGCGAGCGTGGGCGTCAGCGGCGCTTCGGGATGCCCGCGCACCAGGCCATGCGTCTCGATGCCCAATCTGGCCCCCGCCGCCGCCAGCGCATGCAGATGGTTCGACCAACCGCCCCCACAGCTGATGATGCCCCGCTTCTCGCTCAACGCCCTGGCCAGCGGCAGGCGCAACTTCCAGGCCTTGTTGCCGGAAATCTCGCTGTCCAGCGTGTCGGCGCGCAGGCACTCGACGATCACACCGGCCTCATCGGCCAGCGGCCACGCCAGGCGCTCGACCGCTGGGGGCGTGAACAGATCCAGCAGGCTGTCCAGTGTCTCGGCTACCGGCGGGGAGGCGGCCAGCGATGATGAAGTCCGAGCATCCTCCCTGTGTGGCGGCAAAGGACTGTCCTCGGTGTCCGGCATCAGAGCCTCAGCGGTGGCATGGCGTGAGGCGGCAGCGTGCGGTGACATGAGCAGATCCCATCGTGGCGGCAAGGCAGAGATCAGAGCGCATCGAGCCGCTGGCGCGGCGCCCGAGGCAAACTCTGAAGACGACAAAGCCACCACGGAGGCACATGCAGCAAAGGCACGGCGTCCGCGGTGGCTTCCATCAGTCTAGGCAGTGGTCAGGCTCAGCTCAACGCTGAATATCCCCATGCGTGATTGCGGTCAACTCAAAGGGCAGCGGCCGCCATGGTGCCCTGCGCGATCGCGCGCTTGGCATCCAGCTCTGCCGCCTTGTCGGCGCCACCGATGATATGCAGCTCCACCCCCGCCGCCTCCAGAGGCGCCTTGAGTTCCAGCACCGAATCCTGACCGGCGCACAGCACGATGCTGTCCAGCGCCAGATGCTGCTCTTCGCCATTGAGGCTGACAGTCAGGCCTTCGCTGTCGATCGAGCGATACTCACAGCCGGCGACCATCTTGACGCCACGCTGCTTGAGGGTCGCGCGATGCACCCAGCCAGTGGTCTTGCCCAGCCCCTTGCCGGGCTTGGAGGTCTTGCGCTGCAGCAGCCACACCTCACGAGGCGCCTGCGGCACCACGGGTGCCTTGAGGCCGCCAGGCGTGCTGACCGAGAGATCCACCCCCCACTCTTCGCACCACAGCTCACCATCCAGCGAGGGCGACGGCTCGACGTGAGTCATCAGTTCCGCGACATCGAAGCCGATCCCGCCAGCCCCGATCAACGCCACGCGCCGCCCGACCCGCTCCGGCGCACTGATCGCCTCGGCATAGCTGAGCACCTGACCCCGTTCGATACCGGCTTCGACACCCTCGATATCCGGCGTCCGCGCCTTCACCCCCGAGGCCAGAATCACGGCATCGAATTCCGCCAGCATCTCGGCGGTGGCGCGAGTATTGAGACGCACCTCGACCCCACAACGCACCAGCTTCTCGTTGAAGTAACGCAGTGTCTCGTCAAACTCTTCCTTGCCGGGGATGCGGCGCGCGAAATTGAACTGGCCACCCACCTCGGGCTGCGCCTCGAACAGCACCACGTCGTGACCACGCTCGGCCGCCGTCACGGCGGCAGACAGTCCCGCCGGCCCTGCGCCCACCACTGCCACGCGGCGCTCATGTCGCGCAGGCTCAATCACCATCTCGGTTTCATGGCAGGCACGCGGATTGACCAGGCACGAGGTCAGCTTCATCTGGAAGGTGTGATCGAGACACGCCTGATTGCAGGCAATGCAGGTATTGATGATGGCAGCATCGTCCGCCCTGGCCTTGCTGACCCATTGCGGGTCCGCCAGGAACGGTCGCGCCATCGACACCATGTCGGCATGGCCCTCGGCCAGCACCGACTCGGCAACCTCGGGCATGTTGATGCGATTGGTGGTGATCAGCGGCAGACTGAGTTCCTGCTTCATGCGCTGGGTCAGCCCCGTGAAGACAGCGCGCGGCACGCTGGTGACGATGGTCGGCACACGCGCCTCATGCCAGCCGATGCCGGTATTGATCAGGCTCGCCCCTGCCGCCTCGATGGCCTTGCCGAGCGCGACCACTTCCTCCCAGGTGCTGCCCTCATCGACCAGATCCAGCATCGAGAGGCGATAGATGATCAGAAAGTCCTCACCCAGCGCGGCACGGATACCGGCGACGATCTCCACCGCCAGGCGGATGCGATTCTCGAAGCTGCCACCGTACTCATCCTCGCGCTGATTGGTGCGCCGACAGATGAACTGGTTGATGAAATAGCCTTCCGAGCCCATCACCTCGACGCCGTCATAGCCGGCCTCGCGTGCCAGGCTGGCGCAGCGCACGTAGTCAGCGATCTGCTCCTTGACCTCTGACGTGCTCAGCGCGCGTGGCGTGAAGGGGTTGATCGGCGCCTGAATCGCCGAGGGCGCGACCTGATCCGGCGAGTAGGCATAACGCCCCGCATGCAGAATCTGCAGACAGATGCGTCCATCCTCGGCGTGCACCGCCTCGGTGACCTCACGATGGTGCTTCGCCTCCTCCGGGGTGGTCAGCTTCGCGGCCCCCTGCATGACAGCCCCTTCCGCATTCGGCGCGATACCGCCCGTGACGATCAGCGCCACCCCGTGGCGTGCACGCTCACGATAGAACGCCGCCAGGCGCGCGAAGCCATCGGGAGTCTCCTCAAGCCCCGTGTGCATAGAGCCCATCAGCACACGGTTCTTGAGCGTGGTGTGGCCCAACGTCAGCGGACGGAAGATATTCGGATAGGCAGTCATTGCGGTCTCTCCTTGGCTGTCTCGAGCACCTCGGACAATCATTGTTATATCGCGCCGCCGCCACTCTCATCAGCAACACTCACTCAGTCATGGTCGTCAGTAACAGGTTGTCAGGACATCAACGACTGATGACAGATGGCAAACGGTCGTATGAAACGAGTGATCCCAGTGTAGAGCATCGCGCCCTTGGCTCAATACTCCCAAAGGCCACATTGCGAATGACATCAGTGATGACATCAGAGAGGTGAGCAACCGCGCAGGACACCCATCAACGGGAAAGAACGAAATGTCGTGATGTGCCCAGGGAGGGCCGACAAGCCTGGAACATGACCAGGTCGAGAAGAGAGAAGAGAGAGGAAAGAGGCAAGGACAGGGAGACAAGTGGGGCTGGATCAGTACTGAGGACTTTCCGACAGCCAGAAACGCAAAAACCCGAGCTCGAAAGCTCGGGTTTCACGAATTCTATGAGATCGAATGGCGGACCGGACGGGACTCGAACCCGCGACCTCCGGCGTGACAGGCCGGCATTCTAACCAACTGAACTACCGGTCCGCATTGGTGGGTGATACTGGATTCGAACCAGTGACCCCAAGCATGTGAAGCTTGTGCTCTAACCAACTGAGCTAATCACCCAACACAAACGATCTTTGCTGCAAGCAGCGGTGATATCTCGCGATTCTGATGGCGGACCGGACGGGACTCGAACCCGCGACCTCCGGCGTGACAGGCCGGCATTCTAACCAACTGAACTACCGGTCCACTTCAGAACAACTCAACATCGGGCGCATGACAAACGAGAATGGCGGACCGGACGGGACTCGAACCCGCGACCTCCGGCGTGACAGGCCGGCATTCTAACCAACTGAACTACCGGTCCACGACAATCGCTTGCTTCTGCTAACGAACCAGGCCATTTAATCAAGTAACGCTTTGAAAAGCAATGACTTTTTTCAAATGGTGGGTGGTACTGGGTTCGAACCAGTGACCCCCAGCTTGTAAGGCTGGTGCTCTACCAACTGAGCTAACCACCCCTGTCTCGTTGGCGCTGCATTCTACGGAATCCGGCCCATGAGTCAATACTTTTTTTGCGCGCAATTTCAGCAATCGTCCGCGACAGAGTATTGATAAGACAGGACTTTCCCGCTGCATATCGCCTGCAGGCCAGTAAACATCAGCGTTGCGTCATCATTCTGACATGCCGCTGTCGCCATCGAAGGCCAGGGTAATGCCCCTCGCAGAGTGACGATTCACTGCCGTTTTCCGCCCAGCGCCGGGTGATTGGCCAAGGCCTGCGCCGCACGCGAAATCAGTCCTTCACGCGTCTCGCCACTCGCTTTTCGTGGCTTGAAATCATGTTCGCCATCATTCAGCCAAAGCAATGTCAGGCTTTCCGGCAACGGATATGCCGTCACTTCCTCGCGAGCTCCGAAGGGATCGCGGCTGCCCTGACAGATCACCCCCGCCATCGGGATATCCGGCAGATGGTCGATACGCAACTTGTCGGGCTTGCCCGTGGGATGAAACGGATAGCCCAGCGCGTACCACCCGTCCGGCAACCGCGCATGCGTCGCCCGGGTCAACTCCACCAGCAGATGGGAGGCCACACGACTGCCCATCGACTTGCCGCCGACCAGCCAGGGCAGCGATCGCAAGGAGTCGACGGCCGCTACACACGCCATCAGCGCCTGACACCAGCGCGCCATCTCCTCGATCAGCCCGGGCAGCCGGGGCGGCGGTCGGCGACGGCCTTCACAGCGCATCCTGACGAGATAGCCGAAATCGAATGCCAGCCACGCCATGTCTTGCATCAGGCAGGCAGCGCCGAACTGTTGATGGAAGTCGGTCTCACGCCCGGCGCCGGCACCATGCGCATGCAACAGCAGGGCACGCCCCGGTCGCCCATGGATCTCAAGCGGGCCCAGTTCCGCCAACCAGCCTCGCCACGGCTCTCGCGCGGCCAGCGCGTCGTGGGACATGGTCTGGCGGGCAGCAAGCTCCGAGGCGACTTCGGCCAGGCTGGCGACACGAAAGCCTTCCTCGGCGTAAGGGCTGGGAACCTCAGCCGTATTGGACGCATTGGCATCTTCGTCCGATGATGAAGTGACGGCGGGCAAGCGAAATTCTCCTGTTGATCTCGTACGGCTCGCGCCAGACAACGCTGGAACCGATGAGGGGTAAACGCTGCATTCCAGCGCGAGGGATGGCCTGTCAGTCGGTCATGGTCGCGCGTGATATCGGTCAGCGCCAGCCCTGCCGCCCTGACAGGGGCGTCGATGACCTGGCCGCTCCCGCAGCGCCGCTTCCAGCACCGTCACCACCAGCACTGCGCTTTCGCCCACTGCCGACGAGGTCGTGATATGCGTACAGCTCTTGAGGCTTCGGCCTGCCATCCCCGCGTGAACCACCATCATCACGCAAGCCATGATTTCGCTCGCATGGCCGTCATCTGGGGCCTGCTCAGCCTCTGTCTGGCGGTGTGGCTCAACCTCATCTGGCTATGGCCCTCGCTGGGGCCGGAAGTGGCCTGGCTGAGCTACGGCCGCCTCGCGCCCTTGCAACATCACCTGCTGCTCTACGGTCTGGGCGGTTCGGCAGTGATCGCCGGCGGCTACTCCATCGCCATGCACAGTGTCCTGCAACGCGAATCACGCACGGACGCCGAGACGGCGATAGCGGATATCGCACTGCCCCCCTTCACGCTCAAGTTGATGCATTTCACCTTCCTCGGCTGGCAGGCCGTGGTCGCGCTCGGCGCACTGGCGATTGTCGCAGGCTACTCCTCGGGCCAGTACATGACCGAAGCGCCCTGGCTCGTCGATCTCCTGATGACCCTCGTCTGGCTGGCCGTGGCGTGGGTCTTCTTCACGGTGCTGGAACAGCGCACGCTGCGCCGCCTGCCGGTGGCCTGCTGGTACTTCATCGCCGGCCTGATGCTGGTGTTGATGCAGCATGTGCTGATCTCGCTCAGCGTGCCGATCGGCCTGCTGGAATCGATACCGCTCTTCACGGGCAGCCTCGAGGTACTGATTCAGCGCTGGCAGGCCGGGCCACTCCCCGGCGGAATGTTCGCATTCGGCCTCATTGCCTTGCTCCATCACATGGTGACGAGCCGCTCGCGGCTGCCGCTCTACTCGCATCGGCTGGCCACCACCAGCTTCTGGATGCTGGTGCTGCTGGTGACATGGGGAGGTGCTCCGCTGCTGTTCGCGAGCGCCCTGCCGGCCTGGAGCCAGACGCTGGGCATGGCGATGGGCATCCTGCTGCTGGCGCCGGGGCTGGCACTCAGCCTCAATGGCCTGATGACACTCAAGGAGGATTGGCACTCATTGCGCCGGGACCCGCTTAACTGCCTGCTGGCGGCAGCTCTGATCAGCTTCGCCCTCGCGGTTCTTGAATACAGCCTGCTGTCACTGCCGACCCTCAATGCCCTGACCTTCAGTGCCGCCAACAGTCTGTCGCCGGCAGCAAGCCTGGGGGTGGTCGCGACAGTCGCCATCGTGATGGCCTACCACCTGCTGCCCCCGATGCGCTCCCTCGCGCTGCTCAAGATGCACGCCCCGCTGGCCATCATCGGTACCCTGCTGTGCATTGCCGCCAGCTGGGCGACCACGCTGCTTCAAGGCAGCATGTGGCATGTGCTGGCAGATGACGGCAGGCCGCTATACACCTTGAGCGAGGTGCTGGAAGCGGCCCGCATGCCGATGATGATCTCGCTGGGCGGGCTCGCCTGCTGGGCGCTCGGCTTGCTGCTGATGCTTCTCAACGTGACGCGCACCCTGGCTGATCAAAAGAGCGAACGCCAAGCCGCTCACGAGCGCCAGCGCCTGAGCTCCGGCTCACGCAAGGCATCATCAGAACCTGCCAGGCACTCTGCGCCCCCCTCTACCACGCCCCCTGCCACATCCTCGGGAGGGCACTACGCATGAGACATGTCCTGCTCGAACGTCACGCCGGCCTGATGACGGCACTATGTCTGCTCACCATGAGCCTCGGCGCCCTCGCCCAGCTGGTGCCGCTCGGGGCTCACCCCAGCCTCGCCAGCGCACCCGAAGACCTCAAACCGCTGAGCGCCCTGGCGCTGGAGGGCCAGCGCATCTACCAACGCGAGGGTTGTCAGCAGTGCCACACACGCATGGTGCGCGATCTACCGGGCGACACGGCGCGACACGGCGATGCGACGATCGCTCGGGCGCGCTACTACGACCGCCCTTCGCTGTGGGGCGTAGAGCGCTGGGGGACGGATTTGAGCCAGCTGCCTGCGCAGCATGACGATGCCTGGCAGCGCCTGCACCTGAATGACCCGCGCAGCCAGGTGCCGGGCTCAGCGATGCCCGCCTACCCGTGGCTGTTCGAGCGGGCGTTGAGCGGCGAAGGCATCGCGGCCCGCATGCGAGCCCTGCAAGGCCTGGGCGCGCCCTACGCGGAAGACGAGATTCTCGCCGCCCCCAATGACGTGCGTGGCACTGCTGAAATCACGGCGCTGCTCGCCTACCTGCAGCAGGCCGCCCCCGCGAGCGACATCGCCAGCCGCGACCCATGACAGGACACCGCTCAGGAGACACGACATGAATCTGCTGGAGACAACTGGACTCCCCCTGTTCTGGAATCTCTGGGTGCTGGCCCTCACGCTGGGCAGCCTGGTGCTGTTCGCCATGCTGGCACTGGGCAGTCTTTCGCGCGCTACAAGCGGTGACAGCGACGAGCGCGAAGGCGATGGCCCCATGCAGGAACATCGCATCAATGGCGTACGTCAGCCTGACACACCAGCGCCACGTGCCTGGGGCATACTGGCACTGGCGACGCTGGCCGCCGCACTGATCCTGCTGCTCGGCGCAGCGGGCTGAGGCAGGTCGTCGCGGTATGGTCACGCGGGGCCAACCAGGCCTAAAGTTCACACACCTTGCAACGCCCATGGGTTGGGCAGGATAATGAATTAATAAAATCTAATATTATGGCGTCACGAAATTGCACTGCGCCAGCCGATGAGCGCTCAGACTCTGGCCGCTCGAATCACATCGGCTGAGCAGGGTAGCGGCGGGCGACAAGGCCCCGCCCCACCATTCGTTGCGCCTGAAAGACCCCTCCGCTGCCCTGCCCCAGGGGTAGCGGTGACATTCCTCAGGAGAGTCACCATGACGGCCAATGCACAGGCATCACACCGCTTGCGCGCCCATGAAGCCCGCTGCCAGACCTGTTCGCTGAGTTCACTGTGCCTGCCACTGGCACTGAACATGGAAGATATCGACCAGTTTGACGCCATCATCCGCCGTCGCGCGCCACTCAGAAAAGGAGAAGTGCTCTTCACCCAGGGCGATGCCTTCGATTGCGTCTTCACGGTGCGCTCCGGAAGTCTCAAGCAGATCACCAATGAAAACAGCGGCATGGAGCAGCTGACCGGCTTCTACCTGCCCAGCGAGCTGGCCGGGCTCGATGCCATCGACAGCAATTGCTATCCCGGCACCGCCGTGGCGCTGGAGACCACCACCGTCTGCGAGATTCCCTTCGACCGCCTCAATGCGCTCTCGGAGCAGATGCCGGAGCTGAGAACCCAGCTGTTCAAGAGCCTGAGCAAGGAGTTGCACGAAGATCGCCGCATGATGATGCTGCTGTCGCGCAAGACAGCCGATGAGCGACTGGCGAGCTTCCTGGTCAACCTGTCACAGCGCTTCCGTCGTCGTGGCTATTCGCCGTACAGCTTCCGCCTCTCGATGGCACGCGCCGATATCGGCAACTATCTGGGACTGGCCGTCGAAACCATCAGCCGTATCCTGACCCGCTTCCAGACCCAGGGGCTGGTCGACATTCGTGCCCGCGAGGTGCATATCCTGCATCTGGATGGCCTGATCGAACTGGCCGAAGGCGAGTGTCAGGGCGGTCGCTGATGACGCCTGCTGACAGCACATCACGCTGAGCGACACTGCGCTGATCCGCCGACATGGCGCCATGTCGGCACCACACAAGACAGAAGCCCGCCACGCAATTTGCGTGGCGGGCTTCTTCTTTCTGTCAGGCCAGTCGTCAGTCGTCCTGACAACCCTGACAGTCCTGACAACCCTGACAGTCCTGACAGTCCTGACAGTCCTGACAACAGGCCTTGTCTCGGCCTTCGCTGGCGATCAGCGGTTCTCGAGGCGGTTATAGTCCAGCAGGCCCGCTTCGACAGGGCGATCAGCATAGTTGGTGCGCAGCACGCTGTCGGAGAACTCCCAGAAGCGCGGATCAGTCCGGCGCACCCCGATATCGGCCTGCAGGGCGCGATAGTCCTCTTCGGTCTCGAGTGCCGCCACCCGCCCTGCCAGCCCCGTCAGGGTGTCAGGCGTCAGACGCCAGAAGGCATTCGGGTAATCGCCCGCCACGCCCCGCAAGACGTCGAGAGTGTCTTCCTCAGGACGGCGATTTTCCTCCTCATCGAACAGGCTGGTGATGTTGGCGTGGGCGGAATTGCGCAGCACGCTGTAAAGGCGCGGCGAGTCATCAGTGCCATCCTCCAGCGCGACGATCGTCACCTCCGGCATCAGGCTGGCCGAGACTCCCTGCACCGCAGCGAGGGCCTGCAGCTCATGTCGCACGTGCTCGTCCTCGACATTGCTCAGGCTGCGCTCATGACCGAGTTCCGGCGCGAGGCGCTCCTGCATGCGCCGCATCAGACCAAGGCGAGCCTGGTTCGGCGATGACAGCTCCTGCGGTGTCCAGACGATGCCACTGGGTGCATCGAACTGCGGCGGCTTCTTGAACAGCAGCTCGCCAAGCCCGGGGTTGACGTCGCGATACCAGCTGTCATGCACCGCCTGGCGCTCGCCCGCCGGCAACAGCACCAGCAGGTTGTTCTCACCTTCCATGCGCAGGAAGTCCATGTACAGACGGGTGACCAGCTGATGGCCGAGATTGCCATAGACATCGAAGCCGGCGACCAGCAGATAGTGGATGCGCTCCAGCATCGGGTAATCGATGATCCAGCCCGTCTTGGGCACGCCACCGACCAGCCCCTTCATCACCGCCGCATTGTCGAAGTGACGATAGATGGTCAGGGCCGCGTTGGGGTTGCGCCCCTGGCCGGGGCCGTCGGTCCAGCCGCTGCCGTCCCACAGCACTCGCTCATCCAGGCGCAGATCGCCATCGAGATAGGCCTGGGACATCAGGCGCTGCTTGGCCTTGAGGTAGGCGGTCTGCTTGCTCTCGAACTTGACCCAGGAGCTGATCGGCAACGCATTGCTGCTCTGCTCTGCGGGCAGGCTGAGATTCTTCCCTTCCTCGGCCAGGGTGCGTTCCACTTCCGGGTGGCTGAACATCTTCGGATCAGTGAAGCCGACCCAGAAGTGATCATTGATCACATCCACCGCGACCTGACCGCGACAGACCGGCCCCTTGATGAAGCCCATGATGGTGTTCTGCGACTCATCCAGCATGAAGCGATAGCGTGACTCGGCCGGAATGGCCTCGAAGGTCAGGAAAGGATTCGAGGCCGTCTTGAGGTCGTAATCCGGCAGGTCATCCACCGGGTAATCCGGCGCCAGGAACAGCGCCTGCCAGCGTTTGAAACGAGCATCATCGAGCGCATAGGGCAGATGATTCTTGGCCAGGACCGTCGCGCGCTCCTGCCACAGACGGTAATAGACCCGCGGGCGCCCGGCGTCATCGTGGGGCAGGCTCGCGCGCTCATCGGCGGTGTAGGAGGCATAGGGTGCATCGTAGGGGCGGCGCGTGGAGATGCGCTTGATCGGCTCGCCCGGCGGGGTGCTGGAACGCACCAGCTTGAAGAAGATCGGCCGTCCGTCCGCGCCCTTGATGCCCGGGAAATACACATGGCTCAGGAAGAGATGCTCGTAGATATAGCGATTCATCAGGCGCTGCTTGAGGCTGTCGCCATTGAAGAAGCGCTCGGCCTGCTCGATGTGCGGCATCAGCGCCTGGGGCAGCGGTGCCGGGCCCGTCATCGCACCACCCTTGGCCAGCCAGTTCACCAGCGTGCGGTGCTCTTCATCGCTGACCTGTGGCAGGGCGTAGGGCATGCCCCAGTCAGGATGGTCTTCGGCGAACTTGTCGTAGCCCTCCACGGGGGCACACACCTGACTGCGATTGAGCGACAGGTCGAAGCGGTCTTCCGGCAGCAGGCCATCTTCCGTCACCGGCAGCGGCGCCTTGCGCTTCTGGCTGAGCGCACGGAACAGCACACTGCCCTCCAGATTGGCGGCCGGAGAGTCGAAGCGCTCATTGAGCACCGGCGAGAAGTCCATGCTGCGCCACTGCTCGGTGGTGTCCGCGTCCTCGAACATGCGCGTCAGATTGGCCGCCAGCAGGCGCGTGCCATCGTAGACCGGCGCCGGATTCATGCCGCGATCGATCCCGGCGGCCGATGACATCTTGAGCTGACAGGGAGCGTCGTAGCAGCCATGACAGACCACGCAGCGCGTCTCGATCACCGGCTTGACCTCATCCTCCCACTGGCGCCCGGCAAGACTGTCGTGTGACACCACCCGCTCACGCGGTGACGCGGGGCCGAAACGCTCATCGAGCTGATGAATCGCGACGGCACTGCAGCCCCCCAACAGTAGAACGAGCACGATGCTCCAGCGCCAGCGCGGTATGCGCCACAGGCGTCGAAGTAGGTCCGGCATGGGGAACTCCAGCAAGAGGAAGGGATATCGGCAATCGGGCAGATGATGGCGAAAGCGTACCATAAGCAGGCTCACGAACTCGCCAGGACTGCCTTTCCAAGCATAGTGAACAATGATGTCAGATTTTTTCTGGCGCCTCCGCATCCAACCTTGTTTTGACGGCGTATGACTTAATGACCCGCCTGAACGAGCTGTCTGACGCTAGCGGGTACCACGATGTTCCTGATCCATAATTCAAAAAATATGGGCCCTGCCCGATAGGAAGCCATCATGACCATGAAGAAGACCGTTACTGCCGCTACCTTCGCTGCTGCTGCCGCCGCGCTGTTCTCCACTGCCGCTCTGACCTCACTGCCGGTGCACGCCGGTGACAATGCCGTGAAGTGCTCCGGCATCAACTCCTGCAAGGGCACCTCCGAATGCGCGACTGCCAACAGCGCCTGCAAGGGCCACAACGCCTGCAAGGGCCAGGGCTGGTCGTACACTGCCAGCGCTGAATCCTGTGTCGGCGAAGGTGGTACTGTCGTCGAGGGCTGATCCTCAGGCACGCAGAGGCGTCTGCCCTGGCAGGCGCCTCTGGCGAATACCCGACGGGAGGACGGCACACCGTCCTCCCGTTCCTGATTCTGGCTCTAGCTCTGGTTCTGGCTCTGTTTCTGTCCGGGAACCCTGGCGGGTGTCTTTCAGCTCTTCTGACTCGCCATCTGCCTCGCCCTTTTCCGCACCCTCTGCCTTCGCTCAGAAGAGGACTCACGCATGACGACAGCTGTCACCGCTCGCCTGCCCACGCCCGCCAGCGCCGGCATCGGTCAGGGGCTGGGGCTGCGCCCCGAGTACTACCACGAGATTCTGACGACGCTGCCGGACATCGACTGGTTCGAGGCCATCAGCGAGAACTACATGGGTCACGGCGCCAGAGAATCCGGTGGCCTGAGTACCGGTGGTCTGAGTGCCGGCGGCAAGCCACTGCATCACCTCGAGCGAGTCCGCGAGCACTACCCCATCGCCTTGCATGGCGTCTCGCTGTCCATCGGTGGCAGCCATCCCATCGACAGCCGTTACCTGCGCGAGCTGCGCGCCTTGTGCGAGCGCATCGAACCGCTGTGGGTCTCCGATCACTTGTGCTGGACGCGCACCGGCGCGCATCAGTTCCACGACCTGCTGCCGCTGCCCTATACCGATGCCACCATCGACCATCTGGCCGAACGCATCGATCAGGTCCAGAACGCACTCGGCCGTCAATTATTGCTGGAAAATGTCTCCAGCTACCTGACCTGGCGCCCTGACGAGATGAGCGAATGGGAGTTTCTGGCGGAAGTCAGCCGCCGCGCCGACTGCCTGATCCTGCTCGACCTGAACAATGTCATCGTCTCCAGCAACAATCATGGCTTTGATCCGCTGGCCTATCTGGACGCCATGCCGACAGAGCGCGTCTGGCAGCACCATCTGGCCGGGCATATCCGGCAGGAAGTCTCCGGCGGCGAGCTGTGCATCGACACCCATGACCAGCCCGTCCCGGACGCCGTGTGGACGCTATATGACGCCGCGCGGGAGTGCTTCGGCGATGTCGCCACCATGATCGAGCGCGACGACAACTTCCCGCCCTGGTCAGAATTGATGCAGGAGTACGCCGAGCTGCGCCGCCGCAGTGGTCGTCCGCTGGCGGATGCCACGCGCGCGAATCAGACGCCAGACCACGGAGGGCTGCGCGCATGACGCAAGCGAGCCCCGCAGGCGGTGCTGATCGCAGTGCCTTGGCGCAGCTGCAGGAGACCACGGGCGCCTACCTCGCGACACCGAGCCCTGACACCCGCAGCGCGGCGGCCGAGGCCGTCATCAGTGATCAGCTTGCCAGCGCCGAGGAGCGCCTCGACATCTACGCGATGGCCTATCGGCTGCGGCTCTTCGAGGTCTTCGGCGGGGATTTCGAGGCCGTGCACACCCTGATCGGCGATGACGCCTTCGGGCTGCTGTGTCGTGACTACCTCGCGGCCCACCCACCGAGTCATTATTCGATTCGCTGGGCCGGCCAGCATTTCCCGGCCTTCGTCGCGGCGCGCGAACCCGAGCGCTCCCTGGTCACCGAGATGGCCGCCTTCGAGTGGGCATTGGGACTGGCGCTGGATGTGGTGGACAGCCCCCCGCTGAGTGTCGAGACCCTGCAGACGCTGGCCCCCGAGGAGTGGCCAGAGCTGGCCCTGGCAGCGCATCCGTCCCTCAAGCGCTTCTCGTTCCACTTCGATACGCCAGCCATCTGGAAGGCCATCGACAACGATGAGCCGCCACGCGCACCGGTCGAGTCCGACACGCCCTCGCCCTGGATCGTCTGGCGCCAGCCCACCGCTGGCGCGCCCGAGGTGCACTATCGCTCTCTCGATGCGCTGGAAGACCTGGCTCTCGGCGCCATCCTCGCGGCCGGCGCCGAGGGCCTGAGCTTCGGCCGGCTCGGTGAGCTGCTGACGCCGCAGGTGGGGGCAGAGCAAGCCCCGAGCGTCGCGATCAACCTGCTGGTGCAGTGGCTCGCCGCCGGACTGCTGATCAGGCCCTGACATCAGGCCCTGACATAGGCATCCGCGCGCCCGACGCCACAGCGGACATGACAGCCAGCGGCGAAAGCCGGACAATACACGCCGACCCTCATTGCGATGGTCGGCTTTCGTCTTCCTGCTGCCGTGATGCCCATGCCCTCTTCTCCTGATGCTCCGCACTCCGACGCGCCGACGGCGCCTCAGACACCTGCGCCGATGGCGGACGCCACGCCAACGTCTCTCGAGGCCAAGTCTGCCGAGATGACTGAGCCGGCTGAGCCGGCTGAGCCTGTTGAGCTGACTGAACCCGCCGAGCCACTCGACATCCTGTTCCAGGATGAAATGCTGGTGGTGGTTCACAAGCCATCGGGCCTGCTGGTGCACCGCAGCCCCATCGACAAGCACGAGACCGAGTTTCTGCTTCAGCGCCTGCGCGACCAGATCGGCCAGCATGTCTTCCCCGTGCATCGCCTCGATCGCCCGACATCAGGGCTGATGGTGTTCGGCCTCTCGCCCCAGGCGGCGCGCAAGCTGAGCACCGCCTTCGAGGAGCAGCAGGTCAGCAAGCGCTATCTGGCGATAGTGCGCGGCGTCGCGCCCGAGCAGCAACGCCTCGATTACGGCCTGCGCAAGGAAGATGGCAAGCTGCCCAAGGCCGAGATGCCGGAGCAGGAAGCCATCACCGACACGCGCCGCCTGGCACAGGTCGAGCTGCCCATCGCCATCGATCGCTATCCGCAGTCGCGCTTCTCGCTGGTCGAGGCCCGTCCGCTGACCGGCCGCCGCCATCAGATTCGCCGTCACCTGTCACGCCGTGGCTACCCGATCATCGGCGACGCCAAGCACGGCAAGGGCAACTACAATCGCTACTTCGCCACGACACTGGAATGCCCCCGCCTGCTGCTGGCGGCTGTCGGGCTTGAGCTTCCTCACCCCGAGGGTGGCTGGCTGAGCCTGTCGTGTCCGCCAGAAGGTGCCTACGCGGCACTGATGGAGCGCTTCGGCTGGCTGGGCCATCTGCCCGAACGCTACGCTGAACATCTGGCAGAGCGCCCGACCAGACACTGGCTCGATGCGACCGCCGGCGACCCGGCTGACTGAGCGCGCCCCAGCCGACTGCCACCCGTTCCCCCGAGATTCGCGAGCTGCGCATGACCACCTCTTCCGACACCCCGGACTCGACCGACATGAGCCCAGAACAGCAAAGCTCTGACAATAAAAGCTCTGAAAACAAAAGCTCTGAAAGCAAAAGCTCTGACCGCAAACCCTCAGGCGAGCCGTCGCCCCACGACAGCACGCCCTCCGCCAGCGAACGGATGCTGGAGAGCTTCTTTGCGGCCAGCGCTGCCAGTCAGGCCCCCGCAGAAGACGACTACGACTTCCGCTTCGGCGGCATCCGACGCCTCTACGGTGCCAGCGCCTTCGCCCACTTCCGCCACGCGCATGTCGCGGTGATCGGGGTCGGCGGCGTCGGCAGTTGGAGCGCCGAGGCGCTGGCTCGCTCCGGCATCGGCGAGATGACGCTGATCGATCTCGATGATGTCTGCGTGTCCAACGTCAATCGGCAGCTGCATGCGCTGGATGGCCAGATCGGCCGTCCCAAGGTCGAGGTGCTGGCCGAGCGCTGTCAGCTGATCGCGCCGCAGATGAAGATCCACGCCATCTCGGCCTTCGTCACGCCGGACAACCTCGCCGAGCTGATCCACGACGACCTCGATCACGTCATCGACGCCATCGACAGCGTGCCCGCCAAGACAGCGCTGATCGCCTGGTGCAAGCGGCGCAAGCTGGGCCTGACCGTGACGGGCGGCGCCGGTGGCCAGCTCGACCCGACGCGCATCCAGATCGGTGATCTCGCCCGCACCGAGCAGGACCCGCTGCTGGCGCGCGTTCGCTCACTACTGCGGCGCGACTACAATTTCAGTCGCAACCTGAAGCGCCGGTTCGATGTCGAGTGTGTCTATTCCGACGAGCAGCTGACCTACCCCGGCGCCGACGGCGAGGTGTGTGCCACCAAGCCCGGCGACAGCGCCACGCGCCTGGATTGCGCTGGCGGCTTCGGCGCGGCCACCTTCGTCACCGGCAGCTTCGGCTTCACCGCCGCTGGCCGCGCGCTGGCGCGCATCGCACGCCGCGGTGCCAAGGCCACGCCTGTCGCTGATGACACGTCTGTGGCTGATGCGCCGAACGCTGTCGACTGATACGCCTGCTTCTCGCTGTTGGCTTCACCGCTTCTTGCTTCTCGCTTTTGGCTTCACCCTCAAGGAAATCGCCATGACTGACCTGCCTGCCATGCCGCCGCTGCCGGAAAATCGTCCCGTGCCGGGCCTCTACCGCCACTACAAGGGCGCGCAGTACGAAGTGATCGGCACCAGTCGCCACAGCGAGACCGAAGAGCTGCTGGTGGTCTATCGTGCTCTTTATGGTGAATGTGGGCTGTGGGTGCGTCCGCTGAGCATGTTCATGGAGAACGTCGAGATCCAGGGCGAGCCGGTGCCACGCTTCGCGCTGGTCTCGGCGTGGTCCTGCTGATCCGCGGCCTTGCCGCACCCACACCCTGACCGACCAGACAGGTACATGCCGCCTGTCGGTCGCGGTGCTATACTGCGCCGCTTGTTTTTCCAAACATACGCATTGAGCCGCTTGCGGGCATGATCTGCCCGCGCGGCTCGGCCACGCCCACACAGCGCACTGCCCAGCACGTCTGGCAGGCACTGTGAGCTGGTTCATACCACGTCAAGAGCGGAGGAAGCATGAGCGCACTGGTTGGTGTCATCATGGGATCAAAATCGGATTGGGCGACCATGTGCCATACGGTCGAAACCCTGGAAGCGCTGGGGATCGAACACGAGGTCAAGGTCGTCTCTGCCCATCGCACGCCCGACCTGCTGTTCGACTATGCCGATACCGCTGCCGAGCGTGGCCTTGAGGTCATCATCGCCGGTGCCGGCGGCGCGGCGCACCTGCCGGGCATGTGTGCCGCCAAGACCTGGCTGCCGGTGCTGGGCGTGCCGGTGCAGTCCAGCATGCTGTCAGGTGTCGATTCCCTGCTCTCCATCGTGCAGATGCCCGCTGGCATCCCCACCGGCACGCTGGCCATCGGCCGCGCCGGTGCCGTGAATGCCGCGCTGCTGGCCGCCAGCCAGCTGGCCAACAAGTACCCGGCCATCCGCACCGCGCTGATCAACTTCCGTGCCGAGCAGACCGACCGTGTGCTCGACAATCCGGACCCGCGCCCCGACGCACCCAGCCTGTCCCACGGAGGCGAGTAAGCCATGAGCCAGCCGTTCCGCTTCGGTATCGTCGGCGGCGGTCAGCTGGGCCGTATGTTGGCTCAGGCCGGCGCCGCCCTGAATGCCCGCTTCACCTTCCTTGATCCTTCGGATTCGCCCTGCGGTCGCGTCCACGGTCATCATCTCTGCGCCGATTGGCAGGATGATGTGGCCCTGACGCAGCTGGTGGCGGCCTCTGACGCCATCACCTTCGAGTTCGAGAACGTGCCGGCGGACGCCGTCTCGCGTCTGGCAGCCGAGCGTCCGACCTTCCCACCGGCTGGCGCCCTGGATACCGCGCGTGACCGCTGGAGCGAGAAGTCGCTGTTCATGCGTCTTGGCATCGAGGTGCCGCCGCTGGCGCTGGTCGACAGCCAGGCGGACCTTGAAGCGGGCGTCGCGACCATCGGTCTGCCCGCCGTGCTCAAGACACGTACGCTGGGCTATGACGGCAAGGGCCAGAAAGTGCTGCGCGAGATGGCCGACGTCGCCGACACCTTCGCCGAACTCGGCAGCGTGCCGCTGATCCTGGAAGGCTTCATCGCCTTCGATCACGAAGTCTCGGTGATCGCGGTACGCGGTCGCGATGGCGAGACACGCGCCTGGCCGCTGTCGCGCAATGAACATCGCAGCGGCATCCTGCACTGCTCCACACCGCTCGACTCCCACGGCCTGCAGGCCGAAGCCGAGGCGGCTGCCTTCAAGGTGATGCACGAACTCGACTATGTCGGCGTGATGGCCTTCGAGTTCTTCGTCGTCAAGGACGCCGATGGCAGCGAGCGCCTGCTGGCCAACGAGATCGCACCGCGTGTGCACAACTCGGGTCACTGGAGCATCGAAGGCGCCGTCACCAGCCAGTTCGAGAATCACCTGCGTGCCGTCGCCGGCATGCCGCTGGGCGAGACCGCACTGCTCACACCCTGCGCGATGCTCAACATCATCGGCCGCATGCCGGAACGTGACGCCGTGCTCGCCATCCCCGGCGCGCGTCTGCACGACTACGGCAAGGCGCCGCGTGCGGGGCGCAAGATCGGCCACATCACGGTTCTGGCCGCCGACAAGGCGAGCCTCGACGCCCGCATCGCGGCTGTCGAAGCGCTGCTGGTCAATGAACTGGGCAAGTAAGCCGGTTCTGCGCCACTGAAGACAAAACGCCCCCGCTGCCATCGGCAGCGGGGGCGTTTTCGTTTCGGCACGGCTCAGCGAGCCGCCACGTAATCAGTCGATCTCGTGGTGGATCTGCTTCTGCAGGTAGAGCTCGATGCCGACCTTCTCGATCAGGCCCAGCTCGGTCTCCAGGTGATCGATGTGCTCTTCCTCGTCGTCGAGGATCTTGCGGAACAGGTCACGCGAGGTGTAATCGCGAACCTGTTCGGCGTAGGCGATCGCTTCCTTCAGATCGCCATGTGCCTGGTGCTCCAGCGCCAGATCGCACTCGAGCATTTCCTTGGTGTTCTCGCCGATGCGCAGCTTGCCGAGGTCCTGCAGGTTGGGCAGACCTTCCAGGAACAGGATGCGTTCGATCAGGGTGTCGGCGTGACGCATCTCTTCGATGGACTCGTCGTATTCCCACTTGGCCAGGCGCTTGAGGCCCCAGTCCTTGTACATGCGCGCATGCAGGAAGTACTGATTTATGGCGACCAGTTCGTTGGCCAGTATGGTGTTGAGATGCTCGATGATCTTGGGATCGCCTTTCATGTCGCCATTCCTCTCTTGTCAGGGTTGCTGCTTGCGTCAGGTTCTGTGCTGCGCCTGATGACGGCATGCATCAGCCGCAGCGCGGGCACGTCAGGCGTGCCCTATCGATCAGGTGCGGCAAGTATGGCGCAAAAACATGAATTTTTCGAGACATACCAACAAGTTATCGACTTTTAGGCGCAAATGGGAAGGATTGGTATCCGCGTTGTCATGTGGCGACCGACGCCGGATTGCCTGGCGCCCATACGAAAACGCCCGCCACCCGGTCTTGAGACCAGGTGGCGGGCGTCAGGCAAGCGAGCACTTGCCAGGAGTCGACGAGAACGGATCACGCAACAATGGACAGCGCGGCGACTGGAGTGTCAGTCGCCGGCAGGCGAGCCTCGGCTCAAGCCTGCATCACACCGCGTAGGCGAGATCCTCTGCCGGCATCATTTCACGCGCGACCGCTTCGCGAGTGATGGTCTTGGCCATGCAGGCACATTTGCCGCACTGGGTCGCGCAGCCGGTCTGCTCACGGACTTCGCGGAAGCTGCGCGCTCCCTGTTCCACGACTTCGCGGATCTTGTGGTCTGACACACCTTTGCACAGACAGACGTACATGGCTCACCTCGCTCACTCCAAGTGAGACAAATGTAAATGATTCGCAGAAACATGCGCAACACCTGACTGCAAAAAATTCTCATTCACACGTTATATCAAATACTTAGCGAGGCGATTTCTGGCCGGTTTGCGGTTGCGGAACACACGATGTCATAAGCAGGCCACATCAGCCTCACAAAGCGATTGCCGTGGGGAAAGCCAGCGCCGTATAAAGAATGATGGCCCGTGGCTGACAGAAAGGTAGGGTTGCGATTTCACACGAGGCCGCTAGTATGTATAACGATTTTTTATGCAATTCGAAAAACAATCACACCAAAACATAATGAGTCATCGCTAGCCGATCACTCAGGCGGGTCACTCGAACGCAGCCCAGCTCCTCGCTCACGGGAAGCGCCGCGTCACGATGAAGGCAAATGACTGCCACGCCCCGCCAGGCAATCAGGAAAGAACATGAACAGGACACTGCAAGAGATTCCGTCGCTACGCCTCCTCATGGCCATGACCCGCATCGGCATGCCGATGATGGGCGCCACGCTGAAGCCGTGACCGGCCTGAATCCGTCTGCTGTTGCCCTATCTGCCGATTTCCGAACGCCAATCCGCAAGGAGCCCGATATCATGTCAGCACAACTCGCCACCGCCGATCATCACGCCACGTCCCACCTGCCACTTGATCTGGACGCCGTCCGCGACGCCGGCAGCTGCTTCGGTGACCACCACCGTCTGCCGCTGACCCCGCTGCTGCGCAATCTCTATCGTGAAGCCCGCCGTGAAGGCCTGGTGGATGAGCATTGCAACGCGCGTGAACTGATGAGCCATATCGCTCTGCCCCATGACCACGTGGTCACCCAGGAAATTTCCGACCGCGTCTGGCGCTACAACGTCGGTTACTCCAACACCGGCGAGAGCGCGGAACAGGGCGACCTGAGCGCGGCGCTGGACTCCCTGAACGAGCGCACCCTGGATGAGCCGCTGCCGGGCGCCCTGCAGCGCCTGACCGAATCCTGGCTGTACCTGCCGGGCGAGCTGGAAAGCCCGCGTCAGGCCAGCGCTGACGTGCTGTGGCTCGACAAGCAGGGCCGTGCTCGCTACCGCCTGGATCAGGCGCGCCACTGGTTCGCCACCCTGCGTGACGAAGCCGTCGACATCGATGGCTGGCTGGCATGGCGCCTGACACACCTGCCGCTGACCAGCGCGCCGGTGCTCGATACCGTCAGCGCCTTCACGCGTCTGGCGCGCCTCGACCACGATGGCCAGCGTCCGATCGGTCAGCTGTCCTTCGTGCGCTACCGTGAGGGCGTGCGCCTGGAAGGCATGGGCACCGCGGTGATCGACCTGCCGCGCGAGCTGCCCGAGACGGCGGCACAGGAAGACAGCCTGGTGGTGTCACGCGCCAGCGTGGAACGCATCATCACGCGCCTGGATGGCCTGCTGGGCGTCTGATCAACCCCTGCACTCGCGGAAAACACAACGCCCCGCCAGTCGATGACTGGCGGGGCGTTTTTTTATCTGGCTGAGATCACGTCTGGCTGAGGTCACTGTCTTCATGCACGGTGCCTTACTCGCGCCGCGGCTTGGGCAGCACCACCACGCGGGTGCCGGAGGCGATGTCCTGCCAGCTGCGCTGTTCAGGGTCCCACAGCTGCCAGACGTACCCCAGCCCGCAGGCACCCAGTGACAGCCCGGCAACCACGAAGCGTATCAGGCACTGCTGCAGCGTCGGGACATGGCCCTGTGGCGTCTCGATGCGCAGTCGCCAGGCCTGCATGCCCAGCGTCATGCCACTGCGACTCCAGCAGCCGCCGAAGAAGGCGAACATCGCCACCAGCAACAGACTGCGGAACAGCGGCGACTGATTGGCCTCACCGCCATTGACGGCGACCCCGATGAAGCCCAGCACGATCAACAACGCCATCACAAGGAAGGCGTCATAGACCACGCCGCCCAGACGCCGCATCAGGCCCGCAGGGCGCGCTCCCTGCGGGTCGAGACGGCGGCGAGAGTGCGGGGCGCCCCTAGCCACTGCGCCGGATCAGCAGCAGGCCGATCACGTAACAGGCCAGCATCGGCGCCAGCACCGCCCAGATGGGCGCGAAGCCGAACACCACCGAGGCCGGGGCGAGCAGGTCCTGCAGATACTTGAACAGCAGGCCGACCACGATGCCGTAGAAGACCCGTGTCCCCGCCGCCACCGTGCGCAAGGGCCCGAACACGAAGGAGGCGGCCACCAGCACCAGCGCCGCCAGCGTCAGCGGCTGCAGAATCTTCTGCCAGAAGTAGAGCAGCGGCTGATTGGCCGACAGCCCCTGGTCCTGCAGATAGCGGGAATAGCGCCACAGGTCGGAGGCTGACTGCTGCTTGGGGTCGCTGATGACCAGCTTGAGCAGGTCTGGCGTCAGCTGGGTGTCCCACTCGCGGGTCTCCTGCTGAGCCACCGTGGTGGCGCTCGGCTCGCCATCCTGAGACTCGAAGGTGGTGGTCTGCACCACCTCCAGCGACCAGCCATCGTCCTGCCAGACGGCGCGCCTGGCGTAGAGCGCCTGGGTCAGGTGGCGCTCGTCATCGAAGCGATAGCGGGTGACATTGAGCACCACATCATCGCTGCGAATCGAGCCGAATCGGTAGTAGTCGTTGCCCTCGCGCTGCCAGCCGCCGCCTTCCGCGTAGACGGCGCCTGCGCCCTGCTGCTTCTCGGCGCGCCAGGCGTCAGCCTGCAGTTCGGTGACAGGGGCGACATATTCACCGACCGCCATGGTGATGGCGATGACCAGCCCCAGCGGCTTCATCACACCCCACAGAATGCGCGTCAGTGAGCGACCGGCGGCGCGCATGATGGTCAGCTCATTGCTCGAGGCCATGCTGCCCAGCCCGATCAGGGCGCCCAGCAGTACGCCGACCGGCACGAATTCGTAGAAGCGCGACGGCAGACGCATCAGCAGATAGAGGAGCACTTCAAAGGCGCCGTAGTCGCCTTTCACGTCCCCCAGGTCATTGATGTAGGTGATCATCAGGTCGAGCCCGAGAATCAGTACCTGCACCACCAGCATGGCCACCAGCACATTGCGGGCGATGTAACGGTCGAGACGATCAAGCAGCATCAGCGGCCACCTCCGCGGTTGTCGCGCCAGCTCAGCCAGATGCCGAGCGCCAGATAGACGCCGTGAATGGGCCACAGGCCAATGGCGGCCGGGTACTTCTCGGATGCGACGGCATTCTGCGCCGCGATCAACAGGCTGAGATAGGTGATATGCACGAAGATGGCCGGCAGCAGGCGCGCGAAACGCCCCTGACGCGGATTGACGCGTGCCAGCGGCAGGCCGATCAGCATCAGGATCGGCACCATCAACGGCAGCGAGATGCGCCACTGCAGCTGGGCCTTGGCCTCCGGAAGATCGGAAGCCCAGAGCTGCGCCGTGGTCGCAAGCTCAATATCCTCCTTGAGAGCCGCGGCGTCCTGGCCCTCGGTGATGCGCACGCCGTAACGATCAAAGCCCAGTCGCTGGGCGATCGCCTTGCCCGGCTCCACCCCGTAGCGCGTGCCGTCGCTCAAGACCAGATAACGACTGCCGGTCTCGGGGCTGACTTCCTGGAAGGCACGCTCGGCGCGCACCACCGACTGGCTCGGTTCGCTGTCGGGCGTGCTGGCGGCATTGCTGTCACCTGCCTCGGCGATGAAGACGTTTTCCAGCTCGCTGTTGTCATCGCTCATGCTCTCGGCATAGACGGTGCGATTGCCGATCTCCTGGAAGCGTCCCGCGCCGAGAATCGAGAAGTCGGTCTTCTGCTTCTGCTGCTCGAGCAACAGCTCATTCTTGAGCGCGCCGGCAGGCGTCAGATAGAGGCTGCAGGCCGCGACCAGCGCCGTGATCAACAGCGCCGGCAGCAGGGTGACACGCAGCAGGCGCTCCGGGCCGACGCCACAGGCGACCAGCACGGTGATCTCGCTGTTCATGTACAGCTGACCGAAGGCCAGCAACACGGCGAGGAAGAAGGACAGCGGCAGCAGCAGTTCGAAGAAACCCGGCAGGTGATAGAGCATCAGGCTGCCGAGAATCGACGCCGGGAAATCCCCCTCCGCCGCATCACTGAAATAGCGGATGAATCGGCTGCCCATGATGACAAGCATCAGCACCCCGGCCACGGCGGCCATGGTGGTGAGTATCTCGCGTGTCAGGTAGCGGAAGATGATCAAGTGGAACTCCTGTTTCCCGCTCGCAAGCGAGCGTGTTGACCAGATCGATGATAGCCGGTGGAGGAATGGTCGTGATCACATGAAGGCATCATCCCCCTCATGCATGGTGCGCAGCCTTTGCGTACACTGGCGGCACGGGTCTGAAGACTGGACGGGAGCGGCTCCCCCTCATGCAGCAGCATTATCCAGAAAGGATGCTGCCTTGTCGCGGCTGCAGGCATTGCACGTGGACAGCCTGACATGATGGACTGCCCTCACTCGTGCATGCCAGCTCAGCTTGTCATGAGCGGTCTGCGCCCCCATCCAGACCAAGACCCCGATGTCGCCGCGAGCCGGGCCCGCCTGGCCTGACGACATCCTTCATCCTTGTACTATTCATCTTCGTACCCTCACTCGCGCGCGTGGAGTTGCCATGGAATTTCCTGTAGTCACTGCCAATCCGGCCCAGCTTGAAACCGCCTGCATCGTGGTACCTGTCATCGAGGGCGACCTCACCGGTGCTGCGGCACGACTCGACGATGCCAGCGAGAAGCTGATTTCCCAGCTGATCGAGCGCGGCGACTTCAAGCCCGAGCTCGGCAATACCCTGCTGGTGCCCTTCGCTCCGGGCCTCGGCGCTCAGCGCCTGCTGCTGGCCGGTTTCGGCAGTGAGGAAAAGCTCGACGAAAGCCGTTACAAGCGTGGCCTCGATGCCGCCATGACTGCCCTGCTCAAGCTACCCGTCGAAGACGCGGCCTTCGCTGGTCTCGAGCTGAATCTCGAGCTGCGTGAGGCTGACTGGATGGCGCGCATGATCGCCGAGAGCGCACTGCGCACTGCCTATCGCTTCACCGAGATGAAGAGCAAGCCGGGCGAGCCCGTCTCTCTGACCCGCCTGAGCGTGGTTAGTGCCGACAAGCAGCGTCAGGCCGAGCTGGAAGCCGGCCTGCGCGTCGGTGCCGCCATCGGCATGGGCGTCAATGAAGCGCGCACGCTGGGCAATCTGCCGGGCAACATCTGCACGCCGCGCTACCTGGGCGAGCGTGCCGAGCAACTGGGTGCCGCCTCGGATGGCGCCCTGAAAGTGACCGTGCTCGGTGAGGAAGAGCTCGAGGAGCTCGGCGCCCTGTCCCTGCTGTCGGTCGGCCGCGGCAGTGAAGAGCCGAGCCGCCTGATCGTGATGGAATACCGCGGCGCGGAAGACGAGAACGAAGCCCCGCACGTGCTGGTCGGCAAGGGCATCACCTTCGATACCGGCGGCATCTCGCTCAAGCCGGGCGCCGGCATGGACGAGATGAAGTACGACATGGGCGGCGCGGCCAGCGTGTTCGGCACCATGCGCACCGTGCTGGAACTCAAGCCCAAGCTCAACGTGGTGGCCATCGTGGCCAGCGCCGAGAACATGCCGGACGGCCGCGCCACCAAGCCGGGCGACATCATCAAGACCCTGAAGGGCCTGACCGTCGAAGTCCTCAACACCGACGCTGAAGGCCGTCTGGTGCTGTGTGATGCGCTGACCTACGCCGAGCGCTTCGAGCCAGCCAGCGTCGTCGACATCGCCACCCTGACCGGCGCCTGCGTCATCGCGCTGGGCAATCACGCCACCGGCCTGATCTCCAACGATGATGACCTGGCGCTCGACCTGCTCGACGCCGGCGAAGAAGCCTGGGACCGCGCCTGGCACATGCCGCTGTGGGACGAATATCAGACGCAGCTGGATTCCAACTTCGCCGACATCGCCAACATCGGCGGTCGCGAAGCCGGCATGATCACCGCAGGTTGCTTCCTGTCCCGCTTCGCGGACACCTTCCCGTGGGCGCATCTGGACATCGCCGGCACCGCCTGGATGTCCGGCAAGCAGAAAGGCGCCAGCGGCCGCCCGGTGGGCCTTCTGACCCAATACCTGCTGGATCGCGAAGCGGAACTCAGCGCCCCGCAGGAAGAGACCGTCTGAGGCTTCGCATGCTCTCGATAGCGTGCTAGCGTTGAGACACGCGGGTCGCGACGCCACTCGGCACCGCTGACCCGAGAGGTCCTATAAAAATGATTCGACCCCCGGCGTTCCGCGTCGGGGGTCTCGCTGCTACGGAGACACCCACGTGACCAAAGGCTTCGACGTCCGCGCGTCCACGCAACCGGCGGATGCTGCCGTTCGTGACACCATTCTGGCCAATCCCGGCTTCGGCCGTCACTTCAGCGATCACATGGCCCATGTACGCTGGACCGCCGACGGCGGCTGGCACGGCCATGAAGTCCGCCCCTACGGCCCGCTGAGCCTCGACCCCGCCGCCTCGGTACTGCACTACGCCCAGGAAATCTTCGAAGGCATCAAGGCCTACCGTCATGAAGACGGCTCGGTGTGGACCTTCCGCCCCGAGAAGAACGCCGCACGTTTCCGCAACTCCGCCCGCCGTCTGGCACTGCCGGAGCTGTCCGACGAGGACTTCGTCGGCTCGCTCAAGGCCCTGCTCGCACAGGACAGCGCCTGGGTACCGACCCCGGCCAGCGTCAGTGACGAATGCAGCCTCTATCTGCGTCCGTTCATGATCGCCAGTGAAGCCTTCCTCGGCGTGCGTCCGTCGCGTGAAGTCGATTACTACGTGATCGCCTCACCGGTGGCGGCCTACTTCAAGGGCGGCATCAAGCCGGTCTCCATCTGGCTGTCCTCGCACTACAACCGTGCGGCCGCCGGCGGTACCGGTTTCGCCAAGTGCGGCGGCAACTACGCGGGTTCACTGGCCGCGCAGAGCGAGGCTTCCGCCAATGGCTGTGACCAGGTCGTGTTCCTGGACGCCGCCGAGAACAAGTGGGTCGAGGAACTGGGTGGCATGAACCTGTTCTTCGTCTTCAAGGACGGCCGTCTGGTCACGCCGCGCCTGACCGGCACCATTCTGGAAGGTGTCACCCGTGACTCCATCCTGACCATGGCGACCGATCTGGGTCTGACGCCGGAAGAGCGCCCAATCAGCATCGACGAGTGGCGTGAAGGCATCGCCTCCGGCGAGATCACCGAGGTGTTCGCCTGCGGTACCGCTGCCGTCATCACCCCGGTGGGCGAGCTGGTCAGTGAAGAAGGTCGCCTCGACCTGACCGCCAACGCCGGTGATGTCGCCATGCGTCTGCGCAGCCAGCTGCTGGACCTGCAATACGGCCGCGCCGAAGACACGCGAGGCTGGATGACGCGTCTGGCATAAGTGACTGAAATAAGTGCACTGACATGAGTGCACGGGAACAAGCCCTCGAGCCTGCCCCTGTGGCTTGAGGGCTGACCGAAAACCCCAAGGCCCGCCTCTTTCGAGGCGGGCCTTGGGGTTTCTGGCGCACTGATATCTGGCTGCGGAAAGATGTCACGGAATGCAGGCTGCATCGAAGCCGCGCGGCGAGTGCGGTATCCTGAACGCTCGAGAATTCCTTGCCCGAGCGGTGCCCATGACCCAGATCGACTTCTACATCCTGCCCGACACCACGCTGGAAGCCCGGCTGGAATTCGCCTGCCGGCTGGCCGAGACCATCCACGCCAAGGGCTTTCGCCTGCATGTGCATGTCGAGGACGAGGCGATGGCACGTCAGTTCGATGAGCATCTGTGGCAGTTCCGCCCGGAAAGCTTCGTGCCCCATGCGCTGGATATCGATCTCGACATGGCCGCCCGCGAGGCCGAACACGCCGATGACGTGCCACGCCCGCCGGTCACCATCGGCTGGCAGGACGCCCCGGCGCCGGGTATCGAGGCGCTGCTCAACCTGCACCCCGAGATTCCCGAGTGGTTCTCACGCTTCGAGCGCGTTGCCGAGATCATCAATCAGCATCAGGATGTGCTGGTGACCAAGCGCGAATGCTGGCGCACCTACAAGTCACGCGGTTATGCCGTTCGCTCGCATCAGCTCAAGGGCGTCAGCTGAGCGAACCGGCTTTCGTTACATTCCCAGAGTCAGGGCAAGCTTGAAGTTATCCTGCAGATGCGAAAGCCAGCGCTCGATATCGGCCATGCTCGGCGGACTCTCACCGCTGTCGAAGAAGGCCTCGGGCAGGCCGCCTGCGGCCTCGCTAGCGTCACGCTCCCCGATACGCACGGCCCACAACGGCAGTTCGCGCGGCATGCGCTGGATCTCGGCGAACAGCGCCGCCACGTTCATGTCCGGCACATCGCCGAAGATGACCAGACACGGGCTGACATCTCGCACCAGGCGCAACGCCTGGGCCGCACTGCTGGCGATGATGATCTCCAGATTGGCGACGTGACTGCCGATCACCTCGAGGCGCAGACGGTCCTGCGCCCGCGTGCTGATCACCAGCCAGCGACAGGGCACCGGCAGCACCTTCTCCGCCGACCACGCCGCCTGAACGACGCGCTCATGGGCGCTGACATCCGCCAGCGGCAACCAGACCCGGAAGCTGGCGCCCTCGCCCAGCTCGCCCCGCGCCGTGATGTCACCGCCCATGCGGCGGGCGAGCTCCCGCGACAGCGCCAGCCCGAGTCCGGTGCCCTCGATGCCTGAATCTTCTCGTCCCAGACGCGAGAACGGCTGGAACAGCTGGACCGCCTGCGCGGAATCAAAGCCGAAGCCGCCATCGGTGATTTCCACCCAGCCCATCTCCACTCCGCTGGCATTGCGCTCCTGGCCGATGGCCAGACGAATCCAGCCCCCCTCGCGGTTGTACTTGATGGCATTGCCCATCAGGTTGCCGAGAATCTGATCCAGTCGACGCTGGTCGGCATTCAGCCACAGTGACTCGCCTTCCAGTGCCAGCGATAGCGTCAGGTTGGCGCTCTCCAGGCGCGGCTGATATTGCCCCGCCAGCCGGATCAGCTTCTGGCCCACCGAGAGAGGTTGGCAGTCCAGCGGCAGGTCACCGGCTTCCAGACTCGACATCTGCAGCACATCCTCGATCAGCGCCGACAGCTGCGCCGCCGCATGACTGGCCTCATCCACGTAGCGGCGCTGCTCGCGGGTCAGGTCGGCTTCCTCGCAGAGCAGATCCGTGAAGCCCATGATGGCGTTGAGCGGGGTGCGAATCTCGTGACTGAAACTCGAGAAGAAACGCGACTTGGACTGGCTGGCCTCGGTGGCACTGTCGCGGGCCGCCTCCAGCAGCTTGAGTGACTGCTTGTGGCGCTGGATATCCAGCGCCAGCCCGGTGGCGCGCTGTGGTCGGCCCTCATGATCACGTCGGGTGATCTGGCCGCGAATCTGCACCCAGACCCAGTGACCACGCGCATGCCGATAGCGCACGTCGCGCGCCTCGGCCCAGCTCTCACCGTGCATGACCCGCCAGCGCGCCTCGAGCAGACCGACGAGGTCTTCCGGGTGCGTCATGGCGTCAAGGTCCGCCAGATGCATGCTGGCGCGTACCGGCAGCCCCAGCATCAGGAAGAAATTCTCGTGCAGGTAGAGATCGTCCTGATCGAAGTCATAGCGCCAGGTGGCATCGCCGGAGGCCGCCATCACCATCTCGACGTGCCGCGCACCCTCGGCGCGTTCAAGCTCGATCTGGTCGCGCCGCTGAGCTGCTTCGCGCAGCGCCTCACCGGCCTGATCCAGCTCCTGTAGCTGGAAGCGCTCGCGTACCACGGGCTGGCCGCGACCGATGCGCAGCGCCATGTCGCTGAGGCGTGCCAGTGATTCGGACAGGGTGGCCGCCATGGCTTCGGCCCGCCAACGCATTACCACCAGCAGGGCGAAGAAGAACAGGATCAGCCCCACCAGCATCACATAGCCCAGCTGATTGAAGCGCTCATTCCAGATATCGATGCCGCTGTTGACCTGCTGCGCATCCACCACCGCCAGCAACCGCCAGTCGGTGCCCGGCACCGATTGCCAGCCGATCAGCCGCTCACCGGCGAGCAAGGAAACGCTGCGCACGCCCTGCGCCTCATCCGAGATGCTGCGCAGCAGGTGCGCCATGGCCGGGGAGTTCTCGACATCATGCGCCGTATCGAGGAAGCGATCGTGCAGCAGCGGCATCGGCACCACTTCAGGGTCGGGCTGGGGGCCGAAATCCTGCTCACCGACACGGGGCATGGCCATGACGACATCGTCACTCACCAGAATCAGATAGGCGCCCCAGGGCAGCTCGGCATTCTCGAGCCGCTCGACCAGAGAATCGAGGGTGACGTCGATGCCGACCACGCCTTCGAGGAAGTCGCCGCGATGGACCGGCATCAGCGTCGAGACCAGCCAGCCGCTGCCGACCGGGTCCTGGTAGGGCGGCGTAATGACGGCGCCACGGCTCGGGTTGTTGCGGTCATCCGCCAAGTAGTAGAAGCCGTAGCTGGTGAGGTCGACGCCGGGCGTGAAGATGTTGCGGGTATCGGTCCACGGCGATATGCGGAAGTAGCCGTCGTAGCCGGAGAACCAGATCTGGCGCAGCTCGGATTGCGTAGCGAGCATGTCCGATACCTGGGCATCCATTGCCGAGAGGCGCACCACCTTGTCGTGGTCCTGCAGATAGCTGGGCACCAGCGAGGAGTAATAGGAGCCGGCGCCACCATCGTTCTCGGCGACGTACAGGGTGCCGTCGCCCGCACTCATGTGGCGCTTTAGCTCCTGCTCGCGCTGGCGGGACGTCACGGGGGTGTCCATGTGACGCAGAGTGCTGCGCGCCAGCTGACGGGCATCACTGCGCCAGTCGTTCGCCAGCAGGCTGATGTGCTCTGCCTCGTAATGGGTCAGCTGCTCGAGCTGGGTATTCACCAGCTCACTGCGCGTGGAGTCCTGCTGTCCGGAGACCAGCCAGTGCAACACCAGATAGCAGCCCAGCAGCGCCACCTCGAGCACCAGCAATGGCACCAGCGCATGACGCAGCAGTTCATGCCAGACCCAACGACGTGTCGGACGAGGGGCACCGTCCGTGGGGCGAGGCTTGGACATTGCGGCTCCGCGAGCGTGAGAGAATGGGAAGTGTGCGAGGCGGCAAGCCTCGGCGTCATGAGGTCGCAACAGGATACGGCATCAGTGCGTGGATGTTGCCTGCTTTGTGAAAACAGCGTCTGCCAGACGCCACGAGTGCCTGCCAGCCAAGACCGAATGACGCCCGTCATCAGCGGCGCTATAATCGAGCCCATTTTCTGCCTGCGCTGACCGCTCCTTGAGCCGGCGCGGGACGCCCCGCCCAACCGGATCAATGCAGACCCATGGACAAGACCTACCAACCGAACGCCATCGAGACGCGCTGGTACGAGCGCTGGGAATCCGACAACCGCTTTGCGCCGTCAGGCCAGGGCGAGAGCTTCTCACTTGTCATCCCGCCGCCCAACGTCACCGGCTCCCTGCACATGGGCCACGCCTTCCAGGATTCCATCATGGACACCCTGGTCCGCTGGCGCCGCATGCAGGGTCGCAACACCCTGTGGCAGGTAGGCACCGACCACGCCGGTATCGCCACCCAGATGCTGGTCGAGCGCAAGGTCGCCGCCGAAGAAGGCAAGACCCGCCATGATCTCGGCCGCGAAGCCTTCACCGACAAGATCTGGGAATGGAAGGAAGAGTCCGGCGGCAACATCACCCGCCAGCTGCGTCGCATGGGCACCAGCATCGACTGGAAGCGCGAGCGCTTCACCATGGATGACGGCTTCTACAAGGCGGTGCAGGAAGTCTTCGTGCGCCTGCACAAGGAAGACCTGATCTACCGCGGCAAGCGTCTGGTCAACTGGGACCCGACCCTGCACACCGCGATTTCCGACCTCGAAGTCGAGAACCGCGATCAGCAGGGCAGCTTCTGGCACTTCCGCTACCCGCTGGCCGATGGCGTCAAGACCGCCGATGGCAAGGACTACGTCATCGTCGCCACCACGCGCCCGGAAACCCTGCTGGGTGACACCGGCGTGGCCGTCAATCCCAAGGATGAGCGCTACGCAAGCCTGGTCGGCAAGTTCATCGAGCTGCCGCTGGTCGGCCGTCGCATCCCCATCGTCGCCGATGAGCACGCCGACATGGAAAAGGGCTCCGGTTGCGTCAAGATCACCCCGGCCCACGACTTCAATGACTACGAAGTCGGCAAGCGTCAGGGCCATCTGCTGATCAACGTGATGAGCCAGGATGCCACCATCCTGGAGCGCGCCGAGATCTATGACCTGCAGGGCCGTCCGCAGCCCCAGGAAGACGCCAGCCTGCCGGCCGCCTACGCCGGTCTGGATCGCTTCGTCGCGCGCGAGAAGCTGGTCGCCGACATGGACGCGCTGGGCCTGCTGGAGCAGGTCGAGGCCGTCAACAACACCCTGCCGCACGGTGACCGCTCCGGCGATGTCATCGAGCCGCTGCTGACGGACCAGTGGTTCGTGGCCGTCGAGGAGCTGGCGCGTCCGGCCATCGAAGCGGTCGAGAACGGCGACATCGAGTTCGTGCCCAAGAACTACGAGAACATGTACTTCGCGTGGATGCGCGACCTGCAGGACTGGTGCATCTCGCGTCAGCTGTGGTGGGGCCACCGCATTCCGGCCTGGTACGACAACGACGGCAACGTCTATGTCGGCCGCAATGAAGAGGAAGTCCGCGCCGAGAACAACCTGGGTGCCGACGTCGAACTGCGTCAGGACGAAGACGTCCTCGACACTTGGTTCAGCTCCGCGCTGTGGACCTTCGGCACCCTCGGCTGGCCGGCGGACACGGAAGAACTCAAGACCTTCCACTCCACCGACGTGCTGGTCACCGGCTTCGACATCATCTTCTTCTGGGTGGCGCGGATGATCATGTTCACCCTGAAGTTCAAGGGTGAAGTACCGTTCCGCAAGGTCTACGTCCATGGCCTGGTGCGCGACAGCCTCGGTCAGAAGATGTCCAAGTCCAAGGGCAACGTGCTTGATCCCATCGACCTGATCGACGGCATCGGCATCGAGGAGCTGGTCGAGAAGCGTACCGGCAACATGATGCAGCCGAAGAAGGCCAAGGCGATCGCCAAGGCCACGCGCAACGAGTTCCCGGAGGGCATCGAGCCTCACGGTACCGATGCGCTGCGCTACACCCTGCTGTCACTCGCCTCCACCGGGCGTGACGTGAAGTTCGACATGGGCCGTCTCGATGGCTATCGCAACTTCTGCAACAAGCTGTGGAATGCGGCGCGCTACGTGCTGATGAATGCCGAGGACCAGGATTGCGGCGTCAACGGCGAAGCCGTCGAGCTGTCACTGGCCGATCGCTGGATCATCGCGCGCCTGCAGCAGACCGAGCAGCAGGTCACCCGCGCGCTGGAAGAGTTCCGCTTCGACCACGCCTCCCAGGCGCTCTATGAGTTCATCTGGAACGAGTACTGCGACTGGTATCTGGAGCTCTCCAAGCCGGTTCTGTGGGACGACAACGCCAGCATCGAAGCCAAGCGCGGCACGCGTCGCACCCTGGTGCGCGCCCTCGAGACCATCCTGCGCCTGATCCACCCGATGATGCCGTTCATCTCCGAGGAGATCTGGCAGCGTATCGCACCGCACGCCGGCAAGCCGGTGGAAGGCGAGAGCATCATGAGCCAGGCGTGGCCGCAGGCCGAAGCCGACCGGATCGATGAGCAGGCCATCCGCGATATCGAGTGGCTGAAAGGCATCATCATCGCCATCCGCAACGTGCGCGGCGAGCTCAACCTGTCACCGGCCAAGCCGCTGGAGGTCTACCTGCAGAACGGCGCGGCTGGCGATGCCGAGCGTCTGGAAGCCAACCGCCTGTTCCTCTCCAAGCTGGCACGTCTGGAAAGCATCACCTTCCTGGCGGCAGGCGACGAAGCCCCGATGTCCGCCATCCAGCGCGTAGGTGAGCTGGAAGTGCTGGTGCCGATGGCAGGCCTGATCGACAAGGAAGCCGAGCTCAAGCGCATCGACAAGGAGCACGAGAAGCAGCAGAAGGTCATCACCGGCCTCGAGAACAAGCTCGGCAACGAGAAGTTCGTCGGTCGTGCACCGGCTGATGTGGTCGAGAAGGAGCGCGCCAAGCTGGCCGACGCCCAGGCGGAACTTGCGCTGCTGGAAAGCCAGCGCGTCAAGATCGAAGCGCTGTAAGTCACGCTCGCGCTTCACGCAAGCAAAAGCCCCCTGCACCGAACGGTGCAGGGGGCTTTCTCGTTTCTGGCAGCCCGCTCGCGAATCGCCATCTCAGACATGCCACCAAAGGCAAGCCGGATGAGCGCATCGAGATGAGCTCATCGAGAAAAGCGCGCCGAGCGATTACTCGGCGGGGCCTGCCAGCGGCATGAAGGTCGCCAGCAGATAGCCTGTGTCATCCATCACGCGCAGCCGAGCGCTCTCACCGCTGCCGATGATCTGATAACTGGCCACATCCTCGAGCATGCGATTGAAGGCGTTGGACTGCTCAGGGTTGGGGCACATCTTCATGGTCGAGGCCAGCGGACCGATATCCAGCGTCTGACGCGACTCATCCAGCACCACCGGCCCCATCAGGCGGTTGCAACCATTGCTGCCGACCAGACGCAGACGGTCATCCTCCTCGTCTGCCAGCTGCTGCTGGCTGGGAGGCTGCAGCAGGAAGTTGGCGGCCTCTTCACTGGCATCCGTGGCGGAGAAACTCCATTGGGTGCCCACCAGGGCAGGAGCAGCGGCACCCGATGAGGCACTGCCCTGCGGAGGCTGTGTCATGGCCGCGCAGCCAGCCAGCAAGGAGATAGCGAACCCCACGGAGGTATAACGCGATAGACGACGCACGGTAATGGACATGGATGACTCCTGTGGCGCCCGCCAGTGGCATTGCCGGCAACGGCAATCACCCGGCAGACGGAGAGAACGGTGGGTAAGGAACGGACATGACAGCAAGGGTAGCGATCATGCGCACGGCTGTCATGAACGACAGGCCCTCACGACATGCGCCTGAATGTCACCTGCCGGACTGCCGCCAGCTTGCCAGCAGCGCGATGGACGCAACCATCTGTCCACCTCGCCGACTTTGAAAACAGTGTTTTCAAAGCGAAGCCTGCTCTAGAATTTCGAACAGATCGCCACTCAGCGTCGCCTGTCTCGAGTCCTCTGGCCATCGAGCCAGCGAGCTACCGACCTGAGTGCGCCTATCCCGACATGAGCCCCGCAGAGCTGACACGACATGACTCCCGCCGCCCCCGACAGTCCTTCCGCTGATACTGCGTCTTCACAGCGAGTCAGTGGTTCGCAGCAGGCCCCGCACGTGCAACCCTCGCCCCCGCCCCACCCGCGCAGGGCGCAGACAGGATTCAACCTGCGACGACTGGTGATCCTGAATGCGCTGGGAGTGGCGCTGCTGGCGTGCTGGTGGATACCGGCGCTGGATTTCTGGCCCACCCTCGACAGCGATGTCTTCTGGGACTTCAACCAGTTCATCACACCGCTCAATCCGCACTGGGACACGCTGCTCGGCATTCTGAACACGCGCGCCTTCGATGCCATGGCCTTCGCCATGATGGGGGTATTGTTCTGCTGGGCGATGCTCAATGATCAGCAGCCTGCCCGCTATCGCCGCTGGACCAGCATCGGCATCACCATGCTGCTGACGGCGGGCCTGCTCTCGCTGTTCGTGCTGCGCGCCATCAGCTATGGCCATGCCAGCCCGACGCGCTTCTTCAGCCACGCACAGCATCTCTCCGAACTGGTGTCCTTCAAGACCAAGGATTCGGCGTCGAACAGCTTCCCGGGGGATCACGGCCTGATGCTGATGGTATTCGCGAGTTTCATGCTGGCCTTCGCACCGCGCCGCATCGCCCTGTGCAGCCTGGCGTTCGTGGTGCTGCTGAGCGCTCCGCGGATCATGGTCGGCGCTCACTGGTTCAGCGATGTCTATCTGGGCTCGCTCAGCATTGCACTGATCGCGTTGCCCTGGGTGCTGTGCACACCACTGGCGACCACCGTTGCCCGTGGCATGGAGAACGCGCTGGCCCGATTGAAGCAGCGCTCCTGAAACAGCATTCGTGAACCTGCACTCAAGAACCTGATCTCAGGTCAGCCGACGAGGGGCGTCCGCGAGAAAGGGCTGGAATCCTTGTGGTGCCGCTTATCCTGACGGTCATCCTCCTTGCCGCGAGCGCCCTCCTCCACGACCTCTGCCTTGCCAAGTCCGCCGCCGTCATTGCCGGGGGGCGGAGGGCTGACATCGGGCGTGGCAAAGCCTGTCATCTCGTGTTCCCCACCGGCCACCACCTGATCACGCCCATTGTGCTTGGCGTGATACAGCCGCCTGTCGGCCAGCTGCATCAGCTCATCCAGCGAATCGACCTCATGACTGATGGCAACGCCGATGGAAACCGTGACCGGCACCGGCGTGCCGGCGAAGACCGGTGGAGACTTGGCCAGCAGGGAGCGCATGCGCCCCGCCACGGAAATGGCCTCGGTGCGCCCGATACGTGGCAGCAGCACCAGGAACTCCTCGCCACCGACACGCCCGGCGCGATCGCCCTGACGAAGCGTAGCCGTCAGCAGGCGGCCCAGATGACGCAGCACTTCATCACCGACGGCATGGCCATGCAGGTCATTGACGCGCTTGAAGTTGTCCGCATCCAGCATCAAGACCGCACAGGGCACTCCGTCACGCCACCAGTCCTCGGCGTGGCGCAATATCTGGCGGCGATTGAGCAATTCGGTCAACTCATCACGACTGGCATCCTTCAGATACTGGCGCTCGAAATGTTCGGTAAGCGCCAGCATGCGCCACAGGAAGGTGACCATCATCAGGAAGACCGCGAACAGATTGGTCGATTGCAGCACCCAGGCCGACAGGACGCCGCCCTCATGCAGGACTGGCGAGACCATCAGTGCCGAGACAGCCGCCATGAACAGCATCAGGGTCGTCACCACTCGAACACGCGCCGCCAGCGGGGCCAGGTGAACACCGGCCATCACGATGAAGAAATAGTACTCATAGCCCGCCGAGAGCCCGAAACAGAAAACCGAGAGCCAGGCCATCAGCGTCAAGGCGCTCATCATCAGGGCCAGGCCCAGCGTCAACTGATGCGCCCGGTGCAGCATCACGCCCAGCACGGACACGAGCGCCATGATGCCGCTGACGAATGCCAGCCGCGGCTCGTTGAAGAGAGTGAAGAAGGGAACCCACACCACGAAGAGGCCCATCAGCATCAGATAGACCCAAAGATAGGCATGGTAGAAACGACGATGCTCCACGGCGAGCAATCGTGGTTCATGACGTAGCCAGGCGCTTATGACTCTCGGCATCAGGCAGTCCTTGCCAGCTAGGCAGTGTCCGCGTGGCGGTCCCTCACGCGACTCAAGGAGGTGCAACATCGCGGCAGGCGGGCAGCAAGAGAAAGGAAGAAGGTATAGCTGCCTGCCGCGATGACACTCCACAAAGGCCGAGCACGACATGTCACACATCATGCTGCGGGGCTTATGAACTTCATTACATCATAAGCCCTGCTGGGCGATGCACCAGTCACAATTCGGCTATTGCGTTGCCTGGATGCGACGCTTACGCACACGTCAACATGCGTCGTTGCTTGCTTACCAGCTGCCCGTGTTGCTCATGGAGGCCCAGGGTTCCTGCGGCGCAAGGGCGTCACCGGCCTGCAGCAGCTCCAGCGAAATCCCATCCGGGCTCTTCACGAATGCCATGTGGCCGTCACGCGGCGGGCGATTGATGGTCACGCCGTTGTCCATCAGATGCTGACAGGTGGCGTAGATATCCTCGACGCGATAGGCCAGATGGCCGAAGTTGCGCCCACCTTCGTATTCTTCCGGGTCCCAGTTATGGGTCAGTTCCAGCATCGGCGCCTGCATCTCGCGGGCACGTTCGGCATCCTGCGGGGCTGCCAGGAAGATCAGCGTGAAGCGGCCCTTCTCGGAATCCTTGCGCGAGATCTCGACCATGCCGAGCAGGTCACGGAAGAAATGCAGTGAAGCGTCGACATCACGGATACGCAGCATGGTGTGCAGATATTGCATGGATCACTCTCTTGAACGGTGGTTGGGACAGGACTGAGGACGGAAAAGACGTGCGCCGAGAGTAGTTGGCTCGGCGCACGTGAATATTCTAGACACACGACTGCCGCGCGACGAGTCTCCTCGCGGCACGGCAGTGTGGTGATGCATGCACCCTGCTGCTGGCATCTCGCGCCGTCAGGCGATGCGTGAACTGCGCTCCAGACGCACGGGCACCGCCTTGGAGGATGGCGTGCCGGTATCAGCGCCGTGGCTTTCCAACGCGACCAGCACGTTGGTCTCCGGATAGTAGGCCCCGATGCAACCGGCCGGGATGTCGTACTCGACCAGACGGAACTGCGGCGCACGTCGCTCGCTGCCGTCCGGACGCGGCTCGCCGAGCATGTCGACCCAATCACCGTCGGCCAGCCCCAGCCGCGCTAGGTCTTCACCATTGATGAAGATCACCCGCCGCTGACCCGACACGCCGCGATAGCGGTCGTTGTAGCCGTAGACGGTGGTGTTGTACTGATCGTGGCTGCGCATGGTCTGCAGCGTCAGCCAGCCGTCACGCCGCGCCAGCTGTTGATGCATCACCGACTCCGGCAGCGGCATGTGCGAGAACTCGGCCAGGCCGCTGGAGGTCGGGAAGGCAAGCTCGCGAACCGGATTGGCGAGGTGGAAGCCGCGCTTGTGTGCCAGCCGTGAATTGAAGTCCGCGAAGCCGGGGATGACCGCCGCGATCTCGTCACGGATCAGATCATAGTTCTCGCTCAGTGCCTGCCAATCGACCGGATCACTGATACCTCGCGCCGGCAGCACGCGCGCCAGGGTGGCACGCGCGATCGCCGCGATGATGCCGGGCTCGGAGCGCAATTCAGGGCTGGCCGGTGCCTTGATGCCGGCGCTGGAGTGCACCATCGACATCGAGTCCTCGACGCTGATGTGCTGGGAAGCCACCTGTGAGGAGCGATCGATCTCGCTGCGACCGAGACACGGCAGAATCAGCGCATCGGTCTGCTTGCCCATCACCAGATGACTGCGGTTGAGCTTGGTGCTGATCTGGACGTTGAGCTCGAGGTTGCGCATCGCGGCCTCGGTCCGCTCGCTGTCCGGCGTGGCACGCGTGAAGTTGCCGCCCAGCGCGATGAAGGTCTTCGCCTTGCCCTGCTCCAGCGCCGCCAGGCTCTCTACGGTGTTGTAGCCCTGCGCACGCGGCATGCTGACGCCGTAGCGCGCTTCCAGCGCATCGATCAGCCAGGCGGGCGCCTTCTCGTCGATACCCATGGTGCGATCGCCCTGGACGTTGGAATGGCCACGCACCGGACAGGCACCGGCACCGGGACGGCCGAAGTGCCCCCCGAGCAACAGCAGATTGACGATCTCGCGCACACTCTCGACGGCATGCAGATGCTGGGTGATGCCCATCGCCCAGGTGCAGATGACGTTGTCGGCGCCCGCAAAGATGGCGGCCGCCTCCTCGAGCTGAGCGCGCGTCAGGCCGGACTGGTCCTCGAGGGTTGCCCACTCGGTCGCCTCGACCAGCGCCTGCCAGGCCTCGACGCCCCGGGTATGCGCCTCGATGAAGCTGGCGGCGCGCGTGAATTCGCCCCGCGCCTCCATCGCGAACAGCGCCTTGGCCATGCCGCGCACCGCCGCCATGTCGCCGCCCATGCGCGGCTGGTAATAGCGATGGCTGATGGGCTGGCTGGAGAGGGTCATCATCTCCAGCGGCGACTGCGGGTCGGCAAAGCGCTCCAGCCCCCGCTCACGCAGAGGATTGAAGCTGACGATGCGCGCGCCACGCCGTGAGGCACGCCGCAGATCGCCCAGCATGCGCGGGTGATTGGTGCCGGGGTTCTGACCGAACACGAAGATGGCATCGGCGTGCTCGAAGTCCTCCAGCAGCACCGTGCCCTTGCCGACGCCGAGACTCGCCTTCATGCCGACACCGCTGGCCTCGTGGCACATGTTGGAGCAGTCGGGGAAATTGTTGGTGCCGAACAGACGCACGAAAAGCTGGTAGAGATAGGCCGCCTCGTTGCTGGCACGCCCCGAGGTATAGAACAGCGCCTCATCCGGCGACGTCAGCGCGCTGAGATGCTCGGCGACAAGCTCGAAGGCCGCGTCCCAGCTGATCGGCGTATAGCGATCACTGGCCGCGTCGTAGCGCATCGGTTCGGTCAGGCGCCCTTGATCCTCGAGCATGAAGTCGTCCCAGCCCAGCAGCTCCGTGACGGTGTGCTGAGCGAAGAAGCACGGCGTGACTCGCTTGGCGGTCACTTCCCAGGCCACCGCCTTGGCACCGTTCTCGCAGAACTCGAAGGAGGAGCCGTGTTCCGGGTCCCCCCAGGCACAGCCGGGGCAGTCGAAGCCCTTGTCCTGATTGGCCTTGAGCAGGGAGCGCACGCTCTTCCACGGTGCCCTGGAGTGACTGACATGCTGACCGACGCTCTTGAGCGCGCCCCAGCCGCCCGCCGGCCCGGAATAGGCGGCAATGCGCGGATGACGCGTCTGTTGCGCATCCTCGCGGGGCAGGCTGGCAGACGCAGGCGTCTCGATCTCGGGGGCAGCAATGTCGGTCATGTCAGGATCCACTGGCTAGGATGAACGGGGGCGATCAGCGTGACCGCTGAGCAATTCGAGTCGACGCCCGCGGTGGGCACAGATCAGATTGAGGTCGCAGGCGCGGGCGGTCTCGACGGCGAGTCGCGAGGGCACCGCGAGGGTGATCAGGGTCGGAATTCGCGCACGGATGGTTTTCTGCACCAGCTCCAGGCTGCACCGGCTCGACACCAGCAAGGCCTCGGGCCACACACCGCTGTCGAGGCTCATGCCGATCACGCGGTCCAGCGCATTGTGGCGACCGATATCGGCGCCCTGCGAGATCAGACCGCCTTCGGCATCAAGACCCAGCGCCAGATGCATGCCGCGGCGCGTGGCGCGCTCCAGGCGCTCCAGCCCACGCATCAGCGCATCGGGTGCCAGCGCTGCCCGTGGCGGCAGACGCATGAGTCCCGCCATCAGCTCCGCTTCGTCCTGCACGCCACAGGCGCCGCAGCTCGAGACACTGCTCTCTCGCCGCTGATGACGCTCGGCCTTGTGCGCCAGCGAGTCACTGACCTCAAGACGCACCGCCAGCCCATGACGCAGCCGCGAGAGATGGATCGCCGAGACCTCGTCACGCCGCGTGATCCAGCCCGCGGTGAAGGCATGCCCCAGCGCCAGCGGCTCAAGGGCCTCTGGACTGGCCAGCAAGGTGCCCATCGCGGTGTCATTGAGCGCCAGGCTCACCGGTAGCTCCGATGGGCCATCCAGCTCGCGCAGCGGCACCTCGCGGGCATCCGCGTAGCCTGCAGCGCCTGGCGCCTGTTGATAGAGCGAATCTTTCATTACGGCTCTCCGTGGCGCAGATGCGTGGCGAGAACGGTGCGCGCAACCCTCACCCGACCTCTGCGCAATATGGGAATATCCTACCGTCATGCCGTGAGGGCGACCAATTGAGCCGAGCCGCCAGTTGATAGACACCGCCAATGAAGATGACGTCCTGCCGGTGACAGGCATGCGAGCCATCGCGGCGGGCGAGAAATTCGCGCGCGAGTCGCGTAAAATGCGTCGCCGACCCTTGAGGGCGCTCCTGCTGTCGCGCTATCACCCGTCCGCCGGCCGCTCTCATCTCTCGATCATCCTGCTCCGGATTTACGTTCCGGCCCGCATGAGGACCCTTCGCATGACCGACACTCCCGACCTGACTGCCGCATCTGATCAGGCCAGCGCCCCGCAGCTGACCAGCACATCTGCCTCCACCCGCCCCAGCCCGCTGGCGCCGCAGCATGTGGTCTGCGCGCTCTACAAGTTCGTCACCCTCGAGGACTTCGAGGCGCTGCGCGACCCGCTGCTGGCGGTGATGAACGAGCACGCCATCCGCGGCACCCTGCTGCTGGCCCGCGAAGGCATCAACGGCACCGTGTCCGGCTCACGCGCCGGCATCGATGCGCTGCTCGCCTGGCTGACCAGCGACCCGCGTCTGGCCGAGCTCGACACCAAGCAGTCACTGGCCGAGCAGGCACCCTTCCTGCGCGCCAAGGTCAAGCTCAAGCGCGAGATCGTCACCATGGGCGTCGAGGGCATCGATCCGCGTCACACCGTCGGGACCTATGTGGAGCCGAAGGACTGGAATGCGCTGATCTCCGATCCTGAAGTACTGCTGATCGACACGCGCAATGACTATGAGGTGGAAGTGGGGACCTTCGCCGGTGCCGTCAACCCGAACACCACTGCCTTCCGTGATTTCCCGGACTACGTCTCGCGTGAGCTGGACCCGACACAGCACCGCAAGGTGGCGATGTTCTGCACCGGCGGCATTCGCTGCGAGAAGTCCACGGCCTATCTCAAGGAGCAGGGCTTCGATGAGGTCTATCACCTCAAGGGCGGCATCCTGAAGTATCTGGAAGAGGTGCCCGAGGAAGAGACGCTGTGGCAGGGCGAGTGCTTCGTGTTCGATGAGCGCGTCACCGTCGACCACCAGCTGCGTCCCGGCCAGTACGACCAGTGCCATGCCTGCCGCCTGCCGATCACCGAGGAAGACAAGCAGAGCGAGCGCTACCAGAAAGGCGTCAGCTGCCCGCGTTGCTACGACAAGCTGAGCGACGCCCAGAAGGCGCGTTTCGCCGAGCGCGAGAACCAGATTCGCCTCGCCAGAGAACGTGGCGAAGCCCACCTGGGTATGGATGCCGTCGCCCAGATGCAGGCGCGGCGCGATGCCAAGCAGCAGCAGCGTGAAGCCGCCCGTCGTGCCGCGCTGGAAGCCAGCAAGAAGCGCTGATAGCAGCCAACGCCGCTTTCGCTACCCGAACACCCCGTCTCGACGGGGTGTTCTGCGTTGCAGGCTCACTCAATCGGCCACACCCGCCGAGTGAGGCAGCGAACGCAGCAGCTCCAGCACGGCATTCAGCCGTCGGCTGCGCTGCTGACCACTGCGCCACAACAGTCCGACCGTCTCGCCCTCACCGGGCAGTCGACGCGCGATCAGCCCTTCACCAAGCCGCGAATCGGCCAGGTTCTCCGCCAGCACGCTGACTCCCAGGCCAGCCTCCAGCATCACGCCGAGGCCGGAAATCGAATTGGCCTCCAACAAGGGCGAGGGCTGCAGCCCCAGCAGCTCGAACTGCTGATTGAGGCGCCGCCGCTGCTGCATCTCCGGCGTCAGCAACACCAGCGGGTAGTCACGCAGGCACTCCCACTGCGGCGCGTCGGGCAGGCGGAAATGCGCCTGACTGGCGATCAAGGCCGAATGCTCCTGATAGAGCGGCCGACAGGCGAAGCCGCTCATGGCCGGCGCCGCAGGGTAGCCGACCGCAAGATCCAGCTCGCCATCCTCGAGCCCCTGGGCCAGCGATGAGGTCGACAGCTCGCGCAGGCGCAGCGAGAGCTGCGGAAAGGCCTCACGCAGCCGCGGCAGAAACTCGCCGACCGCCGCCAGCGCCGACGGCACCACGCCCAGTGACAGGCGGCCGGTCAGCACCGCGCCCGGCGACAGGTCTCCCTTCAGCTCATCCAGCTCGGCGAGAATGCGCCGTGCGTGGGTCAGCACGCGCTCCCCTTCCGGGGTGAAGCCCTCGAAGCGGTGGCCGCGCAATATCAGCGCCGTGCCTAGCTCCTCCTCGAGCTGCTTGAGGCGCGCCGACAGCGTCGGCTGGGTGACATGACAGACCCGTGCGGCGCGACCGAAATGGCGCTCACTGGCCAGCGCGACCAGAAAACTCAACTGTCGATGATCCATGTCGGGCCCTTGGCTCGCGGTGGCGGGAGTGACGTACGCTGAGGGCGCATGCCGTCAGCGCTATGATGACGCAAGGCGGCCCGTCAGTCAGCACGCCTGCATGTCTGGCGATCAGACACGAAAACGCCCGGCGCGATGGCCGGGCGTTGGATATCACCACTATCCGGGGCGTCGCTTATTGAGCGGCGTCCTGGACAGCTTCGCCAGCATGCTCGACATCCTGGCCGGCACCGTCAACGGTGTTGCAGCCGGAAAGCGCGGCCAGAGTGAAGAAAGAGGCGAAGATGAGTGCAATGGTGCGGGACATGGTCATGCTCCTTGCGGTAGTGAATATCGAGAAATCTCGTAAAGACGCCAGTTCCTGCGCCTCTACCCTCATACCTTGGGCCGCCCCATAGGCTTTCAAGGGGTGAGATTCATGTTTTGTTCACTCGCCGCCCATGTCATGGACAGTGCCATCAACTGGCCGATTCCTCGATGGAACCCCCAAGGTGTTCGAGATCTTCCCCGAAACCTTCCACGGTATTGCAGCCACCCAACAGCAGGCCGATCAGCAGCGCGGTGCCAGTCATCATCATGAATCGTCGCATGGGCATTCCTCTCTCTCGGGCAATCAGCTGGCGGCGTTGTCGATCGAACCGCCCAGATGCTCCAGGTCCTTGCCGAAACCGGCCACGGTATTGCAGCCGGACAGACTCACACTGGCCACCAACAGGGCAGCCACCATCAAACGCGTCATTCTCATCACTTCTCTTCCTGATCAACGGCCAATGAAGGTAAGACACTCTCACTGACCGAAGGTGCCAATACTCAGCGATTTACCAGCAGAATCTTGCCCAGCGCCTCGCCGGACTCCAGCAACTCATGCGCCTTGGCGACGTCACGGAAGCTGAACTGGTGCTCGTCGAGCAGCGGACGTACCGCGCCGGCCTCCAGCATCTCGCTCAAGGCGTTAAGCAGCTCCGGCTGGTCGTCCATGCCGATACCGGTCAGCAGCGGTACCGAGCGGAAGATGACGTGCAGCGACAGGTTCTTGGAGTGCAGCTGAGTCAGGTCGTGGGTCGAGCGGGTGTTGATGGAGCACAGACGACCGGAGGTCGCGGTGGCCTCGATGGAGCGATCCAGGTTGTCGCCACCGACGGTGTCGAAGACCAGATCGAAGCCACGCCCGGAGGTCAGGCGTGTCACGTAGTCCGCGACCGCTTCCTCGCGGTAGTTGATGATCTCGTCGGCGCCCAGCTGGCGCGCCAGGTCCGCCTTGGCTTCGCTGGACACGGTGGTGGTGACATGTGCGCCGAGATACTTGGCGATCTGTACCGCGACATGGCCGACGCCGCCGGTGCCGGCGTGGATCAACACGTGCTCGCCTTCCTTGATCTGACCGCGCGAGACCAGTGCCGTCCAGGCCGTCAGGAACACCAGCGGCAAGGCCGCGCACTCTTCCAGCGTCAGCGCCGCCAGGCTCGGGCGCTTCACGATCACACGGGTGTCGGCGATCATGTAGTCCGCCAGAGCGCCCTGCCAGCCCTTGACGCCACCGGCGCAGCCCAGCACTTCATCCCCGACGGAGAAGTCCGATACGCCTTCGCCGACGGCATCGATCACCCCGGAGACATCGCCATTGAGAATGGCCGGGAATTCCGGGTGCGACTTGACCAGCCCGCTGCGCAGCTTGGTCTCGATCGGGTTGATGCTGGAAGCCGTCACCTTGATACGCACCTGCCCCCGCGCCGGTGTCGGGGTCTCCAGTTCGCGCTCGACGAACACTTCGGGACCGCCGTACTGCTCGATGACCATGGCTTGCATGAGGAAAGACTCCTGAACGATGAAGGAAGAGACGCCATAGCCGGGCTCGGCGCCATCATGAATAGGGGGTGAGCGGCATGGCAGTGTGTCGACAGGACAGACTGGCATTTCGCTCAGATTACCGCGAGCTTACTCCGTGTCTTGCATAAGGTCAGCATCAGGCCAGCATCAGGCCAGCATCAGGTCAGCGCCAGCTTGAGCACGATGATGAAGATGACCGCGACCGTCAGCCACTTGACCCACCGCGCGCCCGCGGGACTCATGTTGACCCGCGCGCCGAGGAAGGCGCCGCTCATGTTGCCGACCGCCAGTACCAGACCGTAGGCCCAGCGCACCTGACCATCGAACACGAACACCGCCAGCGCCGGCAGGGTATACATCAACACGATGAAGACCTTGAAGACGTTGACCTGGGTCAGGTCGATCTTGAGCAGCCGATAGAGCACCACGATGAACAGCACGCCGACACCGACCTGAATGAAGCCACCATAAATGCCGATGCCGAACATCGCCAGCAACACCACGGGCGTGATGCGCTCCGGCGTCAGTTCACGGGTGTCGATGCGCGGCGTCGGCAGCAGCATCATGATCGAACACACCACCATCACCACGATCAGGACGCTCTCGAAGGCCTCGGCACTGATGCGGGTCGCCAGCCAGGCGCCCAGCATGGCGCCTGCCACGGCGGGTACGGCCAGCCGCCAGGCCACCCCCATGTTGTGCGCGCCCGCCTTGAGGAAGGTGCTGGTCGCGGTCGCACTCTGCAACGCGATCGCCACGCGGTTGGTGGCATTGGCCTGCGCAGGCGGCAGGCCGAGAAACATCAGCAATGGCAGCGTCAGCATCGAGCCACCCGCCGACAGCACATTGATGAAACCGGCCACGCCACCCAGTGCGATCAGCGCCACTACGCTGATCAGATCAAGGCCGCTGGTCAGCCCTGCAAAATCCGACATCATGCCGACATTCCTTGTCCCGCCATCCCGTTGAGTGAAGACGCCCGCGGCAAACAGGCCCCAGAGCGCGCGATGCCCGACACACCACCCTCGCGACTGAGCGGGGGAAAGTGATGCCGGGCATCGTTCATAGCATATCGCGTCGCGTCACGCCTGCTTCAGCCACATCGGCTGACGCGTCTGGCGCTCATCCGACACGCCTGGCTCAGTGCGCCAGCGCTTCCTGCCGGCCACTCTGACGCACACTGTAGGTCAGCACGCCCAGGAAGATGACCAGGCCTGCGAGGTCGTAGGTCAGCTGACCATGCGGCCACAGCATCAGTGCACCGAGCGGGAACATCGCCAGACGCAGCCACCAGGGCAGCTCGTGCTCCAGATAGCCTTCCAGACCCGCGACGATGGCGTAGATTCCGAACAGCGCGAACACGAACACCGTCAGCATCTCGCCGATGTCACCGGAGATCAGCGGGCTCCAGGCGAACAGCAGCGGCACGATGTAGAGACCCTTGGCGATCTTCCAGGCCATCAGGCCGGTCTTCATCGGCGGTGTGCGGGCGATCGCGGCTGCCGCGAAGGCGGTCAGGCAGACCGGCGGCGTGACGTTGGAATCCTGGGACAGCCAGAAGATGATCATGTGGGCACTCACCAGCGCCATGGTCAGCACATGCGGCGACAGCGCCTGCTCATACAGCTGGCTCTGGAAGGTATCCGGCACCAGCGCCAGCAGTTCGCGGGCGGCGTCCATGCTCATCGGCGCGCCCAACAGGTCCAGCTTGTCCGGTGCGGCCAGCATGAAGATGGCCTTGGCCTGCTCCGGCAGGTTGCCCGCCGCCAGCAGATCCACCAGCTGGGAATGGGCGATCAGGTTGTAGAGCGCCGGGGCGGACAGCGTGCCCAGCACGATATAGGACGCCGTCACCGGTAGGCCCATGCCCAGAATCAATGACGCCAGCGCGATCAGGATGATGGTGATCAGCAGGCTGCCACCCGCCCAGTCGGTAATCATCAGCGAGAAGGTGTTGCCGATACCGGTGGTGGAGACGACGTTGACGATCAGGCCGACAGTGATCAGCAGGATCGCCGTGGTGGTCATGTTGCGCACCCCGGCCAGCATCGCCTCGATGATGTCACCGAGCTTCATCGGATTCTTCGACAGCCACGAGGCCGCGATGACGGACAGGATCGCGATGCCGGCGGCGTAGGTCGGCGTGAAGCCGTAGATCAGTGCACCGACCAGCACGAACAGCGGTGCCAGATAGTGCCAGCCATCCTTGAGCACGTCCTTGAGGCGCGGGCCCTGCGGGTCATCCAGCGCCGTGGCGTCGGAGCGCTTGGCCTCGATGCGCACGAACATGGCCACCGACAGGAAGTAGAGCAGCGCCGGCAAGGCGGCCACGCCGACGATGGTCAGGTACGGCACCTGGGTGTAGGACGCCATGATGAAGGCGCCCGCGCCCATCACCGGCGGCATCAGCTGACCACCGGTCGAGGCAGCAGCCTCGACGCCTGCCGCGAAGCGCGCCGGGAAGCCGGCACGGCGCATCAGCGGAATCGTGATCACGCCGGTTGAGACGGTGTTGGCGACACTCGAGCCGGACACCGAGCCCATCAGGCCGGAGGCGAACACCGCCACGAAGCCCGGGCCACCCTTGAAGCGACCCGCCGCGCAGCGCGCCAGATCGATGATGAAGTCACCCGCGCCGGACTTGACCAGAAAGGCCCCGAACAGGATGAACATGAACACGTAGGACCAGGAGATGCGCGCGATGGAGCCCAGCATCCCTTCGCCGCCGATGAAGCTTCTGAACAGCACCGTCTCCCAGGTCAGGCCCGGGAAGTTGAACACGCCACCGACATACTTGCCCCACCAGGCCACGTAGGTCAGCGCGATCAGACACAGCACCGGGATGAACCAGCCGGTGGTGCGACGCGCGAACTCGAGGATCAGACCGACCGCGACGATGGAGACCACCCAGTCCGCGGTGGAGAACACCACGCCGCGGTCATAGAGCGCATCCTCGAAGCCGATCAGGTAGAGGCCGCAACCCAGTGCCGCCAGCCCCAGCATGACATCCACGCCCAGCACCCAGCGCTTGGCACCATCACTGGCCGGCGTCAGCATCGGAATGGTCAGCGCGCACAGCAGACCGAACAGGCCATAGTGCAAAGCGCTCACCCACAGCTCCGACAGGGTCGAGACGGTGTTGAAGTACAGGTGTGCCAGACAGATGACGATGGAGATCACGAAGACGGCACGCCCCAGCCAGGGCAGTTCCATGCGCCACGGCGCAGCTTCGGCGGATTCGTCGCGCACACCGGAGAGATCCGGCTCCTGCGCTTCGCTATCAGTGGGACGAGAGGGCTCTGGCGAGCGGGAATCATGCATGGCGTTGCCTCAAAACGGGATCAGACAGCGATGGCGCAGCGACGACTTGCGTCACCATGCGCCCGGGCTTGCGAGGAGAATACGGGCTTCTACAGCAATCAATCGTGGGCACTGCTCTGGTCCTGCGCCTGCCACTTTGCCCACGCGGGGCTGTGTGATGGCGCCGGACCGGCGGTGGTTTATTGGTCTGGGAAACTGCGCTGCCCTCACCGCCGCCAGAGGCGAGCGATGAGGGCAGCGGGAACATCAGGAGTGGATCACTCGGCGATCAGGCGCGCCGGAATCTCGATGCCCTGCTCCTTGAAGTAACGTGCGGCACCCGGGTGCAGCGGCAGTGGCAGACCCGCGATGGCCTTGTCGATGGCCATGGCCTTGGTGGCCGGGTGGATGTTGTTCAGGAACGGCAGGTTCTCGTACATGGTCTTGGTGATCTGATAGACGTCTTCTTCGGAGACATCATCACGCACCACCAGGATGTTCGGCTGGGCGATGGTGTTGATCGCCTCGTCTTGGCCCGGGTAGGTGCCAGCGGCGATTTCATACGGAGTCCACAGTTCGAACTGGGAGTTGACCTTGGCCAGCTGCTCTTCGGTGAAGTCCAGCGTGGTGATCTCGCCGCCCAGGTTGGCGTAGGCACGGGTCACGGCGGAGGCCGGTGCGCCGGCCGGAATGTTCATGCCGTCGATGTTGCCGTTCTGCATCGCGTCGGCGCTCGGGCCATAGCCCATGTAGGCCAGATCCATCTTGTCGGCATCGATGCCCAGCTGCTCGAGGATGAAGCGACCCGAGCCTTCGGTACCGGAGTTCTTCTTGCCGATGGAGAAGCTCTTGCCGTAGAAGTTGGTCATGTCCTCGATGGTGCCGGACTTGACCTCATCGTTGCGGGCCACGAAGTGCTCGACGTTCTGCCACAGCATCGAGATGCTGCGCAGGTTCTTGTGCGCCTTGTTGACCGGCGGGGTGCCATTCCATGCCCAGGCGCCGTAGAGGCCCTGGATGATGCCGAACTGGGCCTGGTCCTCTTCCATCAGCTTGAGGTTCTCGCCGGAACCGGCAGAGGAGATCGCGGACACGGAGATGCCGGCGGTCGGCTCGAGCTTGACCTTGATCAGCGTGGAGAGTGCCACGCCGACCGGGTAGAAGGTGCCACCGGTGGTGGCGGTACCCATGATGTACTTGCCTTCCGCCTGAGCCACGGCACTGAGACCAAGAGAGGCTGCGATGGCGAGACCGAGACCGGCCTTGAGGAACTGGCGCTTTTGCATGGAGTGACTCCTTGGCGAACCTGCCGGGCGCAGGTTGAGCATTCTTGTAATGTGGGTAGGCAGACGGACATTGCGGCTGAGCAGGCTCTGGTCCTGGGCGGTGCTGGCCATGTCGCGACCGACAATGCGCAAGGTAGCCCTCTTTTGCGTGGGGCGTTCGTTGCGAGCCTCTGCTTCAGCGTAGGAAGAAGGTTAGCAACTGTCCGCGCGGCGCGGTATTTGGCGATGGGGGCATTGCGCAGCCCCCACAGCGCGCACGGGCAATCCGCAAAGTGGCAGGATTCTGCCGATCTGGTCACACTGAGGGCATTCGCGGGCGTTCACGCCAGGGAGTCCGCCACGATTCGGGTTACCCTTTGCCCTCGACTCACGCCCGCCCTGCTCCATCCGATCAAGGAGAGACGATGACCCCCTTCAGCCTTCACCCGCAGCTGGACGCCGACACCCACTTCGTGGCCGACCTGCCGCTGTGCACCGTGCGCCTGATGAACGATGCGCGCTATCCGTGGCTGGTACTGATTCCGCGCCGCGATGCCATCCGCGAGATCTACGAGCTGGACAGCAGCGCCCAGCAGCAGCTGTGGCAGGAAACCACGCAACTGGGCGAGCTGCTGATGACGGTAAGCGGCGGCGAGAAGCTCAATATCGGCGCACTGGGCAACATGGTGCCGCAGCTGCACATGCACGTGATCGCCCGCCGCAGCGATGATGCAGCCTGGCCAGGGCCGGTGTGGGGCGTCGGCACGGCCGAGCCCCACGACAGCGAAGCGCTGACGGTGCTGGTCGACACCCTGCGCATGAAGATCGCCGAGCTGCCGAGCTATTCCTACTGACAGCGTCACCTGCGCTTTCACTGACATCTGCGCTCTCGCAGACACTGTCATCTACGCTCTCACATCTACGACAACGGGGCCCAATGGGCCCCGTTGTCGTATCTTGCTGGTAGCAAGCAGTAGCTAGTAAGCGACAGGTAGCAAGCGGCACGCCTGTTATGGCGCCGCAGACCTCACTCGTCGCCGGATCTCACTCGTCGCCTGAGGTCTGCCCTGACGACCTCGGGCCCAGAGGGCTCTGGAGGGAGGTGCCCGGCGCCGAGCGATCGAAGGGCGAAGCACCGCGACCGGTGGGAGAATCCAGCGCCTTGAGACTGCTGGCGACCAGCAAAGCGCCAAAGACCGTGATGATGATGCCGCCGAGCAGCCCGACCAGTGCCGCCCACGGCCACTGACGACGCGCACGGCCGTTTGAGTGCGGCCCACCCAGGCGCGAGCCGGCCGCCGCCAGCCGTCCGCTGGCCTTCATGATCAAGGTGACCATCGCCACGCTGCCCACCGTCAACGCGGTGCCCAATGACATCGCCAGCACCGCCAGCACGCCGCTGCCGACCATGTTCAACGCCAGCGCGGCCAGCAAGACCAGAATCGCGCCGGAACACGGCCGCAGGCCGATCGCCAGCACCGCCATGCCCATGGTGCGCCAGTCGCCACTGGCCTGCTCCGCCGTCACGCCATGCGCATGGCCGCAACCACAGTCATGCCCGTGTGAATGATCGTGGCCGTGAGAGTGAGAGTGAAAGTGAGATTGAGAATGTGAGTGGTCGTGGCCAGGCGACGGCTCGAACGCCAGCCCCTGCATCGCTGGCGCCTGCGGCGTTCCCGCGCTTGAGACAGGCTGTGCCCTGACAACACGCCATAGCGTGCGAGCGGCGCGCCACAGCAGCAACAGCCCCAGCACCAGCACCCCGAGATGACTGAGCAGGGTGACCTTCTCGACCTGCCCGAGCACATCACGCCCCGCCCAGTCAAGCAGACCCGCCCCGAGACCGACCAGCACCAGCGCACTGACGCCCTGCAGCAAGGCCGCCAGCAACGACAGCCACAGCGCACGACGCCGGACGATGGGGTGGCTGACCAGCAGCGTACTGATCACGACCTTGCCATGCCCGGGGCCCGCGGCATGCAGCACGCCATAGGCGAAGGACAGCCCGATCAGCGCCCAAGGCGTGCCGGGATGCGCGGCAAGCTCACTCATGGCTCGCCCCAGCGAGCGCTGGAAACGCGATTGCTCGGCGAAGATCCATCCCAGCGCCTCGCCCCAGCCCTGCACCAGGCTTGGCCAGAGCGCCATGCCCAGCACGAGCAGCCCGCAGCCGACCGCCAGCCAGCCGGCCAGGCGCCGCCCCCGCGACGAGGCCGGCTTCAGCAGGCCATCACGCATGCCCTTGAGGCTCTTGATATCGCCAAGCCCGCTGGTGTCCTTCGGCTCACTGCTCATCAGCCACCTCACAGCTGACACTGCCGACCTCGGCGAAATACTGGCCGAGATCCATCGGTGCGGTGGCGTTGATATCCAGCATCGAGGCCTCGGCGACCTTGGACGGGTCCGGGTCGGCCGGCGTGATGCCCGGCGTGCAGCTCAGCGCCGAGTCCTGCCCTTCCAGCCCGCTCACCACCAGCCCTTGCTGCACGGCGATGGCATCCGGGTCATGCAGAATCTCGATGTAATAGGTGGGGTCATAGATGCGATAACTGAGGGTGTGGCCAGCCATCGCGACCGGCTCGGCCAGCGGCAGCTCCATCTGGAAGGCGACACGCTCGCCCTTGAGCCAGGTGGTCTGGCGCGTCGCCTTGCCAAGCGCCACGGGTTCGCCGTCCAGCGTGACATGGGTGTAGTAATCGAACTGCGACAGATTGGCCAGAATCTCGCTGCCCAGCACATCGAGGCGCTGCTCCATGCTGGTATCGTCCTCGAGCGCGGCCAGCTCCTGACGCAGCGTCAGGCTGTAGAAGGGGTCGAGCAGCCAATACTGGCGCATCGCGACGGCCCGCCCCTGGTCATCGAGGCGCAGCGTCACCCGCAGATCGACCCAGCCATGCGGATGCGCGGCGGCAGGCTGACTGGCCACCAGGGTGCCCAGCATCAGCAACGGCGTCAGCCAGGCGACGGGGCGCAGGCTGTGACGAGACGGGAAACGCGCCAGCGCGGACGACAGCGCCGCCACCAGGCGATGAACAGCAACAGACATCGGGAAACTCCGGCAGAACGTCACGGGGACGACAGGAAGGGATCGGCAGGATGTTACTTCATGACAAAACGGGCGGCATCCCGACGCAGCCCGAGGACACCTTCGACAGGCAACGGTGACGGTCAGTTCGCCGAATCATCATGGCCATGGCGAAAGTCTTCACGGCGCAGCCCGTATTTGTGCATCTTGAGATTGAGCGTACGCCGCGGCAGTGCCAACTCCTCCAGCACCTGAGCGATGTTGCCGCGTGCGCGGGTCAAGGCGGCGCGAATCAAGGTCGACTCGAACATCGCCACCTGTGCCGCCAGCCCATGCTCCTCGCTGTTCGCCAGCGCCTCGTCGCTCGCGCCATTGCCGGTCTCGCCTGCGTCCTGCTCCGCTGAGGCATTGCCCGGTGCGGAGGACTGCCGCGTCGTGGGCGATTCCCCCAGCACCACGCGGCGACTGGCGGCCTGACGCAGCTGCCACAGATTGCCCGGCCACTCCGCCGCCATCAACGCGGCCAGCTCACCGCTGGCGAAGGGTTGCGCCTCCACCTCATGCACCTCGGCGGCCTGACGGCTGAAATGCGCCATCAGCAACGGGATGTCCTCGCGCCGCTCGCGCAGGGCGGGTGTCGTCAGTTCGATCTCGGCCAGTGCATGGCCGAGAGTACGCGTCAGCGGCCCACTTGCCATCACGTCGCCCACGCTGCACTGCGCGCTGCACACCAGCCGTGGCGCCTGGCGGGCGCCGTCCTCACGCGTGGCGATCCAGCCGTCCAGCCACTGCCATTGCGTGCCACTCAGGTGGTCCACCTCATGCAGCAGCAAGGTATTGGCCACAGGACATGCCGCGAGTGCATCCTCGATCGCGCCCGCCAGTACTTCCGCGCCCTCTGCCCTGGCTTGCGACAGGGGCGCGCATTCCACTCGCGCCAGCAAGGCCGTCGCCGCCATCGGCATGGCAGCAGATGAGGCCGACGCGTCGGCAGGCGGCGCATGCTCGGCCAGTGCCAGCGCCAGAGTGCTGCGCCCGCTGCCCGCCTCGCCGCTGATCCAGACGCGCGCAGGATGTCCGCGCAATTCAAGCAGTCGCTCACGCAGCTGGCGAATCTGACGGCTCTCGCCCCGCAGCAGACCACTGAGGCCGCGCACGCTCAAGCGGCGGCGCAGGCGTTGGTTTTCATCACTCAGACGCCGCCCCGCCAGCGCCTGACGCAGCTTGAGCTCCAGCGCTTCGGGGTCAAACGGCTTCTCGATGAAGTCACGGGCGCCGCCCTGCATCGCGGCGACGGCCGTGGCGACATCACCGTGACCGGTCATCATCAGCACCGGCAGCTCCGGCGCCTTTAGCGCAAGCCGCGCCAGCAACGTCAGGCCATCCATGCCCGGCATGCGGATATCGCTGATCACCACGCTGACCGGCTCGGCGGCGGCCAGGGCTTCCAGCAGCGCCTCGGCGCGCGAGAAGCAGCGCAGATGGATCTCGGCCAGCTCCAGCCACTGGGCGAGGGATTCGCGCACCGCCGGATCATCATCCACCAGCCATACCGGCGCCTCGCGGGTCAGATCGCTGTCCTGCTGCAAGCGCAGCTCTGCCGGTTCCAGCCCCGTGGTGGCAAACTCCTCTGCGCCCTCGAAGCCATCGCTGTCATGCGTATAGCCTGTCATTCGTGCATATACCCCGTCATGTCACGGATTGCTGCCCGCTGCCGTGTTGTTCGGTGCCGTCGGCTGCATGCGTTGCCTCCGACGCCGGCGTGCGTAGCCACAATTCGAAGCAGGCGCCGCCCAGCGCAGAGCCCTCAGCCAGCGAGGAGCCTTCAGCCAGTGAGGAGCCCTCAGCCGGTTCAGACACAGAAGCGCCATCGGCCAGACGCAGCAGGCCACCGAGGTCGCGCGCCAGGCCATAACTCAGAAACAGCCCCATCCCCATGCCTTCTCCGACCTCACGTGTGGTGGTGAAGGGATCGAACAGCGTGGCACGCAGCGCAGGGTCGATGCCGGGGCCGTTGTCCTCGATGCGCAGACATCCACCCGGCTGCCCCTCAAGACTGGCCACTGCCGGCCAGGCCTGCCAACTGAGGCGCAGCCGCGGGGCCGCGCGCTCGTCGCTCTGCTGATCGGCCTGCTGTGCTCTCTGCTCCCCTTCCAGCGCATCGAGCGCATTGCGGATCAGGTTGGTCAGCAACTGCTCGAGACGCACCTGTTCGCCCATCACGATGATGTCTCGGGGCAGCGCGCCCTGCTCCACCGTCAGGTCGAGGGCGGTGACTCGCTCGGCGAGCAGTTCCAGCGCGAAGTCGATGCGCGGCGCCAGCGCCAGGGCGACGGGCGCCTGCTGACTGGCCGGACGCACGAAGACCCGCAACTGGCGAATCATGTCGGCCAGACGCTCGGACAGCTCACTGATGCGCGTGAAGTTGCTGGCGGCGGATTCGGCGGCACGCGCGGTCAGCTCGGGGCGCGTTGCGGCGGAGGCGATGCCCCGCGCCAGCAGCTTGCCGCCGCTGGCGGCATAGGTGCGAATGCCGACCAGCGGCTGATTGAGCTCATGAGCGATACCGGCCGCCATGGTGCCCAGCGCGGCCAGCTTGCCGGCCTGCACCAGCTCGTCACGCGTGTCCTCGAGTTCGCGCGAGCGCTGGGCGACCCGCTCCTCGAGGCGCTCGTTGATCTCGCGCATCATCACCGCTTCACGCCGAATCAGCCCCAGACGCGCCTGACGCTCGCGCATCCACAGCGCCATCATCGCCAGTCCCAGAATCACGGCGAGCCCGACCAGCACCACATTGCGCGCCTGGATATAGAGTGGCCGCAGCGGCATCAGAAAATGCAGCTGCCAGCCCAGCGGCCCGCTGGCCAGCGACTCATCCAGATAACGCTGGCCCATCGCCGCCGTCGGCAGCCGCGCGATCTCCGACGCCGCCAGTTCGTGGTTGTCGCCCAGCACCAGGCTGCCGTCCTCCAGCTCCCGCGACAGTGGTGTCAGCGGCGCCCCGCGAAACTGCTGCTGTGCCCGAATGCTGTCCAGCGCCTGCGGCTCGATCGCCTCCAGCGCGCGATACTTCCAGTTGCGCCGCGAGGCCAGCAGGACGATGCGATTGGCATCGGCGAGCAGCACCGTCTCCCCCGCCTGGCGCCAGGTATCTTCCAGCGCCTCCAGCGAGACCTTGACCACCATGACGCCCAGCGGCTCGCCCTCGACCCCGAGTACCGGCGCCGAGACGAAATAGCCGGGGCGCCCGGTGGTATTGCCGACGGCGAAGAACTCGCCGCGCCCGCGCGCCAGGGCATCGATGAAGTAGGGGCGGTAGTCGTAGCGATAGCCGACGAAGCTGTCTGGCTCATCGAAGTTGCTCGCGGCCACGGTCATGCCGTCGCGGTCGGTCAGGAAGATGGCCGCCGCGCCGGAGGCACGCGCGACACGCCGCAGATGCTGGTTGAGATCACTGCTCGAACCGAGGGGAGCGGCAGCACTGGCGGCGTCGCGTTCGTCTGAGGGGATAACAGGCGGCGTTGCCGCAGGCGGAACGCCCTGCTCGCCAAGGGCGATACGCACACGGGCCTGGCGCGCCAGCAATTCCGGCAGCCACTGGAAGCGCGATAACTCGGCATTCAGCGTGCTGGCATAGAAATTCAGGCGAGTCGCGGCGTGCTGGCGGGCATCACGCTCGCCACGCGCCAGCTCCCAGTGCCAGAGAGCAAACAAGGCCATCAGCCCGGCCAGCAGACTGGCCGAGAGCGCCAACCAGGCCAGACGCCGACGGCGCAGCGCACTCAGCGTCATGGGCCATCACACCGCGCGAGCGCGGGCTCGACCGGGCTCCGGTACTGCCCGCCTGCAGAGTGGTGGACAAGGCCAGAGAGGCGACGCCGAGGGCCGCCTCGTGGGGTTGTCATGCGTGGGGTTGGCATGCGCGGGGCGGTCACGGCGCGCCGATCACCGGCACGGTGCGCGCATCCAGAGCCACGGCGACCTCCACCAGCAGGTTGTCGAGGCGGCCCGGCGCGATATCGGCACCATTGCTGTCACCGCTCACGCTGAGACGAATCTGGCCGTTGACCTCGCTCACCCAGGCTTCCAGCGCCAGCGGCGGCCGGGCAGCGTAGCTGGCATCGAGGCGCTCGAGGTCCGGGTCTGCGCGCTCGATGATGAAGCCACGCTCCGCCAGCGTCGTCAGCAGGGTGACGAAGACCTGCTGGGAGGTCAGGGTGCCGCTGTTGGGGGCGATCACCGCGGTGCGCGAGTCCGGCGCATGGGTCGGCTGATTCATGCAGCCACCCAGTACCAGCAGGCCGGCGAGCAGCGTCGCGAGCCCCAGACGTTGCCACAGCGAGCGTGGAGATGCCTTGCGCATGTTCATCAGCGAACCTCCCGTGGATCACGACCCGCCAGCGCAGCCTGCAGCTGACGCTCGATCTGGCGGCAGCTGTCGCTGTCATTGTGAGGACGGGCATCGATGACGTAGCCGCCCTGATTGATGACCTGCTCATCGCGGATCACGCGCACGCGCTCATCCGGCGCGACCAGCGAGATGCGCTCGAAGCTGATCGGGTCATCGCGGAAGGTGTCATTGCCGACGCCCACGCCGAAATCATTGCCCGCCGCGATGCCATAGCCCACCGAGAAGCCGATGCGCGAGCCGAAGGGCCCATCGATCGCGCCCAGGCCAGGCTGGTCCACCTTGCGCTCACCCGTCACCACGCCCAGCGCCTGTTCGCTCTCGCGGATCTTGTAGCCACGGGCCTCGACGACCTGCGCCGCGGCACGCAACCACTGATTGGCATCGCCCTCACGCGGGAAGATGCAGGCTTCGGGCAGGCCAGCGCTGTCATTCGCGGCCAGCGGGTCCTTGCCGGACAGGGCCGAGCAGCCGCTCAGCAGCACCAGCCCCACTGCGAGCAGTGTCATGCGCGGCAGGCGCGAGCGCGCTGACGTGTCAGCCACGCTCGGCCGTGCGGGAAATTCGGGAAGTCGATGGAGCATGCGAACGTCTCCGGTCAGCCACTTGAGCCGGCGCTGCATCACGATTTTCACACCATGAGACACACCAGAGGCACTAGACTGACACATAAGTCTTGTAGGGTTTCTGCATAATTATGGTATCGAGACAGCGGGATACCCTGGATGCAGGAAGCCTCATCTTAGCGCCCAGCCGTGCCAGCGCCTACCGTATCCAGCCCCCGACAATGCAAGCCAAGACCGTACCGCCATTGCCATTTCGCAGGATGATCACGCAACGCCAGCGCTGCCAGGGCCGCTCGCTCGGCGCGCAAACCGCCGGTCAGCGCGCGCAACACTGGTTACATATGGAAACGATATCGCGCGGACAACTCACGACGCTACAGGTTCAATAAGTTACCATTATCGACGAATAGGCAATCAGGGAGAGAAATTTATGTCAGAAAATGCCGACCAGCCCACGGTCGCCAAGATCAATCCGCCAGTCTTCTTCGGCTCCGCCGTGGTGATTCTGGCGTTCGTGATCTTCACGGTCGCCATGCCGGATACCGCGCAGACCGCCTTCGGTCATGTCCAGACCTGGATCATCGACACCGTCGGCTGGTTCTACCTGCTGGCCATGGGCGTGTTCGTGATCTTCACGCTGGGTCTCGCCTTCTCGAGCTATGGCGACATCAAGCTGGGGCCAGACCATTCCGAGCCTGATTTCAGCTACGGCTCCTGGTTCGCGATGCTGTTTTCCGCGGGCATGGGCATCGGCCTGATGTTCTACGGTGTCGCCGAGCCTGTCTTCCACTTCACTGCGCCTCCGGTCGGCGATGCCGGCACCGTCGAGGCCGCGCGTGAAGCCATGAAGACCACCTTCTTCCACTGGGGCATCCACGCCTGGGGCGTCTATGCCGTGGTGGCGCTGGCGCTGGCCTACTTCAGCTTCCGCCACAACCTGCCGCTGCGCATCAGCTCTGCGCTGTATCCGCTGATCGGCAAGCGCATCCATGGCCCGATCGGCCATGCCGTCGATATCTTCGCCGTCTTCGGCACCATGTTCGGGGTCGCGACCTCGCTGGGTCTGGGCGTGCTGCAGGTCAGCTCCGGTCTGCATTACCTGTTCGATATCGACAACGACCTGACCACCCAGATCATCCTGATCGCCATCATCACCTGTCTGGCGACCGTTTCCGTGGTCATGGGTCTGGACGGCGGCATCCGTCGTCTCTCCGAGCTGAACCTTGGCCTGGCACTGGCGCTGATGCTGTTCGTGCTGTGCGTGGGCCCGACCATCTTCCTGCTGCAGACGCTGATCCAGAACATCGGTGGCTACCTCAGCGAAGTGGTCGACAAGACCTTCAACATGTTCGCCTATATCCCGGAAGATGGCCCGTCCAAGTGGCTGGGTGGCTGGACCCTGTTCTACTGGGGCTGGTGGATCGCGTGGTCCCCGTTCGTGGGCATGTTCATCGCACGCGTCTCGCGTGGCCGCACCATCCGTGAATTCGTCTACGGCGTGCTGTTCGTGCCGATGGGCTTCACCTTCCTGTGGCTGACCTTCTTCGGCGACAGCGCCCTGCACATGCTGCTGACCGATACCGCGGGCAACCTGGCAGAAGCGGTCTCCGCCGATGCATCCGTGGCACTGTTCAAGTTCCTGGAGCTGTTCCCGTTCGGTAGCATCACCTCCATGCTGGCCACCCTGCTGGTCGTGACCTTCTTCGTCACCTCCTCGGATTCCGGCTCGCTGGTCATCGACATGCTGACCTCCAAGGAAGGTGACGAATCTCCGGTCTGGCAGCGTGTCTTCTGGGCCTTTTCCGAAGGTTTCGTCGCCGTGGCGCTGCTGATGGCGGGTGGCCTGGGCGCTCTGCAGACCGCCTCGCTGGCCTCTGCCCTGCCGTTCGCGATCATCCTGATGTTCGTCTGCTATGGCCTGCTCAAGGCACTGCGTCTCGAGGGCGTCAAGCAACGCTCCATGCAGCACCTGAGCAACACGCCGGGCCACACCGCCGGTGGCGCACGCAGCTGGCAGAAGCGCGTCCAGACCCTGGTCGAGACGCCGCGACAGAAGAACGTCGAGCAGTACCTGATCAACACCGTCACGCCGGCACTGGCGGATGTCGCGAAGGAATTCGAGGCCCAGGGCCTGGATACTCGCGTCAATGACGAGGAAGACCGCAGCTATCTGCAGGTCAGCCACGGCGAGGAAGTCGACTTCGTCTACGGTGTGCGGGTGCGCGAATATGCAGCACCGGCCTTCGCGCTGCGCAACGTCAAGCGCAAGGGCACCAGCGACGTGGAACGCCATTACCGCGCCGAGGTCTTCCTGCGTGAAGGTGGCCAGACCTATGACGTCATGGGTTACACCAAGGAGCAGGTGATCGGCGACGTGCTGGACCAGTACGAGAAGCACATGCACTTCCTGCACATGGCGCGCAACTGACGCCTGAGCGTTGCAGAAGTGATGACAGCTGATGACATGGCTGTCGCAAAGGCCCCGCCCCGTGCGGGGCCTTTGCGTATGTGGCCGAAATCAGAATGTCCGAGCCGACGACATTGGCTGCAATATCCGTGTGCGACCTTGAAAACCGCGTGCGCGCACCACATCTCTTACCAGGCATTCATCTACGGCTTGAGGGTGGTGCGCCGGCGACGATAGGGGTGGCCGATGAGGGCGATACAGTGAATTCGTTACCCTGCATCCCGCCCAGCCTCTACATTGGTGGCATACTGGCAGCACGGCTCGCCACCTGCATCTCCACTTTCCCCACAATGCCGTTCACTTCACATTTTTCAGGAGAGTCTTCATGTCCAACGATACCAATGCCATCGGCCTGCACACTGCCAGCGCCACTCAGCTGGCCGAGCACCTCAACATCCTGCTGGCCAACTACCAGACCTTCTACATGAACGCCCGTGGTTACCACTGGAACGTGAAGGGCAACCAGTTCTTCGAGCTGCACGTGAAGTTCGAGGAAACCTACACCGACCTGCTGACCAAGGTCGACGAGATCGCCGAGCGTATCCTGACCCTGGGTCACGAGCCGCTGCACGCCTACAGTGACTACGCGCGTGTCGCCACCATCAAGGAAGACACCCACGTCAGCGACGGCACGGCTTGCGTCAAGGGCCTGCTGACCGGTTACAAGTCCCTGATCGAACTGCAGCGCGAGATCATGTCCGTCGCGTCTGACGCCGATGATGAAGGTACCGCTTCACTGGTCGGTGACTACATCCGCGAGCAGGAAAAGACCGTGTGGATGCTGTCCGCCTACCTGGGCGAGTAAGCGCTCAAGCCAATGCAGTGCCAGGGCATGGCAGCGCGGATCTCTGATGCTGCTGCCTGACGCTGTACTTGACTGACACTGGGCCGCGAGGCATACGCGCAGTGTGAACGCCGCCTTTCGACCCTGCACACGCGGGACTCGAAAGGCGGCGTTGTCATGTGGCCATGAAGGCCCGCCAGATACCGACCAGGAGGGTTGCATGTCACTGCCGCTGACACGTCTGCTACGCAAGCTGCTGCATGTGGCTGCCAAGCCCATGCGCCACGCACAGGGCAAGGATGGATACGTCATTCACGCCTATCGTGGCTACGGCTCGCACAGCGAAGCCTTTCTGATGGGGCGCATCTTCCGCCAGCCCGGCTCACGCAGCCAGCTGGCCCCCGGCGCTGGTCGCGACCTGATGGATGTCGGTCGTCGCATGCTGCGCTGGGGCAAGAGCGGCGTCGAGGTAGAGGTCGCACTGGGGGACAACCGCACCACCGCCATCACCGACCGCGATGGCTACTTCAGCGTACATCTGCCGCTCGATGAGCCGCTGGAGCACCAGGGCCAATGGCATACCGCCCGCATCACCGCGTGTCCGCCGAAGCAGCCCCCGGTGGAGGGCGAGGCGCAGGTCTATCTGCCGCCCATCAGCACACGCCTCGGGGTGATCAGCGATATCGACGACACCGTGATGTACACCGGTGTCGCCAACAAGCTCAAGATGCTTTACCGCCTGTTCATCGAGTCCGCCGAGCGGCGCACCGCCTTCCCCGGCGTGGCCGCGCTCTATCAGGCGCTTCATGAGGGTGATGATGGCCAACAGCAGCGCCCGCTGCTCTATGTGTCGCGTGGTCCATGGAGCATCTACGAGATGCTGGAAGTCTTCTTCCAGCACAACCGCATTCCGGTCGGGCCGATCCTGTTCCTGCGCGAGTGGGGCCTGACGCTGCAACGCCCGCTGCCCAGACGCTCCGAAGACCACAAGCAGGCGCTGATCGAGAAGATGCTCGGCCTGTATGACGAGATGCAGTTCCTGCTCATCGGCGACAGCGGCCAGCATGACCCGGAAGTCTACGCCGAGGTCGTGCGCCGCTATCCCGGTCGCATCTGCGCGATCTACATTCGCCAGATAGGCGATTCGGACTCGCGCAAGGCCGAGCTGGACCGGCTCGGCGAGGAGCTGGCCGCCCTCGGCTGCGTGATGCTGTTGAGCACCGACAGCCTCGACATGGCGCACCACGCGCATGCCAACGGCTACATCGATGCCGCCAGCGTCGAGATGGTGCGTGCCGAAATCGAGCATCAACTCGCCGACGAACCGGCCTGAGCGCCTCGCTAGCCAGCGGATAGATAGCTGGCACTATCGCGGTACTACAACGCAAGACTGATATGAGCCTCACCGAACGACTCTGCCGAATGACGGCCTCAGGCGATGCGTGAGCGAATCAGCTGATCGAGCGACAGGCGTCCCGGCCCCTGCAATACCAGCACCAGCAGGCTGGACAGCCACAGGCCGTGGGTCACCCAGGCATGGGGATAGACGAACAGCTGGATGGTCAGCGTCATGACGGCAAGCCCCAGCGCCGCGAAGCGCGCCCCCAGCCCCAGCCACAGCATCAGCGGGAACAGGTGCTCGGCGATGGTCGCCAGCCAGGCGGCCAGTATCGGCGAGACCAGCGGCAAGGCGTATTCGTGCTCGAACAGGAAGAAGGTGCTGTCCTTGATCGAGAAGCCGTCGACCTTGGTCTGCGCCGACATGAAGAATACCGCGCCGACGATGATGCGCATCAGGATCAACAGCGCATCCATGCGCAGGTTTTCCAACCAGACGAACACTTTCAGGACCTGCCCCGCCACACCGGTACGAACCGCAGGCGTCGTTGATGATTCAAGGCTCATGATGAGGCCTCCTCAAGGGTGCGCCAGGGCGCGAAGGGTCAAACAGAAAAGAGCCGAGCAGAAAAGAACCAGGCAGGATCAGGTCGGCGCGCGGAAGGCACCACTTGCCAGCAGGGGGGCCAGCAGCGGCCCCAGCTCCTGCTCGGGGTGCTCGTCCGCGAGCCGCGCTGCCGCGTCCGCCAGCGTCTGCCCCGCCAGCAGCAGCTCGAGCAGCAAGGCAGCGGCCTCGCACAGCACCGTGACCCGCACCTCCAGCGCCGGGCGCGTGATCAAGATCCGCTCCGGCCGCGCGATATCCAGCCCTTCAAGCGTCGCGTCGGCATGCTGATGGCGCTGCCAGATCTCGAGCACCGCATGCTCCAGGTGCAGCAGACAAGCTGCGGGGTGCGCCGAGAACCTGAGCTCCATCACCGCCTCAGGCGGCAGTCCCGCCAGCTGGGTCGGCACCAGGGCTTCGGCGTCCGCCGCGTGATAGGCCACCAGACGAGCGGCCTCGAAGCGGGCCAGGTCCACCGCATAGAACGGCAGCTGAGCGGCCGACACCTGACGCGTCTCGATCAGCGTGGTCAGGGTCTCGTGCAGGCTCTCGGCAAGCCCGGCCCCGTACTCCATCATCAGCGGTGAGCGCGGCAGATGCTGGCGGGAATGATCGTGGGCCAGGGCCGCAAAGAAGCGCTCGCCCACAACCTGTCGGGTCACCGGATAGGCCTCTTCCAGCGCACTGATCAGGCTGGCCCAGACATTGTTGCGATAGACATCGAGGCGCTGCTGATGGCCTGCCTCGATACCCAGAAGCGCGGCATCGGGCTTAGTGAGTGTCTCGATGAAGGCGCGCTGCCAGTCGGGCTGGCGCTCAGCGCTGGCATGCCGCTCGAGAGAGGTCATTGGCCGCCCTCCATGCCGGAGCGCGTCAGCTGCTGCGCCCGTGTGCTGTGCAGCAACGCCTGAGCGCGCGTGGTCTGCCCCAGCAATACCTCCAGCGCCGGCACCTGGGTATCCCACTCAATCAGCGTCGGACGCGGCCCGATGCGATTGATGAAGTCGGCATACAGCGCCCAGACCTCATCACAGACCGGCGCGCCATGGTTGTCGATCAGCAGGCCTTCACGCGAGTCCTCGCCATGCCCCGCCAGATGGATCTCCCCGACGGCGTGGCCCGGAATGGATTCCAGCCAGGCCGCGGGATCGATCCCGATGTTGTGCGCCGAGACGAAGACATTGTTGACGTCGATCAACAGACCGCAGCCACTGCGCTCGACCAGACGAGTGAGGAAATGCGTCTCGGGAATCAGTTCCGCTCCCAGCTCGTGTGCATCGAAACGCAGATAGTGGGCGGGATTCTCGATCAATACCTGACGGCCCAGGGTGTCCTGCAACTGCATCAGGTTATCGCTGACCCGTGCCAGCATCGCCTCCGTCAGCGGTACCGGCAGCAGGTCGTTGTAGAAGTGGCCGCTATGGCCGGCCCAGGCCAGGTGTTCTGACACGCTGGTGGGCGGGTGACGCTCGCAGAGCGTTCTGAGACGCGCCAGATGCGTGGCATCCAGCGGGCGCTCCGATGCCAGCGACAGGCCGACACCATGAATCGAGAGCGGGTACTCCTGCAGCGCATCCAGCCGGGCATGGGGTGCCCCGCCGGCGCCCATGTAGTTCTCGGCATGAATCTCGAGAAACCCCAGCGCCGGTCGCGACGACATCAGCTCACGCACATGCTGCGCCTTGAGGCTGATACCGACGGCCATCTCGTCGAGGGACGGATAGGCCGTACCGAAATCCGGACTGCCGGAGGAAGGGGATGGCTGGTGCATGAAGACCTCTCGAGGCGGCGAACATCCGGTGGCGGCGTGGCGCCAGGCCACCGGACGTCAAGTTCGGGGGGATGCTAGGGAAGTCCGAGCCAGCCCCGAGGCGTGTTGCTTACTTGATTTCTTCCAGGCTGCCGGTGCCATTCGGCGTTTCAATGGAGGTGCAGGTGCCTTCCGGAACCAGCTTCCAGGCATTGCCCTGATAATCGACGGTGGAAGTCCCGGCACACGAAGTACCCGGGCCGGCGGCGCAGTCATTCTCACCGGCCAGCGACACGCCGTAGCACTTTTCCATGCCCGCCGCGTGGGCCGGGAGGGAGACGACAGCGGTAGACAGAGCGACAGCGGTTCCGAGTGCGGAGGCCAGGGCAAAAGCGGTCTTGGCGGACTTGTTAGTCTTGGTAGACATGGGCACATCTCCTGAGAAAATGCTCTTTAATGAGCCAAACGTTATTTATCTATCACTTTCGCCCCTGTGCTGCGGGCTCAATCCAACTTACGGGGGGCTTGGGGAGATGGATGCAGAAAAGATCGAAATTCTTGCCGCGACTCGACAATATCGCGCTGACCGCACTCCCCTCATCGCATGCGGAAACGATACCCCGCGCTTGCGTTGACCTCGCCATGCAAACGCAAGCGGCCCCATATAGGGGCCGCTTGCGTCGACTGTCATCTGCTGTCTGACGGCATGTCGCGACGTCTGTTGTAACGTCAGTCGCAACGGCTGCCTGCAGTGCTGCAGGCGATGAGGCCGATCAGCTATCGCCCTGCCACTTGCGCTCCATGAGCTCCCAGCGCGAGAGCGACGCAGGCACCTGCCCTGCCTCGGTGTCCAGTGTCTCTGTGTCCAATGCCTCGGCATCCGGTGCTTCGGCACCCGGTGCTTCGGCATCAGGTACTTCGGCACCCGGTACTTCGGCGCCCGGCGCTCCGGTGACATCCTGGCCTTCGCTGGCTGCCGCTTCTTCACTGGCAGGCGCTTCTTCACTGGCAGACGGCTCGGGCGCGGGCTGGCGATCAAGCGCCGACGGCGCGGATGTCGATGGCTGATCCAGCGCCTGCTCGGGTTGATGCAGGGTGTCACGCGACTGGCGCACCAGCGCTTCCGGCAGTGGCTTCTTCATGCGCGCGCCGAGCTCCAGCAGCTCCTCGGCACGGCTGATCAGATTGCCGCGCCCGCTGGCCAGCCGCTTCATGGCGGTATCATGCGCCTCGCGCGTGCGCCCCAGCTGAGTGCCCAGCTCCTCGAGGGATTCGGCGAGACCGCGGAACTTGTCGAGCAACGCTCCCGCGCGCTCCCCGATCACGCGCGCATTGTCGTTCTGACGCTCCAGACTCCACAGACTCGCCACGGTGCGCAGGCTGGCCAGCAAGGTGGTCGGCGTCACCATCACCACGCCCTGGGTGAAGGCATCCTGGAACAGGCTGTCATCGTGCTCGAAGGCCAGCGCGAAGGCCGGCTCCATCGGCAGGAACAGGAACACGAAGTCCGGCGAGCCCAGCCCCTCGATGGCGGGATAGTTGCGCCGCGCAAGCCCAGTGACATGGCCACGCACCGAGGTCAGATGCGCGCGCAGTGCGCGTGCTCGCGTCACGTCATCCTCGGCGTTGACGTACTCGGTGTAGGCGGTCAGCGAGACCTTGGCATCGATGATCAGGTGCTTGTTGTCCGGCAGGTAGACGATAGCATCCGGACGCTGGCGTCCGCCCTCGCCGGTGAACGACACCTCGCGCTTGAACTCGATGCCATCACGCAGACCGGAGCGCTCCAGCACGGTCTCCAGAATCATCTCGCCCCAGTTGCCCTGCATCTTGCTGTCGCCCTTGAGCGCCCGCGACAGATTGGCTGCCTCCTCGGTGATCTGGCGGTTGAGCCCCGCCAGCTGGTCGAGCTGACTCTTGAGACTGGTGCGCTCACGTACCTCCTCGCCATGCAGCTGCTCGAGGCGTTGACGGAAGTCGCCGACCTGCTCACGAAACGGCTTGAGCAACTGCTCGAGCTGAGCACCACTGGCGGCGGTGAAGCGCTGCTGACGCTCCTCGAACACCTTGCCCGCCAGCTGCTCGAATTCCTGACTCAGGCGCTCGCGCGACTCGTTGAGCAATGCCAGCTGCTGCTCGTGATGGCTGGCCTCCTGACGCTGGCGCGTCACCAGCGAGGCATGTGTCTCGCGCAGCTCGGCGTAGCGCTCGGTCAGTGTCTCGAGACGCTCTTCGCGCTCCAGCAGCTGCGCCTCCAGCACTTCCTGCTGGCGGGTCAGGCTGCGCGCCAGCGTCTGCTGCTCACTCAGGGCGCGTGACTGTTCATCCAGGCGCCCCTGCAGCGATTCGCGCAGCGTGGCGAGCTGCTCCGTCAGCGCATCACGCGCCTGGCGCGCCTCCTCCAGCGACTGGCTCAGGTAGCGCTGCTGCTGCTCCGCCTGCTGCCCGTCCAGTGCGGCACGTTGCTCAATCAGGGCCGCCCGCTGCTCGGCCTGTTGCTGGCGCTCACGCGACTCGTCCAGCGAGGCCTGCCACGTCTGCTGCATCGACTGTTGCTCCTCCTCACTGCTTTCCTGCAGCGCATGGAGCTGCTCGCGGGTTCGCCGCCAGCCCAGCCCCAGAGCCAACGACAGCATCAACAGCACGCCGACCAGCAACCACATCACGGCGGAAGATTCAGAAAGCAGCGACATCGGGCACTCCATGGCCTATGAAAACGCAGCGGGGTCACCCCCCTTGAAAGTCAGTATCGCGCATCCATGTCTTGAGTGTCAGGGCACGAAAGGACGGGAATTGCCTGCCATCAGCGTGCAGTGCTCACTGCGGTGAGTGACGCACACCGAGAGCAGAATTCCCCCCTTCTCTGCCCAACACGCTCGCAAGAGCCGAAGCACGGAAAGGAGATTCGCATGACACAGCAGACCGATCAGCAGACACGTCAACAACTGCAAGGTAAGCGCGTGGCCATTCTCGCGACCCATGGCTTCGAGGAATCCGAGCTCGCGGTGCCGCGCGCCGCACTGCTGGAGGCGGGCGTCGAGGTAGACATCGTCTCGCCGGAGAAAGACGGCATTCGCGCCTGGGCCGAAACCGACTGGGGCGAGAAGTACCAAGTCGACACCCCGCTCAGCAATGCCAGCGAACACGACTATCACGGCCTGGTGCTACCGGGTGGCCTGTTCAATCCGGACACCCTGCGTCAGGACGAGAACGCACTGAGCTTCGTGCGCAGCTTCTTCCAGGCCCACAAGCCGGTCGCCGCCATCTGTCACGCGCCGTGGATCCTGATCGATGCCGGCGTCGTCGAAGGCCGTCAGATGACCTCCTTCCCTTCCGTCGCACAGGACCTGAAGAACGCCGGCGCCGAGTGGCAGGACAGCGAAGTGGTGTGTGACAGCGCGCTGGTCACCAGCCGCAAGCCAGCAGATCTCGATGCGTTCAACGCCAAGCTGCTCGAGGAACTGGCCGAAGGCAAGCACCAGCATCAGCACGCCTGAGGCCGCAAGCCAGAGAGCCGCAAGCCAGACAGCCGCAAGCTAGAGAGCCGCAAGCTCTGAAGCTTGAACAGACAGACGCCCCTGCCACTTCGGCAGGGGCGTTTTTGTTGTCTCAAGGGCGCAATCCGGTGCCTTGACGGCAGAAGTGAAGTGTCCTCGCAGCACTGGCTGAACCCCTCATCTCCGAGGTTCGTTGGCCACTCTGCAGCCGTGCATCCCAGAACCTCATTGCGAGCAACCACTTACGCCACAGGCAAGACAATCTGGACAACTCAGCTCCACAACAACACGACAAGCGACGCACGGAGACATTAGCGAACGCCTTTCGTAAAAGGCGCTGCGACACGATATTCTGACGACAAGGATCCTCTTGGGTGACTGACCGACCATACGGGAGACCGCCCCATGCATATCTCTACCTTGAACACAGCCCTTACGTCTCTGCTGCCTTCCCTGCTGCTGGGACTGACGCTGATGCTCGCCACGCCGACGCTGGTCGCCGCGGATGATCGCCATCGCGCGCAGGGCCAGCACAGCGAGCGCCACAGCACGCCGCACAGTCGCCACGAGGCGATCAAGCGCCGCCACCTCAGGATGTTCGACGAGCCGCGCGTGGAGCGCCATCACTCGCGCCAGCACTCTCGTCATGACATCCGCCGCCATGTCCCCAAGCGCCGCTACTATCAGCATGGGCGTCTTGAACACGACCGCTACCGCCCGTACTACTACCAGAACCATGACTCCGGTCGGCATGGCATACGCCGCTACCATAACGGCGTGAGCATCGGCATTCCGGCGATCCGCATCAATATCAACTGAGCTTGCGCACTCTCATCAGGCCACGCCAGCGCCTGATGCCCAGAGATAACGACGCCCAGAGATGACGACGCCCCCGCAGGCTGACCTGCGGGGGCGTCGTTCGTCTACGTGACGAGTCTTGCCTGAGAATTGCTCAAGCGGCCTTGGCAGGCTCGGCGAGTTCGGTGATCAGACCCTTGAGCACCTGCCAGAATTCACCGACCGACTCGATCTCGACCCGCTCGCTGGGCGAGTGGGCACCGCGAATCAGCGGCCCGAAGGAGATCATCTCGAGCTGGGGATACTTGGCCCCCAGAATGCCGCACTCGAGTCCGGCATGGATGATCTTGATCTCCGGCGCACGGCCGGTGACGCGCTCGTGCAGGCTGCAGAAGCGAGCCAGCAGCTGCGCATCCGGCGCCGGCTGCCAGCCCGGATAGGCATTCTCGGCCACGGTGGTCGCGCCGATCAGCGCAAAGAGCCCACGAATGCGTTGCTCCATCATGGTCACGGCATCATCGCGCAGCGAACGCACCAGCGCGCAGAGATGGAAGCGCCCCTCGCGCAACTGCACCACGCCGAGGTTGTTGGAGGTTTCCACCACGCCTTCCACCGCCGCGCTCATGCGCTCGACCCCGTAGGGCGCGGCATCCAGCACCGCGACCAGCCGCTGGGTGTCCTCGACGGACAGCGCATTCTCGGCATTGCCACGGGTCACGCTGAGCGAGACATCCGGGTCCGTCTCGCGCAGCTCGTCGCGAATCTGGGCCTCGAAGTCCGCGAGGCGCTGGCGCGCGGCGGCGACGCGCTCGTCATAGATCACCACGCCGACCGTGGCCTCACGCGGCAAGGCATTGCGCAGCGTACCGCCAGACCAGCTGACCAGACGCGGCTTGAACTCGGCCAGCGCGACCAGCGCGCGTGACATCAGGCGATTGGCATTGCCGCGACCACGATGGATATCGAGCCCGGAATGGCCGCCGACCAGGCCGCCGATGGTCAGCTCCAGCTCCGCTTCGGCATCCTTCAGAGAGGAGGTGGCAAACTCGTGGGCGACATTGATGTCCGCGCCACCGGCACAGCCGATATAGACCTGTCCGCGGTCTTCCGAATCCAGGTTGAGCAGGTAGCGCCCTTCCAGCCAGTTCTCGGCCAGATTCAGCGCGCCGCCCATCGAGGTTTCCTCCTCGAGGGTGAACAGCGCTTCCAGCGGACCGTGCACGAGGCTGTCGTCTTCGAGAACGGCCAGCGCCGCCGCGACGCCGAGACCGTTGTCGGCCCCCAGAGTGGTGCCGCGCGCCTTGAGCCAGCCGTCTTCCAGATAGGTGTCGAGGGAATCACGCGTGAAGTCGTGATCACTGTCGCTGGCCGCCTGGGCGACCATGTCGAGATGGCCCTGCAGCACGATACCCGCTGCGCTCTCGTGACCGGGCGTGGCGGGCTTGCGCAGACGCAGGTTGCCGAAAGCGTCGCGATCATGGGCGAGACCACGCGCTTCGGCCCAGTCGATCAGATAGGCCACCAGTGCGGCTTCATGCCCGGACGGGCGCGGGATATTGCACAGAGTGCGGAAATGACGCCAGAGGTTGGCGGGGTCCAGCGTATCGATATGCTCATTCATGGCGAAGATTCCTGTTCTTGTCATCAATGAGCATACGGAACAGCGGACGGGCGTGGCTAGTGGTTGTCGACACCTATCGATCAGTGACTTCGAATATGCAAGGATGACAATCACGACCCTGCTGACAGCTGCATGCCATTCCCCACCTTCATCGGAGCCTTTATGCCTCGTCGACTACTGCTGCTGACCGCCATCTCCGCCACTGCTGGCCTGCTGATGCTGAGTGGCTGCTCGCCGATTCCTGACATGCCCGGACCAATCGGCATTCCGGGCCTCTGAGCCACGCCCGGCCGCTCTGCTCTTGTCAGACGGGCTTGACCGATGCTCTTGCCTGATCGGCTTGTCATTCGCTCTGTTCGATCAGGCGCCCGGCGGCCGCTCGGCACCAGCGATCGCGCGCCTTGCGGCCCACGATGCCCAGCCCCTCGGCCCAGCTGATGAAGGCAGGCGCATCCTGTCCGCCCAGCGCCAGCACCAGCCCATGACGTGACGCCTCATCGAGTCGTGAAGGCTCACGGGACTCGAGTGCTGTCTCGAGCCACGGCCGTACCAACGCCAGCCCCCCGCCACCACGGCGATACCAGTCCAGTCGCTGCGCGCATGCGGCTGGCGTCAGCGTGGCCAGGTCATTCTCACTTCCTCGCTGCCGCAGTCTGTCGGCCAAGACGGGCGGCAAGCCGTGCAGCTCATGCGCGAGCAGGCTGGGCAGCAGGCGCTGGAAGTCCTGCTGCAGCGCGCCGAGCAAGGCATCCTGCGCCAACTGCCCGCGCGGCGCAGATTCACCACTCCCGCTCTCACCGATGGCCTTGCCCATCATCACCGCGTGCTCGCCACTGGCGGCATCGCGCTTGAGGCCCATGCGCAGCGGCACGAAGCCCTGCGCCAGCCAGAAGGCGACCAGATCGGCCTCGGCCCCGAAGCTGGTGCCGAGCCGCGTGACGCCTGCCGCCAGCGCTTGCTGCTCGAGCGCCTGGAGCAAGCGCGCGCCCTGACCACGCCGCCATAAAGCGGGATGCACCGCGATACGCAGCACCCGCCACCAGCGGGCTTCGGCGGCGCCCTGATGGCCTGCATGCGCCGCCAGCGACTGTGCCAGCAGATGCCCACGCGGACGCCGCTTGCCGCACCAGATGTCATGCGCCAGAGGCGTCGGGAAGCCACCCTCCTCGACGGCGGCCACCACCCCCAGCCAGGCATCACGCCCAGTCGTGACGTCTCGCTGACGAATCGCCGTCAGCGTGAGCCCCGGCGTGTCGAGCAGCTGGCGCAGGTCCGCCGGTGTGGTGCGGTAATGCGCCTGCACCAGCAGGCCGAACAGCTGCCGCAACGCCGCCTCGTCACGCGCCAATGCATCACGCTCCAGTACGACAATGTCGCAGCCCTCCAGCCACTGCTGAGCATTCTTCGCGCATGGCTCAGACAGCTCAGGCGGCTGCGCCGAGAGCAGCAGCAGGTCATCGGTCAATGCTTCCAGCGGGTCGCCGGGCGCCCAGCGCACGGGCGTCGTCATCTCCAGCGCCTGCCAGCCGGGACACTGGCGCTCGAGATGATGGCGAAACCGCAACTGGAAGCCGCGCCCGGTGCCTTCATAGCCATGCACGGTGGTAGCGAAGGCGATGCGCGGGAAATGCGCCAGATAGCCTTTCAGCAATGGCGTGGGGATGGCGGCGGCCTCATCGACAAACAGCCGCGGCAGCACCTCATCGCGACAGGCGAGGCGAGCCGCCTCGATGGCATCCGGCGCCAGAAAACGCAGCTCGCTGCCGGAAGCCGTATCGTCATCCGCCTGCCCAGCCGGCAAGCGAATGACATTGCCCTCGCGCAGCCCTCGGGGCAGCAGGGCCGCCAGGCGTTCGAAGATCGCGCTGACCGCCGCAGGGCGTGGCGCCGTCAGCCAGACATCCTCCCCCGCCGCCAGACAGCGCGCCGCGGCGATGCCCAGCGCGCCACTCTTGCCACGCCCGCGATCGGCACTGATCACCACGGGCCGCGCAGGCGCCAGAGCCTCCAGCGCAGCCACGCTGGCGGCCTGGTCCTGCGTCAGGCAGTCGCTGTCGGCGATGGCGTCTGATCGCGCCGCGTGATTGCCGCTACCCAGCGATGGCGCAGGCAAGTGTCCGCCCTGTGGCCAGTGCAGCACACTGGCATGCGATGAGAGGCGCCGCGCCAGCCGCGCCAGATAGCGTGCCGTCAGCTGTTCCCGCGCGAAGGGCCAGTGGGCCAGCCGCGCGTGATCGCCATCCGGCACTGGCGCAGGGTCTGCCGCGGCCCAGGCGGCAGGCGTCATCAGCACCAGCAGGCCACCCGCCTTCAGGGTGCCGGCCACGGCGCCGAAGGCATCGGGGTCGAAACCAGCCGCCGGCTGCGCCGCATCGAAGATGACCAGTGACTGCTCACCGCCCAGCTGGGTGGCGGCCCTGGCCATCGCCAGCGTACGCACGGGCATCGCGCCCGCTGTCGACAAGGCTTCACCTGTGCCCAGCCACAGCGGAGCAGGCTCACGCGCTGGCCACCGCTCGCAGATCGCCTGCGCGGCGCCAGAGGGGTCATCGCCGCTGATCCACAGGCAGGCACGCTGACGCCGCGCGAGCAGATGTTGATGCAGCGTTCGGCACCACGCCTCGAGGGCGGGCAGATCAATGCGAGAAGGAGAATCTGAAGGAGGAGTCGTCATGTCGCGCAGCATGCCGCATGGCAGCGCGCCAGACCAGATGAGCAGACCAGATGGCGCGAGAAACTCGCGAGGCAGCCGTGTGGCAATCGTGAGGCCGTCGCAAGAAAACCGCGATCTGCTCGGCGCGGCCGCCAGGCCTGCCACTCGCGCCTGTTACTTGAGAAGAATCTCGTGCTTACTTGAGAAGAAGCTCATGCTCATACAACGCCCCGTTGCAAGATGAGCAACGCAAGCGGCGCAGGGATGAGAATGGTTATATTTAGGCTTATCGGGATAATGAAGCTCCACTTCCCATCATTGCGAGTCCCCCCGATGCCACAGCGTCACTCCCTCACCACTGCTCTGCCCCGCGCGCTCAAGCCTTGCCTGCTCGCCCTGAGCCTGGCGGCAACATTCGTGGCGGGTCAGGCCTCGGCACTGGAATACCCGATCGGCACGCCGGTCAAGGAAGGCGGCATGGAAATCGCTGCGGTCTACCTGCAGCCGGTGGTGATGGCCCCGGCTGGCAAGCTGCCTGCCAATCAGGCCGATATCCACCTGGAAGCCGATATCCACGCGCTGATGGAAAACGACAACGGCTTCGCGCCGGGCGACTGGATTCCCTATCTCGGCATTCACTACACCCTGACCAGGCAGGGTGGCGAGGCGCCGATCGAAGGCGAGCTGGTGCCGATGATCGCCAATGACGGCACCCACTACGGCAAGAACGTCAAACTGGATGGCCCGGGCAAGTACCACCTGACCTTCGAGATCCAGCATCCGGACATGCCGCGTCATATTGACAAGGAAACCGGCGTCGCCGAGTGGCCGCAGACCATCACCACCGACTACGACTTCGTCTATGCCGGCGTCGGCAAGAAAGGCGGCTACTGAGCGCCGCTCTGCCCTTGCTGCATGCCCCTGAATGCCTGCATCCCGTGAGGCGGCCATTGCCGCTTGCTCCTTCGATGGCCGCCTGTGCTGACCTGCACTCGCGGCCATTGGTCGCTCTACCACCAGCGCCTTGCGCTGGTGTCAATGTGCGCTTTCCCTCATCGTCCGGAGTGTCCCATGCGCCTGACCTCTTTCTTGCCCTCACTCTTGCCCTCTCGCCTGCCCTCTCACTTGCCTTCTCGCCTACCCCCTCGGGCAAGCGCCCTGCTGCCCGCGCTCGCCATGCTGCTCATCGCCCTGTTGCTCGTGGCCCTGCTGCCTAGGTCGGCGGCCGCCAGCGACATGCCGTCCTACGACCTGACCCTCGACAACGGCAAGCTCATTCCTGAGGTCCTTGAGGTGAAGGCCGGCGAGAAATTCGTCATCCAGCTGCACAACGCGGGCAATACGCCGGCCGAATTCGAGAGCAACTCCCTGCGCAAGGAGAAGGTGCTGGCACCGGGCGTGAAGTCGTTCGTCGTCATCCATCCGCTGCGCGCGGGGAGCTATGACTTCTTCGATGATTTCCACCTGCCGGACGCGCGTGGCAAGGTCGTCGCCGAATAAGCTCGGCCACCCTGTGCCAATGACGCCTTTTTCGTCATCGATGGCGCGCACCGAACGTCAGTAGAAGAGAGTCCGCATGTTTGAACAGATCCTGTTTATCGTCTGGCGTGAAAGCGTCGAAGCCATTCTCGTCATCGGCATCATGCACGCCTGGCTGGTGCAGTCCGGCACCCGCGCGGGCCTGCACTACCTGTGGGGTGGGGTCGTCGCCGGCCTGGTGCTGGCCGGCCTGATGGGGGCGGCGCTGATGGGCGCCAACACCTGGCTGACCGGCACCGCGCAGGAGGTCTTCCAGGCCGTACTGGTACTGACCGCCTGCCTGTTGATCACCCAGATGGTGCTGTGGATGCGCACCAAGGGCCGCACGTTCAAGGCAGAACTCGAGAGCGGCCTGGCCAGCGCCGTCTCCTCCGGCAGCTACTGGGGCGTGGCGACGCTGGTCGCCATCGCCGTGGCGCGTGAAGGCGCGGAAACCGTCGTCTTCCTCTACGGCATGGGCGCCGCCAGCCTGCAGTCCGGCGGCATCGCCAGCTTCGCGCTGGCTGCGGGCCTCGGCTTCGCCCTCGCGGTGGCGACCTTCATGGCGCTGCAGCTCGGTTCACGCCTGTTCTCGTGGAAGCTGTTCTTCCGCGTGACCGAAATCCTGCTGTTGCTGCTGGCGGCGTCACTGCTGATGTCGGGCCTCGAACAGCTGATCGGCCTCGGCTATCTGCCGGCGGGCCTCGACCCGCTGTGGGATTCCAGCTGGCTGCTCGATGATGGCAGCGGCCTCGGCGGACTGCTGGCGACCTTCGCCGGCTATCGCGCCTGGCCTGCCACGACGATGGTGGTCGGCTATCTCGGCTACTGGGTCATCGTCGCAAGCCTCATGAAGCGTCAGCGCAAGAAGGAGCGCGTGGACCAGCGCCGTCAGCTCACTGCCCGCGCGCGCAGCTGAGTCTTGTTCACGCGATCTGCCAGTCAGGAGAAACGATAGTCATGGCCAATTGCGGCTCCAGCCCCCACGGCGACATAGCCAACCTCATCGCCAGTGATGGCGGCACCTCGCCTGGCCGTCAGGCCACGCGCATCGCGCGCTTCGGACAGGCGATGCAGCAGCGGCGTGGTCTGATCCAGCTGGTGCAATGGCTGGTGGTCGGCATCTATGCCTTTCTGCTGGTGGTGCCTGCGTTGCTGCCGCTGCCGGATTACCAGGCGCATATCCTCACCAATCTGACGGTGTTCGCCGAGTTCGTGTTCTGGGGGCTGTGGTGGCCCTTCGTACTGATCAGCATGGTGCTGATGGGGCGCGTGTGGTGCGGTGTCTTCTGCCCCGAAGGCACCCTGACCGAAGCCGCCAGTCGCATCGGCCTCGGTCGGCCGATTCCCGGCTGGATGCGCTGGGGCGGCTGGCCCTTCGTGGCCTTCCTCGGCACCACGCTCTATGGCCAGCTGGCCAGCGTCTATCAGTACCCGCTGGGCGCACTGGTGGTACTGGGAGGCTCGACGGTGGCCGCGATCATCGTCGGGCTGATCTACGGCAAGGGCACCCGCGTCTGGTGCCGTCAGCTGTGTCCGGTGAATGGCGTCTTCAATCTGCTGGCGCGCCTGTCACCGACCCACTTCCGTACCGATCAGGCCCGCTGGAACGCCCACAATCAGGCTGTCCGTCAGGGCAACGCCGTGCGCATGCACGCCCCTGACTGCGCGCCGCTGATTCCGCTCAAGCAGCTCGACAGCGCCGGTGACTGCCATGTCTGCGGACGCTGCAGCGGCTACAAGGACGCGATGCAGCTGGAGTGGCGTGCGCCGGGGGCAGAGCTGGTCGAGCCGCCGCAGCCGGTGCGCTTCACCCACTACTCGGTGCTGGTGTTCGGCCTGCTCGGCATCGCCATCGGCGCCTTCAGCTGGAGCGCCAGCCCGTGGTTCGTCGCCCTCAAGCAGCAGCTGGCCTTCTGGCTGATCGATCACGACCTGATGTGGCCGCTGACCACCACCCTGCCGACCTGGATTCTGACCAACTACCCCGAGCACAACGATGTCTTCAACCTGCTCGATGGCAGTCTGATCACGCTGTGGATCGTGGTCGGTGGCGGCCTGCTGGGCGCGCTCACCAGCCTGCCGCTGCTGCTGGGCAACTGGCTGATGGGTGGCAAGGCGACGCTGTCACGCCTGTGGCATCTCTCGCTGAGCCTGATTCCGCTGGGCGGGCTGGGCGTGTTTCTCGGCCTCTCCGCCACCACCATGACGCTGCTGCGCGGTGACGGCATCAACCTCACCTGGGCCAATGACCTGCGCGCCACCCTGCTGGCACTGGCCTGCCTGTGGGGGCTGCGTCTGGCCTGGCGCATTACCGGTGAGCAGCGCAACGGCGAGCAGTACAATGGTGAGCAGCGCAACGGCGGCCTGCTCGCCGGCAACGCTGCACGGCTGATCGGTACCGCGAGTGTCGCGCTGGCCTGCCTGCCCGCACTGGGCATCTGGTATCTGATGTTCTGGGGCTGGTGACGCCCTGCTGGCTGGATGCTGGCTGACTGACAGAGGCTCAAGGCCTGACACATCAAGGCTTGAAAGACAAAGACCCGCCGATTGGCGGGTCTTTGTCTTTCAGCGACATGCGACTTTTTCTCAGAGTACGATCAAGGCGCCATCAGTGCGCTGGGCTCTGTTCGCCACTTTCGCTGGCATCCGCCTTGCTGGCAGGGTTTTCCGGACGACGGAACAGGAAGGCCGCCACGCTGCCGACTACATAGACCGCGCCCAGCCACAGGAAGATATTGTCGAAGGCCAGCACCTCGGCCTGGATGCTGATGCGCTGGGCGATCATCTGCACACCGGCCTGCCACGGATCAGCCAGCCCCGCGAAGGTCGACTGATAGCTTGCCAGCTGATCGATCACCACCTGGCGGCTCTGGTCGATGGCCCCGATCATCTGGTTCCAGTGATAGTCCTCACGCAGCTCGCGGATGGTGTCGATCAGCGCCAGCCCCACCGCGCCGCCCAGGTTGCGCATCACGTTGAACAGGCCACTGCCGTTGCCTATCTCGTGGGGCGCCAGACGCCCCATCGCCAGCCGGGAGACCGACAGCAGCACCATGATCTGGCCCGCGCCGCGGATCACCTGCGGCCAGAAGAAGTCATCGAAGCCCGAGTCCGAGGTCAGGTGCACGTTCATGCCGGTGCCGAGGCCGGTCAGCACCAGGCCGATGCACAGCATCAGGCGCAGGTCGATGCGGTCAGAAAGCTTGCCCGCCACCGGCGCCATCAGGAACATCACCACGCCGCTGACGAACATCACCTGCCCGATCTGCACGCTGGAGAAGCCGGAAATCGAGCCGAGAAACAGCGGCACCAGATAGACCAGCCCATAGAGCACCACGCCGATCCAGAAGCCGATGATCGCCCCCAGCGCGAAGTTGCGGTCCCTGAACACCCGCAGGTCGACGATGGGGTTGCTGGTCGTCAGCACGCGCCAGAAGAAGCCGACCGCCGCCACCGCGCACACTACGCTCCAGAACAGGATCAGCGAACTGGCGAACCAGTCATCGCCGGGCCCTTCCTCGAGCACGAATTCGAGGCTGCCGAGAAAGACCGCCATCAGCGCCAGTCCCAGCGTATCCAGACGGCTGAGCAGACCGCGATCGCCGCGGTCGATTTCCAGATTGCGCCACACCAGTGTCGCCACGATGATGCCCGGCACCAGGTTGACCAGAAACAGCCAATGCCAGCTCATGTATTCGGTGATGTAGCCGCCGACGGACGGCCCGATGGAGGGCGCCATGGTCGCCACCAGGCCGATCACCGCCTGGATGCTGCCCATCATGCGGCGCGGGAAGATCGAGAAACTGGCCGCCTGGGTCAGCGGAATCATCGCCCCGCCCATGAAACCCTGGACCGCGCGCAGCACGATCAGGGCTTCCAGCGAGGTCGAGAGCGCACAGCCCAGACTCGCCAGCGTGAAGCCCAGCGCCGAGACGGTCAGCACCAGCCGCGTCGAGAAGATGCGCGCCAGCATGCCGGAGAGCGGAATCATCACGATCTCGGCGATCAAGTAGCTGGTCTGCACCCAGGAAATCTGGTCCTGACTGGCGGCCAGGCCCGCCTGCAGCTCGTTGAGCGAGCTGGACACGATCTGGATATCCAGAATCGCCATGAACATGCCGAACACCGCGGCCACGAAGCCGATCTGCTGGCGGCGCGTCGGCATGTCACTGGCGGTACCCGTCGGGGGCTGGCTCGGGGGCTGTCTCGGGGTCTGGGCCGAGGACTGAGTCGTCTCGGCCATGCTTACTGCGCTCCGCGATCAGCGCTGGCGATCTGCGCGGCATCGGGCGCGATGACGTCCCTGGAGAGGCTATCGACGGCATAGGTGCCGGTGTCCGCAAGCTCTCGAGTATCGACGCTGGGGATGACCGACAGGCCGGCGCGCAGACGCGGCAGCGCATCCACTGGGCCGGTCAGGCGAATGCGCACCGGCACACGCTGGACGATCTTGTTGAAGTTGCCGGTGGCGTTGTCGGTCGGCAGCAGGCTGAACTCGGTGCCGGTCGCCGGCGCCAGGCTATCCACCACGCCCTCAAACTCGATGTCCGGGTAGGCATCCACCTCGAGACTGACCGGCTGGCCGACGCGCATGCGCTCGGTCTGGGTTTCCTTGTAGTTGGCCACCACATAGGCGCTCTTCACCGGCACCAGCTGCATCAGGGTCAACGAGGCGCTGGCCATGGTGCCCACCTCGACACTGCGATTGCCGACCACGCCATCCTGCGGCGCGTAGATCGAGGTCTTCTCCAGCTGGTGGCGCGCGTAGGCGAGATCCGCCGCTGCTGACACCACCTGGGCACGCGCCGATTCCAGCTGCGCCTTGTAGACCTCAAGCTGCTGCCGGGCAGACACCAGCGCGGCCTGCTTCTGGGCAACGCTCGCCTCGGCGGTGCGCATGGTCACCTGGTCATCTTCATAGGACTGACGCGAGGCGTAGCTGCGGCTCTCCAGACTTCTGGAGCGCTTGAGGTGCAGCGCCGCCTGATCGCGTTCGGCCCTGGCCGAGGCCAGCGCGGCCTTGGCCTCGTCGATCTTCGCGCCTTGCAGGTCCAGCTGACGCTCGGCCTGGACTTCCCCGGTGCGGGCGTTGTCCAGCGCGGCACTGGCCTGGTCCAGATTGGCCCTGGCATCTTCGTCATCCAGCTGCACCAGCAACTGCCCCTTCTTCACCGGCTGGTTGTCATGCACCAGCATGCGCGTCACCCGCGCGGTGACCTCGGAGCGCACCGCGACGCTGTCGGTACGCACATAGGCGTTGTCGGTCTCCTGCATGAAGCGCCCGACCTGCCACCATTCGACCCCCATCACTCCGCCAGCGATCACGCCCGCCACCACGATGAGTGCCACGACACCCTTGCCTGCCTTGTTCATTCGGCGACTCTCTCTTGCTGCCTGTCGGTGACAGGCGTGTAATCTGTCTGACGCTGCGGATGAGGGGGCCACGGCGCTCGCGAGCGCTCAGGCCACGGCTGTCATCTTGCATCGCCACAAAGTGTAATGAATACTACACTTACTTGAGGCAGCCCCGACAGTTTCGACAGACAGCGTCTCTCGTTCGCAATATCGCAACCTTGCCTGTTTCAGGCGGTTTCCGGATCACAGACAGGACACTCACATGACTGATTCGCCCTCATCAGAGACCGCCCCTGACTCGGGAAGCACCGCGACTCGCGCCTCACCGCGCGGGGAAGCACGCCGCAAACGCCAGCTGGAAGTCGCCCGCGAACACTTCCTCGAACACGGCTTCGCCGCGACCAGCATCAATGAGATCGCTCGGCAGGCCGGCGGATCACTGGCAACGCTGTATCGTAATTTCGGCAACAAGGACGGCCTGTTTCTGGCCGTGATGCAGCAGGAGGCGCAGACGGTGTGGTCGGTGATGGACCACGAAACCAATGAGACACGCAGTGTCGAGGAAGCGCTGGAAGACTTCGGCATGGCGATGCTGGCGCTGGCACTCGCGCCCGAACTGATCCGCCTGTTCCGTGGCCTCGCCTTCGAGAGCGGCCGCAATCCGCAGCTCGGCAAGCTGTTCCTCGACAACGGTCCCAAGCTGACCCGACAACGCCTGGCAGGCTACCTGTCACGTCAGGTCGCCCAGGGCCACCTGCCGTCCACCGGCCTCGGCCAGGAACCGCTGGCCGCCGCCAACCTGCTCACCGGCATGCTGCTCAACCCGCTGCATGTCGACGCCCTGCTCGGCTGCCCACCCGACACCGAAAGCCCCGAACAACTCCGCCCACATGTCAGACGCTGCGTGCGGGTCTTTCTTGCTGGCTTCGGTACCAGTTAGAAAGCTTGCCGGCTTCGGGGCAAGTTAGAGAGCTTGCTGGCTTCGGAGCAAGTTAGAGAGCTTGCTGGCTCCGGAGCAAGTTAGAGAGCTTGCCTGCTTAGAGACCTGATCATCGGCCCACTGACACAAAGACGCCGAGTCGACTGACTCGGCGTCTTTGTGTGCAAGAAAGATGATCTGCAGGAAATCAGCGATGGCCGCCAGGCGAGTGGCCTCAGGCGGGCCTTGGCTGACGCAGGCGCGACAGCCACCCGCCGCTGCGTGCCTGGGCGCGTACGCCGGGGAAGTTGAGTTCGACCTGGCGCAGGCACAGGGTCAGCAGGATGGTCAGCACGAGGTAGATGGCGCCGATGAACAGCAGCGGCTCGTAGGTGAGGAAGTTCTCGTCGCGGATGATGTTGGCGACCTGCAGCAGGTCCATCATGGCGATCGTCGAGACCAGCGGCACCGACTTGAGCAGCAGGATCATCTCGCCGGTCAGGGTCGGCAGGCACAGCTGGATGGCGCGCGGCAGCCACAGGCGACTGAAGACCTGAAGCGGCCCCATGCCGAAGGCACGGCCCGCTTCCCGCTCGCCCGGCGGCACGCTGAGCAGTGCCCCGCGCAGGACTTCACCGGAGTAGGCACCCACTGAGAGGGTGAAGGTCAGGGTGGCGTAGAAGAACGGATCACGCAGGATGCCCCAGAACATGCTCTCGCGAATACCGGGAATGCCCTCCAGCAGCCGGCCGATGCCGTAATAGAAGAAGAACAGCTGCACCAGCAGGGGCGTGCCGCGCATCACGATGGAAACGCCGCTGGCCAGCCAGGCGAGCGGCCTGGGGCCCTTGATACGCGCCATCGCCATGCCGACCGCCAGCGTGAAGCCGAGCACGGCCGACACCACCAGCAGTACCAGGGTATTGGTCAACCCTGTCCACAGCGATTCCTGATAATAGGGGTCCGATAACCAGCTGAAATCCATGTCACGCCTCCTGGGCTGAAATATCGGGTTCGCCGCGGCGCACGTAGCGCTCCAGACGACTGAACGCGGCGCTCGAGGTCAGGGTCATCAGCAGATAGAGCAGCCCCGCCACGCTGTAGAACAGGAAGTAGGCGCGCGAACTGGCGGCCGCCTGCTGCACGGTGAAGAACAGCTCGCTGAAGCCGATGACGCTGATCAGGGCGGTGTCCTTGATCAGGATCAGCCACAGGTTGGACATGCCCGGCAGTGCGTTGGGCAACATGCCCGGCAGCGTGATGTAGCGAAAGCGCGCCATGGGCGAGAAGCCGTAGGCATCGGCCGCTTCCAGCTGGCCCTTGGGGATGGCCAGGATGGCGCCGCGAAAGACTTCAGTCATGTAGGCGCCCTGCACGAAGGCCAGCACGCCGACGGCGGTGACGAAGCCGCTGATCTCGACCTTGCCCGCGACACCCAGCGCGTTCATCAAGGCGGTGAGTGCCTGGGAGCCGCCGTAGTACAGCAGGATGATCAGCAGCAGTTCCGGCACCGCGCGCACGGCCGTCGAATAGCTGGTGGCCAGCGCGCGCAGCGGCGCCCAGGGGCTGAGTCGTGACGCCGCCCCCACCAGTCCGAGCAGCAAGCCGATGGCATAGGCGGCGAAGGCGATCTGCAGGGTGGTGACGGCACCGGCGAGTATCGGGGCTGCCCAATCGGCGAGCCCTTCCTGGGCGAACTGGGACATGATCAGCGTCCTTCTCGTATCAGTAGGAAATGGCGGATGCGATACGCGAGGCATGCTGACCGGGCGACCTCAGCCGGCCGGCCAGCACGCGCAGGATCAGCCCAGGCAGACGTCGGTATCGAAGTACTTGTTCGAGAGCGCCGTGCAGGTGCCGTCCGCATAGACCTGATGGATGGCGCCATCGAGCGCCTCTTTCAGTGCGCCATCTTCCTTGCGTACCCCGACACCGGCACCGATGCCGTAGGCCTCGTGCTGTGGCGTGGTCGCCTTGATCTCGAAGTTGCTGGCCTCATCACGCTTGACCAGTGCGCTCATGGCGATCTCGTCGGCCAGAATCACGTCCACGCGCCCGGATAGCAGGTCACTGTTGACCTGCTCCTGCTGGTCATAGAGACGCACATCGACGCCAGTGCTGCGCAGCGCTCGACGCGCGAAGTTGGCGTGGGTGGTCGCCGCCTGGGTGCCGAGAATCTTGCCGTCGAGGCCGTCCGGAATCTCGAGCTCTAGATCCTTGGCGGCCACGTAGGCACCGGGCGAGTTGTAGTAGGGGATGCTGAAGTCGATGACCTTCTCGCGGGCCTTGGTGATGGTCATCGAATTCATGATCATGTCGATGCGACCGGCCTTCAGCGAGGGGATGATGCCGCTCCAGCCGGTCGGGGTGATCTCGCATTCACGCTGCATGGCGTCACAGATCGCCTCGGCCAGCTCCACTTCAAAGCCGGTCCACTCACCGCTGGCGGAGGTATAGGTAAAGGGCGGGTAAGGTTCCGCGGAAATACCGATCTTGAGGGTATCGGCGGCATGCACCTGAGCGGCGCCCAGCGTCAGTCCACCCACCGTCAGTCCCCCCATCATCAGGGCGCCGGCCAGCTTGCGCAGCGCAGAGGTGGGGGCAGAGGTGAAAAGAGCAGAGGTGGAAGTGGAATCAGAGGCAGGCGTTTCGCGCGCGGTCAGTGAAGGTGTCTTGGCAGCGAATCCAGCGTCGTTCATCAAGGTCATCAGGCCATCTCCTGGCTGTTGTTGTGGGTCCATCTACGTCATGGCGGGGAGGTCCATGCCGGGGTGATGCAAGCAGGCTTCAGGCGGCCGGTGCGATGAAGCGGCGGCAGCGCTCGTGCTCGGTCTGCTCGAAGACCTCCGCCGGGCTTCCGGCCACGCCTACCCTGCCCTCATCGAGGAACACGATCTGATCGGAGACTTCTCTGGCGAAGGCCATCTCGTGGGTCACCATCAGCATGGTGCGTCCCTCATCGGCGAGGCTGCGGATGACGCCGAGCACTTCACTGACCCGCTCCGGGTCCAGCGCCGAGGTCGGCTCATCGAAGAGCAGCACGCGCGGCTCCATCGCCAGCGCACGCGCGATCGCGACCCGCTGCTGCTGGCCGCCGGAGAGAAAGGCCGGATAGCTGTCGGCGCGCTCCAGCATGCCGACACGTTCCAGATAGTGCTCCGCGATACGCGTCGCCTCACGGCGTGACATGCCCTTCACGCGCATCGGCGCCTCGGTGACATTGCCGAGCACGGTCAGGTGCGGCCACAGATTGAACTGCTGGAAGACCATGGTGACCTTGGAGCGCAGGCGCTGGATCTGACGACGATCCAGCCCGATGAGGCCGCCACGGCTATCGCGGTCGAAGCGCACATGCTCATCGGCGATCGACAGCTCGCCCCGATCAGGGCGCTCGAGCAGGTTCATGCAGCGCAGCAAGGTGCTCTTGCCGGAGCCACTGGCGCCGATGATGGTGGTGACGGTGCCTTCCTTCACGCGCAAGGACACGTCGTGCAGCACCGCCAGATCACCGTAGTGCTTGACGATGTTGCTGGCTTCGACGACGACCCGATTCGAGGCAACGCGCGCGGGTCTGGCCTGGCCGTCCGGGCGCGCCTGCGGAGGCTGGGAGATGCCGTCACTGTCTGCATTCTTCGAGCGGGTCATGGGAGATACGTTCGAGGGCGAGATAGTCATGAGCGACTCACAAGTGGGTGGCTGTGGCGGGCGTGAAATGGGCGATCGTGCAGCCGCTAGCGGCGTGACGCACCCTGCTGGTGCGGCGTGATGCTGCCGGGCCTGACGGACGATGCGCGGATGACGCCTGTCTTGCCGCTGCGGGCCGCTGCGGGCCGCGGCGGGCTGCGCAATCGGCGATCGAGCTGCGCAATCACCGATCGACCTGCAATCGAGCGAACGACTATTGATACACTTGTATAGCAAGAGGCGTTCCACATTGCGACTTTCCACGCCAGAGGCATGGCAAGCAGGGTCGTGGTTCACGGATTGCGCGTCCTGGACGCGACGTGGCTTGGGCGCTACGAGGCTTAGACAATACGAGGCCGAGGGCGGGAGCCATCCCTCGGCGCCCGCCCATGCCGTCAAGGCGGCAGCAAGGCTAGGTCAGCCTCACAGGCTGGCCTTCACGGCGGCCAGGGCATCCTCGCCATCGCGCGTGGTCACGTCGGCGAGAAATTCCGCCAGCCGGTCCGGATTGGCGGCCAGCCAGTCGTGCGCCACCTCATCGAGGTCACGCTCCTTCAGGCTGTAGTCGAGGATGAAGCCGCTCTGCTCTTCGGAGCTGAAGACCAGCTGATCGAGGAAGCGAGCGAGGTTGGGATTGGCTTCGGCGTAGGCGGTACGCACGACGGTCTTGACGTCACTGGCGCCATTGTCGGGGCCGAACACCGACTCCGGATCCTCCAGGATATGGGTGTCGAATTCCGGCACCATCCAGTGCGGTGTCCAGCCGTAGAAGGCGATCCAGCGTTGCTCGCGCTGGGCGGCACGTACCTCGCTGAGCATGCCTGGCGTCGAGGACTCCATCGCATCCCAATCGCCCAGGCCATAGACATCATTGTCGATGGCGCCATTGAGCATGTCGCTGACGGTGGAGCCGCTTTCGATGGAGTAGACGGTCTCGTCGAATTGCTCGGCGTGGGCGGCAAGATCCGCGGCGCTGTGGATGCCGGCCTCGTAGACATAGCCCGGCACCGCGAAGCCCATGCGGGCGCCGGTGACGTTGTTGCCGAGATCGGTGATCGCACCGGCGGCCATGGCCGCGTCGTAACTGTCTTTCTGGGCAGGCAGCCAGCCAGCGAGGAAGGCGTCGCTGTCGCCGGTGGTCAGGGTGTTGTAGCCGACGGTGGAGCTGACTTCCTGTCGCTCCACGTCGTAGCCCAGCGGGGCGAGGATCTGGGCGACGATCTCGCTCTTGACGGTGACGCCGGGCCACGGCGGCACGATCAGCGTCAGCTCGTCATCCTTGTCCTGGGCCGAGGCTGCCAGGCTAGCCGTGCCGAGCAGCAGGGTCGCGAGGGCAAGCAGGCCACGGCGGGCGCCGTGCTTCATCGTACATGTCAGGGGGTACGGGGTGGTGGTCATCGTGTCTTTCCTTGTCGGTTCCGGTCGCGCCGGGCCTTGTTGTTGTCGGGGCTGAAAGGCTTCGTATATGGCGGTCGTCGTGCGTGTCCGTCGCTCACGGCGCTGTCGTTGTCGGCGCTTGTGTCTTCTCCGCCCTGGTGCGTCGCTGAATTCGCCGCAAGCAATTGATTTGTTGGAGCTTTACCCTCCAGAGGAGTGCGTCTTCAGCGAGCACTGGCCTGCCTGGCCAGGCCCTTCTCAAGTTCTGGCTCCATTTCTGCCTCAAGTTCTGGCTCCGGCACCAGATCCGGCAAGCCGCCGAAGGGCGCACGCGCCATCACCCGCTCCAGCATCGGGATGAAATGCTCGAGCGGCAGGGTGTCGTATTCGGGGTCGAAGCTGGTCTGGTCCCACTCGTCACAGAAGCGCACGGTGCGCTCATAGGCGGGATGCCCGGCATGTGCCTCGCGGGCGTGGCGGTCCTGACCGAAGAATTCGCGGTAGTGATAGCCCTGGAACAGCTCGTGATGACGAATCATCCAGGTGTTCAGCGGGTCGATGAACGGCTCGAGGATACCGGCGGCGATCTCGGCATGATTGGCCGGTGCCAGGTCATCGCCGATGTCATGCAGCAGCGCGCAGACCACCATCTCCTCATCGGCACCGGCGCGCAGCGCGCGGGTGGCGGTCTGCAGGCAGTGTTCGTAGCGATCGACCGGATAGCCGTGGTGATCGCCCTTGAGACGCCCCAGATGTTCAAGCACACGCCGGCAGGCATCAGACTGATATTCCCGGAAGCGCGCATCGATCAGCGCCCACTCGGCATGCGTGCTTTCCTCGAAACTGCGGAAGCGGGCCTGTTCGCTCATGCGCTGGTCTCCTCATTGGCGAACTGACCGTCGCGCTGACCGGCGAGCTGATCGGCCAGCAGCAGACGGCGGCTGGCGGTGGAGTCACGATCCACATAGCCCTGGCGCATATGACGGATGCCGCCCTCCAGCTGGAAGGCGCTGCGACCATGGAACAGCCGGTAGTTGTCCATGATCAGCATCTGGCCCGGCGCCAGCTTGAGGTGCAGCGTGAAGTCGTCACCGGAGATCAGGCGATAGAACGCCTGGCGGGCAGCGTAGTAGCGACGCAGCGTCGCGCCGGGCAGCGCCGGCACCCGCTCGGTGCGGTTGGAGAAACGTACCCGGGCGACCTGACCACGGCTATCCAGCTCGATCAGCGGGCCTTCGCTTTCCAGGCGCGTGGTGGCGTCGTGATAACGGAAACCGGGGCTGACGTCTGTCAGGCAGGCGAAGGCCTCGGGGTCTTCACGGCGCAGGTGCTCCGCCGCGCTGAAGCCATCCACCAGCATGCTGTCGCCGCCCTGGGCCGCGTTGCGCAGACAGTGCAGCCAGATGTAGCCCGGAATCGGGTCGCGGTAGGGATTGTCGGTATGCGGCTCCAGCCCGCGCTGGGTCATGGTGAGGTCATAGGCATTGGCGACGGATTTCACGTCGGCGATGCCACCCCAGTTGGTGCGCCGCAGCGGCCCGATACGGTGGATCAGCCCCTGCATGCCGTCCTCCGTGTCCGGCACGCCGCTGACCCGCACGAAGCCGAAGCGCTGCAGCTGCTCGAGCATGTCCAGCAAGGCCGCGTCATCCTCCAGCGCCGCCGCGAAGTCGGCCTCGGGCAGCTGGGCGAGATTCCCCTGCCAGAAGGTCATGCCCTGATAGGCCTCACACGGCTGACACTCCGCCAGCAGGGCCGCCAACGAGAAGCTCGCCGCATGGCCGTCACTGAAGGCCAGTGACAGCGTATCGCCATCCAGCTGCGCCTGAGTCAGGCTCAGGTCCAGCGGCAGGTCCGCCGCCTCGATCAGGCGCTGACCGGTGAGGGAATCGAGCGTCGTTTCATCGGGACTCCGCTCACGCAGCCAGAGCGCCTCGAGGGTCAGATCGCCCTCGGCGTGGCTCAGATGCAGTTGTTGTCCATGGTCTTTCAGGCTGACGGAATGCGGGCTGCTGGGCACTCGATGATCTCCACGGCTGAGGGAGCGGCACTGTTGTCTTACTGGACAGGTACCTGCTCGCGGATGCTGGTGCGACGCTGAGTCTCCTTCTACCTTAATCACTTCAGCCAGAGCGGATTGATATAATTGGACGTATATTTGATCAAATTGGCCATATGTCAGACCAGCAGACGACGACAAGCGGCCGTGGCAATGCCACGGCCGCTTGTGTTGTGAAACGTCTGTCGGGAGGTCAGTCGCTCAGGTGCAGCACCTGACCATTGAGGGAGCGCCCGGCGCCACCGGCCAGAAAGCGCGCGCATTCCGCCACGGCGTCCGGTCGGCTGCCCTCGGGGCACAGCAGATTGGCGCGTACCTTGTCCGGCGCGCGTGATGCCAGCCGCTGGATCAACTCACTCAGCGCCGCCTGTGCCATGGCAGTGCCGTGATGCTCCTGAGAGGATAGCTGCGAGGACAGCGACGAGGACGGCTGCGAAGGCAGCGGTGGTGCCACGGCCAGCAGGCGTCCGCCGTGGCGCAACATGCGCGCACAGGCCGCCTTGAGCAAGGCGCCGGGGCCGGCAACCTGCGCGACCAGGCAGGCTTCCAGCGACTGCCCGGCCATGGCCTGAGGCGGCATGCAGACCAGCACGTCGAGGCGCCCGAGACGCGCCACCAATGTCTCGAAGCAGCCCTCGCCGACCACCTGGCCGAAGCGGTCCGACTGCTCGCCGCCCAGTGCATCCAGCACGCGTTCGAGGTCCGCCGGCGCGGTGCCCATCAGGGCGATGATGGCGCCATCTTCCAGGAAGGTGCGCGCCATGGCCTCCAGCCACTCCCCCTGCCCCGCGATCAATACCCTGCGTCGTGGCAGCATCTCATTCTCCCTGATAGAACCCCCGAAGGGTCGCCCCTGCGTGCCTCATGCCGTATAGCGCTGCTCAGCTCTCTGCTCAGCTCTCTGTTTACCCAGACATCACCTCCCTGTGATGTCCGGAGTGGCGTGGGTCAGGGCATCAGCCCCGGCAACCACAGCACCAGCGCGGGGAACAGCATGCACAGGATCAACCCCGCCAGCTGCAGGCCAACGAAGGGCAGAATCGAGCGATAGATGGTGCCGATGGAGACCTGCCCGGCGGTGATGCCCTTGAGATAGAACAATGCGTAGCCGAAGGGGGGCGTCAGGAAACTCGTCTGCAGGTTGATGGCGACCAGAATCGCGAACCATACCAGCAGCCCCTGGCCGGAAAGCCCGAGCCCGAAGTCCAGCGCCTCGACCACCGGCGCCACCAGCGGCAGCACCACGAAGCTGATCTCGATCCACTCGAGGAAGAAGCCGAGCACGAAGATCAGCCCCATCAGCAGCAACAGCAGGCCGTAAGGGCCAAGGCCGGTACCGGTGATGACATCCTCGATCAGGTAGTCACCGCCGAGGCGCTTGAAGACCACCGAGAAGCAGGTCGCGCCGATGACGACGAACAGGATCATCGCGCTGGTCCGCGAGGTATCGCGCAGCGTGTTGCGCAGGGTGGAGAAGGACAGGCCGCCCATCACCAGCGCCAGCAGCAGACTGCCACCCGCGCCGATGGCCGCGGCCTCGGTGGGCGTGGCGATACCGGTCATGATCGACCCCAGCACCGCGACGATCAGCACCATCGGGCCGAGCAGATCCCGCAGCAGCGCCAGCGGCAGCGGTGTCTTGTCGGTGCCGAGCAGCGACTGGTCCGGCAGCGGTGCCCAGTCCGGGCGCAGCTTGGCGGTGATCAGCAGATAGGCGACGTAGAGCGCGCCGAGCATCAGCCCCGGAATCAGCGCCGCCTTGAACAGCGCCCCCACCGAGATCTGCAGGATGGAGCCCATCAGCACCAGCATGATCGAGGGCGGAATCAGGATGCCCAGGGTGCCGGAGGCCGCGATGACCCCACAGGCCATCTCGGCCTTGTAGCCCTGCCCCAGCATCACCGGCAGCGCCAGCAGCCCCAGCATGACCACCGAGGCACCGATGATGCCGGTACTGGCGGCCATCACCACGCCCAGCAATGCCACGGAGACGGCCAGACCGCCATGCACGCGACCGAACAGCCGCTGCAGTGTCATCAGCAGATTGCGCGCCACGCCGGAGCTTTCCAGCATCAGCCCCATGAACACGAACAGCGGAATCGCGATCAGCAGCCAGTTCTCGATCACGCCACCGAAGATGCGCGAGCCGACGGTGCCGAGGAACGGCAGCGGGATGTCGCCGATGAACGCGAACAGGATGCCCAGCCCGCCGAGCAGAAAGGCCACCGGGTAGCCGGAGAAGATACCGATCAGAAGTGCCACCACCATGGTGATGGGCAAGGCGTATTCAGCGAGCATTGTCATGGCTCCCGTCTGCATGATTCTGGGGTGCCGTGGCGTCGGTGGTCGCTTGCGCAGCGTTCTGCTGATCCGCAAGGCCGGCCAGACTGGCAATCTCGTGGTCTTTCAGGCGCTCGGGGGTGCGCGCCGGGTCGAACAGGCAGGCCAGATTCTCGAAGATCTGACCCAGCGCACCGAGGGCGAGGAACACCAGCCCCGTCGGCAGCATCGCCTTGATCAGGTAACGGTCCACCAGGCCGCCATAGTTGGATTTCTCGCCGGACATGTAGGACATGGTGACGAAGTGCTTGGACAGCCAGGCGATCAGCAGGCAGAAGGGAATCAGCATGATGATGTGGCCGAGGATATCGACCACGGCGCGTCCGCGCGGCGAGAGGCGCTGATAGAACAGGTCGACCCGCACATGCGTATCGCTGTGCAGGGCGTAGGTGCCACCGAAGAGCGTCAGCAGACCGAACAGGTGCCACTGCAACTCGGTGACGGAATTGATGGTGATCGCGGTGCCGAACAGCAGCACGTCGGGCGACCCCCAGTTGGCGATTTCATTGATGCCCAGGGCGTTGAGCGTGACGGTGGTGAGCACGGCCAGGATGATCGCCAGACCCAACCAGCTGGTCAGGCGACCCACCCACAGCCCCAGGCCGACCAGCGGTCGACCCAGGGCGTCACACACCGCCCCGCCCTGTGCCCGCCAGGGCGCAAGGCGGGGGTCGGTCATTGGGCGCTACCCTCGTCAGCGTTGTCTGCCTGCTTCATGGCCATCGGCTGCGGCATGGCCTGCAGCTCGTACCATTCGTCGATCAGTGCGGCGTGCTTCATCAGCGAATCGTAGGCCTTGGCGAAGTCAGGGTTGGTCTGCTTCTCTTCGGCAAGCACTTCACCCCAGGCTTCCTGCAGCGCGGTCATCACCGGCTCCGGGAAGCGCTTGACCTCGACACCCTTCTCCTCGAGCTCGTGGATCGCACGCACCTGAGCCGGCGGCGCTTCGGCCATCGCCCACTGCAGGGTCGCGCGGCAGGCAGTCTGGAACTGTGCCTTGCGCTCATCGCTGTAGCTGTCCCATACCTGCTGGTTGATCAGCAGCGAGAACCAGCTGGCGCTCTGGTGCCAACCCGGGAAGTAGTAATACTTGGCGACTTCATTGAAGCCCATCGCCTGATCGACCTGCGGCACCGAGAACTCGGTGGCATCGACACGGCCACGCTCCAGCGCGAGGTAGATCTCGCTGCCCGGCACCAGCTGAGTCGAGGCGCCCAGCTTGTTGAGCACCTTGGCGCCAAGGCCGGAGATGCGCATCGACAGGCCCTTGAAGTCCTCCGGCGAGTTGATTTCCTTGTTGTACCAGCCGCCGGTTTCCTGCGGCGAGATGAAGCACGGCAGCACCTTCACGCCGTAGGGGTCGTAGGCGGCCTGCACAAGCTCGGTACCCTCACCGGCCCACATCCAGGACATGAAGGCTTCCGGGCTCGGGCCGAACGGCAGTGCGCCGTAGAGGTTGGTGATCGGCACCGTGCCGGCCCAGTAGCCCATCCAGTCCCAACCGGCCTGGATGGCACCGGAAGACACGGAGTTGAAGACTTCGAAGGCCGGTACCAGGTCCCCCGGCTCGTGCACGCGCAGGCCGACTTCGCCGCCGGTCGCGCTCTTGAGTTCCTCGGACAGGCGCACGGCACCGGCACCGAGGAAGTTCTTGGTCGAGAAGGTACTGGCGACGTCGAGCTGTTTCGGCCCTTCCGCCTGGGCTGGCGCGGCGGCCATCAAGGTGGTGGTGGCCACGGCCGCCGCAATGGCAGCTCCGAGGCGCAGGCGGCGGGTCGGCGTCGATTGATACGGCGTGGCGTGTTGCGACATGGTGCGGCTCCCTGATTTGTTGTTGTGCTCGCTGGTCGTACGGCTTGTGGCTTGCTGGACATGAGCCACGTTGCAAGATGACGCTTACGTCAACTTACCCGATGACAACGCAAGCGGCTGACCACGCCATAACAACGTCAATGATTTCAGAGAGCTACGAGGGGAAGGCCCGCGCGAGCCGACTCACCGCGCCCTGCGCGGCAGTATCGGCTCGCGACAGCGTCCGGAAAGCCGGACACTCAGGCCGCCAAGGCTGCGACCAAGGTCGCGCGCGGTCATGAATTCTGTCTACGACTCCAGTCGAATATGCCGATAGAGGAATGCAGACCCCATGCGGGTATGCAGGCCGTGGGCTGGCGAGAAACGCAAAGCGTCCGGAATTCCGGCCACTGACCGAGATTCCGGACGCTTTGGCCACTCGTTGGTGGCGGGGAGGTGAAATGCCGGTCGATCAGGGCGTTTCAGCCAGCAGGCCATGCCGGTTGAGCTTCTCATAGAGCGAGGACTTGGCGATGCCGAGCTGCCGAGCGGCGCGGGTGCGATTGCCCTCGGCGGCGCGCAGCGCGTTCTCGATCAATTGGCGCTCCGCCTGGGCCATCGCCTCACGCAGCGTGACCGGCGTAGTGTGCAACTCCCGGGCGGTTGTGGACGACTCGGGCGCTGAAGCGGGTGTGGACAAGTCGCTTTGATGGGTAGCGGCGTGCCGCGCATCGCTATGCCGGGCATCGCCATGCCGCGCATCGCCATGCCGGGCGCCGATGGCATCCGGCAGATCGGTCGGTTGGATATGGCTGCCGCCCAGATAGAAGGCAGCTTCGAGCACGTTTTCCAGCTCGCGCACATTGCCGGGCCAGTGGTGGGCGCACAGGCGTTCGAGGGCGGCTTCGGAGAGAATCGGCGGGCGGCGACCACTGCGTCGCGCCAGACGTGACAGCAGATGCGTGGCCAGGGTCGGCAGGTCGTCGCGGCGCTCGCGCAGTGGCGGCACTTTCAGGGGCACCACGTTGATGCGGTAGAAGAGGTCTTCGCGGAATTCGCCGCTCTCGACCAGCGCTTCCAACGGGCGGTGAGTCGCGGCGATGACACGCACATCGACGCTGACCAGACGAGTCGCACCGACCGCCTCGACCTCGCGGTCCTGCAGTACGCGCAGCAGCTTGGCCTGCATCGCCAGCGGCATGTCGCCAACCTCATCGAGAAACAGCGTGCCGCCATCCGCAAGCTGGAACTTGCCGGGCTTGCCGCCACGCTTGGCGCCGGTGAAGGCGCCTTCTTCATAGCCGAACAGCTCCGCTTCCAGCAGCGCTTCGGGAATCGCCGCACAGTTGAGCTTGATGAAGGGGCCCTTGGCACGCGCCGAGCTGCGGTGCAGCGCATGGGCATAGAGCTCCTTGCCGGTGCCGGACTCGCCACGGATCAACACCGAGGCACCGCCGGGGGCGATCTTGCGCACCTTGCAGGCCAGCTCCCGCATGGCCGGCGAATCGCCGATGATGTCACTCAGCTGCCAGCGCGCGCCGGTGGGGGTTTCCAGCGCCTGGCGGTAGTAGTCCACCTCCGCTTCCAGCGCCTGAACCTGAGCATTCACCTGCCGCCATTCCCAGGTGTCGTGGTAGAGCACCGAGCCGATGGCGCCGATCAGCTCGCCATCGCGGTAGATGGGATAACGGTGGGCAATCATGTGGTGGCCACGAATCAACTGCAGCTGGGCAAGCTCTGCGCGTCCGCTCTCCAGCACCTCGTGCATGCGGGTGTTCTCGATCACCTCGCTGACATCGCGACCCAGCACCTCGCTGGCCTCGACGCCAAGAAACTCGGCATAGGGCGCATTCAGAAACTGGATACCGCCCTGGGCATCCACCACCACGACCCACTCCTCCACCGCATCCATCGCGGCACGCAGCAATTCGCGGCGCGCCCGCTCCAGATGAATCGAGGTAGCAGGTAGATCATCACGCAGCGGGGCAGCCATCTTCTCCCCGACCACCGCACCTGACACAGGCATCTGCTGAGCCATCACCGCTCTCCCTTGGCGTGTCCGGTCATCGTGGGTAGCCGTCATGCTGCCACCAACACCCGCCGGATCTGATTGTTATGGGCCGCGCCATCGCGCAGCCAGCGTCCGGAAAACCGGACCCCCCCCACAGCATCGGCCTACCGCCGCCAAGGATCAACGTAGCCAGTGGTCGTAGTACTGTTATCAATAAAAGCTAGGCGAATAACGATTCATCGATACATCCTCCATAGCTCTTGGAATTAAGACTCGGCATACCACACTGTAACTGCACGATTCCTATAGATTTATGGAATATCACCACGAGTTCTACAGTACATATCCAAGAGAATGTGCTATAAGCTATCCTATCCAACATCCTCTGTATAGAAAGAGATACATGGAAAATATAAATATAAGTCTTTATCAAGATTGGATTAATATTCTTCGCAATAGATTATCTGATTTCGGATATAGCATTAGCGATCATAGCGATGAAAATATAAGCCGCATCTATTTAAATCTAGAAAAAAGGCTAATACCACAAAAAGCTCGAAGAATCCTTAAGCACGACAACTTCTATTGCCCTGATGAAATGACTAGTGGTCTGAAAGGAGTTGAAGAAGCCATTACGTCAGGCCAGAACCTGCTACCATATTTAAGCAAAAGAATCAAAAAACCCAATTACAATGATGCCTTACTTAATCACTGGGGAATTCATCACTTACATCTTGGTAAAACCATTGGGCGCGATGGATTTGTTGAACATGGCAATCCTTTATTGTTTTGTAGATTTGATGACGAAAATGCTTATTTTATTAACGTCTTAACCCATGGCGCCTGGGCAGAACAAGACATGATTAGAGTGCTACATAAAAACTGGCCTGATAGTATAAAGCAGTTCCAAATAAATGGTTTGATAAGATTGACACAGCCTATAACTGACTCAGATATCAAGACTTTTAGGCAGAAAAAAATAAACACTTTCGTAGAGGTTGAAGATGGGGCTATCTATGGTGCAATCGGGGGCGGTTTCGCATCATCGGGAATAAGTATCGACGTGGTAAGACAAGCCGATCAGTACGAAGCATGGCTAAACCAGAACCAAGCTCACATCATTAATAACATCGAAAACATCAGGAACGAAGCAAGAAAGAAAAATATAGAGCTACCATCAACACCTCACTTTGAGCTAAAAATAGAAAACAATACAGAATATGCAGTAGAGAGCGTATCCAAGATATGTATCAAGCTTCATTAGCTCCAACAAACAGAAATTTCACATAAGACAGCCGCTCATCAAAACCCCGCCGAAGCGGGGTTTTGATGTTTGCTTTAATGGTGCATCGCGTTAATGCGCTTCTTCCCAGTTGTCGCCTTGCTCGACTTCGACGAGCAGCGGAACATCGAGGGAGGCGGCATTCTGCATGCGCTGCGCGACGTCTTTCATGAAGTCTTCGACCTGCGCTTCGGCGACTTCGAAGACGAGTTCATCGTGTACCTGCATGACCATCATGGCGTCGTATCTGTCGGCACCGTCGCTGCCCGCCAGCCAGGCGTCTACGTCGATCATGGCGCGCTTGATGATGTCGGCGGCGCTGCCTTGCATCGGGGCGTTGATGGCGGTGCGCTCGGCGGCGCTGCGACGCGCGTGATTGCGCGAGCCGATTTCCGGCAGGTAGAGACGACGGCCGAAGATGGTCTCGACGTAGCCCTGCTCGGCGGCGAGCTGACGCGTGTCTTCCATGTAGGTGGCGACGCCCGGATAACGCTCGAAGTAGCGCTCGATGTAAGTCTTGGCCTGGCCGGGTTCGATATCCAGCTGGCGCGAGAGACCCCAGGCGGACATGCCGTAGATCAAGCCGAAGTTGATGGCCTTGGCGCTGCGACGCTGGTCACTGCTGACACGCGATTCCTCGGTGCCGAAGACTTCCGCGGCGGTGGCGGCGTGCACGTCACGGTTGTCGGCGAAGGCCGAGAGCAGCCCCTTGTCACCGGAGAGGTGCGCCATGATGCGCAGCTCGATCTGCGAGTAATCCGCCGCGACGATGCGATAGCCGGGGCGTGCAATGAAGGCCTGACGAATACGACGGCCCTCGTCGCTACGCACCGGGATGTTCTGCAGGTTCGGATCAGACGACGACAGACGCCCCGTGGCGGTGACGGCCTGATGGTAGCTGGTGTGCAGGCGACGCGTGGTCGGGTTGACCAGCTGCGGCAACTTGTCGGTGTAGGTGCTCTTGAGCTTGGTCATGCCGCGATGGCGCATGATCAGCTTGGGCAGCGGGTAGTCCAGCGCCAGCTCCTCAAGCACCGCTTCAGCGGTGGACGGCGCGCCCTTGGGGGTCTTCTTCTTGACCGGCAGCTTCTGCTCCTCGAAGAGGATCTCGCCCAGCTGCTTGGGGGAAGAGAGGTTGAACTCGCGACCCGCCAGCTCAAAGGCCTGCTTCTCGATGTCGTGGATCTGCTCGGTCAGCTCACGGGTCTGGGCGTGAAGGCGCTCGGGGTCAATCGCGACGCCGTTGCGCTCGATGCGCGCCAGCACCGGAATCAGCGGGTATTCGTAATCACGCAGCACCTCGCCCAGACGTCCCAGTTTCTCGATGCGCGGCATCAGCAGCGCGGCGAGGCGCAGGGTGATATCGACATCCTCGCAGGCGTAGGGCATCGCCTCTTCCAGCGCGATCTGGTCAAACGTCAGTTGCTTGGCGCCCTTGCCGGCGATGTCGGTGAAGCTGATGGTGCTCTCGCCCAGATACTTGAGCGCCAGCGAGTCCATGTCGTGACGGGTCGCGGTGGAATTGAGCACATAGGACATCAGCATGGTGTCGGCCAGCGGGCCGGCCACCGCGATGTCGTAGCGCGCCAGCACCTCGATGTCGTACTTGAGGTTCTGGCCGATCTTGGTGATGGCGGTATTGGCCAGAATCGGCGTCAGCGCTTCCAGCACGGCCTGGCGCTCCAGCTGCGCGGGGGCATCCAGATAGCTGTGGGCGACGGGAATGTAGACGGCCTCGCCGACTTCCAGCGCCATGCCGATACCGACGATCTCGGCTTCCATGTAGTTGAGGCTGGTGGTCTCGAGATCGAAGCACAGCGAGGTGGCGTTGCGCACGCGCTCGAGCCACGCGTCCAGCTCGGCCTGCTCGGTGATGGCGCGGTAGTTGCGCTCCTCACGCGGCGGCAGCGCATCGGGCATCTCGTCGCCCTCTTCCGCCGCTTCCAGATCAGGCGTTGGCGCAGCGGCGGTCTTGCCCTTGCCTGAGGCCTTTTCAGCGACCGGCGCGATGCTGTCACCGAACAGGTCACTGCCGGCGACTCCGCTGTCCTTCTCGTCGGCATGCGGGGTAGCCGCCATGTCGCCGCCTTCCAGCAGCTCCTTCAGCCAGGCGCGGAATTCCATCTCGCGGTAGAGCTCGACCAGCGCGGCGGTGTCCGGCGCGGCGATCGCGAGGTCATCCAGGCCATATTCCAGCTCGCAGTCCAGCTTGATGGTGGCGAGGCGATAGGAGAGGTAGGCATCTTCGCGATGCGCTTCCATCTTCTTGGCCAGGGTCTTGGCGCCACGGAAGCTGAGCGTCTTGATGCGATCGAGATCGCCGTAGATGGTGTCGAGGCCGCCTTCCATGCCCTGCAGCAGGCCCAGCGCGGTCTTCTCGCCCACGCCCGGCACGCCGGGAATGTTGTCGACCTTGTCGCCCATCAGCGCGAGGAAGTCGATGATCAGGTTCGGCGGAATGCCGAACTTCTCGGTGACGCCGTCCACGTCCAGCGTCTCGTTCTTCATGGTGTTGACCAGGGTGATGTGCTCGTTCACCAGCTGGGCCATGTCCTTGTCGCCGGTGGAGATGACGGCGTCACGCCCGGCTTCGGTCGCCATGCGCGCCAGGGTGCCGATGACGTCATCGGCCTCGACGCCTTCCACGCACAGCAGGGGCAGGCCAAGGGCACGCACGCAGGCATGCAGCGGCTCGACCTGCAGGCGCAGGTCATCCGGCATCGGCGGACGCTGGGCCTTGTACTCCGGGTACATGTCGTCGCGGAAGGTCTTGCCCTTGGCATCGAAGACCACCGCCATGGGGCTGTCCGGGTACTGGCGGATCAGGCTCTTGAGCATGTTGATCACGCCCTTCACCGCGCCGGTGGGCAGGCCCTTGGAGGTGGTCAGCGGCGGCAGAGCATGAAAGGCACGATAGAGATAGGAAGATCCATCGACGAGAACGATCGGCGTGGCGGCCATGAGCAGTCGCATCCGTAGGCTGAAGGGTGAGCTTGGGGCAAGCAGAGTCGGGGCCGAAAACCTCTCGGCAGCTATGGCTGTCATGATACGCAAGGGCTGCGGCGAGGCACAGTCGCCACCCTCGGCGCGTGTGTCTTCTGCGCCCGGCATTGATGGCGGGAAGTCGTGCACACTGCCGGCAAGGGACGTAAACTGCGCCCATCAGGCAAGGTTTCAGGCCAGCGCCGATTCGCTTGTCTTCTGCACGGGTACGCACCGGGTTCTTGCGTGTAGACACCCTGCTCGCAGACCCCTTGCTCACAGAACTTTTGCACGCGGAACCTGATACAGGCTGCGCTTGTGTAAAGGAGGATTGTCATGCGCTCGACTGCTTCCATTGCTCCGCATTCCCTGCTGCGCCTGCCCACGCTGCTGGCCACCGGGCTGCTGCTGGCCGTCACCGCCCTGAGTGCGCCGCTGGCCGTCGCCGAGAGCGAGGCCCCCAAGCCGCAGATCACCAGCCGTCAGCAGGATGACCGCCAGCTACGCGAATACCGCGTCAATGGCCATCTGTATGCCATCGAGATCATCCCCAAGGGCGGCGCGCCCTTCTTCCTGCTCGACAGTGACGGCAACGGCAACTTCATCAAGTCCAGCGTCACCAGTGCCAGCCAGCTCAAGGTGCCCGGCTGGGCACTGAAAAAGTGATAAGCTCGGCATCTGGTTCACGCGACAGCTGAGCCAGCAGCGACAGGCGTCACGCCCGCGGCACATCTCTTGCCCCCGGGCGTGGCGGCATCCTTCCTGCATACCTACAACAACTCCTGTCAGCGCATTGCCGCCGTTTCGCTCCGGCGGCGCGCCACTGGCGGGGCGGACACATTTCGGCGAGAAGAGTCACCCATGGCAGTCTTTACCCCCCTGAGCGACGCTCAGGTCGCAGAATTTCTGGCAGAGTACGACGCAGGCACGCTGACATCGCTTGAGGATGTCGCGCACGGCACCGAGAACTCGACCTTCTTCGTCACCACCGATCGCCGCGAGATGGTGCTGACCCTGTTCGAGCAGGGCGAGCATGCGGAACTGCCCTTCTTCGTCGAGCTGCTCGACTTCCTCGCCAGCCACCAGCTGCCGGTGCCGGGTCCGCTGCACGACCGCGACGGCCAGGCGCTCAAGGTGCTGGCAGGCAAGCCGGCGCTGCTGTTCCCGCGTATGCCGGGCAACTGGCCTGTCTCGCCCAACGTGGCCCAGTGCCGCGAGATCGGCGCGGCGCTGGGGCGCATGCATGCCGTCTCGCAGCATTTCACCGGCCACCGCCCCAACACCCGCGACCTGCACTGGATCAAGCCGATGCACCACAAGGTGCTGGCGTATCTGAGCCCGGAAGACCAGGCGCTGATGGCCGACGAGATCGATGTCTGCGAAGACGTCTTCAGCGGTGTCGAGCTGCCGCAGGGCGCGCTGCACGGTGACCTGTTCCGCGACAACACCCTGTTCGACGGCGATCGTCTCGGCGGCATCATCGACTTCTACAACGGCTGCACCGGCGACCTGATCTTCGATCTGTCGATTCTGGTCAATGACTGGTGCTCCAATGATGATGGCCGTCTGGACCAGGCGCGTTATGACGCCCTGCTCAGTGCCTATCTGGCCGAGCGCCCGATGAACGCCGACGAACGCCGCCTGTGGCCGAGCATGCTGCGCATGACCGCGCTGCGCTATTGGCTGTCACGCCTGCTGGTGGTCTACGTGGACCCGCCCGCCCACAGCCTGACGCCGAAGGACCCGGCACAGTACCGCCAGCTGCTGGGTCGGCGTATCGAGGAAGGCGCTCTGCCGCTGCCCGAGGCCACGCAACCGGCCTGATCGGTACCTTCCGTACTGACCGAGTCGTCAAAGCAATTGCCTGCTGGCCCCCAGCAGGCATAATGCGCCCTCTGAGCGCCCGCATTCCTGCGGGCGTCATTGTCTTCTCCGACGCTGCCCACACCTGTTGAGCACCGCCGGGCTTGCCTTCACGCCGTCCATCTCCGGAGACCGCGATGACCTCCTTTGCAGCCGAAGCACGCCGCACCTACAACATCGACCAGTGGGGCAGCGGCTATTTCGACGTGGGCCAGGATGGCCTGACACTGGTGCGCCCGCATGGCGAGCCGGGCACGCCTGCGCTGCCGCTGATCTCGCTGATCGACAAGGCGCGCGCCCAGGGCCTGCGCCTGCCGCTGCTGGTTCGCTTCGCCGATATCCTGCATGACCGCGTCGAGCAGCTGTGCGCCGCCTTCGATGCCGCCATCAGCTCGCGCGGCTATGGCGCCAGCTACACCGCCGTCTACCCGATCAAGGTCAATCAGCAGCGTCGCGTGGTCGAGGAACTGCTGGCGACCAGCGAGCGCTCACGCGGACGTGTCGGGCTGGAAGCCGGCAGCAAGCCGGAACTGCTCGCCGTGCTGGCGCTGTCGGACAGCGGCCCGTCGGTGATCGTCTGCAATGGCTACAAGGACCGCGAATACGTGCGTCTGGCGCTGATGGGCGAGAAGCTCGGCCACCGCGTGCATCTGGTGGTCGAGAAGGCCAGCGAGCTTGAACTGGTGCTGGAAGAGGCACAGCGCCTGGGCGTGCGTCCGCGCATCGGGCTGCGCGCGCGCCTGGCCACCATCGGCAAGGGCAACTGGCAGAACACCGGCGGCGAGAAGTCCAAGTTCGGCCTGACCGCCAGCCAGATCGTCGCCCTGGTCGAGCGTCTGCGCGAGGTGGATGCGCTGGACTGCCTCAAGCTGGTCCACTTCCATCTTGGCTCCCAGATCGCGGACATCAGCGATATCCAGCGCGGTCTGGCCGAGTGCGCGCGCTTCTATCAGGGCCTGCACGAAGCTGGCGCCGGCGTGGAAATCGTCGATGTCGGCGGCGGCCTGGGCGTGGACTACGAAGGCACGCGCTCGGAAAGCGCCTGCTCGCTCAACTACTCGATGCGCGAATACGCCGACTACGTGGTCGGCGCCTTCCACGCCGTCTGTGATGCCCATGACCTGCCGCATCCACACATCATCTCCGAATCCGGCCGCGCCCTGACCGCTCATCATGCGGTGCTGGTGACGGACGTGATCGGCGAGGAGCGCGTGAATCTGCCGCTGCCCGCACGCCGCGAGGACGATGCCCAGATCGCCGCGCTGTGGGCGCAGGCTGCACGACTGGAAGGACAGCTGGAGCCGCGTGAGCTGGTGGAGATCTACCACGCCGTGGTGCATGCCCAGCATCAGGTGCAGGAGCGCTTCGTGATGGGGCTGGCCAGCATCGCCATCCGCGCCGAGGCCGAAGCCATCTACACCAACGTGTGTCGCAGCCTGGCCGGGCGTCTCGATGCGCGTCAGCGTTCGCACCGCGCGGTGCTCGATGAGCTCAACGAGAAGCTGGCCGACAAGCTGTTCGTCAACTTCTCGCTGTTCCAGTCGCTGCCGGACATCTGGGGCATCGAGCAGATCTTCCCGATCCTGCCGCTGACCGGTCTCGACCGCGCGCCGACCCGGCGTGGCGTGATTCAGGACATCACCTGCGACAGCGATGGCCGCATCGACACCTATGTGGATGATCAGGGCCTGGACGCCACCCTGCCGCTGCCGGAATGGCATGCCGATGAAGAGAAGCTGCTCGGCTTCTTCATGGTCGGCGCCTATCAGGAAATCCTCGGCGACCTGCACAACCTGTTCGGCGATACCGATTCCGTAGATGCCAGCCTCGACGATGATGGCCAGTGGCAGCTTTCTCATGCGATTCAGGGTGATAGCGTGGCGCAGGTGCTGCGTTACGTGAACTTCGACCCGGAGCAGCTGGCCGCACGCCTCGCGCGTCAGCTCAAGTCATCCAACCTGAATGCGCTGGAACAGGCAGACCTGCTCGAAGACCTGAAGGCCGGTCTCGACGGCTATACCTACCTGGAGAGCTGAGACACTGCCGAGGCTCGGGCCCTGGCTCAATGAACCGAGTTTGGAAGGATCAGGTTCGGAAGGATTGGCCCGGATAGCAAAAGCTAAAGTCCAGACAGCAAAAGCCCCTGCCGGTGACCCGGCAGGGGCTTTTCTGTTTTAACCCGCTCAGAGCTGTTTTCAACCCGCTCAGGGCTGTTTTCAACTCGCTCAGCGCTGCTGTCTACTCGCTTAGGGCTGCTGTCTACTCACTCAAGGCTGTCTCAGCCCCAGACGTCATGCCACGCCGCGCGTGCGCGTCTCGATGCGCAACAGCTCGCCGCTGCCATCCGGGGCATCCAGCGACAGTGCCAGCGCCTGATCCGGATTCAGCTCGCCGACGCCTTCCGGCGTGCCGGTCAGCACCACATCGCCGGGCAGCAGGGTGAAGCTGTGGCTGATCTCACTGAGCAGGCGCGCGACGGGGAACAGCATCAGGCTGGTATCCGCCTGCTGGCGCTGCTCGCCGTCGATGGCGAAGCGATAGTGCAGCGCCTGGAAATCCACGCTGTGCAGCTCGCCATCGGCATCGCACCAACGCGGTCCTTCCAGCGCCACGAAGGAAGACAACGGACAGCTGCCATCGAAGGCCTTGGCCAGCTCCCACGGCTGGCCCTTGGCCTTGAGCTTGCTCTGGCGCTCACGCAGGGTCAGGTCCAGTGCCAGGCCCATGCCGGCCAGTGCTTCCAGCGCCTCTGCTTCGCTGGCTTCACACAGCGGCTTGCCGATCAGCAGCGCCAGCTCGGCCTCATAGTGGTACTGGCCGCGACGCCGCGAGATCGCCAATGGCTTGTCCATCGGCGTCACACTGGTGGCGGGCTTGATGAACAACAGCGGCTCGCTGGGCACTTCATTGCCGAGCTCCGCGGCATGGGCGGCGTAATTGCGGCCGACACAGACCACCTTGCCGAGGTCATGAGCGAAGACGCGACCATCGCTGAAACGCGGGGTGAAACGCTGAGCAAGCGGCATGCAGAACTCCTGTCGGGGCGTGATGGAGGATCAATGAGAGACGATCAATGAGAGATATCGCAATGATACGTCGCCCCGACAGCCTGCCACTACCACACCAACGTCCGAGATTTCGCCGCCTGAGCGCAACCCGGCGTTGTGCAGTTCAGTCCACTTCCGTCTTCAAAGCGCAGCTTTCAAGCTCGGTCTTCAACTTCAGTTTTCAAGCTCAGTCTTCAAGTTCGTCCCAGCCGCCGTCGAGACGGTGCGCCAGAAATTCCGGGCGCGGACGCGCGGCGGCAAAGGGTGCCTGCATCGCGTTGTCGACACGGTTGTAGACGAAGAAGGCGTTGCTGCGCGGGTCCGGCGACATGTTGGCGTTGGAGCCATGCAGCGTATTGCAGTCGAACATCAACAGGCCACCGGCGGCGCCGGTCGGCGCTTCGATACCACGTTCGGCGATCAGCTCGCTCAGTGCTTCACGCGAGGGCACACCGACCTTCTGGGTCTGCAGGGATGACTTGTGGTTGTCATCCGGCGTCTCGCCCAGGCAATGCACGAAGACTTCATGCGAGCCGGGGATCAGCATCAGCGGACCATTGAAGTGGTGATTGTCGGTCAGGATGATCGAGGCGCTGACCGCGCGCATCTCCGGCATGCCATCCTCGGCGTGCCAGGTCTCGAAGTCCGAGTGCCAGTTGAAGCCCTTGCCCTCGAAGCCCGGCTTGTAGTTGATGCGCGACTGGTGGAGATAGACATCGCCCCCCAGGATCTGGCGCGCGCGATCGACCAGGCGCGGGTCTTCTGCCAGTTGGCGGAAGCGCTCGGACAGGAAGTGCACGGCGAAGATGGAACGAATCTCGCGGCTCTTGGGCTCGGTGATGGTGAAATCACGCCCCTGCCACTCTTCGTTGTCGAGCAGCGCTGCCAGCTCGGTCTTCAGCGCCTCGACTTCCTCCGGCGCCAGGAATTCCGGCTCGAACAGGAAGCCGTCACTCTTGAAACGCTTGAGCTGCTCGGCGCCCAACGGCCCCTCATCGGCACGCGAATGCACGACGGGCTCGCGGCGCTTCTGCCACAGATGCTCCGGCGGCTGGCTCAGGCGCGTCGGATAGGCGTCTCTCGAGTGATCGGAGCCTCGGTCGCTGCCCGACTTGTCGAGATAGGCTTCCGGCGCCTGATCACGGTCGGCATTGGTCTGACGGGCGTCCAGCTGCTGATTGGAGGCTTCTGCAGCGGCGCTGACGTTGCCACCATCGGTCTGCTCATGTTGGCGTTGCTTGGATGAAAGAGCAGAAGTGGCGTTGTACGAGGTCATATGGCGTGAAGCTGTCATCATGCTCTCCTTAAGGCATCAATGTCTTGCATTGAGGAAAGTGGAATCTGGCGTTCTAGCATGCGGCTTGCCCGCACTGTCCCACCTATGGGCCATACAACAGACTTCAACCCCGAGATTCATGAAATAAGCATAGAGATCTGATCCACAAGATCGTTAAAAGACCATCCAATCTCACACCACACCCGCCATCACCCTTCTCAAGAAAACATGAGGCTGCCTGTGCCTCGCGGATGACAAATTCCTTCAGTCATCCCCTCTCGCCAGTCCCGACTCATCCTGTTGCCACGAACTCTCATCTTCCGTGAGACAAGCGGCTTAATCAGCGACTCATCACTGGCACCACGCCCGTGGTATTTCCCCTCACTTCGCTTCGCCATTTGCAAAACGCATCGCACGCAACATTGCGCATTAATGCGTAAGTGTCTGTGAAATATTGTGAAATTGTTTGGCACGCTTCATGCCCCTTAGAAAACACGGCAGAACAACTGATAGAGACATATCAGAGAAAAAATAACGGCGCAGGATCATGCGTCACACCAGGGGAACTTCCAGCATGTTTAAGCCACGGATATGCATGGCCGCTTGCATGGCCACAGTGCTGGGGGGCTGCGCAGCTGTCGAACCGAAATTCGACAATGTCGAACCGGTCGTAGGGCCACCAGTCACCTCAAACAACACCCCATATAGCGAATGCCTCGTATCACTCAGCCGGGTGCAAGGTGCCACCAACCTGCCTGTGATTGCAGTGGGTCAGGTGACGGACAAGACCGGTCAACGCAGCTACTCCACCGTGACAGAGAGCGCTGCCGTGACCCAGGGCGTATCCGAGATGCTGATAAGTGCCCTCTACAAGACTCGCAAGGTACATCTTACCGAGCGTCTCGATGTGCGAGTCCCGCTGGCAGAGCAGCAACTTTTCGAGCAGAAGGCATTGGCTTATACCCCCCGAAACCTCGCGGTACTTCCTTCGCATTTCGTGGTTCTCGGTGCACTGACAGAGCTCAATTACAACATTTCAAGCGGCGGTGCCCGCCTGTTCGTCAGCGGAATCGGGGCCGGACTGCGCACTGCAGTCATCAACGTCGGCCTGGACCTGCGCATGGTCGATATCCGCACCTTCCGCACCGTCTATGTCACCAGCCTGCAGAAGCAGGTGGTGGGTTACGAAGTCGAAGCCGGCATCTACCGCTTCTTCGGCAATCAGTTGATCGAGTTTGATTCCGGCGCAGTGCGCAATGAACCACTGCAGCTGGGGGTGAGATCAGTCGTGGAGATGGGCGCGTATCAGCTTCTGACTGAAGGCTTGGGGCTTCCTGTACCTGCGGGACAGGAATGCGCGCTTCACCCGGGCCAGCATGTTGCAGACGACGATAGCAACACGCAGCAAGTGGCCGCAGCCAATACCAGCAGCAATGCAGCAAGTGGCAATGAAGCAGTCGCAACACCGTTGCAAGCAACACCCGCATCAGAAGTACCGGCAGCATCCAGCGCAGCACAATAAGTCAACATTCATGAGGAACATGACAATGACTACCTATAATAAGCTCGCAGTCGCCATCGGTCTCGCAAGCGGCATGATGATGGCAAGCCAGGCCCACGCCTTCGGAACAGTAAATTGGTATTGGGGCGGCGTTGTTACAACGGATGTCAACATCGATGTAGATTACGACCCAGGATTCCAAGATCCAGGTGGCCTGGTGATGGTGGAAAGCCTACAGACACAAGTGGGGGATGTCTCATCCACTGCTACTGTCAACAACGTCACATATGGCACAACTATGTTGGGTGACCCAGAAATAGAGGTAGTCTATCCTGACAGTAATAACAGAAGGGGTGGCGGCCATCATGGCGGGGGCCACCATAGCAACCCAGATGTGGAAGTTATTATCAGCTATCCTAACGCGGAATTTAGTGTGGCCAAGTTGGGCGAGCTTGAGAACGTAGCTGCCTCTATAGGGAATAATGCTTCCATAGAAGCTGATGCTATGATCAACCTTCACAATGCCCAGGTTCTCACTGGCACTGACATTGGCGATGATGACCTGATCAGTCGCAGAGGCCACCATGGCGGTTCGAGTGTAGAACTAGAGCCTGCAAATATCTCTTCGTTGGCACAGGTCAGTAATATTCTCAACCTCTCTGTTGACAACTCAGCCACTTCCGTCGGAAATAACCTGTCAGCAACACTCGATACTACCAGCGGTGATGATGTAGAAGTTGATACTTCTTCAAATAGGCATCACCCGCAACCACCGCAAATCGAAACAGTCGATTCTGTCCTGATTGCTGATAACACTCAGTTCAGCTTTGCCAATATCTATTCCACGGCAACTGTGAAGTCTGTAGCGCTTGACCTACCTGCAGCCAATAGCTTCAGTGGGCCTCTCATCAACAACGCGGCCACCTCTGTGGGCAACAACATGTCCATCAGCGTCGGCCCCGTTACTCCGTAAATCCTCAGCAGGCAACCAACACACGCGGGGCGACCCGCGTGTGTTTCAGTACCTGCCGACATCAGAAGTCTCACGCATCAGACACTGCATCTTTCACAGAGCGAAAGGAGCAAGACATGAATGCTTTTACACGTCTCAGCCTGGGGGTCGTCAGCGCGGGGTGCCTGCTGACCACGACTGCCAGCGCCAACTCGTTGATGGGGCCCTTCCCCTACGACTTTCCGGCACGTAGCGCAGAATCCGCCCTGATTCTCTACGAGAGCAAGAAGGCCGGCAGCCTGGGGGAAGGGTCCGATACCAATATCGGGGAATACACCCTCAATACCGGCAGCAGCACCTCGATCGGCAACTGGCAACAGATCGAACAGACGCTGAGTGATGGTTCCACCGGCACCATCGATGGCACGGCGGATCAGTCTGCGGATGGCAGTTCTCAGACATCATCGACTGACTTCACCATCACCCACAACAACGGAGATGAAGAGGAAGACGCCCAGTGATGCACTGCTCGGGACAGTCATCCGTGGGAAGACAGACCGTCAGATACCAGAACTCACCCTTTCAGCGTGAGTAGAGAGTTGGTCAGCCAGGCAAGCGTCGAGACTGAGAAGTCTGCCACTCAGGGGGAGCGGAAAAAACGCACTAAAAGCCGCCATGATCATCTCGCACAAGTCATTAACCTCTATATGGGTACTCGATAAACCCCCAAGACGAACACTCAACGCTGGAGAATCCAGACTCTCCGGTGAGGCTGTCACCAGAAGCAGCCCGACAATTATTCTTTCGCAGCCCGCTCGCACGAAGCGCAGGCAATGCAGAAAGACCAGCAGCAAGGGAACAACACTCATGACCGCACTGAAAGCTCATCAGGCTGCATCATCGGCTACTGCATTGAATCTGGCTGACGATATCTCCACTACCTCGCGGGTAAGGGAACTACCGGTAAAGCGACCTCGCGGTTTTGGGGAGTTTATCGGAGACTCATCGGCCATGCAGACGCTCTATCGCACTCTCATCCAGGTCGCCCACTCGGACGCTCCCATCTTCATCACCGGCGAAAGCGGCAGCGGCAAGGAATTGTGTGCCACTGCCATTCACCGCCATAGCCCGGTACGTGACGGCCCGTTCATCGCCGTCAATTGTGCCGCCATTCCGGCAGAGCTGCTGGAGTCGCAATTGTTCGGACATGTGCGCGGGGCTTTCACGGGGGCCGTGAGCGCCCAGCAGGGGCTCGCCGTGGCGGCAGATGGGGGGACGCTGTTTCTCGATGAGATCGCGGAGCTGCCATTACCCTTGCAGAGCAAGCTGCTGCGCTTCCTGCAGACAGGACAGGTAATGCCGGTGGGTGCCACGCGCACGGTAGAGGTCAATTGCCGCATCGTGTGCGCCACGCATCAGAACCCGCGGGTACTGGTCGATACTCACCGCTTCCGGGAAGACCTCTTCTATCGTCTGCACGTCATCCCGCTGAAGGTGCCGCCGCTGCGCGAGCGCGGTCAGGATATCCTGGAGATCGCCACCGGACTGTTGGGGCGCATGGCAGGCCACGAAGGCAAGCGCTTCACACGACTCAGTGCGTGCGCCGAGCGTCAGCTGCTGGCCCATGACTGGCCCGGCAACGTGCGAGAGCTGGAAAACACGCTGCGGCGCGCCATCATCCTCAATGATGGTGAGGTGCTGACGGCCGACATGCTGGACCTGCCCTCCAGCACGGCGCATCGCACGTCGGTCAGCCACAACGCGCCGGAGGACGGCGAGACCACGTTGCGCCCGTTGTGGATGGTCGAACGCGAAGCGATCGAGAGCGTCATCAGCGCCTGTGATGGCAGTATCCCCCGCGCTGCGGCGATACTGGAGATCGCCCCCTCTACCATCTATCGCAAGCGCCTGAGCTGGCTGGCGATGCACCCGGACGAGCCCACCTCGCACTGAGATGAGCGCCGGCCGAGGCGTGCCCGTCGCCCTCCAGACCTTTACTCCAGACGCAGAAAAGCCACCCCGAAGGGTGGCTTTTCTGTTGGCTGCCGAATTCATCCTGCGACTTCATCAGCTAGCCAGAATTGGCTGGGGTACCAGGACTCGAACCTGGGAATGCCGATACCAAAAACCGGTGCCTTACCACTTGGCTATACCCCAATTTGGTGGCCAGAGACGGAATCGAACCGCCGACACGGGGATTTTCAATCCCCTGCTCTACCAACTGAGCTATCTGGCCAACCTGAAGACACAAAAAAAGCCGCCAAGGCGACCTCTATATCGTGTGTTCTTCGCTCATCTACAGAAGCCTGAAGATGGTGCCGGCTAAAGGAGTCGAACCCTCGACCTACTGATTACAAGTCAGTTGCTCTACCAACTGAGCTAAGCCGGCACAAAGAACTCATGATATGAGTCTTCTTACTACGTTACTGCATGTCAGCTGGCTGGGGTACCAGGACTCGAACCTGGGAATGCCGATACCAAAAACCGGTGCCTTACCACTTGGCTATACCCCAACACTTGGTGGCCAGAGACGGAATCGAACCGCCGACACGGGGATTTTCAATCCCCTGCTCTACCAACTGAGCTATCTGGCCCTTGCCAACGAGGACGTATTAAATAGAAAACCTTTCCCGACGTCAACCCTTGCTTATCAAGAATTTGGCGTCGTAATTCGCCTTCCGCCGTCCTCGCCGTCCACTCAGACTTCGTAGCCCTGTCCGCCCTGCGATTCACCCTTGGCGGCGGCGTCCGTCGGCACGAAACCTTCGGCCTGGTCCGTCTCCTGGTTGTTGAAGAAGCGATCCATCTGCTCCATCAGATAGCGACGGCTGTCGGCATCCATCATGTTGAGATGTTTCTCGTTGATCAGACGCGTCTGCAGCGCCTGCCACTCTTCCCATGCCTGCTTCGAGACGTTGGCCCAGATATCCTGGCCCTTCTCGCCCGGCAGCGGCGGAAAATCGAGACCCGGCAGGTCCTGGTCATACTTGCGGCAATGTACGGTGCGCATGGGTAACTCCGTAAGAGAACTGGATGTCAGTGTGGATGAGCGCCGAGCCTTCGCCAGACGCCTTTACTGTTGCCTCATTCTCGCACGCTTGAGCCGCTTTGCCCCAGACGTGCGGCCGATGCCGACGCCAGCAAGGCCTCACAGGCCGAACAGATCATCCGTGCAGCGCGCCAGCAGCGCCTTGACCGGCGCCGGCAGGCCCACGGCGTCCGGCGCGGCAGGGTCGACGAAGCGGCGGTCGGCGGCTGACTCGTTGACGCTCTCGGCCGCTTGAGCTGGCGCAAGCCCTGCCTCCCCCAGCTGTACCGGCTGTGGCGTGATGGTCAGCCGGAAGTGGCTGAAGACATGTTCGAAACTTGCCAGTGGCGCCTCCAGATGGGCGCCGCGGGCTTCGCGAGCGACCCATTCCCGCGCAGCCTCGCGGTCCTCGACCAGTGGCGGCGCCCACAGACCACCCCAGATGCCCGTCGGTGGACGGCGCTCCAGCAGGATCTTCCCCGCCGCATCGCTGACCAGCAACATCAGCGTCTGACGCGTCGGAATGGCCTTCTTGGGCTTGCTCTCGGGGAAGCGCTTCTCTTCGCCACGCGCATGCGCCACGCAGACCTCCTCGAAGGGGCAACGCGCGCAATCCGGCTTGCTGCCGCGCGTGCACAGGGTGGCCCCGAGATCCATCATCGCCTGGGTCCAGTCCGCCAGCCGCACCTGCGGCGTGTAGCGCTCCGCCAGCGTCCACAGCTTGCGCTCCACCGCCGGGCGTCCCGGCCAGCCCTCCACGGCATGCAGGCGTGCCAACACGCGCTTGACGTTGCCATCGAGAATCGGCGCCCGCTGTCCGGTGCTGATACTGATGATCGCCCCGGCGGTCGAACGCCCGATGCCCGGCAAGGCCGACAGTGCCTCGACACTCTCGACCGGGAAGGCGCCGTCGTGCTCATTCACGACCTGCTGCGCGGCCTTGTGCAGATTGCGCGCCCGCGCGTAGTAGCCAAGGCCCGTCCACAGGTGCAGCACGTCGTCGATATCCGCCGCCGCCAGCGCCGCGACATCCGGGAAGCGCTCCATGAAGCGGGCGTAGTACGGCAGCACCGTCGCGACCTGGGTCTGCTGGAGCATGATCTCCGAGACCCACACGCGATACGGCGTGGTGTTCTCCTGCCAGGGCAGATGCTTGCGGCCATGCTCATCGAACCAGTCGAACACGCGCGCCTGAAACGCCTCGGGGCTCAGGGCGATGTCTTCGAGGCCGGGTGTGGCGTGGCTCTCGGGAGCTGTCACGTCTGGCGTGGCAGCAGTGTCAGGTCGCGCCATCAAAACTTCCTCTGCTCGCGCCATGGTTGACGCCATGGCCTGGGCTCAAACGGCAGCACGCCAGCCCCGAGGAGCTGGCGTGCCGGTCTTGCTGCGAAGGGAGCGCGTGATCAGTTGAACAGCCCCTGAATCGCGCCCTTCAGCTTGTCGCTGGCGCCTTCGCCCAGCTTGTCGTCGATCTTCTTGCGGGTATCTTCGTCGAGCTTCTCATCCAGCTTCTCGCTGACCTTCTCGCCCGCCTTGCGCTTGGCTTCATCCTTGGCCAGTTCCGCTGCGGCACTCTGGAAGCCTTTCTGATCGAAGCCACACCACTCGCCCGGCTCACCGCTCAGGTTGCCCTGACACTGCACCGGGAAGCGCAGCTTGATCAGACGCGGATTGACCTCACAGGCCGCGTCATCCGCGCCCTCGATGAAGCGCGCCGCCACGTTGTAGTCGAAGGCCTCGGTCGGCAGGTTGAGCTGGCCCTTGCCGTCCAGCGCGATGCCCGGGATCGCCAGGGCGAGATCCTGATTGCTGATCACGCCATTGGTGACTGTGAAGCTGCCCTGCGCACGCTCCAGCGGCGTATTGGCCTTCCACTCGCGCGAGGAGGTCTTGCCACTCAGCGTCGCCACGGCAGTGCACATCTCCTTGGAGATATTGACGTCGAGCACCTCGCCATTGCGAATCTCGAAGTTGCCCTTGCCGTTCAGATTGCGCTTGATGCTGTCGATCTGATTGGTGCTGGTGGTGTAGTCACCATTGAGCGTCAGGCGACCGCGCAGGATATCCTTCTGCTCCGGCGCCAGCGCCTTGAGGAACGGCGCGATATCCAGATTGGTCAGCTTCTCGCCGAAGCTCATGCTCAGCGGTGTCTTGCGGCTGTCGATGCGTGCATTGGCCGCCAGCGAGCCGCCATAGAGGCTGGCCGTCAGGCTATCGAGCTGCTGCACACCCGGCTGACCGGATAGCTTGGCGGTCACCTTGCTCATCTCGAGCCCCGAGGCGATCAGCGTGCCGATATCCAGCTGCCCCTGAAGGCCCAGCGTCTTGAGCAATGCCACCGGCAGCAGCTCCGCGTCACCATCGGCCGCATAGACCGGCGCGATCACGCCCGCCGTAAGCGCTTCCCCCAGGCTTGCCGTCTTCTCGTCTGCGCCCGCCGGTGCCAGGTAGTCATCGAGATTGAGCGCGTCGACATCCAGATCGAAGGTGATCTGCGAGGCATCGAAGGACGAGCCGAGGCGCCCGTTGATGGTGGTGTCATCCAGCGCCATCACCAGGTTGGTCAGCTGCACCTGCGACATGTCGCCCTTGAACGGGCTGGAGAAGGCCAGTGAGGTCAGCGCGCTGCTCTTGGCAGTCTGCGGCGCCTCCATGCCGACACGCGTCATCCACGCCTTGGGCGACAGCGGTGCCAGCTTGAACTGACCGGAATAGCTGAGCGCATCGCCGGTGATGTCCTTGGCCTTGAGCGCCCCGCTGAGGCGAAGGTCACTGCCGGAGGTCAGCAGCAGGTTCTCGAGATTCGCCGTACCCGCCGCCAGGTCCGCTTCGGCACCGAAGGTGGCTTTCAGCGGCAGGGCCTTGTCACCCAGCGCGGCCTGATGGAGCGTCGCATCCAGCTCGGCGCCATCGGCCAGATACAGCTGCTTGTCGGTATCCAGCGTCAGGGTGTCGATGTCCAGCGCCACGCTCTGGTCCTTGTCACCCAGCGACGGCATGCGCGTGGTGGTATCCAGGCTCACGCCGGTCAGCACATGACGGCCGCCCTGCAGGTCCAGCGCCACCTTGCCATCGAGGCTGACGGTGCTCTGAAGTTCCGGCTCACGCCCATCGGCCACGAACGACAGCTCGACCGGGAAGGCCTTGTCGGGGCTGACGTTGGAGGACGTCAACGCCACGTCATTGAGCGTCATGTCGAGCCCGCTGGCCGCGTCCTGATAGGCGATCTGACCATTGGTGACCTGCACCGAGGCGATATCGAGATTGACCGCCATGCTGCCGGCGCCATTCTGCACCGACGGGGTCGTGTCATCCGCCAGCGCCACACCGGCGCTCTTGGCCGGCGGCAGCGCTTCATCCGCCGCGCCACTGTCGGCGGCCGTCGCCGCATGCTCGAGCAGGCTTTCCCAGTTGCCACGCCCCTGTGCATCACGCTCGAGCGCCAGCTTGAGGCCGTCGAGGAAGACGCCTTCGACTTCGACTTCACCGCTCAGCAGTGGCGTGAAGGACACGCCGACTTCCGCGCGGGTAAAGGAGGCAAACGGTGACTGGTCACGTTCCTGCTCCGGCAGCCAGGCTTCGGCGTCCTCGACACTGACGCCGAGACGCGGATAGAAGGACCAGTCCAGCGGGCCGTTCAGGGCCAGTTCCAGCCCCGCCTGGTCCTTGACCGCCTTGACCAGTCGCGGCTTGAGATCATTCGGATCGAGGAAGGTGGTGACATAGATCACCCCTGCCACGACCACCAACGCCAGTACTCCGACGATGGCCAGCAAGGCTCTGAACAGTGCTTTCATCTGCGTCCTCCCTTTGACACGATGAGAATTGCTACGGTGCCCTCACTCCAGAGGGCAGCACATGGAATGGCGCTGGGAACTCGTGGCATCAGGCGATGCCCTTTCTCCCGCTCATCATCTAGCTCGAGCGCTGCGCGCCATCCTCCCGCACAGCGAGACAGCCTCAAGACAGAAATGATGATGACACAGCCGGTGGACAGGTCGCGTTGACGTCAGTTCCGCATCCGGCAACGACCGGGTTCACTCCTGCGCCAGCACGAAGCCGTCGCGGGCGGGGTCTCGCACATAGCCCAGACGTGATACCAGCAGCTCGTCGGCCAGGGTCAATCCCTGACTCGGCACGACCAGTAGACGCTGGGCACTGGCCGCTTCCAGCGACAGCAGCGCCATCAGACGCGTACCGACACCGCGTCGACGCGTGCTCTTGCGCACGCAGCAATGGCTGATCTTCCAGGCATCGCCTTCATCCTCGCAGAGTAGCGCGCCGATATGACGATCGTTGAAGAAGGCGCTGCAGAAGCGGTGTCCCGCGGCGAGATTGGCCTGAATGAAGTCATCCGGGGCGAGCGGGAGACGCTCACTGGGGGCTTCGTGATAGATACGCGACAGATCGATACGGACTTGCTCATCGGTTTGCCAGCGTGCGTGATCGATCATCTGAAGAGTGACCGGCATGGTGAGATCCTCGCCCGCGATATGAATGCCCGCCATTGTAGCGGATGCCATTGTCCTTTCTCTATAATGACGGGTCGGGCAGGCACAAAGACGACGCGCCTGCCGCCGATCAAGCGCCCCGCCGACGGCTCTTTGCCGTCGTCAATGCCCTGATCACGATTTCGATTGCGACATCACATGACAATAACCACATGATGCGCACTTCCCGGCCGGACTGGACACACGCCTCTCATACCAAAGGCCCCAGACTGCGCCCAGACCCCATCGGCCCCGAAGCCGCTGATGGCGTCACCGACCGCTGGAGAGACATCATGGTAGAGCGTATCGCCGAAGTTCATCGCAACACCTCGGAAACCAAGATCCGGGTCCGCATCAATCTGGACGGTGAAGGCAAGCTGAGCGCCAACACTGGCGTGCCCTTCCTCGAACACATGATGGACCAGATCGCCCGTCACGGCGTGATCGACATCGAGGTCGACTGCGATGGCGACCTGCATATCGATGACCACCACACCGTCGAGGACATCGGCATCACCCTGGGTCAGGCCTTCGCGCAGGCGCTGGGCAACAAGGCCGGCATCCGCCGTTACGGCCATGCCTACGTGCCGCTGGATGAAGCCCTGTCTCGCGTGGTGATCGACTTCTCCGGTCGTCCGGGCCTGTTCATGCAGTGCGAGTTCACCCGCGGCAACATCGGTCGCTTCGATACCCAGCTGTTCTGGGAATTCTTCCAGGGCTTCGTCAATCACGCTGGCGCCACCCTGCATATCGACAACCTCAAGGGCTTCAATGCCCACCACCAGGCCGAGACCATCTTCAAGGCCTTCGGTCGTGCCGTGCGCATGGCGGTGGAAGAGGACGAGCGCATGGGAGGCCGTATCGCCTCCACCAAGGGCTCGCTGTAAACGAATGATCCGGGCGCCAGACGCCTGACATCCAGCGCCGGAGCCTGCTCCGGCCTTCGGGAGAAAGACATGACGATTGCCGTCATCGACTATGGCATGGGCAACCTGCACTCCGTCGCCAAGGCGCTTGAGCACGTGGCCGACGAGAATGTCGTGATCACCAGCGACCCGCGCGCCATCCGCGGAGCCACCCGCGTGGTGCTGCCCGGCCAGGGCGCCATCCGTGATTGCATGGGCGAGCTTGAACGCGCCGAGCTGCGCGGTCTGGTCGGCGAGCTGCTGAGCAACCACAGCAAGCCGCTGCTGGGCGTATGCGTCGGTCAGCAGATGCTGATGGAGCGCAGCGAAGAGAATGGTGGCATCGATTGCCTCGCCTACTTCAAGGGCGACGTGAAACGCTTCGATGACCAGCAGCTGGACGAGCACGGCCAGCGCCTCAAGGTGCCGCACATGGGCTGGAACCATGTCGCGCACACCCAGGGCCACGCGCTGTGGGAAGGCATCGAGGACAACTCGCGCTTCTACTTCGTGCACAGCTTCTATGTGTCGGCCAGCGAGCGCTCCAAGGTCTACGGCGCCACGCACTACGCCGGTGCCGAGGCGCACGTCGCCATCGGTGAGGGCAGCCTGTTCGCGGTGCAGTTCCACCCGGAGAAGAGCGCGGCCGCCGGCCTCAAGCTGCTCGAGAACTTCGTCCGCTGGCAGCCCTGAAGGCTCGCCCGCGTGACCCTCGGCGTCTGTCTCGCGTGACGGACGCCGATACATCCGCCTTCGATATACCGACGACAATACAGGCGTGCCCAGACACGCCGAGAGGACACCCGACATGCTGGTAATCCCCGCGATCGATCTCAAGGACGGTCAGTGCGTACGCCTGAAGCAAGGCCGCATGGAAGACTCCACCAACTACGGCGATGACCCGCTGGCCATGGCCGCGCGCTGGGTCGAGGCCGGTGGCCGTCGTCTGCATCTGGTCGATCTCAACGGTGCCTTCGAAGGCAAACCGGTCAATGGCGACGCCGTGACACGCATCGCCCGCGCCTACCCGGAGCTGCCGATCCAGATCGGTGGTGGCATCCGTGATGCCGCGACCATCGAGCACTATCTGGAAGCCGGCGTCGGCCAGGTCATCATCGGCACCAAGGCCGTGAAGGAACCGGCCTTCGTCGCCGAGATGTGCCGCGCCTTCCCGGGCCGCATCATCGTCGGTCTCGATGCGCGTGACGGCTTCGTGGCCACCGATGGCTGGGCCGAAGTCTCCACCATCAAGGCCACCGAGCTGGCCAAGCGCTTCGCCAACGACGGCGTGTCCTCCATCGTCTACACCGACATCGCCCGCGACGGCATGATGCAGGGCGTCAACATCGAAGCCACCGTGGCACTGGCCCGCGAAGGCGGTATCCCGGTGATCGCGTCCGGCGGCGTGACCAACCTGGATGACATCCGCGGCCTGGCCGAAGTGGCCGATCAGGGCATCCTCGGTGCCATCACCGGCCGCGCCATCTATGAAGGCAGCCTGGATATCGCCGAAGCGCAGGCGCTGTCCGACTCCATCACCGGCCGCAAGGCCTGAGGGGAGCGATCATGGCACTCGCCAAACGCATCATTCCGTGTCTGGACGTCGACGCCGGTCGTGTCGTGAAGGGCGTCAACTTCGTCGGTATCCGCGATGCCGGTGACCCGGTCGAGGTCGCCAAGCGCTACAACGAGCAAGGCGCCGACGAGATCACCTTCCTCGACATCACCGCCAGCGTCGACAACCGTGGCACCACGGTCGACATGGTGTCGCGCATCGCCGGTGAGGTGTTCATCCCGCTGACGGTGGGGGGCGGCATCCGCACCTGTGAAGACATTCGCACCATGCTGAATGCCGGCGCGGACAAGGTCTCGATCAACACCGCGGCCGTGTTCAACCCGGACTTCGTGCGTGAAGCCGCGGAACGCTTCGGCAGCCAGTGCATCGTGGTCGCCATCGACGCCAAGCGCGTCAGCCAGGACGGCGAGACACCGCGCTGGGAGATCTTCACCCACGGCGGCCGCAAGCCGACCGGACTCGACGCCGTCGAGTGGGCGAAGAAGATGGTCGAGCTGGGCGCCGGCGAGCTGCTGCTGACCAGCATGGACCGCGATGGCACCAAGGCCGGTTTCGATCTCGGCGTGACACGCGCCATCTCCGACGCCGTCAGCGTGCCAGTGATCGCCTCCGGCGGCGTCGGCACCCTCGACCATCTGGTGGATGGCGTGCTCGAAGGCGGTGCGGATGCGGTGCTGGCCGCCAGCATCTTCCACTTCGCCGAGTACACGATCCCCCAGGCCAAGGCGCATATGGCCGCACGCGGTATCGAGATGCGCCTGTAAGCGCAGCCGCAGGTAGTTCAGGCAGAAACGCGAACGCCGCCATATCCTCAGGGAATGGCGGCGTTCTTGTCTGCAGAGAAGCAACTTCGGCTCAGGCGAGAACAGCGCTCAGACGTAGCCCAGCTTCTTCAGTGGCTTGAGCGCCTGCGCGAGTCGCTGGTCAGCAAGCGTCATGATATCCGCGACCAGGTGCTTCTCGGCGGCGGGCAGCATCACGCGCTCCCCGACCCACAGCGCCAGCTCCGCCAGGTCATGCTGATTGCCCAGCCGCGCGGCCGCCTTGTCGAGCAGTTCCGGCTCGCGGCGCCGTCCGTGGCTCGGTGACTCGAGCTCCCGCGCGGCTGCCTCACCCAGCGCCTCGTGCGCCAGTGCCAGCTGGAACATGCGGTACTTGGCCCACTTGCGCAGCCGGTGAGACGTCTCGATCTCACGCTTGCTGGCCACCTGCGCCGCAAGCTTGCTGATGCGATGACGGCTGAATTCCAGCCCGATGTTGAGCTCCTCCACCGTCAGCGGTGCCGCCTGCCAGGCCGCCCGCTCTTCGCTCAACAGCGTCTCGAGCGGCGCGTGATCCAGCTCGCCTTCGGGCTCGCTGAGCGAGGCACTGGTCAGCCCCGGACGCAGCGCATCCAGCAGACGCTGACTGCGCTCATCCACCCAGGCGTAGGCGCGACCATGGGTCTTGCGCAGCATGTGCGCCTCGCGCGGCCCGGCCAATGCCTTGGCGACGGCGCGCGGACGCGCCTGATGCTCACTCACCGTCGACTTGCCCAGCGACTCACGCCGCAGCTGCCACCAGCCGCGCAGCTGCTTGCAGTCGACACGCAGCGCATGCACATCCGCCGCACTCAGCGTCGGCTGCGCGAGACGCTCACGCATGGCGTCCAGACGCGCCTGAATCACGCCATTCAGCGCTGCGTTCATCGGAGAAGAATCCTGCTGACGGGTGTCGCTCATCTGTCTCTCCAACAACGGCTGGCCAGTCATCACTGGCACCAGGATGGCCCGAATCGGGCCGCTCAGTCCTGCAAGGATAGCCCGAGATTGCTGACATCTTCATTGCGGCCCAATTGCTTGAGCGCACGCCAGTCATCGCGGGACAGCTGCGGGGCTTCGACGCTCTCGAGCACGGCGTCCTGGAAATCACGCTCATCGATCATCAACGGATGTTCGCGAATCATGGCTTCCAGCGCTTCCTGCTCGATGCCCTCACCGGCCTGCAGGTCGATCAGCGCGCGCACGCCATCGGCGGACAGACGGCTGATCTTGAGCGCGGCTTCCGGCTCTTCGCTGATCAGCACATCGATGCAGGCGGTCAGCGCCATCACGGCTTCCAGGGCGCGGCGAGCGCCGAAGCTGTCGTCCTCCTCGGCGGGCTCGAAGGCGGTGACCTTCTCGGCCTGCAGCGAGAAATCGATCTTGGCATCGCGCACGCGCAGCTGCTCCCAGACGAGGTCCAGCAGCTTGCGCAGCTCACGCGTGGTGTCCAGCGCGCTGGCCGTGCCATTGGCTTCGGCGTAGAAGCCGGCATTGGGCAGGAGTCGCTCGGTCAGCGCCGCCATGAAGGCAGTACGGCGCACGGGGGCCAGCGCATCAAGGCGCGCACGGAAACCGGATACAGGCTGAGTCATGACGGCTCTATTCTCACTTCACTATTCAATATGCGGCGTTCGCGCTGGCGTCTTGGCTCCGCCAGCCGCGATGTCACCGGAGGTCGCTATAGGGTATGCGATAGGATAGGCGAAAGGGTAGCGCCCGCGCGTGGCCGGATGAACACGCTCCCGCTCGAGCGCTGCCGTGCTGCCGCACACCTCAGGGCCACAGGCACTCCGTCGGCACGCGGCCGGCACCATCGAACAGGATGCCTTCGCTGCGCAGCTTTTCCCGCTGGCGCACTGCCCCGCCGTGCTCGGTGACCTTGAGCGAGGCGTTGATCACGCGATGCCACGGCATCTGATGGCCATCTGGCAGGTGACGCATCGCCGAGCCGACCATGCGCGCGCTGGCGCCATCGGTCATCTTGGCGATACGTCCGTAGGTGGTGATGCGGCCTTCGGGAATCTGCGCCACCACGGTGTAGATCTGTTCGAGCAGTTCGGCCCGCATGCGGTTCTCTCCTTGTCGTGTCGCGGCTGGCTCGCCCGGTTGCAGGTACTGAGATCATGGCACTGAGACGCAGGTACAGAGATGCAAACACTGGGGTCTTTACGCTGACATGGCGCTCACGCATGATGAAGACATGCATCTTTACTTCATACATCAGGGGCAACTCCCTGACACTGAACCAGATTCAGCCGCCGATACCGCAACGCTAGCGCATGACTGGCAGAGTCCGCTACGTCTCAGGGACTGGCTTTTCGGCATGGGACACAGCTTCAACACCAGCTTCCCGCTGGCAGGCGAGGCGCTGCCGGGCATCGATGACTTTCATGCGCTGGTGGTGCTGGATGGACCGCAACGCCTGTCGAGCGCCGCACAGCCCGCCTCGCCCGCCGAACAGCAGTCGCTGCGCCTGCAGCGCAAGTTGATTCGGCGCACGCTGAACAGCAATCGCCCGCTGCTGGGGATTGGCCTGGGGGCGCGACTGATCGCCGAGCAGATGGGGGCGATCGTCTCGTCCGCCGTGGTGCCGCAGCGTCGCTGGGCCACGCTGACGCGCAGCAACGAGTGCCCGCTGGGGCTACCCGCCGAGTTCGAGGCCTTGATGTGGCATGAGGAGATCTGCGGACTGCCGGAAGACTGCGAGCTGCTGGCCAGCAGCGAGCATACGCCAGTGGCCGGCTTCAGCTGGGATGAGGGTCGCGTGGTGGCGCTCAACTTCCATCCGCACATGGATGCGGCGGCCACGCAGGACCGCCTGGCCCGCCACCCCCCGCCCCTGGAGGGCAATGGCGTGCAGTCACGCGAGGCGTTGCTGGAGGACCCGAAGCGCTTTGATCGTCAGGCGGCCCTGCTGGACCGCCTGCTGGTGGACTGGCTGAATGCGTGAGCGCTGACCGGCGCTCGTAAGGGATGTCAGCGCTGCCAGCGGTGATTGGCGCTCCACTCACGCGCGAAGGCAAGGCTGTTGTCCCAGTCGCCGACGTGCAGGAAGGTGCGCTCGTGCTTCTCGAGCTGATAGCGGTACATCGGGTCGTAATACTCGCTGAGCAGCGGCGCCAGCCAGCCTTCATGGGCAATGGGATTGCCGCGCTTGTGCTCCTGGAAGGCGATGTCCTGCATGCGCACCAGACGAGCAAGGCGCGCACTGCCCAGGCGCTTGCGCAGACGCAGCAGCGCCTGACGCAGCTGACGCTGCATCAGGGTCCAGCCGAGGAAGTCACCATAGTGGCGACTGTAGGTGGACCACAGCCCCTCGATATAGTCCTTCTGAATCTGCACCACTCGCCAGTCCAGCGGCATTTCGACGCGGATCAACGGTGCCTGCTCCATCGCGCGCCAGGTGGCGAGCGGAATGTTGACGCTGCCGATGAAGCGCGACTCGTCTTCCATGATGGTCGGCGCTTCATCCTCAAGCGTGAGCATCTCGGCGGCGATGCGGTGCTCGAAGTCGATCTGGCTCGGCGCCGGGAAGGGGTGGCGGCCGAAGGCCGACCCCTTGTGGCGCGCACAGCCTTCCAGGTCGATGCCATTGTCCAGCGCATGGATCAGCTCGGTCTTGGCGCAGCCGGTCAGCCCGCCGATCAACAGCATCGGGGCCTGCTCGGCACGCTCATCGATATGCTGACAGAGCTGCTGACGCATGGCCTTCCAGCCGCCCTCGATGCGCGGACGCTCGATCCCCGCTTCCTGCAGCCACTGCTGACTGAGCTGGGAACGCATGCCGCCGCGGAAGCAATAGAGAATCGCGTCAGGGTGCCGCTCGACGTGCTCGACCCAGGCGCGGATACGTGCGCGCTTGATCCCGCCGCTGACCAGTTGATGGCCAAGATGTACCGCCGATTCCGGGCCGACCTGCTTGTACTGCACCCCGACGCGATGACGCTCCTCATCATCCATCAGCGGCAGATTGACGGCACCCGGCAAGGCACCAGCGGCGAATTCGACCGGCGCGCGCACATCGATCAACGGACGGCCGTCGCGAATCAGGTCGCAGCTGGCCGCCACGGTGGGCAAACTCATGGGCATCTCTCGGCAGACAGAACAGGATTGAGGCAATGGGCGGCGGCTAGCTGACTGGCCGCACCATCAAGGGGCCATATTCTAGCGCAAGCGCGCAGCCGCCCCCAGCCCTGTGCTTTCACGCCAACGGTGGCGTCAGGCGCACCCCCTGCCCCGGCCCGATCCCGGCCGGGCCGAACAGCTGACAATCGGGGCAGGCAGCGGGTTGATCACCGTGCGCGCGATGCGCTTCGGCGACCGAGTCGCGCAGCGAGGCTATCGCCGCCTCGGCGGTATGGAAGTAGTTCTCACGCCCCATGCGCTCGAGGAAGCCACCGCGCTCCATCACTTCCAGCGCGTACATGCGAAAGCCGCACATGCTGAGACTGCCGCCGGCATCGCGCAGGCGATGCTGCTCGATCTCGAGCATCTCGGCGCCCGCAATATCGATGAAGTTGCAGCCGGTGCCCAGCAGAATGACGTGCTTGCCGGTATAGCGCGCCAGCTTGCGCTGGACGTGGTCGACCGCCCCGAAGAACAGCGAACCATCCACGCGCAGAATCACCACTTCCCGGCACTGGGCCAGCTGATAACGCTCGGCATTGCGCACCCCAAGCTCCGGATGCTCCGGGTCTGGTGCCATCTCGACCAGCCGTGGCCGTGAGGTGCGGTTCAGATACAGCACCAGCGAGACCAGCACCCCGGCGAAGATGGCGAACTCCAGCGGCAACAGCAGGGTAGCGAGGAAGGTGATCACCAGCACCACCGCCTCTTCGCGGCTGACGGCCAGAATCTGACGGATATGACCGACTTCGATCAGGTTGGCGGCGATCACCATGATCAGGCCCGCCATCGCCGGCAACGGCAGCCAGGCGGTCACGTCAGGCACCAGCAACAGCACCGCCAGCACGATCAGTGCCGCCACCACCACCGACAGCGGGGTGCGGGCGCCGGCATCATAGTTGGCACCGGAGCGCGTGAAGGAGCCGGAGCCGGCAAAGCACGAGAAGAAACTGCCCGCCAGATTCGACAAGCCCTGACCGATGAACTCCTGGTTGCCATCGATACGCTGATGCGAGCGCACGCCGATGGCGCGCGCGATGGAGACCGCCTCGATCAAACCGAGCACCGCCAGCGCGAAGGCCGCCCCACCCAGCGAGCGCAGGATGTCAAAGCCCAGCGGCGGCAGGGTAAACGGCGGCAGACTGCCGGACAGGGCGCCGACCATCGGGATACCTGCCGCGCTGCCACCGAGCAATGCCGCGACACCGCAGCCGACAGCCATCGCCACCAGCATCCACGGCAGCTTGCGATTCAGCCGCCGAACCAGCACGGCCGTGAGCAAGGTGCTGAGTCCCGTGATCAACGTGGCCCACGAGGTATCGCCCAGATGCCCGAGCAGCGCCCACCAGGTGCCGAGAAAGCTCGAGGCATCGCCAAGCGCGATGCCGAACAGATGCTTGAGCTGACTGGTGGCGATCAAGACCCCGGCGCCGGCGGTGAAGCCGATCACCACCGTATGCGAGATGAGATTGACCAGCGCCCCCATGCGCATCAGCCCCAACGACAGCTGGATGATGCCGACCATGCAGGTCAGCGCCAGCACCAGCGGCAAGTATTCGGGACTGCCCGGCGCGGCCAGGGTCGAGACAGTGCCGAACACCACCATCGAGATCGCCGCGGCCGGGCCACTGACCATATGCCGCGAACTGCCGAACAGGCCGGCGATGATCGCCACCACGATGGCGGCATACAGCCCATGCGCCGGTGGCAGGCCGGCGATCAACGCATAGGCTACCCCCTGGGGCAGCACCAGCACCGCGCCACTCAGGCCCGCGATCAGATCAGAACGCGCATCCCCGGGCGACAGCTGACGCATCCAGCCGAGAAAGGGCAACAGTCGCGACAGACGATAGGCCGCGGCACTGGTGTGCTCGGGCCCCTCTGCCGTCTCGGTAGATTCGGGAGATTCGGGGGGCGGCGAGGAAGGAGGCGGAGTATCAGCGGACAAGAAGTATCTCCGTGGCGAGGCAGGAAAGAAGTCGTCAACCGGTAGCCGCAATATCCCTGAACGTACTCGGGACAGGCTTGAAACCAGCGGTGATAAGTCTATCGCTGAAATCACTAATGAAACAGGGCCGCCACATACCCGATAACGACCTGTGCCCCTGCGGTCCTCTCACTATAAAGACATACGCTGAAGAGACATGATCAAGAAACACGGCGACGAGACACGATAACGAGATACGAAGAGAGACGAGAAGACACGGCGCTGGCCATGCCGCGCCCGAGCAGTGACAATACCCTTTCCTGACACCGCTGCGGACCCTGACGCCATGACCACCGACGCTACGCCGACCGATACCACGACTCCCGAGACGGCGGGTGGCTATACCCCGCCGCTGGATGCCAGCGAAGCCGAGGCCATCGACGCCACTCGCCAGTGGGTCGAGACGCACATCATCGCTGACAATCTTTGCCCGTTTGCCGCGCGCGAGATGGCACGCAACAGCATCCAGTATGCCGTGGTGCCCGGCGCAGGGCTCGAGCGCTGCCTGCAGGCACTCGGCGACGAGCTGCTGAACCTGGACGCCAATCGCGACGCCGAGACGACGCTGGTGATCTTCAAGGACGGCTTCCGCGACTTCGATACCTACCTCGAGCTGCTCGACTATGCCGAGGCGCTGCTCGAGATGCAGGGCTACGAAGGCATCTATCAGCTGGCCAGCTTCCACCCGGAATACGTGTTCGAGGACACCGAGGAAGACGACGCGGCCAACTACACCAACCGCTCGCCCTACCCGATGCTGCACCTGCTGCGCGAGAGCTCGGTCGAAGCCGCCATCAATGCCTACGCAGGCGATGTCGAAGAGGTTCCGGGGCGCAATGAAGAACTCATGCGAGAGCGCGGTGTCGAGCTTCTGGTCTCACGCCTCAAGGCCTGTGCTCACGCCGCCCGCCAGGCTGACAAGCAGGGCTGACAAGCAGGGCTGACAAGCAGGACTGACAAGACAGACTGAGCTTCGTGCTCGGAGAAAACTCCATACGAACAAGGCCAGCCGCGAGGCTGGCCTTGTTCGTTGCATGCAGCATCACACCACGATGTCCCCGTGCGGCAGGCTCACGCGCCAGGCGCAGGGGTCACAGGGCTTCCAGCGCCTGGGACAGCTTGTCGACCGCCACGATGGTCATGCCCTTGGGCGGATTCTTGGGGGCATTGCCCTTGGGCACGATGGCGCGCGTGAAGCCATGCTTGGCGGCCTCGACGATGCGCTCCTGACCACTCGGCACCGGACGGATCTCGCCGGACAGTCCCACCTCGCCGAACACCACCAGCTCACGCGGCAGCGGACGGTTCTGCAGACTGGAGACCACCGCACACAGCACCGCGAGGTCGGCGCTGGTCTCGAGCACCTTGACCCCGCCGACCACGTTCAGGAAGACATCCTGATCGCCGGTGAACAGGCCGCCATGCTTGTTGAGCACTGCCAGCAGCATCGACAGACGATTGCCGTCCAGGCCGACGGCGACACGGCGGGGATTGCCCAGCGGCGAGTCATCCAGCAAGGCCTGCACTTCGATCAGGATCGGTCGCGTGCCCTCCCACACCACCATCACCAGACTGCCGGAGGATTGCTCCTCGCTGCGCGACAGGAAGATCGCGCTGGGGTTCTTCACCTCCTTCAGACCCAGCTCGACCATGGCGAACACGCCCAGCTCGTTGACCGCACCGAAGCGGTTCTTCTGGCCACGCAGCGTGCGGAAGCGCGAATCGCCATCGCCCTCCAGCAGCAGGGAGGCGTCGATCATGTGCTCCAGCACCTTGGGCCCGGCCAGCGAGCCGTCCTTGGTCACGTGGCCGACCAGCAGCAGCACGGTGTTGGTTCGCTTGGCGAAGCGGGTCAGCGCGGCGGCGGACTCACGCACCTGCGAGACACCCCCCGGCGCGGATGACAGATCCTCCAGATGCATGGTCTGGATGGAGTCGATGATCAGCACCTCGGGCTTTTCGCGCTCGGCGGTGGCCAGAATCGTCTCGACGCTGGTCTCGGCCAGCATCTTGAGGCCCTGGGTCGGCAGCTGCAGACGATGGGCGCGCATCGCCACCTGCGACAGCGACTCCTCACCGGTGACATAGAGTGAGCGCTTCTGCTGGGCGAGCTTGCAGGCGGTCTGCAGCAGCAGCGTCGACTTGCCGGCCCCCGGGTGGCCACCGAGCAGCACGGCGGAACCCGGCACCAGCCCGCCGCCCAGCACGCGGTCGAACTCGCCGAAGGTCGAGGAGAAGCGCGGCACCTCGGCCAGCGAGACATTGGAAAGATCGGTCACGTTGTCGCTGAGCGTGCCGGCGTAGCCGCCCCGCCCATTGCTGGCGCTACGCGCAGCACCACCGGCGACGGCTCCCGCAGCGGGGGCGGCGCCGGGCAATACCGTGGCGCCGACGCGGATTTCCTGCAGGGTGTTCCACTCGCGGCAGCCGCTGCACTGGCCCTGCCACTTCGAGAATTCGCTACCGCATTCGGTACATACGAAGGCGCTCTTTGCTTTCGCCATCAGACAATCCTGTCGGGAAGAAATGATTCTCGGCGCCGCAGCGGAGTGTCGTCAGCCGCGGATTTCCAACGGCCAGACACAAGGAAGGCGGCTTGCGCCGCCTTCCTTGTGCTCACGATCGCCTTGTGGCGCACGGCACGCTTACTGGCGCTTGAGGCGCAGTGTCTCACCGTTCTGGAAGCGACGCTTCTGCGGGTCGACCAGCTCCAGGGTCTGGGCATCCAGACGCAGGAAGTAGTAGGTCTGGCCTTCGCCGTCCGGCGTCAGCTCATAGACGGTCGCGTTCGGGTCCGTCACGGTGCCGGACAGCACGTCCCACTGGCCTTCGTAATGCTCCGGATCCGGCTGCTGCGGATGATCACGATAGGTGGCATCGAGACTGAAGGTACGCTCATCCTGGGCTGCCTCTTCGGCGCCCTTGAGGCGTACATCGAGGTCAATGCCCGTGCAACGACGACACGGCAGGGTGCCCTTGTAGACGGCAACCTGCTCGCTGGCTGTCTCGGTGGCGCTGTTGTCAGCGGCACCGTCATTGGTCTGGGCCGTTGATGCGCACCCGGCGAGACCGACCATCAGCGCGGCTCCCACCATCAGAGTCCTGATCTGCATTGAATCCTCCTTAAGGCGATGACTCGATAGCAGCGTCAGCGCTATCGACGGCGAGCGGTCTACCCGCTTTGGCAGGCAGACCGCTCACAAGCTTCCATGCTCAAGAATAGCGGGTATCCGCCCCGAGAGGCCACCCCCGATGGCGTTTATCGAACACCATTCGCTAAATCGTGTCGGCCTCAGCCGCGGCGATCATGGCCATTGTCGAGAAACGGATAGTCGGTGTAACCCTTGGCGCCACCACCGTAGAAGGTGTCCGGGTCCTGCTCGTTGAGTTCAGCCCCGAGGCGAATGCGCTCGACCAGGTCCGGGTTGGCGATATACGGGCGCCCGATGGCGACGGCATCCGCGATGCCCTCATCGATGATGCGTGCCGCGCTCTCACCGTCGTAATGGCCGCAGAAGATCAGCGCGCCCGTGACGCGCTCGCGCAGGGCACGACGGAAGTCATCGCTGAACTTGATTTCGCCACCGGCCCAGTCCGGCTCGTTGACGTGCACATAGGCGATGCCACGTCTGGAGAGCTGCTCGGCCATGTAGAAGGCCATCTCTTCCGGCTCGTCATCGGTCAGACCGAAGATCTCGATGAAGGGCGTCAGGCGGATGCCGGTACGCTCAGGGCCGAAGACTTCGGCGACGGCATCGACGACTTCCAGCGTCAGGCGCGCACGGTTCTCGACCGAGCCACCGTACTGGTCAGTGCGCTGATTGGTGCCGGTGGCCATGAACTGGTTGAGCAGATAGGCGTTGGCGGCGTGCACCTCGATCATGTCGAAACCGGCACGCTTGGCGCGCACGGCGGCCTGGCGATAGTCCTCGATCAGCTGGGGTATCTCGTCCGTTTCCAGGGCGCGCGGCGTACTGGTGGGGTGACGTCCGCTGGTGCCGTCCTCGAACTCGACGAAGCACTGGGCGCCTTCACCACGCAGGGCGCTCGGCGCGACCGGCTGCTGGCCGTCCGGCTGCACCATCTCATGCGAGACACGCCCGACGTGCCACAGCTGCAGCGCCATGCGTCCGCCCTTGGCGTGCACCGCCTGGACGACGCCCTTCCAGCCCGCTTCCTGCTCATCGGTCCAGATGCCCGGCGTGTAGACATAGCCACGTGCGGTGGGCGAGATATTGGTCGCCTCGCTGATGATCAGGCCGGCACCGGCACGCTGACCGTAATAGGCCTGCTGCAGCTCACCGGGCACGCTGTCGGGGGTACGAGCACGTGTCAGCGGTGCCATCAGGATGCGGTTGGGCAGGGTCAGATCACCGAGCTTGACCGGATCGAGCAGGGTATCGGCGTACGGGGCATTGGTGTTGGCAGTCATCGGGACTCCTTGAATTGCAGGTCTTCACCCAGCGTCGTCATCGTGCAAGGTCGCGCGAGCTGGGCAAACATGCCTGTGACATGCGGCACACCACGCGCTGCTTCAAGCATGCGCATCGCACGAGAATAATGCTGGCATGGCAACAATGGGTGAGGCCCGCCGTGCGGCTACTCTTGGGCTTCTTTCAACACCACTCTCGATAGCCCTTCCAACACTCTCTCCCGACAGTTCTTCGCAACAGTCTCTCGACGGTCCTTCGCAACAGACTTTCGCAACAGCCTTCAATCACCGCTCCAATGCCCCTCATGACTCACTCAGAGCGCATGCCGGTGCTTGTACCGCGACGATCCAGCGGGCAACATGAAAAGCATCCATGACACGGGTCATGCACTGTCACCAGCGGCGAGAAATCATGAGCAAGTACTGGAGCCCCCAGGTCCACGACCTGACCCCCTACGTCCCCGGCGAACAACCGCGTGAGCAGCTGATCAAGCTGAACACCAACGAGAACCCCTATCCGCCGGCGCCCGCCGTGGAGCAGACGCTGCGCGAGTTCAATGCCTCTGATCTGCGCCGCTACCCGGACCCGAGCTCCAGCTCGCTGCGCGCCGCCCTGGCCGATACCTTCCATGTGGCCGCCGAGGAAGTCTTCGTCGGCAATGGCTCCGATGAGGTGCTGGCGCTGGCCTTCCAGGCATTCTTCCGTCAGAACAAGCCGCTGCTGCTGCCGTCCATCAGCTACAGCTTCTACCCGGTCTACTGCCGCATGTATGGCATCGAGTCGCGCAGCATCGCGCTGACCGACAACTGGGAAGTCGACCTGGAAGCCTTCGGCAACGACAATGGCGGCATCATCTTCGCCAACCCCAACGCCCCGACAGGGCATGGCCATGGCCGCAAGGCGATTGCCGCGCTGCTGGAGCGCAATCCACAGAGCGTGGTGCTGGTCGACGAGGCCTACGTGGACTTCGGTGGCGAAAGCGCCATCCCGCTGATTCATCAGTATCCGAATCTGGTCGTGACAGGCACTTTCTCGAAGTCGCGCAGCCTGGCGGGCATTCGTCTTGGCTATGCCGTGGCCTCGCGTGAGCTGATCGAGGGTCTGGAGCGCGTGAAGGACTCCTTCAACTCCTACCCCATCGATCGCCTGGCCGAACAGGTCGGCGTCGCCGCGCTCAGTGATCCCGACTATTTCGATGAGTGCCGCACGCGGGTCATCACCACCCGCGAGCAGACGCGCGATCGCATGGCCGCGCTGGGCTTCGAGATCCTGCCCTCGCAGACCAACTTCGTGCTGGCGACTCACCCGACCCACGATGCCGGCAAGCTGTTCATCGGCCTGCGCGAACAGGGCATCCTGGTGCGCCACTTCAACACCGACGCACTTCGTGACTATCTGCGCATCAGCATCGGTACCGATGCCGAGATGGACAGCCTGATCGAAGCCCTGGAAACCCTGTGTCGCTGAGATAGCGCATGGCCTGGCCAGTGATTGCTCCAATCAAAGAAGGCGCCCAGTGGGCGCCTTCTTTCATCAGGATGTCACTCAGGAGTTCACCGCACCGCTCATCCACACAGCTCATCACACAGCTCGTCGTACTGTTCATCGCACCGAACACTCTGCAGGAGCACAACATGACAACGGACAGTCTCGCCATGGCTTCAGACGCCACCTCGACACCCCGCCTGCCTCTGACGCGAGTCCATCACGTGGCGCTCATCACCGCTGATTACCCTCGCGCCAGGCGCTTTTATCTCGAGGTCATGGATGCGCAGGTGATCAACGAGGCCTATCGTGAGGCCCGCGACAGCTACAAGCTCGATCTGCGCCTGCCGGGCGGCATCCAGCTGGAGCTGTTCTCCTTCCCCTCGCCGCCTGAGCGCCCCAGCTATCCGGAAGCCTGTGGCCTTCGTCACCTGGCGCTGGCGACGGAAGACATCGATACCTGTGTCGAGCTGCTGATCGCGCGTGGCGCCTCGCCAGAGCCGATACGTGTCGATGAATACACCGGCGCTCGCTTCACCTTCCTGGCAGACCCTGACGGTACGCCCATCGAACTCTACGAAGTCGCGCCCTGATGTGATGGCGCACTGAAACTTCACTGGCCCTGAAGATAAAAGGCCCGAAGACAAAAGGCACCTGTCGAAAAATCGACAGGGGCCTTCTTGTGTCATGTGCACGTTGCTTGGGCAGAGCTCTTTTCTTTCGCCCACTGCTTTTACTGCGCGCAAAGAGAACCGCCCCTGCAGCAAGGCTGCAGGGGCGGTTCGGTATAAGTGCCTGACGAGGATCGGGGCGGCCCTCCGCTGCTCTTGCAGGGAGAAACTGTTCTTGCGCCAACGTTTCCTGAGCACAACTTTTTCTCACCACAAAGAGAACCGCCCCTGTAGCAAGGCTACAGGGGCGGTTCGGTATAAGTGCCTGACGATGACCTACTCTCACATGGAGAAACTCCACACTACCATCGGCGCTAAGCGGTTTCACTTCCGAGTTCGGCATGGGATCGGGTGGTTCACGCTCGCTATGGTCGTCAGGCGAAACGGTGGCATCTTGCGATGCCTGAGTCTCGAGGCTTGTGGCCTCGCGACTCGCAATATGAATCATGCTGACCGATA